>NZ_CP195346.1:0-146890 GCF_051302795.1 Pantoea sp. E2023-21 | reverse complement strand
ATAGAGCTGCTTTGTGCCAGAAGCATGTGTTGTAAGCACTCAGGTAGGTTAATACATAGTACGCTGGCCTTACGTTAAGACAAACCGTAGCAATTGTTCATAAGTCGTCAGCAGGATGAAGGGAGGTCAGAACGATCTCCTCGAGTCGTCGGATGTGAAATTACAATAAATTCTACGGAAGACCTTGTGTCGTTTCTGGCTTGATGCTTTGCTCCCGGTGGAATTTCCATCCCCTGCAGGGCTTTGATATTATGCAATTTACCTTCCAGCTCCATCGATAGAACACCATTGAGAACAAAGAAAAACTGTCTGGAAACGGAGTGAAAGTGTCGCTTTTCATAAGTGCCGGCAGGCATTTTTTCATGAATAACCAACATGTCCTGACGGTTTACCAGATACCAACCATCGCAATCGTCGCCCCAGAAATAATGCTCTGCATTTTCCTTTGAAATCATCATCCGTCTCCTGTTCACATGCGCCCATCTATAAAGACCTTAAGAAGGTTATACCGAGAAATGCTGTCGATTCGCAACAGGTTATGATTTGATTATTTACCTAAAGATCTGAACTGCGTCGTTCAACATATCTGGTAGTTATCAATGTATTGGGATAGCAGAATTTTATCGGGCCATAATGTCCGCTCTTCGCTCTTAGCGGACATAAGCCTTACGTCAGTCCGTTTTGTGCCAGAAGCGGACATCGCTCAAGTATTCTTAACAGAACCAAATTGAAATTAGATAAGAACTCTAAGAAGACAATGCGAAGGCCTATTTTTTTAGCTCTCGCTCTTCATATGGAAAATTGAGATATTCGTGTTCTATCTTAATGTCTGTATTTTTAACCCAGCTCCACCACTTTTCCCTATACTCTGAAGCTGTACATTCATTTCTTTTTTCTTGAATTAAGTCTAGGATTTCATCCTTCAAATCAGGATGTTTTTCCATTATTTCGTTTAACACTCTTACAAAAGTGTTTGAGCGAATGGCCAACTTAAAAAAAGCCTCTTTATGATTTTTTATTTTGACATTTAAATTAGCTTGCGTGTTAGCAGCAACATCAATTTGTTGTTGTATCTCCTGTCTATCTGAGTCAGCCTGGGTCTTTAAAAGCGAGTTTTCAAGTTTTGCACTGTGTGCTTCACCTTCTGCAATGCGTTTTTGCAGGTCGTTTAACGCAGCATCAGAATCATAGTTCCAGTAAGGGTTTTGCCCCTTTCCCCAATACCCACCTGCCATACCTTTACCCCCTGTTGTCTATTTTCGAGATATTAATACTTTGTCTATTCGACTGCTATTCTTAGCTCAATTTGTTGGTGAAATTTAGCCAATGCATCCGCTTTTCGCTCAAAGCTGCCTGTTAGACTTTGCATTAGGGTAGCTTCGTGACAAAAGTGACCCTGACCAGAAATCCTGCTTCATTTGAGACCTTGCTATTACTTCATTCCGACTTTACTTGCCTGGTCTGAATGTCTTTTTTTTAGCTTCCTTCATCTCTCTGTGCTTATTCTGTTTTCTCCCTTCAAGCGTGGTGAACCTGAATGCAAAAACCCCAATTAAAATAATCAAAAGAAATATTATGACGATCATTTTTTATCGTCCTTCATTTTTTTATAAATAAGCTCATTGTCTTGGTCAAGCTTACTTTTTCGTTTTTCCTCAAGGCTACGTGACGCTAATGTAGCAGTAACCCAGGCTGTGGCCGCTGTGCCCGCAGCTGCGACTATTGTACCCAGTATTTTTAAAGTCGAGTTACCCGACATAGCCATATCCTTTATTCAGTTCAACATAAAACGCTCGGTCGACTTTACCGTTATCAAAAGGCTCACGTTTGTGAGAATCGATTAGTGCCTGTCTGACCGACTGAACTTCTGCCTGGTAGCTATCAAGAGGCAATTCATCATTAGCAAACCGATAACGCAGTCTCTCAAGCTCCATTATGGCAAGTAGTTGGGCACGATCTGCATCGTTGAAATCACTCCGATGGTTCAACAGCTCGGATACCCTTGCAATATGTCCAAGGTCGCAGTAATCCTGCGATGATTCAAAATGATACTCTTCGCGTGCGTTGTCTTTATGATTTGTCAGGTGCATTGTGTTTTAATCCAAGTATCAAATGAGGTTTCACTGTCATTAAGACATGAAATCGACGCCTCATAATCTTTCATGATCTCGCCGTGCTGCTTACCGATGATGATTACCGATTTAGATGCATTCCAGAGAAAAGGTCCGGCGATTAGATAGTTGAATTTTGCTGTCATTCTTGTCGCACCAGCTGTTGTGCCGACCACCCCACCACTGCCTGCATTAACAAGACATAAAAAGAGCTGAATCAGCAGAGTAGATCCATAAGCGATAGTACTCATCTGGGCTTCATGCAGATCTTTATCCCGCTCGGAGGTGGACTCACCCCAGAATGTGTAAGCTTTATACCCTTTAATCATCAGTTTCATTACTGCGTAAGAAGTCATGTCTGAGGCATGGATGGTGCCAAATTCCCTGCCGAGTGCATCAAGCACGGGGTTCTCTGCGCTATATCCAGACGCGTTCAGCGGATTTTCTTTCCATTTAGTGAAAAAAGATGTGAATGGCAAAGGCAATCCATCGTTAGTAGGCAGATCACTCAGATAGTGCGTCAGTAGGTGCATGACAAGCTTAAAATGTGTAGTAAGCACACCAGAACCGGGATAATGGGCTTCTATGTAATTCAGAAGTAACTGATAAAGACTTTTACCTCCGACCTGCTCCCCGCCGAAAGTCATCCCTTCGGGAAATTTCTGACCCAGATTGAAATCATGGCCGAAAATGTAACGATGCTTCGCTCCGCTCCTGTAGTCGTGAGGACTGGTAGCGCCATCGGGCTTGAAGTTCTCATGAAGCTTGAGGGCTTGTTCCTCAAGAGCTTCTGCATTTAGATTTGTGGCATATGCCGCTGCTACACCCATGAGGCCAATGCCAATCGCAACAGTGATATCGGCTTTTGAGAGCTGCCGATAACCGGTATCGACATCAAGCGCGATAAGCATCTCTTCGAAATTAACATGCCCTACTGCTCTTTGTGCCTGTTCAGCCAGACTCAAATTTTGATCATCGAGACTTAAGACCACATTTCCACGGTGTAATTCACCGAGAAATGTAAGTTCAGCAGCTTTCTTATCCCAGTAATCGGAATCATCTTCTTCAACGAATAGGGACTTAAACCTGGACATAAACGTCATGATGAACATTCGCTCCCTGCGCATTTTCTACCCGGCTACATTATCGGGTAAAAGTAAATGCCGCATTGAATTCTGCCTGTAGTGGTAGATGAAACACTTTTAAGTACTTGTTATCGGCAATCAATGCGAAAAGTTGAGTTTTCAAAAGGCTCTACTATACCCGCTATGATCAGCTCCCCATTGATTGACACACGGCATTGCTAGCAACATCCATGGCGACTCTATTGCGAACTTCCGCTCATCGCTCAAAGCGGCCAGTCAGTTCCTTTGATTTTTTGAAGATGTTTCAGTTTCCGTTCTGCATTCCTGGTCAGAAACGCAGTTTGTCCAGGGATGCACGGATTTAACTGTATTGGTTCTGATTTGCCTGAAAGTGGTTCGGTTTGGTTACGTCAGGGCTGTATCCCGGCAGGCGTCCCTGAAAAATGTTTCACTGGACAGAATATGCGGTCTATCCAGGACGTGACTGTATCAACGCGCTGGGTCTCTGAGGCATAGATGGTGCGTGACTTTTTCTATGCCAGTTAAAGCAACAAAGCCAGCTCGTTCGTAGAAAGTGAATGCTGATGGAGGCGCGTTTGTGTTGATAAAATCAAACCAGTGATCAGAATCCTTAAGTATCTCACTGAGCAGGGCGCTGCCAATCTGCCTTTTTCTCCATCCTGAGTCTACATAGAGATGTCGAAGACGTCCGATGCCAGTTTTTAGCGTATATGGATCGATGTTGAGTCCACAAACGCCAACGATTAATCCATCTACAGAAGCCCCAATTAGTTTTTCTCCGGGTCTATCGAAGCGGTTCTTTCCGCTAAGCCAGTTATCTTCCAGTCGGCGTAACATGTTAAATCCTTCAGCCATGCTCTGCGATCTTAACTCAGCAAATCCTGGGCTGTCCGGGGTGACGTTGGTAAGTTGGATGTCCATGATTCTTCCAGTGATTTCAATTGGCGTAGTCTGGTCAGAATTACGATTGTGTCCAGTATGACAATGGCACTGTCATACTTCTAATGCCATCAGTGTCCGCTCTGTGCCAGAAGCGGACTTAGGTGGCTTAATATCAGCAAGGATAATTTTCGGAGCAGAACAGACCGTATCTGTCAGATAAATTTATTGAATGTTATTTATCTGCTTTCATCTTTTGCAAAATTGGCGTTTAGTATTTTCAACACTTCACTTATGCCCCTGCTGACAATCCGATCCTCCCGCATTACTGTTCCCAGAGTCCGGTGAAGCGAGGGCGTCACAGAGTAAAGACTGAGACCCTGCCTTTCTTCAATACTTGCAACGGACATACGGGGAACGATGCTGTAGCCCAGACCGGAACGTACCATCCTTTTAATAGCTTCAATACTGCCAAGCTCCATCATGGGGCTAGCAGCATGCCCGGCAAACCGGAACCATTCGTCGATCAAGGCGCGAGTCCCGCTTCCGGGTTCAAAGATAATCAATGGCAGTGGCAAAAGGGCGTCGGGAGACAGCGGGTTCGCACTCTGCCCTGATGAATCCTTTTCCATGATTACAACAAACTCATCTGTACCCACCGGGCTGACACTCAGGCACTTACCGGCTGCCGGCAGTGTTACCAGACCAATATCTATACGGTTTTCCTCCACGCTCCGGACAATATCGGAAGTATTGCCAGTGCATACGTCCACTTTTAGCAGAGGATGTATCTGTCGCAGCCGTCGCAGTAAAGGAGGCAGCAGATGAATACAGGCTGTTGCACCAGTACCGACAGTAACGGTGCCGGTTATGTCGTCTGAATGCAGAGATACTGACTCAATGGCTGTATTTACCACTGCATCAATTTTCATACAGTGCTCAGAGAAAGTCAGCCCGGCAGGAGTGGGCCTTATCCCCCGGCTGGTTCGCTCTATAAGCCGGACCTGCAGCGCCTGCTCCAGCTGCCTTATCTGCAGGCTGACGGCCGGCTGAGACAGACCGAGTGCTTCTGCCGCCCCGGAGAAGGTGCCCCGGCTGATAACCAGTCTGAAGGTAGTCAGGTGGTCGAGATTCAGGATTGCCATGCCAAAGTTTTCCTTATACCGCTGATAAGTCCCACGCTCTGTCTGAAAATATTTTTTCGGGTTAGCCTCTGTTTCTGACCGGAAAAGGAGCCGTACCGATGAAAATAACGGAAGCAGATGAACAACATACTCCCGCCATTCAGCGGGTTTATGCTTATCACGTATTACATGGCTCCGCCACTTTTGAAACCGAACCGCCTGATACGGCTGAAATAATGGCCCGTTTGAACAAGTTACGCGCTGCGGGGCTGCCCTGGTTTGTGGCGATCGATGAAGGGCTGGTCCGGGGATACTGCTACCTGTCTTTTTACCGGGAACGGTATTCCTACCGCTTCACCCTGGAAGACTCTATATATATTGACCCCATGTTTCAGGGGCAGGGTATCGGTAAGCAGCTATTGTCCCACGCGGTAAAGTGGGCAGAAACTCGTGGCTTTCGCCAGCTCGTGGCGATGGTGGGAAACAGCGAAAACAGGGCCTCGCTTGCTCTGCACCGTACGGCAGGTTTCAGTATCACAGGCACGCTCAGGTCGGTAGGATTCAAGCACGGGCGCTGGCTTGACACAGTCATTATGCAACGCATGCTCGGGCAGGGCGACGCTGCGCTTCCGGGAAATGCAGATTGAGTGCCGGACGGCTGACAGGCCGCACCGTTTTTTGCATCGGGATGACACAGCTGATTAACTGGGGAATTACCTTCTACATGCCGGGAGCGTTCGGCGCAGCTGTTATGGCGGAGACGGGCTGGTCTCCGGTCGTGACTTTCTCAGGGCTGACCGTGGCCATGCTGGTTATGGGACTGGTATCGCCGATAACCGGCCTTGTCATGGCGCGCGCCGGCGGGCGTACGATGATGATGGCAGGAACCATTTGCATTTCTGCCGGATGTTTTTTGATGGCTCTGACGCATTCTGCCGCTATGTGGATTGCCGCCTGGGTCCTGACGGGCGCCGGCATGCGCTTTGCTCTTTATGACGCTGCGTTTGCGCTACTTGTGGAGACGGCAGGAGTCGGCGCCCGCCGCTCCATTTCTCTGGTCACCCTGCTGGGTGGCCTCGCTTCAGCTGTGTTCTGGCCTGCGGGTGCAGCCCTGTTACGCATCACCGACTGGCGGCATGCTGTCCTCATTTACGGAGGCGCCGGACTGGTTAGCCTGCTTATCCTTTGCGCAGTTCCCTCAGACGGCAGGCCAGCACCTGTTGTGGCCGGTCCGTCAGACGGCGGGGAGGCAAGGACAACCGAAAATCGCCGGACGTTTATAAGTGGGCTCTGGTACACGACGTTGATTGCACTGCTGAGTTTCGTGTCAACCGGTGTGTCCACGCACTTTCCACAGATTCTGGCCGCTTATGGTGCGCCTGCTGTGGCAGGGATGCTCTGGGGAGCAGGCCAGGTCGGGGCCCGCTTGCTGGACGTAGTGTCCGGCGCACGAATATCTGCGCTAAGCCTGAATCTCATTACTGGTATTGCTTTGCCGCTCTGTTTTCTGACAGGCCTGGCGGGGCATTTTACCCCGACAGCTACGGCGGTGTTTGTTCTGGGTTACGGAGCCGTGAACGGGCTGAGCACATTAGTAAAGGCTGCTCTTCCCCTTACTCTGTTCGGTTCGCAGCTCTATGCCCGGAAAACAGGCATGCTGCTGTCCCCTGCGTTTTTTCTCGCGGCTCTGGCGCCGTCGGCGTATGCCCTTCTGCTTGAGCGCGTCGGCATTCCCGGCACGTTGCTTGTCTCTGTTGTTCTGGCTCTGCTTATCACAATGGTTTCCGTGATCCTCTGGCTGCGCCATCCGAATGCGGTTATGTTGAAAAAGCCTGGACGGCATGACTGAAATGAAAATATTTGGATTTCATCCTGATGCAGCGCATGTTGTCGGTGGTTCATCGTCCGGATGCCCTGCCGCCGGTTCAGGCCGCAACCCGAACAGCGGCCTCTTCAACCGCAACAGGCTAATTTATGCCAGAAGTGGACGTTTGTAATTTAGATAGAAACAGGTAACGAACATCAAAAGATATTATGGTAATTATTAAGATATATTTTCTTGGAGGGATTCATCTTTCATGGCAAAAAAATTAATGGCAGGTTGCCACTGTGGGGCTGTTCGCTTTTCCGTTGAGCTGTCAGACAGCTTCAATACCGTTCGTAGATGTAATTGTTCCTTTTGCAGGATGAGAGGTGCGGTTGCCGTATCAGCAGAGTTATCAGGAATTCAAGTTTTAGATGGGAAAGAATTTTTGACTGAGTATCGCTTCAATACCCGGCAAGCCGCTCATTATTTTTGCTCTAAATGTGGAATTTACACATTTCATCAACGGAGATCTAATCCGAATCAGTTTGGCGTCAACGTAGCATGCTTAGAAGGGACGTCTCCGTTTGATTTCGAATCAGTGAATGTTATGGATGGAATTAATCACCCTAACGATGGTGGGGGAGGCATTACTGGAGTATTAACTTACCGGAAAGTTGCCCGCTGAGAATTAAGCGCAGGGATATTCTATTAAAACCGCATTAATCTCATTAGATAGTGTCCGCTATGTACCAACAGCGGACGTTTAAAAGATACGCTTTGCTACACAACTAACCTGCTCAAGATTAAAATCAATCCATTAGTTAAAAACCAGTATTTCTACTAATCGTTGTCTCAAATACCGGAGCAGGTCACCGGAGGTTATGTGTCATTGCAGAGTCTTGAAATCGAGCCTCGCCTACTGCCGGACGTTCGCGCAGGCAGGAACCGTCATACCATTCGATGGCGGGAACGCGAAATTGTGCCGGGCCCTATGCTTTACGTAAACGTGCAAGATGTCTCTGACACGGTCATGGTGTGGGTCACGCATGTCGAAAAAATGCCGCTTTTTGACGTTGCGGCCTGGCTTGGAAAAAGTGCGGAATGGCCTGATGCTGAACTGTTAGAAGGGATGCGTGAGCACTACCCGTCCATCGAGATGGATTCAGAGGTTACGGTCATCCACCATTTACAGCCTGCGGCGTATGTTAAATCTTGATAGGCGTCATAGTTAGAGCAGGCATGGTAGATTCAGTAGTTAAAACTCAGCTGAGGATAGTGAATGTTCAACATTTCAGAAGTCGAAAAAGGGGATACTGACCTGACGTGGTTGGTTAGCGAGCTCGATGCCTTTCAAAGCGAACTGTATCCTACAGAAAGTAACCACTGCCTAGATTTTTCAGCAGTCAGTGACGAGCAGCTCCGATGCGTGATCGTACGTGATGAAGGAAATGCACCTGCAGGTTGTGGTGCTTTGCTATTTCACGAAGACGGCTCAGCCGAGATTAAGCGGGTTTACATTCGACCGGAATACCGCGGAAGGAAGCTTGGGGAGAAGATAGTCAGTGCAATCGAGGTGATTGCTTCAGAAAAGAAATCGCGGCTGTTGCAGCTTGAAACAGGGATTCACCAGCAACCGGCTATAGCGCTATATCGCAGGTGCGGGTACGAGGTATGCGATGCATTTCCCCCGTATAAAGCAGATCCGCTGAGTGTTTTTATGCGCAAAGAGCTTCCTTAACTTAAAGCTGTTATACAGCCAAGGAAGCGCGCTACAGAACTGTTATATTAAATATGAGCGCTAGGCATGGTCAGTCCTGTTACAGACCTCAACGACCTCAAATTCTTCTGCTACAAGCTCCATGTCGTCAGCGTAAAAGCCAGCTCTGGTAAAAAAGGCTTTATGCTCAGATCTCCAGTATTCGAGGCTCAAATCTCCTTCGCCTTCTTTGCGGGCTAATTCCTCAGTAACGTCAGAGAAGCGAACCAGACGCATTGAAGTCATTCTGATGACGCATACCGGCTCATCCCGACCGTCGAGGATAATATTGTGACTGCCTATTCTTGGTGGCGATTTTTCTGCCAAGTATGAGGCCAAAGAACCACAGGATGCGGTTTTAATCCCTTTCATAACCAAGTCCGCCAGCTCGTTAGCCATATCAGCATTGTCTCCGATCTGCCAAGCCTGGGAACCCGGATATTTCGCCTTCAGAGCATCAACTAAATTCATAATAAAATCCTTTTGCAGCAACCGTTTGGTGGTTGAAGTTAGCACAGATTCATTGAATTCGTTTCTGGAGTGGTATGTTTAATGTGGCGTAACATCCCTATCACCAGAATTTTGACGTCTGCTGTTCGCTCATAGTGGACCTGGCGCGTAGTCAGGCCGCTTTGTGCCAGGAGCTGACGTTTGCAACATCAGCATGCACTAATCGGTGGATAACAGATCTCACTTTATAGCCATGCAGACGCAGCGGAGCCATTAGGGGCGTTTTTCTGGGTTTGAGCCGCGGAAAAAAGTGCCGTAAACCCCCCGTTCGCCGCAGAAACGCCCTCAGTGCTCCTGCGGTGGGCGGGCAAGAACTCTAATTTTAAATTCGGGTGCCTGGCGCGTCGGGAACTTAAACAGTTTTCCGCTGCCTGATTAAGTACAGAGATATTCCTCTGTAACGAATTTTCTCCCGCCCTGAGCGGGTTTTTTTTACCCCAAATACGGCAGAACACGTCCGACATAGCAATTTTGGCGTTAAGCATGTCTGAGTTGGCTCCGTATATAACGGCTGCGGCTATGCTTAATCTGGTTTTACTTAACTCAAACTGGAGGCGTTATGACGGGACGTAGAGGCGGTGCCGGGAATTTTGCGGAGAACCCGGAGCGTGCGGCAGATGCCGGTAGAAAGGGCGGTCAGATAAGCGGCGGGAATTTCAGGAATGACCCTGAGCGCGCGATCGAAGCAGGCCGCAAAGGCGGTAAGGTCAGCCGAAGAGGAAAGGCTGAACACTTGTCTTAGTCGTTTCTACTCCCCGGTTGCGATGGCCTTCGCAGCAGGGATGTTATGTTCAGTTCACCCGAGTGGCGGGTTAAAACACAAAAAAGGCCGCCCGCGGGCGACCTTTCCTGGCACTTCCTTTTGCGACCATCCCTTATTTGTACAGCTCAGCCGTCATGTGCACGACGTTGCCGTTGCTGGCCTCAATGATTTTGTACTGCTGACCGTTCTGCTGCGCCTGAGCGGCGATTTTAGCTTCGGCACCGTCCAGTGTCAGGGACGTTGCGGTAACGCTCTGCGCGAAGCTGGCTGCAGACATCAGTGAAAGAGTGGCAACGGCGGCGATAGACATAGCTTTAATGGTTTTCATGGTCTTTATCCTTGGTTTGTATGGTTGAAAGCCTGTGTGCTTTCGATGGAATAATGATAACCAAGGTTACTATTACCTAATTAACAATAAATGCTGGTATTGTGATCGTGCTAACTATTAAGCTGATAGGCGCGGCTTATGAAAGATTCGCCGCTGGGTTGTTATGTTTAATGGGGCAGAGATTCCCTGTCGCCGTCATTTAACGTCCGCTTATCGCTAGCAGCGGACATGCAGCTAACTGTCTAAAGCTCGGACCTGCATTTTCCAGGCATGAGCAGAGCGCTACGGCTTAGAACTGCCGTAATACAATTATCACTTTTCATCTCCTTGTCATTGGTGACGCCACACGTCAAAGACTCGGGCTATTTTGTGATTAATATTTCAATATCAGACTTGAATCCTTATGTAGCCGGCAAGTTTTCAAAAGCTTTGCCGGTATGAAGCACGCCGTAGCACCAGTGAACCAGCTTTCGCATAACAGCCCCGATTGCCACCATCTTAGGTTTGCCACGCAGGCACAATTCTTCATAAAAGTTGCGCATTCGCGTATTGCATCGTCTGGCACAGAGGGCGGACATATACAGCTTTGCACGTAGCTGCGGTGGTCCGATTTTAGACATCTTTGCTTTACCTCGAACGGAAGTGCCCGATCGTTTTTCCACGGGCACCACGCCCAAAAAGGCCGCTGCCTGACTGGCAGACTCAAAATCATGACTACGCAGTAAAACCAGCATGTTCATGCCCAGTTGTGGGCCGACGGCCGGGATGGACGTCAGAAGGTCATAATCAAGCTGTAGCGCTGCATGTGCTTTTATGTGTGCCTTTATCAGCTGCTCAGTGAATTTTACTTCTTCCCGGAGAAGTTTCACCATGCGCATGCAGGAGCTCATCACGTCAGAAGGCGTATGCGTGCTCTGGTATTTTTCGAGCCGGTTTTCCTCACGTACGGCGTCACTCAGCAATGCATCACGCCTGCGGATAAGCGCACTGAGATGCATGACTTCAGCAGAAGGCGGCAGCCATCGGTGCGGCTTTTTCAGCAGCGCGTAGCAGGCCAGCATGTAAGCATCTACCTTGTCCGTTTTGGTCAGAATACCCATACCCTTTGCAAAATCGCGGCTGCGGTGCGGATTTGCAAGAGAAACGTATGCGCCAGTTTCATGCAGCGACAGAGCCAACCGTTCATGATAAACGCCGGTTGCTTCCATAATCAGATGAACGTCTTCCGGGCCACAGTGCTGAAGTCGAAGCCAGCGGATAATATTGGCTGCTGCACTGTTGTCATTTTTTATCTTCTTGGTTCGTATACGACCCTTTATGCCATCATAGAGGATGCAAAGGTCGAGCGAGTCTTTACTAACGTCTATGCCTACAGGGAACATTTTTATTCTCCTCTCACATTGACCGTCACGCCTGTTCGCCTTATACATTCGGAGTCATGCTCCCGGTAACCGTTCAACAAAATGTGCTGGCGTGAAAGGTGAAGCGTAGGGCCGCAAGCTGTCAGGCAGGATCAGTAATTCAGACTGTCCTCAGGGAGGGGCCCGGCTCTCTCCGCTTCGTGTGATGGTAGCTAATCACCACATTATGTTAGATACAAGGGAGGGGTTGGGCTTTCGCCACCATTGAGCCCGTAACCGGCTACGCCGGGCTGACGGCGCCAGCCAGCATCAGCTATTCATGGCGCCTCCATGCCGCTGACGCGGCATTCAGTGCGCAGCCTGCCCGCCCGCCCTGGCAGCAGCAGGGAGTGGAATACTTCCAAAAAAAAAACGTAAGCTAATAACACTCACTTAAATAAGGAGAGCCGGGCTGATGAGAGATAGGACTGTCACGGAATTAGTTGATAAGATTGAGCTGCTTGCAGCAAATGTTAACGCCTCTCCCGCGGAACTCATGGCAGCGCTAAGTATTATTTTTGTGGAAAACCTGAATGCGAATGAAAGTAATATCCTGAAAGTGGATGCCGGTGAGCAGCGCTTACTTATAACTCTCGAAGGGCCGCCCCCTGCGCGACATTAAGGGGATTGAGGGCCGAACCCATTGTGATACCCAAAAAATTTTTTCGTAATCCATTTGCCGGTCATCTAACAGCTGACTAAGCTGGTATGCGCTTCGTATTTTCCACGAAGGCTACACACAGCACGCACACGGTGCGAGAGACTTTCCATACTGTCCTGTTTATGTCCCCACTCTGGCGGGGATATTTTTTTATATCTGGTTTTGCATGCGACCTTTTTCAGTCGGTTGCCTCATGAAGTTGCTCAATCAGTTTTTTTCCCTGATTGTGTATGTTCCCCACAGCCTTACTTACCGGATGCCAGGTAAATTCTTTCTCCGGAATAGCTGCATCATGAGCAATTTCTTCTGCCCGCTCAGGTGATGTATCAGCACCCAGCCATTCACGGACGGCGTCAGCAGTGATCACTAACGGCCGGCGGTCGTGGATGTCGACCATGCCCTGGTTGCTTGATGAGGTAACAATTACAAACCCCTCTTTGCCGTGGTCCTGCCCGTATGGTTGCTTACCGATCGCGGCAAAAAACAGAGGCTGCTTTTTCCTGTGGTAGATGTAGAACGGCTGCTTTTTGCTGCCCTCTTTCTGCCATTCGAACCAGCCGTCGGCCGGCACTATGGCCCGCCCGTGGTTCCACAGCGGCTTGAACATGCGACCGCTTGCCGCCGTTTCTCCGCGTGCGTTAATGAGCGGCTGCTTATCCCACCACTCCGGGCCGTAACCCCAGAACACGGGGTCGAGGTGCAGCGCATCCTCACGCTCGCTGAGGAGGAGCACCTTTGTGCCGGGCGCCACGTTGAAACGGCCAACAGGCTCCGGGTCGAACGTGATTTCGTCCGGTTTCAGACCGAGTGAGTCAAAATACTCATCACGGCTGCTGTACTGCGTAAATCGTCCGCACATAGACACCTCCTGCTGTAAGGATAGCGGGGTATACTGACGTCATAAGGATTCCGGGATCAGATTTTCTCGCTTCCCTTCCTAACCTTTCCATTACAGGGGCGTTTTCCTGAAATGAAATCGGGATAATTTAAAATGTACTTATTTGAGTACATGTTTCATAATGGTCATCAACTGATGGGAGTTAACAACATGCATTCAATCAATTTTACCGATGCCCGCAAGCATTTCGCAGATACGATGAAGCGGGTCACCGACGATGCCGAGCCTGTCCGCATTATGCGTCGCGACGCACCTGACGTGGTTATAATCGATGCGGAAGAGTATGAGGCACTGATAGAAACGGTCTATCTTTTCAGCAACCCGGCGAACGCAGCGCATATTAATGAGTCAATGAAACAGGCGGAGCGCGGCGAGTTTGTCGAAGTGGAATATTAAGTTCACGAAAAATGGCGCTGACGATCTTAACTACTGGCGTGATACAGACAAAAAGAAGTTTGAACGCGTCCGGCAGTTACTTCACAGCATAGAGGCCGATCCGCTGACCGGCATTGGAAAACCAGAACGGTTGCGGCATCACAAAGATCCGGCGCTCTATTCGCGCCGCATCGATCAGAGCCACCGGCTGGTCTACTCAGTCCAGAACGGAGAGATCATTATCTATGCAGCCCGCTATCACTACGGCGATAAATAGTGATAATCAGTCAGCCCGCCTATGCGGGCTTTTTCATGTCCGGCGGGTAAGCAGGGATACAGCCTGGAATATGAGGTTTTCTGGCGGGAGACTCATCCATCTTCACGAGACAAGCAGGGCGGGCGTGAACGAATGCGCAGTCATCACAGAAATATGATTTCACGCCTGCTGACAGCCGCGCAGATCCTTTTTAGCCAAACGGCGGGACTTCGGACGGAGTGTGCTGGGATCGCATTTGGCGCGAAATTCTAACGATATGAACAATCCCTTAGCCTCACGCGAGGTTTGCGGGCGCGTCAGAACGCCGTAAACGTTCCATCGTGCATTGTCGCTGTTGTTTGCTGACTCATAAGCCTGGGCTCTTGATCCGGAATATCTTCCGCTGCTGAAAGAAAGGTGTCTTCTGAAGCCTCCGCCGGCTCATTCGCGATTATCGGTTACGCGTGCTGAACTCGGCATTCAACCAGTAGGAAAATGTTGAGACTCTGCCGGCAAAAGTCATAATGTCGCCGCGCGGGCGGTGGCTGATGCTGAGCAGGTAATCCATTTCTTCCGCGAGGGCCGGATACCGACTGTTAAATTTTTCACGATGCTCCTCCAGCGTTGACGGCCAGTCCGTATCGCTTTCATCCCTCAGGATGTTTGTCGACCGGATAGCCTTGCGAGCTGCCGTCCGCTGGAGCGCATGCCGTTGTGAAGGCTCAAGGGAGGGCTTCATCCGTGAAATATAGCCGTTCAGCACAGTATAAAAATCACCGTTAAGGGCAATCGCGATACTCCTTGAGGGTTTGAAAGGTTTAAAGTGATCCCGCAGATCTTCGCCATAAATGCAGATACAGTGATGTTTCAGCCAGTAGCCCCATCGCTCTGCATTAGCAGGCAGCATAACGGTATCCAGAACGCCAGGGTCGATATCTATCTTACTGATGACCGGATAACGCTGCTCAAGGCCGGACATGATTGCCGTAAGTTCGCTGGTCGCGAGGTCATCCGGCTCACGGCTGTATATCACCGTGAGGTCGAGATCAGAAACCGACTCCTTTGCTCTGCCTTCAGCCAGGCTGCCATATACATAAACGCTGTGGATCAGGTCTGACATCGCGGCCCCCAGTTTATGCCCTAGGTCAGCTATCAGGGGCGAAAAAGCCGGCTGAAAGCCGGTGAAGGCAGGCAGCGGGATAAATCCGTTTTTATCGATGGCCATTTATTTTCCTTCGCATCATGCATGATTTCATCAGGTTAATTCAGGCAGCCACACAAAACACCTATGTCTGCAGCAGCATGGGCATTCCTCCGCTCAGATGCTCCACGGTCAGACCCCGCACAGATATCAGGAACCTGCGTCATGAAAAAGTACCGTTCTCGCCGCAGATATTGATCAAAAGCCAGAGCAAATCATAAGCCAGCTTACTGACATGCCAACAGCAGGTGTGCTGTGAATGGATGACCGTCATTCACAACTCACTTAAGTTAATTACTTAATTTTCTGACTAAACACCGCCAGCAGTAGCGGGGTAAGCACGGTGGAGCATGAGTCCGGAAAGGGCCCGGCGGAGCAGGGAGCCGGCCTCAGGCCACAATATTTTTAGTAAGCAATCTGCACTTAAAATCCCCTTCAGCGGGAGGTAGCCATACCTGGGAATTTTTTAAAAGGCGCGCAGCAGGCCAGACTAATCCTCATCTTCCATTAGCGCGACCATGGCCCCTTTATGCGCCTCGACCATGCGGATATACCGCATCACTGTATGGGTCTGCGTCCAGGTGCCTTCCTGCATGATCTGCGCGATGGATACGCCTTTTCTGGCCATATCCTGCGCGGCACCGACGCGCGCGCTGTGGCCACTCCAGCTCGCGTAACGCCCCTTATTGGTTTCAGGGCGTGAAGTCTGGCCAGCATGCCGCCTTGCCCGGTGCCAGATATCTTCCAGACTTGGCGCACTCATGGGCGCAGTCGGGACGCCGGTCACCTTATTTGACCGGTGAACGGGGCAGAACAGGACGGCATCAGGCTCGTTTGCCATGCCCGCCGCGCGGATCCACTCCATCAGCCGCTCTGATGAGCGCGCGCTCAGCGCCTTGACGATGCCGCCCGACTGAAGGATGGTTTTGGTCCAGCCCACGTCGAGAATAACGCGGCCGTCAGCCGCGCGCGTAACGTCCCGCACCCGCAGGCGTGACAGCTCGCTCATTCGCAGCAGGGTGCCATACGCCACGTGGACGAAAGCCAGATCCCGCAGGTGCTGCAGGCGGGGCGAATGCTGCCATAGCACGTCCAGATGGTCGAGATCCGGACGGCAGAAGGGCACGGCCTGTCCCGTACGCTCGCCGGACATGATAGCAGTGCGGTTAATTTTCTTCCTGGCCCGCACCACGTCGGGCGATACCGTCGGCGGGACCAGACCCGCATTACGGTGTAACATTGCAACCAGCGCGGCGTGCACCGAAACGGTTGACGTTGACCGGCCGGCGGCCTGCAGGTGAAAGAGGTAATCCTGCAGATCATCCGGGGACATGGGCAGAAACGAGCGCCGGTTTTCCTGCGACCAGCGCCAGCAGATCCGCATGACGCTCAGCAGCTGCCGCCACGTGTTGGGCGAAAACGCCTCGCGGTGGCGGACGAAAGCCGACAGCCTTGCGGTCAGGTCATCATCCGACGCCGTCCGGGGGATGAGCCCGGTAAAAACGGAGAGATCGTTCATCCTGTACAGTTTTCCCCCATGTACGCTCTGGCGACGCTACGTGAATTCTGAGGAAACAGCAGGGTGGTTACCCGCCAGATTTTACGTAGCGCTGCCGGTTTTTCAGCCGCCTTCAAATTCGGAAGCCGTCGGTATAAACGGCAGCAATAGTCAGGATCCGACCCGGATCCGCATGATACAGGGTTTCCGGAGCCCTGTCTGGCCTTATATAAAGATAATTATATAAGGTTAGAGGTATGAGCGAGCGTTCGATTTGGAGGACAGGTATCGAGCCGTGAAGGTTCGTATAACTCCCATTATATGAAGTTAGATTAATGTATGATTTACAATCAATATTTCGGGATGAAACATCAAACCCTAGTAGGTAAATACGGTATAAACACAAATATATAAGATTAAATGTCACAAATCTTGTTATGAAGTAGATAGAGTCAGCAAGAAAATCAAGGTTTTTAAAGCTACCAATATGTGGAGTTGCCATCCTCAACTAGCACCTTTAAAATGGTTACACAGTAGTCAACTCCAGTAACTGACATTTAAAAAACGATTTTTAGACGGAAAATTAATTTAAATATTATTATTTTAATTCAAAGGAAGATACATGAAATTGGACAGGCTTAGAACTCTTAATGAAGAGTTAAAAAATGAAATTTTTTTAAAGGAATACACATTATCTATTTGCTACTTTAACAAAGATAGCTGGCAGTATCTTGATTCAGAAAATGAATTAAGTGAAGACATAGCTCTTAAAATTGAAGAAACCATAAAAAGAGAAGATGAAATAATTGATGTGAAAGGGCTAATTATATATTCATGCCATAGCGTTGACTGCATTATTACTTTAAGCAGAAAGCCAAGGGGAAAGAAAATTGCTCTTGATAATATCAAGTCTTTAGTGAAAAAGATTGAGAGCAGGGCACTTAATGCTTATAGTGTAACTTATAATCCCATGACACAACTTCTTGCCAAAGAAGCTTTTAAACAAAAATTAAGTAATAAACTCACAAATAATTATAATGAAGAAAAAAATATAAGTGAAGCCAACCCTGAAAACGTTCATGAAGTAAGTCAAATCAAGGTGGAATCTGAGATATTGGCAGTACTTGCTCTTGATATAGATCATTTCAAGCAAATTAATGATACCTATGGTCACATTTACGGTGACCAAGTATTGAAGACATTTGCTTCCAGATTACAAAAAACAGCAAATTCTTTAACTTCTTATGAAAATATTGAAGTACATTTATCTCACCCTTCTGGGGAAGAGTTTTGGATATTGATTTGCGGCATTACAAGCAAAGACCAAGTTGTAGAGTGGGCAAATAAATTTAGAACTGATATCTGTAACACCCCCCTGCCGACTGATATTGAATGGCGAAGTTTATGCAGTGAAGAAAACCTTGCAAAAATATCACTTCCCCTAATACATGAGCGTAACGTTTCCGCCAGTATTGGTTTGTATTTCCATGATACTATGAATTTATTAATTGATAGTGTAACTGAAATTCTTGAAAACGCTGACACTGCGTTATATCGAGCGAAAGCCTCAGGGAGAAATAAAGTAATCCCTTTTGAAGATATACTTAACAAGTACGGCCAAGTATTAGAACATGATGTAAACAATAATATTATAGCATTGGACATCGGAAAAAATGTAGGGGTTTCGAGAGGACAAGAATTTAAAGTTTTTTCACCTAATTATACTGGAGAAAAGAATTTCATCATTAATGATGGAAGAACAAAGCGTGTAATTGGCAATTACCCAAGAATAGAATTGACGACAATCACCGTTTTTGAAGTTCAGCCTGAACTTTCCTTTGCATTCCTAAATGACGTTACTAAAGATTATAAAATTGAGGTGGGGTCTTTCATAGAAGCTATCCCCACAGGAAGTATTGGCCATTTATTAACTAATTCTTCAAGGCATTTGAATAGTCTGCCGGGCCAATCTTCAATATTTAGCTTGAACGAGTTAACTAACTTTATAAATAGTGAGGTTGAGAATGAAAACTTTATGTTCTCAATTTTTTTCAGATTTTCTGCTGCAGAAGATTATCTAAAAAATTATGGAAGTGCTTCACTCAATGAAGCACTTGCAAAGCTTTATGGTGAATTAAGGTCAGAATATCAAACGTCCTCACGCTTTAGTATAATTGATTCCAGTGCCATATGTGTTATAGGGAATGAGCAGGATTTTAACAAAAAAGTACTTAATGAATTAATCGAAAAACTACAAAAAGAATTTTCAGAATTGGGATTGAAAGTTGGGGTGTATGTTAAATCAGAGTTAAAAATTGATGATAATACCATTGATGAAAACGTCGCCCCATCAAATGCAATCGAGCTCTCGCGATACGCTGCATCCGATTATGCTACAGTTGACAAGTCTGGACCAGTTTATTTTAATCACAAGACTGCAATTAGAATTACTCACGTGCAATATGACCAAAACAAATTTACACAAGCCTTTAACGACATTGAAAGATTTAAAAAAATTGGCATCGAAAATGCTCAGCTATTTAACTTGGCGGGCGTGATTAGCTCTTCTAAAAACAATATCATTTCTGCAATATCATTTTTTGAAAAATCAATTGAAATGAATAACTCAGGTTACATTTACAAATTAAACCTTTGCTCTTCATTATTTAGTCTTAAAGATTATGACCGGGCACTAAATTTAATGAATGAGGTGTCTGACAAAGATCTTGATGAAAATAAAAATGAGTACCCAATCGGTTTCTTTACTTATACCAGACTGTTAGCTAAAGCAAAAAAATCAAACCTTCCGGGTTTTGACGAAAAGCGATTCAAATTTATGGCCAACCATGTTTTATCCCTAAACAATACGAATAAAAAATTCGCGCTCGATGAGATAAAAGAGGCATTAGATATGTGTTAATAATAATTTTACTATATTTTATTCAATCCTTAAACGGATAATTATAGGTTTTGCATTACAGTGAAAAGTATTGCAAAACTTTAATAGCTTGAAATCAACAAATTATAATGGCTAATTCCATATCTATGAAGCCGACCGACTGGGTGCCAGACACCTCGAAAATGCTGTGGTTTATTAAAATGAAGTTGGAGACGACGGGCAAATAAACGGCTTTTGGTGTAAAAAGCCCGTTGCAGGAGTTATTATCTCACCGCAAATTTCTTGTACTAATAGCGTACGGAATCTAATCTACAAACTGTACTTGATGCTCACATCCGATAAGCATCTGAACGACGGTATTGCCATCTTTTCAGGTCAGCTAGAACATTCTATGATGGGGCATACGGGGATTAGCATGAATGTGATGATGTCAGAGTATGTATGGCCGGGTCAGGAGCCACCGAGCTGCTTGTTTATCTGAATATACGTGATGAGGATTTCCGCACAGACTTCCCCAGTAATAAAAAAAAAGAGATGTAGTGATTCATCTAGACTAAATGTAACACTTCAGCCTCTATTATAAGCGCCTCTGAAGCGTGAGCTAAAAAATAGCTTGCAAAAAGTGAATGCAGTAAATTAACATAATTATGTTTTAGCGCACCTTTATAAGCTACTGATCTTATTCTATAATTAATGTTATGTGTGCTTAGGCATAGTAGCAAAGTCGTTATTTCAGCTCGCTTTTAACGCCTGCAGATGGCGCGGGTACCATATTACCTCATTCATCTGTTAACTGCGCTGGCACACAACCGTACAACGCGGCCAGCTTTACAATAGTAGAAAAGTGAGGTTTTGACCCTCTTTCGATCGCCGAAACAGTAGCCTGTGTAATACCCATCGCCTCAGCAACCTGTAACTGAGTTAGATTGCGGTAAAGACGCCACGCAGCACGAAGTGTGACGCCTTTTTCAATTGAGATGTTCATTACTATGCCAGGAACCCTCGATTCCTCATTAAGACCTTCCGGGTGAGGGACTGAATCCCATAGTTCAGGAAGCCAGTTGTCGCTGATGAGTTTTTCGAATAATTCAATGGGTACGATTGCCGCTTTACGTTTACCGGAGCTGTCAGTAATAAATTCAATTTTCATGTATAAATTCCAATTAATTCTGCAGGCGAGTTCAAGATATGTATATTTATCCACAAAATGCGCTGGCTCAGCAATAAATTCTCAGTTTCACGGAATTATTCAGACTTATCGACTATAATACCTCAAAAACCTCATCCAGGCTGGTATTACTATGCAGTCTAAGATATCAACCACTCCAATCCATCTTCGCCCTAGCTGGCCGGGCTCATCATCTCAATAAGTCCGCTACTGTACCTGTGCCGCTAACAGTGAATTATCGGTCTTTAGGATGGCCAGTATGGCATGCGGAAAAAGTTACTTAAGTATTTCGACGCCGGTAAACAGACGTAACAATATCTCATCAACTATTAAAATGTCTCAAATAAGAAAATAGTACAGTTATTTTCCGTTATCCTTTGCCACCTTATCGCTGATAATGTTGTCTGCCTAATACAAGGCATCAGCAACAACTTCATGAGGCTGATACTCTCCTGAAGCAACATTCAGGATATTTCTGTTAAGTATGCTCTTACCCGCCGGGAGCCAATTGACGTTTTAAAATCTACTCGTAACTCAGCTATGACCTAAGTCTAATGCGTAACTATGGCCGCTATAGGACTGAAAAAATCCAGAAATTGAACTCACCAGGCATTTCCGGCCTAACGTTTTGCTATATTTCTTCCGATGACCTTATGCGTATCTCAACGCAACAGAACGGCAATCTTGCATGCAGATGCCCTCTCATATTAATGCTCGCTGTGGAGATCGTTATGAAAAGGGCGATTGCCTATCTACGTTTTTCCTCACTGTCACAGCTTCAGGGCGACTCCGTCCGCAGGCAGAAAAGACTAATTAATGAATGGCTTAAACAACACACTGACTACTACCTCGATCCGGTGACGTTTGAGGACCTCGGCCTCAGTGCCTGGCGCGGTGAGCATGCTGCCCGGGGAGCCTTTTCCGCGTTCATGGAGGCAGTGCAGCGTAACCTCATAGAAAGCGGCAGCGTGCTGCTTATCGAAAGCCTGGACAGGTTGTCGCGCGAAAAAATCGGCGATGCAACCGGTCGGCTACACGCAATTCTCAAGGCTGGGATCGATGTCGTGACCCTCAGCGACAGCACGCATTATACTCGTGATTCGCTAGACGATCCCTTTGCCATCATCAGGGCTATCCTGATCGCTCAACGTGCGAATGAAGAAAGCGAGATTAAGTCAAAGCGTATGCGCGCGGCGTGGGCTGAGAAACGCAGGGAAGCGGCGCAGAGCGGCCGCGTGATGACGACCAAATGCCCTTACTGGCTCAGGGTTAATGACGCGCGCGACGGTTTTGACGTACTGGAAGACCGGGCAGAGGTTATACGGCAGATTTTTCGCTTACGCCTGGATGGGCTGTCTTACGTAAGAATCAGTCGCGAGCTTAATGAAAGAGGCATTGAGAACCTCAAAGGCAAAGCCTCCCAGTGGCATTCTGCTTCTGTCGAGCGCCTGATTAAGAAGAAATCCGTCATCGGGGTCTTGCAGTCTTCCCGGCATCTCATCGTCTCCGGCGATAACGAAATACCCGGCTATTACCCTGTAATAATTGAGAAAGACGATTTTGAGCGCGCCCAGCTGATAAATTTTGAGCCTGAAAGCAGGAAAGACAGTAATTTCAATCCTTACCTTATAAACATATTCAGAAGCCTGATGCGCTGTAAACAGTGCGGCCACTCCATTATTCTGTCCGGCATCTCGGCGAAAGGTTACGGCCACTATGTCTGCGCCATGCGCCGGGAAAACCGCTGTCAGTCGGCCTATCTCCGCCGGGATCTAACCGATCGTTTTCTCATATCAGGCCTGTTAAAAGGAGCATCCGGTATGTTTACCCAACAGTCTGAGGCGGACCGGCTGTCGGTTATGGCATCACGAAGAGATGAGCTGTCCGGCAGGCTCCAGAACATCATTACGGCCATTGAACACGCACAGGATGTGGCCGAGCTGAGCATGCGGGCAAAAGCGCTGTCGGCTGAAATCAGGCAGCTTGAAAGAGAGATGACATTGTCAGACGGTGAGAAAAATATCAGAGCAGCAATCCCTGAAAACTGGATAAATATCGGAGAGCGCAGAGAATGGCAGCGGCTTGCCCGGAAAACGGTGCGCATTATTAAAGTGGACACGTCTGCAAAAACCTGTGATATATACCTCATTAATGGTATGAACATAATTAATTATCCGCTGGCGAGGCCGGTAGCGTGGTCTGGTATTGTGGATGCCATGGCCTGGTCAGACGAAAAAGAAATTATCCTGTGAACATCCGGTAAAATAATGTTAGTTCAACAGTCCGTCGCTAGGATTATCGCGGGTTACAGATTATTGGTGAAGGTGATGAGCTGATGGTGATTTGAGTACGCGTTTAGATACTTCATTTAACATAATAAGTATTTCGCGAACTTATGTATCTTATTGATAATAAAGTTAAATAGCATTCTGCGCACTGGGAATATTGAAGAAAAGATAACCTTGCCGCTTCGGACTACCTGCTGAGAAGTCTGATATGACGGCTTCTGGTGCCGCCGGTCATACCGATGCACGATGTGGAAAGTCCGGGATGGCAAAATCTTAGCCACCTGCTTTTATTCAAAATATTTGAACTGCAATGACAATTCTTATCGATATTCAGCAATCATTTATGAGGGTAGTATTCATTCCATCGAGGCAGAACGCCTCCAAATGAAAACTTAACTTTCAGGAAATGACCATGAAAAACATCAAAACTTTTGTTGTAGTAGCAGCGCTGGCACTTATCTCTTCTTCTAGCTTCGCCCAGACCGTGACAGCTACGGCCTCAACGCTGGACGGCGCAGAAGCACAAATTGCGGCTAAAGCTAAAATGGCTGGTTCAGGTTATAGCATCACCGAAGCCTACGCCGGCAATCAGGTACACATGACCGCGCGTCTGACCAAATAATCATGGTCGCAAAAGGAATTGCCAGAAGGGCTGCCGAGAGGTGGCCTTTTCTGGCTTTCACCTATATTGAGAAATCCCAGACCACTGGCCGCTCCCAGTGGAAAAGACCCGCTACGCGGGTCTTTTGCTTATCTAAGCGCTCGTATTAGAGACAGCTCCGGGTTACTTCAGATGTAATTTAATTTCTGAAGAAGCCTGTTGAAGCGCAGTCCTGACAGTGGGTTCCTGACTGATGGCATTAAGCAGGCCGTAATCGTGGATCATTCCGTTATAGCGGGTCACCGTTACCGGTACCCCGGCAGAATCCAGTTTTCGACCAAATGCTTCACCCTCGTCACGAAGAACGTCCAGCTCAGCGGTCTGAATGAGTGTTGGGGGCAATCCTTCCAGTTCTGCGGTTGTCGCCCGAAGCGGTGACGCCAGGATGTTGTTACGATCTGCATCTGATGTGGTGTAATTATCCCAGAACCATTTCATCATATTCTTTGTCAGGAAATGTCCCTCTGCAAACTGCTGGTAAGATGCATCAGAAAAATCAGCGTCGGTAACAGGCCACAGCATAACGTTATAACGAATAGCTGGCGTGTGATTATGCAGAGCCTGTAATGCAACTGATGCAACCATGTTGCCCCCTACGCTGTTCCCCACCAGCGCCAGACGTGAACCATCAATGCCGATTTCGCTACCGTGTTCTGCAACCCATTTTGTGGCTTCATAAGCCTGAGTCACAGCGACCGGGAAATGCGCTTCAGGTGACGGCGTATAGTTGACAAAGACCGCCGCAGCTCCTGATTCATTGACAAGGTCTCGGACCAGACGCTCGTGTGTCTGGTAGTCACCCAATACCCAGCCACCACCATGGAAGAACATGAATACCGGCAGAGTTCCCGAAGCATTCTCCGGTTTAACTACCGTCAGCGTCAGCGGCTTGCCAAGTACGTTGATCACTTTTTCAGAGACGTCCGCAGGAGGCAGTGTTACGCCCTTCTGCGCACCAATAAGCACCGCGCGAGCCGCGGCGGGAGTAAGTTGTTCAATTGGTTTACCCCCGCCGCTGTTGAGGGCCTTCAGGAAGGCACTGACCCCTGCCGTTGGTTCAGGTGAGTTATCTGGTACGGCAGCGAAGGCTGCGCTCATTTGTGCAGCGAGAAGAACCGCAACAGCTTTCATTTTAACGTTCATATTTATCCCTGTTAAATAAAGAGTAAGTATTGCCCCATTTGCGGCCATGCTCATTTATCATAACTGGCCGCAAATAATGCATTACTTCATGTCCGGAGGATTTAGTTCGGGCAATATAAAAATTCAATAAGTCATGTCATCAGCTTTTTAAGCGTGGATTAATCAGACTTTCAATCATTTCAATCCATTGATTTTCTTCATCTCTGAATTTTCTTCTTATGACTGCTGGTGTAAAGCCTGTAATGCCTTTTATGGTGCGCGTAAAAGAGGCCTGACAATTGAACCCGTTCTCAACAGCTACGTCGAGGATGCGTTTATTCGTTCTTATGAGGATAAAAGTTGTGTTGATGACGCGACGAATACGAACGTACTCATAAACGTTGAGTCCCGTTAATTGCAGAAACTTTCGCTGGAAATGCCATACGGAATAGCCACTTTTGTCAGATATTCTTTCCACTGAAAGGTTTTGATCCAGATGAGACTCTATCCATTGAATCATTTCCTGTATGACTGAAAATACGACACCATCTCGCAAACCTTGCTGGGATGAGGCGCCGCCGGTAATAAGAATATCTTTCCCGTCAGACTGCTGTGAGGGTATCAATACATTCAGGGTAATTTTGTTATTGATCAGGCTAACCCTGACTTCCGGTCTTAACATGGAACTACACTGACGATAAACCAGAGGTTTTACTGCCGATGGACCCGCTGCAGTCTGTAACATAGTGGTACCTGTCTGAGAGTGACGCGTTCAGCACGGCCGCAGGTTCTGGCCTGTGTTAATAATCAGCCTGATGCGCGTATTAATAATGCGGGGATGGAAGCAGCCCCGCGCGACCTGATTAACGATTATTTTCTTGCAAAGTCTCTGAACGCCGTCAGCTGGCGCGACAGAAACTGGCGGGTTGATTCATCGGTCAGGATGCCGTCTGTCACCTTGCCACTCACCTCGCCAATGATGGCTTCGGGTTTGTTCAGCAGACGCGCATCGAAATAACCGAGGATCTGACGCAAATGGATCTGCGCGCGAACGCCGCCCAGCTTGCCCGGCGAGGCGGACTGAATCAGCACCGGCTTTCCGGCGATGGGCTGCGGTGAAACACGTGAGAGCCAGTCGAGGGCATTCTTCAGTACGCCCGGAATGGAGTGATTGTATTCCGGTGTGATAATGATGAGGCCGTCAGCACTGATTATGCTTTCAGCCATCGCAATGACTTCAGCCGGAAAACCCTCTGCTTCCGTATCCGTACTGTAATGCGGGAAAAGGCCTGGTGACCCCAGATGTTCAAAGACAACACCTTCCGGTGCCAGCTCTGGCAGCGCGTTAGCAATTGCCGCATTGAATGAACCCGCGCGCAGGCTGCAGGTGAGTGTGACAAATTTCAGAGTTTGGTTCATGATTTCCTCAGATTTATGCGGTTAAACGACGGCTTAATCAGAACTGGTACACAAGGCCGACGGCCATGATGTCATCCGTTGATACGCCAGCTGCTTGCGAAAAGTCGCTTTTATCAATCAGGTTAAGTTTGTAATCCACATACGCCAGCATGTTTCGGTTAAACAGATATGACCCACCAAAATCGACAAATTTCACAAAATCCTGATTACCATATGTTTTTCCGTTTCCTGCCTGGCCTAGGTCTTTAGCGCGTGCCTGGTTATAGGCAATAAAGGGCACCCACCCTGAGTCAAACGTGTATTGTGCGAACACTTCAAAAATATCTGACTGATTGGCATAGCCATATACGCCTGCACCTGAGCTGCTGCCGAAACGCGAAGCGTTATAGGCCTGGGTGTACATCACCCCCAGATAGACGTTGTTAGCATCATATTTAAGCGAGGCGGAATACGCTTCTGCCCGGTCGCCCCGCCCCATAATGCCGCTACTGCTGTTTTGCTCATTGGTTCGATCGGAGCTGGTAAAGGCTCCCACCGCTTTAAAACCATTCCCGAAGGCATATGCCACCGACATGCCGTAGCCATCGCCGTTCTGACGGAGGACATCACGGGCACCAGGTTCTCCTCCCCCTTCGTTTTTACCCTGATATTGCAGCGCGAAATCCAGTCCATTCACGAGTCCAAAGAAATCGGTGTTACGGTAGGTTGCCAAACTATTGCCACGGCGGAACATAAACTGGTCGGTGTTATAAGTCTGCGCATCGAACTCGGGTTGCATATCTGTCTGGCTCAGCGAGTCATACAGCACCCCGATGTTGCGGCCATAGTCAAACGAACCGTAGTCGCCTACCTTAATTCCGGCGAAACCCAGTCGGGTAAACATCGAGTTACTGTCACTCTCCGGCTGGTTAGCATTGAACTGACTTTGCCACTGGCCGTAGCCAATCAGAGAATCGGAAATCTGTGTCTGACCTTTAAAGCCGATACGCATATATGACTGGTCGCCATCCTGGGATTTATCTTTACTAAAGTAATGAAGTCCCGACACCAGGCCATAAAGGTCCAGTTTGTTCCCGTCTTTGTTATAAATCTCGGCAGCAGATGCTTGCCCCGTAAAAAAAACACAAGACGCCATTAGCGCCAGATAATTCGCTTTCATTAATTCCTCATCAGGATGGATTAAACATCAACCGGAGATCCGGAAATAAAACACCCCAGTGGCATTTATAATATTTATTAATTTTTAACACGCACGTACTTTTATATTTCTCACATATCAATCAGACGCAGAAACTGTCAAATACCATATGGCCGAAATAATTATGATGAAAACGAATCGCTCAAATCGATCTCAATAATTTTAAGACCAGTTCTGCGAATGCATTTTTTATGATCGGCTTTCCGGTTTTTTTCTAAATCACATGATGAGCTGCATCAAAGAAAATCCAGTCATACGCATACTGAATATCACTTGTCATCATTTTGAAGATAACTTCCCGCCCTTTACATTTTTTACGAAACGTAGTCGGCGCAACTCTGAAATGGCAGTTAAAGCTTCGGCTAAAATTTTGCTGGCTTGAAAATCCATTTTCTATGGCAATGTCGATGATTTCCTTCTCAGTAAAAGCCACCGAATAAGCTGCTCTGACAATGCGCCTGATCCGGATATAGGTCGCCAGATTTACGCCCGTCTGCTTACGGAACACTCGCTGAAAGTGCCAGTGACCGTAGCCACTGCGTTCAGTCACGCTCCTGACGCGTATTGATTCGTCAGAAAGGTTTGCTTCTATCCACGGAAGAATATCCTGGATGACGGCCCCCATAATTTTACTGCGTGCCGTTTCCATCTTCTGATTAGGGTTAACGGTTTCCATATCATTTTCCATTAAGGCCAGTTCATAAGGATATGCGCGCACATTAGTCTGGTGGGCGAGCCTGAGCGTTGTTTATAGGAAGATTATCCGGCGACCGTTCCAAATGTGGAAGTTATACAAAGGGATAGTTATACCAACAGATAGTTATACAAAGGGATAATTGCCAAACACTGTAAGGAGATAACACTCACTTCAAACGAGATTATTCTTTATAAAAATCCAATAAATCTTCATTTCTATAATTTTTGTTCTGGCAGCAGGCTTGCAGGAACTTCAGCTTAAAAATGATTTTTTTAACTGTTTTTCCGATCTTTTCATACTCCCTTTACCCTTTATCTCCCCTATGTTGAAGCAGCTGACCAGAGATGTTCAGTTTTTTTGATTTACTTCACCATAATCCAGGTATTTTCTCAGGATACCCGGTCACTTAACATGCATCACATCGAGGCGGACCGCCTTACAACCAGAAATCGTATAAAGGAAAAGACCATGAAAACCATCAAAACTTTCGTTGCTGTTACTGCACTTACTTTCGTTTCATTTTCGGGATTTGCCCAGAGCGTTACGGCAAACGGCACTACACTGGATGCAGCTGAAGCGCAGATTGCCCTTAAAGCCAAACAGTCAGGTTCCTCATACAAAATAACCAGCGCGCGTTTTACTAACGGAGCTTACATGTCAGCTGAGCTGGTCAAATGATTTCGAAGGCCGTGGGCATATTAAGTTCTGCGGCCGCCTGGAGAGGATATATCTGTGAATACACTAAAAACCTGTATCGTGCTGATCGTAATTGGCCTGTTTATGCTCGTCATGAAAAAAAGTGAAAGACCTCTCGTCTGAGTGCGGCGGGTTGCAGATGGAAAGTAGCGCCGTGCCCGCGCTCAATATGGTAGTTAATGGCTGCCAGCGTCCGCTTAGAATGCTGTTTTTAGAAACGGTTCCTATTCTTACAGACCCTGTCACCGCCTCAGTAGCCGCATACAATCTGTCTTTTAGGTGATATCGCCATATCCAAGCGTGGTGAACGTCTCCATTAAAAAACACAACGAAGACAGGGCCTGGGAGGCCGTCACGCCAGTACAGTAATATACAGCAGCAAAACCGACGATCACTGCAGCTCCGGTCATGACCAGATGACACACCTTGAGACCGTAGCTCACGTAAGCCATGCCGCAAGCGAGTACAAATAGCGGATTTTGAAAGGTAGGTTATGCCTGATATATGCCGCATATGCTGGATATTTCATTCAGAGTCTCCTTCACCGTAACTTTATGGATTAGCAGTCTTCTGAACAGATGTCTTTTGACTGTTAACATTTTTAACGATTTTACCAAACTGCACCTTGCCTCCGCTATCTGGCTGACGACGAACCCGGCTTCTGGCTCGGCGGTGAACCATACGCCGGGATTTGAACACGAAAGAACGTTTCATCATCTATTCCTGCAGAAGCCATCCCGATTGTGAATGCAGGAATAGTATTTTAATGTTGAGAAGTAGCACCGGAAAATATTTCTGCTGACGCCAAAGATTAAACTCTTCAGGAGTCATCCGCATTAAATTCTCAAAATCCAATTCATGTTTTCTGTCAATCATTTTATACTGGTTTTTAATATTTTAGAGTCATCTCTGGACTCCAGATGCTCTGACTAAACCCGCCCCCACTTCTTTATGGACACAATGCATTTTCATTTATAATGGAAGCATTCTTTATCAATGACATTTTATGTGAAGCGGTGGAATTTATTTAAATCGCTTAAACTTAAGCGAAAGATAAAAGTCTCGCCCCTAAGCTCCAATATGCTTATAAAAAATCCAGCTATCGATAAGGCTTTACAATTTCGGGGGGCGTGTAAACAAAACCCCAATCCAGACATTTTAAAAGCATTAAACGCCTCTCAGATGATACCTGTTTAAGTAACTAAAATAATCAAATTGGCCTTTCAGCCAAAATTTATCATATTTGTGACACTGGATAGCACAGAAGGATAAAGAATATAATCGTATGTAAAAAAGTACGTTTTGTAATTCATAAGCAAAGGATATATTAACGGCTTGTTAAGCTGGATCATAGAAGCCATAATGAGCTGCCATGGATAAAACTGTATATATTGTTGATGATGATGAATCTGTCATCGCTTCGCTGCAAAACCTTCTCAGTTCCGAGGGGTATGCGATTTCGGCTTTTACCTCTCCATCTGATTTTCTGAACCAAACAGATTACAAAACCCCCAGCTGCCTGATAGTGGATTTGAACATGCCCGGTTTTGATGGTTTCGCAGTTAATGTTCAACTTACAGAGCGGGGTTACGCTATTCCCACCATTTTCCTCACCGGCTTCGGCACAATCCCTATTACGGTCCAGGCCATGAAAGCCGGCGCGTTTGAATTTCTGACCAAACCGGTTATGTCCGATAAGCTGATAAACGTCATTGAGGATGCCCTTGAACTGTCAGAAAAAAGCGCCCACCTGTCTCAGGAGAAGCGGGAGATCACGGGTCGTTATCATTCACTCACACCCCGTGAAAATGAGCTTATGCAGTTTATTATCAGGGGGCTCCTCAACAAGCAGATAGCAGCTGAAATGGGTATCAGTGAGATTACGGCGAAAGTGCACAAGCGCAGGGTTATGGAAAAGATGATGGTCAGGTCTGTTTCGGAGCTTGTACGGATATCGGAAAAACTAGGGCTGCTTAGCGACAGTTAGACCCTGAAAGCCCTTATCAGCATTTCATTATTCCTGACATCCTCCCTGCATGGCCTTACGCGGCGGCGGTCAGAAATAATCTAACGCTCCAGAGGCAAAGTGAACCAGAACAGACTGCCACCTTCTTCCCGGTTTTCTGCGTTGAGCTCACCACCGTGTCGCTTAATAATTTCATGACTGATGGTCAGTCCCATCCCCATCCCTTCCGGCTTAGTGGTGTAAAAAGACTCAAAGATTTTACCGATGACCTTATCTGGCAGGCCGGTGCCATTATCCACGACATCGATACGAATCATGTCTGGCGCTGGTTGAGATGAAGCAATCCGCAGAGTGCGGGAGCCAGCGTTATCGGACATGGCCTCGATGGCGTTAATGACAAGATTAATCATGACCTGCTGAATCTGAACGCTTTCACAGAAAACCCTATCGTTCACTGCCACTAAGTCCAGATCCAGAGACACATTGCGGCGTTCTAATTCCAGTCGGGTCAGCACGATGATGTCCCGTGCAATTTGATGCAGCTTTGCCGTCGAAAATTCAGTTACCTGTTTGCGCGTCAGTGACTGAAGACCGCGAATGATATTACCAGCCCGCTGTCCTTCACGGATAATCTCATCCAGTCCATGGCTTACATTCTCCAGATTGGCAGGGGAACGTTTCAGCCAGCGTTGACTTGCTCCGGCATTTGCTACGATCGACATTAAAGGCTGATTAATTTCATGCGCGATTGACGAAGTCAGCTGTCCTACCGTGGTTGCGCGCGCTACCCGGGCAAGATCCGCTTGTGCTATTCTGACTGCGTCTTCCGCCTGACGCTGTGAGGTAATGTCGGTGAGCGTACCAAAATATTCTGCTACTTCTGGCCAGTTCTCATTGGGTTCCCCGATCCCTTCTATATAGCGGCATTCACCATTGTCACGGATGATACGAAACTCCGCCTTCATCACCTCGCCTTTAAGAGCCCAGGAGTCTATTTGCGCCTTAAGGCAGGGAAGATCGTCCGGATGCACCCTGCTTTGAAACTCGGCCATTGAGGTTGTCATTTGATGGTCGGGCAGTCCCATGATGCGCTTATACTCATCAGAGATGTACTGGATATCGGGTTGTATCAGCCAGTGCCATGTCCCGGTATGGCTGATTTTTTCACCCAGCATAAGCGAGGTCTGGCTGGCGCGAAGCTGCTTTTCGATTTTTCTACGCTGTATGTTTTCTTCGAGCAACTCCGCATATAGCCGGGCTGTTTCCAGAGACACGGCTGCCTGGGCACCGAGCATGGAAACAATCCTGGAATGCTCTGCGGTAAAGACGTCTGGCATCAGGCGATTTTCCAGATAGAGCACCCCCACCATCTGCGCCTGTCTGAACATCGGTACGCACATCACCGCAGCGCCCGATGCCACCAGATAGTTGTCCTGGCTGAACGGGCTGAATACTTCAGGTTTACCGGTGCGGATCTCCTGACCTGTACGAATTACCGCTGACAATATCGAAAGAGGGAGATCGGTTGCGGTCGGCAACTCCTGAACAATTTTGACCTTCACTCCCGATGACGTGGTAGAAGCTCTTGCCTGGATTTCAGGAATGTTACCGTCTATCAGGCGAATCAGCATACAGTGCTGTGCACCGGCCCGCTCAACGAGCATCATCATCAGAATATGGATGAGTCGGTCCAGATTGATCTCTTCCGTGAGCGCTCGCATGGCTGTCACCATACTCTGCAGGTCACTAATAACTGCACTTTGCTCAAACGGTACCGTGCTTAGCGCAGTCTGGGATGAATGACTTGCCAGCGCCGGATACTGCGCTTCAAGCTGATGCACTTTCGCCCCCGCCCCCCACCGATCCCACGCCGCAATGGCACCCTTGATATAGCTGTCACCGGCAAACGGCATGTTTCGTGCGTATACCATACGAGCAGCAAGCTCACAGGCCAGGGCGTTAATATGAGGAAACTGACCTTCGCGTGACAACGTAATGGTCTTTTCAAAATGCTCCAAGGCCTGTGCCGTATCGCCTTCAAGTCTACAAAGTTCAGCACGCAGCAGCGTCTCCTTGTCGGAGAACGTCTTGGCATTTTCGTTAGACCAGGTCACGATCCGTTCAAGGTGAGGTTGCAGCTGAAGTCGTAACTCTTCTGTCATAGTCCCCGAATTTAACGGCACCGTCAGAGAAAGCGCGCTGTAAAGATGATAATCAAGCATATGAACATGCCCGGGAATAAATGCGGTGAACTGTTCGGCATCCTTAAACCATCGGTACGCTGCGGCATATTCGCATGCGAAAAAGTGCGCCATGGCTTTATATAGGCGTGACCAGAATTGCATCAGGAACATTGGCTCAACAGCATGTTCAGGCTTCACGACTTCGAGCACGGGTGACAGAAAATTATCGCCACTGAACACTTCCCCTCGCGGCTTTCGCAGAAACAGAACATAGTCCAGTTGCATGCCGAGGATTACTTCGACATCCCGGTACTGCGCCTTTCTGACATACAGCATCCCGCGAGTAATAGAGGTGTAAACCCCATCAAGATGATCGCCACGGGCCAGATAGTTCATTATCAGATGACGCAGAGCGAGACAGGCTGATGTCCTGTCACCCGTTTCAACGCCAACATCGAATGCTGCTTTCGCTCGCTCTATTGCATAGCTCATCGGCATAGTCCATACGCTGACCTGGTCAAGCGGCAGCAGCGTGCGAGCCTTAAAGCTGACAAAATCATGTTTGTAAACCAGCTCACGAGCCAGCAAGGCGCTGGCAAACCCACGGCTGTACTCGTCGTATTGATCGCCGCACACGACGCCATACCAGGAGAGTGCCAGTGTAGAAGCGCCTGTCAGACCACGCGACATAGACAGGTGCAGCAGCCTGCACAGAATCATGAAGTGCAGACGCGGATTAATAAACGCGGCAAACGTGCTGGCGCCTGCCAGCAGATTCATCACGGCCTCAGTATTTTTACAGTTAACCAGCCCGAGAGAACGAAAGCGGGTATAAGGATTTTTGCCCACGTCCTGTTTCAGTACGATCCGGGCTTCATCACACTCTTCCTGCGTCGGGTTACGGTTCAGCTGGATGCCAAACACCGCAAGCCACGTGAGAGCCGTTTCAAGCGCTAGCTTGCTGTCTGACTGGCGCATGTGGATCTCTGCAATCAGGCAGGCCGCCTCGGCTTTATTTGCCACTTCACCGGGGGATGACTGAATACGGTCACTCAGCTCCAGCGCGGAGGAAAGATTACCGTTGAGAAATTCGCACTCCGCCTCTTCAAGAAGATACTCACTGGAGACTTCTATATCCACGCTTTCACTGAGCAACCTGACGGCCTGCAGATAACGCAGCCCTGAAACGTAATCACCACTGTTTTTTGCGCGTCTGCTGGCGCGGAGCAGCAACAGGCTGACCCCGTCATAATCGGAGGCAAGCAGGGACAAATTATTCACAGATAACATGTGGTGCGCTGCTCTGAACAGCAGCGCACTGGTCATATCCCGCGAAGATTCCTGCATGTAGTAACGTGCAGCCTCATGATGAAAAATATCCCTGTTCTCATCATCAAGGAGCTTTAAAGCTGCTTCATGAATGCTGTCATGCATGAACGCGTAGGCAGTTTCGTTCATCGTGATAAATCTGGCAGTCGCTGCAGGAAGCAATAACCGTGCGATTTCCGTAACATCTATAGAGGTCACATCGCTCAGCAAGGAAAGTTCACCTGTACTGCCCAGGGCCGCAATCTGCCCCAGCAACTTGCGGGTCGGCAAAGGGAGAGAAGACAGATTCAGTAAAACGCTGGCCGCTACGTTAGCTGTGTAGTGGCTGTTTCTGAGCGCCAGTGAATCATACGCCCATCTGAACGGGGCATTGTAGGTAATCAGTCCATCACTGACAGCCTGCCGGAAAAATTCCTGAGTGGCGAGCGGATTACCGGCGGTTTTCTCGTGAATCAGCGCCGCCAGCTCCGCTGTTGCTGCACTGCGGGTATGAAACCGACCGGCAAGCCAGGCGGAAATGCTTTTTACCGTCAACGGCTCAGGTGTTATATCAGTTATCCGCAGCGCACTTTGGCGAATGCCCTTCAGATTACCGGCTATCGTGGGACAGGGTAAGGAAACACTGTCCCGATGTGTGATAACCAGAAGAAAGGGAATATCGTCACTCAGACTCAGCAGATTCTGTAAAAGATGCAACGTGGCCTGATCTGCCCAGTGAATATCATCCAGAAGCATTACCAGTGGGCGGCCCGGGGCAGTGAAGGCCTTGATCAGACTGAATGCCACCAGATTAAAACGGTCTCTGGCATCACGGGAATGAGAGTGCGTCTGCACGGCAGCCTTCTGGTTGAGTAATATCCCCAGCTCGGGCACCAGATTCACGGCCAGCCCGGCATGCTCTCCCATCAGGCGCGAAATGTGCGTTTTCCAGCGCGCCATTTCCTGCGCAGGTAATCCCAGCACGTACAGCGCCAGTGTTCTGAAAGCAGCGGTAAAGACAGCATACGGCAGGACAGGTGAATTTTTGTCTGCCTTTACCACGGTAAGCAGTGATTTTTTATTTCGCAGTAACCTCAGCGACGAGGCTATCAGCGACGACTTTCCGGAACCCGGCACGCCACTCACTGCGACAAGTGCATGCTTACCGCTTCGGCTGACTTCATCAAACGCGGCCAGAATATCGGTAGCCTGCGGATGATCAGTGTACAACGCTTCCGTTGAATAGCTCTCGGTCTGAGTATCCTGCGTTCCGAGAGAGAACGGCTCAATAATGCCATCCTGCATCATTGTAGCGGCACAGCGGCGCAGATCAGCCAGCACACCGTCTGCCGTCTGATAGCGATATTCCGGTGATTTTTTCAGGAGCCTCAATATGATCGAAGACAGCACCACCGATACGTTTTTACGCAGTACGTGAGGAGGAGGCGCTTCGGAGGCGATGTGATGATGCACCCATTCCGCATGCCCCCCTTCCACGGTCCCATAGGGCAGTCTCCCGGTGAGCAGCTCATAGAGCACAATGCCCAGACTGTATAAATCGCTGACACGAGTGACTGGATGGGCAGAACGGGAGGTATGCTCAGGGGACATGTAGGCAAGCGTTCCCCCTGCTATCGGCAAGTGCGGCTGAATAAGCAAATCATTCTGAACGGATGACAACCCGAAACCACCGAGATGAACTGTACCGTCATCACTGAAAAAAAAGTTTGCCGGTTTAATATCGCCATGTACCAGCCCCTGTTGGTGGGCAATGCTTAGCGTTGTGCAAAGTAATGTGGCGCAGTTAAGAAACTCCGTGATGCTGCCGGGTGGCATGCAAAGCAGGTCTGCCAGCGTACGGTAATTAAATGCCCGGTAAATCAGGGCATATCTTCCCCGGTAATACGTTCGTTTAAGCGGCCTTAGCGACCAGTTGTCTGAGAGTCTGTGACGCAGTGCATATTCATTTTTCAGCAACTGCGTGACGTGAAATACCGACTCTTCATTACACGCCGTCGCCAGCACAAAGGTATCGCCGCTGCTGGCGTTACGACACAGAAACCATTCAATATTCCCTTCCTGCGCAAGCGGGCTAAAGGTAATTTCCTCAGATAAAATGATTTCATCATTATCTGTGGAGTTAAAGGTCTGCGGCGTTGTACTCATTGACGGGCTACCTTCGAGGAAAATTCCTTTCGTATGTGTTCAAACAACGTATCGATATCGATCGGCTTAGGTAAAAATGCGATGGCACCCAGATTGATGGCATACCGCAACATATTTTCATCTCCGTTTCCGGAAATGATAATACCCGGCGGGTTTTTCATCCGCCGGGTAAGATTGATGAAAAGATCAAAACCACTCATGCCCTTCAGCTGAACATCAATGATAAATAACGCGGCATTGGCCATCGCGGCTTCATCACAAAGAAGAGATTCGCCCGAATCGAACGCTTCTGTCTGATAACCTTCAGACTGGAGCAGATTGGTAAGACCATTGCGAACAGAACGTTCATCATCGACGACGACGATGCGCTGCGACAGCTGCATGCTGTTTTTCCTTAAATAATGCTCAGGCCTGTATGAGGCACATCCTTAGGGGGTTTTGTCACCTGAGGGCGGAGTGTTGTCGCCAATTTTATGGTGATACTCATGTCGAAACCAGTGCAGGTTAACCGGCTGCCCATTAACCAGTCGTTTAATCAGCGGGATGAGATGTTCACCAATTTGCATGCCTAACAGACCCACCAGCGCAATAATCGGTGGTGCGGGTGAGTTCACATCCAGAACCGCGTAAATCAGGCCCGCAAGGATCCCGACAGCCAGCGAGACAGAATAGGATTTCAGCATATTCAGCCCGCCTGTTTAGCAATAAGTTGTGGTGAAGCCAGTTGCCTGACGGCAACTGGCTGAGTCTGCGCGTCAGACGGTACCCACGCTGATGCTTCATTGTGAAGCAACTTACCGCCAAGCGAGCTGCCAATCACCATGCCGAGCAGCCCAACAAGGGCAACAGCGGGTGGAGCCGGTGACTGTACTTTAAGCAGCGAGTAGATCAGACCGATCAGTGCACCCGCCCCCAGAGAAATGAATAAAGGACTCATGGGTCCTCCTTGTTTAAATAACTGTCCGGCCATTGAGAGCCGGACAGTTGAAAGCAGATTAACGGATTTTCGCAGGAACCGGCGCCAGGGTACGGTGCTCGCTCTTCTGACGTGAAGGCGCTTTGTGAACCATAGTGTATGCGTAATCAACGCCGATGCCGTAAGCACCTGAGTGTTCTTTGGCAATATCCATCACGGCGGTGTAGGTATCTTTGTGTGCCCAGTCACGCTGCCACTCCAGCATTACCTGCTGCCAGGTTACCGGGATCACGCCTGCCTGGATCATGCGCTGCATAGCATAATCGTGTGCTTCTTTAGTGGTGCCGCCTGAAGCGTCCGCCACCATGTAGATTTCATAGTCGCCTTCCAGCATGGCGCACAGTGCGAAGGAGTTGTTGCACACTTCAGTCCACAGACCTGAAACAACCACTTTTTTCTTACCGTTAGCAGCCAGTGCATCACGGACTTTCTGGTCATCCCATGAATTCATTGACGTACGCTCAAGAATGTCCTGACCCGGGAATACATCCAGCAGTTCCGGGAAAGTGTTACCGGAGAAGCTTTCAGTCTCAACGGTGGTCAGTACAGTCGGGATGTTGAAGACTTTGGCCGCTTTAGCCAGTGCAACGACGTTGTTTTTCAGAACCTGACGGTCGATTGACTGGACGCCAAAAGCCATCTGAGGTTGCTGGTCGATAAAGATGATCTGGCTGTTCTGCGGCGTCAGTACTTCAAGCTTACGATTGGTCATGTTAAGGCCCATTGAGGTTAGGGTTGCTAAAGTCCGTGGAATGTTTAAACGGCGTCAATTGGCAGCACCCTTATGACTGAAGAGCGTCATGTTCATGTCGCTTTCCAGGTGGGTAACTGTCTGAGCGCAGTGTAGGAACCTTTTTATTTTCAAAACATTATCTTTAGGTATAACTATACGATCGTATAACTATACGAACGTATACCTATCCCTTTGTATAACTAGACGTTCTCCGGACCTCCTGATCATAATTCCACCATCCCAATATCCTGCTGTTACGGCAGGGCAATTAGTGTCCACGGTCTTCACTACCGTTTTGGACAACTTATCTCAGGAGATCCTATGGTTACCCTTGGCAAAGCCGACGTCATTCTCACCAATGGCCGATTTCATACCGTCGATCGTGCAAATCCGATCGCCGATGCGGTCGCCATCCGCGACGGCAAGTTTCTTGAAGTAGGCAGCCTGGAAGACGTTATGCAGCATCACTGTGAAGGCACGAAGGTCATCGACCTGAAGGGCCATACTGCTGTTCCCGGTCTGAATGACTCGCACCTGCACCTGATACGTGGGGGACTGAACTACAACCTTGAACTGCGCTGGGAAGGTGTGCCGTCAGTATTTGATGCGCTGCGTATGCTGAAAGAGCAGGCGCTGCGTACGCCAAACCCGCAGTGGGTGCGCGTGGTCGGCGGCTGGACGGAGTTTCAGTTTGCTGAACGTCGCATGCCAACGCTGGATGAAATCAATGAAGCGGCACCGGATACACCGGTTTTTGTTCTGCACCTGTATGACCGCGCCCTGCTTAACCGTGCCGCACTGAAAGTGGTGGGCTATACCAAAGATACCCCTAACCCTCCGGGCGGTGAGATCCAGCGCGACAGCAACGGCAACCCGACCGGGATGCTGATTGCCCGTCCGAACGCCATGATCCTTTACTCTACGCTGGCAAAAGGTCCGAAGTTACCGCTTGAACAACAGGTGAACTCTACCCGCCAGTTCATGCGTGAGCTGAATCGTCTTGGCCTGACCAGCGCCATTGATGCAGGCGGCGGCTTCCAGAACTACCCGGAAGACTACGAAGTCATCGCTGAATTGCATGAGAAAAAGCAGATGACCCTGCGCATCGCCTACAACCTCTTTACTCAGCGTCCCGGCCACGAACTTGAAGATTTCGAGAAATGGACGGACATGCTGACGCCGGGTCAGGGCAGCGACTATTTCCGTCACAACGGTGCCGGTGAGATGCTGGTGTTCTCCGCCGCCGACTTTGAGGATTTCCTTGAGCCGCGTCCGGACCTGGCACCGGGCATGGAAGATGAGCTGGAGCGCGTGGTGCGCCATCTCGTTGAACACCGCTGGCCGTTCCGCCTGCATGCCACCTATGATGAATCGATCAGCCGCATGCTGGACGTGTTCGAGAAAGTGAACCGCGACATCCCGTTCAACGGTCTGCACTGGTTCTTCGACCACGCTGAAACCGTGACGCAACGTAATATCGATCGCATCAAAGAGCTGGGCGGCGGTATTGCGGTACAGCACCGTATGGCGTTCCAGGGCGAATATTTTGCTGAGCGTTACGGCATTGAAGCGACCCGTCATACGCCACCGGTGGCACGTATGCTGGAAACCGGCGTGCCGGTGGGTCTGGGTACGGATGCGACGCGCGTTGCCAGCTATAACCCATGGACCGCGCTTTACTGGCTGGTCTCCGGCCGTACCGTCGGCGGCATGCAGATGTATGACGTCAACGCCCGCCTCGACCGTGAGACCGCGCTGATGCTGTGGACGCAGGGCAGTGCCTGGTTCTCCAGCGAGCAGGGTAAAAAAGGCCAGATCATTGCAGGGCAACTGGCCGACATGGTGGTGCTGAGCAAGGACTACTTCAGCGTACCGGAAGAAGAGATCAAAGGTATTGAGTCGGTGCTGACTCTTGTCGACGGCAATATCGTGTATGCCGCGGGCTCGTTCAGCAGTGAAGCGCCGCCGTCAATTCCTGTGCTGCCAGAGTGGTCACCGGTGGTGAAAGTACCGGGTCACTACCGTAGCGCACCGCCAACAGCGCAAACCCGGGTGGGCATGCAGCAGATGCCGCACCAGTGCAGCGGCCCGTGCGGCGTGCATACCCACTCGCATGATATTGCTCGCGGCGCCAACATGCCGGTATCCGAGGAGAACGCCTTCTGGGGCGCGCTCGGCTGCAGCTGCTTCGCGTTCTGATTAACATGAAGAGTCTATTCTCTCAGCCGCCCCGCATTGATGCGGGGTTGTTCTTCCTGCGACTCACTGGCTGCCTGCTGTTACTGCACGTGCACGGCCTGCCAAAAGTGTTTCACTTCAGCGAAGAACTGACGCGCATCGAGGATCCATTCGGCCTCGGTCCCTACATAAGCCTGATTCCGGCTATTTTTGCAGAGGTCGTCTGTCCGATTTTCATTCTGGCTGGCGTCTTCACCCGGTTAGCCTGTCTGCCGATTATCGGTGTATTGCTGGTTGCGATGGTGTTTGTGCATCCGGACTGGAGCATCGCAGAAGGCCAGTTTGGCTGGTTGCTGTTAATTATCTTTACCACGCTGGCCATCACCGGGCCGGGACAGTGGCGCATCGGTGCCGGCAGGCAAAGAGGGGTACGCCATGGCGCAGGTTAATGATATTAATGACGTGACGCAGGATGCGGAAAATACTCCCGCCCCTGCCGCATCGGTCTCACCCTGGCAACCCCTGCAGCAGCCGGTGTTCCGCATGTTGTGGATTGCGACAGTGGTGTCCAACATCGGTTCCTGGATGAATGATGTTGGCGTTAACTGGACCATGCTGACGCTCAGCGCCGATCCGCTGAACGTCGCGATGGTGCAGGCGGCCGCCAGCCTGCCGATGTTCCTGTTTGCCCTGCCCTCCGGCGTACTGGCAGACATTATCGACAGGCGAAAATATCTGCTGTTCTCTCAGCTTTGGGTGTTTATCGCTGCGGCGGGCCTGACGGTCCTCTCCTATACCGGACACGTCACGCCACTGGTGCTGCTGATTGCCGCCTTCCTGATGAGTGCAGGCGCTGCCATGAGCTCACCGCCATTCCAGGCCATCGTGCCCGATTTGGTCGACAAAAGTGAACTGGGTCCCGCCATTGCACTGAACTCGCTGGGTATCAATATCAGTCGCGCCATCGGTCCGGCGCTGGGTGGTCTGATCCTGTCGTTTGCCGGGCCGTGGATGGTGTTCATGCTGAATGCGCTATCTGTGCTGGGCGTAGCGTGGGTGCTCTATCGCTGGAAGGAAGCACCCAGCGTGCAGCGTCTCCCGCCGGAGCACTTCTTCTCAGCCGTGCGGGCGGGCGTCCGGTACGTTCATGCTGCTCCGGTGCTGCGTAACGTACTGGTGCGTACTGTGGCTTTCTTTGTGTTCGGCAGTGCCGGGTGGGCGCTCCTCCCACTGGTTGCCCGTCGGGAGCTGGGACTGGGGCCGGGAGGGTATGGCATCATGCTGGCCTTTATCGGCGTCGGTGCTATTTGCGGTGCCGTGCTGCTGCCCCTCCTGCGTAAGCGGTTTAATGCCGATCGGCTGATGGTACTGGCAAGCCTGCTCTTCGCCGCGACAATGCTTGCGCTGGCATTTATCCGTCACTTCTGGCTGCTTAACGCCTTCGAGTTTTTCACAGGCTTTGCCTGGATAGCTGTGCTTTCCACGCTCAACCTGGGCGCGCAGCGCAGCGCGGCCAAGTGGGTTAAAGCGCGCGCACTGGCGGTTTATCTGACGGTTTTCTTTGGTTCAATGACCGTAGGCAGCGCAGTCTGGGGACAGCTTGCTTCGCGCTTCAGCATTCCGGTGTCGCTGTGCGTCGCCACAGTGGGGATGGTACTTGCCTGTCTCACCGTATTGCGCTGGCGTCTTGATAAAGATCCCGACCTGAATCTGGACATCAGTGAAACAGGTGAGACTGTCTCGGCACTGGATATTCATCACGATCGTGGACCGGTCAGGGTGAGCTATGAATATCAGATACTTCAGCAAGATGCTCAAGACTTTACGGTCTGCATGCAAGACATGCGCCGTGTGCGTCGTCGCGGCGGAGCCATCAACTGGGCGGTTTATGAGGATATTCTCCAGCCGGGCATCTTCGTTGAAACGTTCGTCGTGGGTTCCTGGATGGAACATCTGCGCCAGCTTGAGCGCTACACCATGAACGACCAGAAAATACAGACCCGCGTTTATGTCTTTCATCAGGGTGAAGAAATGCCCGTCGCGCGATATCTGATTGCACCTGAGTAGAGCTACCGGCTTGCAGGTGTCGTTAGATTACATAACTTAAGCATAAAGCAGCCGGTCCATAAGGCCGGTCATAAAAAAACAGCCACACATCACTTTATGGCTGTTAAAAAAATACTAAGGGATTTGACCGGCTGCTCAGCCGGTCTTTTTTTACTTATCGCGTCGGATGGTTAACCTCTACCGGACGCAGGTCAAACAGGAGCACTTCAGCCTCCTTTCCGTCAGAGAATGTCAGTTCGGTTTCATTACGCACTCGTGCTCCGTCCCCTTCACTGAAAGTGATACCGTTCACCGTAATACTGCCCTTAGCGACATGAATGTAAGCATATCGGTTTTCAGGCAGAGTAAATGTCTGAAGCTCATCACCATCAAACAGTCCGGCAAAAATGCGCACGTCCTGTTTTATTTTGAGTGATGCATCCTCTCCATCTGGTGAAATGATGAGTCTGAACTGACCGCGTTTCTCCTCCTCTGCAATACTCACCTGCTGATAGCCCGGTGCAGTACCCTTCTCAGCAGGGACGACCCAGATTTGCAGAAAATGGACCCCTGCTTCTTTTGAATTGTTGAACTCGCTGTGGGTCACCCCGGAGCCTGCGCTCATAAGCTGAACATCTCCCGGGACGATAGCGGAACCTGTCTCCATGGAATCCTTGTGGGCCAGCGCTCCATCCAGCACATAAGAGATAATTTCCATGTTGCTGTGCGGATGCGCACCGAAACCACGCCCACCGGATACCCGATCGTCATTGATAACAAGAAGGTCAGAAAATCCGGTCTGCTTTGGATCCCAGTAATTTGCAAATGAAAAAGTATGGCGTGAGTGTAACCAGCCGTGGTCGCCTAGTCCGCGAGTGTCTGAGAGTCTTAATTCGATCATGATGGTCTTCTCCAAAAGTGACTATGAGGAGCGAGTATTCGCTGCCGATGGAGCAAAATTAACGTAAACAAAAAAGACCATCAATGACGTTTAGGTGTAATCATCGTCTCATTTTAGTGGACAGTTAAGTTTGCCTCTTCAGTGAATCGTCACCTATGATCCATGGTGTTTTCTTTGTCAGTTTTTTTGATTTACTTCAGCATATTTATGCGATTTTCATCGTAAGCCAGAATGCCTAATATGCATCCCATCGAGACACAACGTCTCTTAAATTCAAAAATAACTCTCAGGAACTGACCATGAAAACCATCAAAACTATCGCTGCCGTTATCGCTCTTTCTCTGATTTCGACTGCCAGCTTCGCACAAACCATCACTGCTACGGCCTCCACTCTCGACGGAGCAGAAGCTCAAATCGCCGCTAAAGCAAAAATGGCTGGCGCAGGCTACAGCATCACTGGAGCCTACGCAGGAAATCAGGTTCATATGACCGCACGCCTGATCAAATAAAGCATGTTGAAATTAAATCAATGAAAAGGGCTGCCAGAGGGCAGCCCTTTCGTTTTGTTGAACCGATACTCGTGAATTTAACCGGCGGCGCTCCCATCAGAAAATGACTACCAGTCAGAGACTTTAGACGATCAGGATCTATTCAGCTCGGGTATAATTCGCGCTCCCACCACACCTTCAATCAACCCTGCGACCCGAAGCACTTTATTATCCTGGCCCGGCTCGGCATATACCGTAATACCAAAGGCCAGCCCCTCAGCATCTTCCCCTGCCGGAACCGCAACCACAGGAGCCCCGGCTTTACCTGTGCATTTAGCCGCAGCGGACATAGGAGAGAGGAGAACATCAGCCTGGCCTGACTTCAGTGCCGCACTGATACCTGCATCGAGGCTTAAAACAAGATCATGTCGCCGATCGCGGATATATTCTCGCGAGTGAATTTCGGGCGCAGAATCCGCTACTTCAAGTAATGACTGCCCATAAGGGATACTTTCCGGGTGCTTCTTATTCCAGGCAATAATGTCTTTCAGGGAAGTCATGCCGCAGGGTGAAAGTGCCTTCAGCAGTATGTTCAGGCTCTCACGAAATTCCACACGAAAAACACAGGAACGGACCTCCTGCAGCTGCTCAGCAGAAGGCAGGTCACAGGGGTCAACAATAGTGGCGCCTGCCTGTGACAAAGATTTCAGCAGCCGGTTAAAAGCATGCTGGCTGCTTTCAGATATCATATTGTCGGCTATCGCGCGTCTCGGTACACCTATCCTTAACCCGTTTAATAGAGTGTCGGCGTGCCTTTCTGCGGCAAATTCTTTCAGCGTCGCCGTATCCTTCACATCAGTACCTGCTATCGCCTCATAAACCAGTTGTGCGTCGCGCACTGTGCGTGTTAGGGGCCCCGGAGAATCCTGGCTGGGAACCAGAGGAATAAAACCATAGCGGCTGACACGACCAACACTTGGCTTAAAGCCAACAACTGAACTGTGTACTGCGGGTGTCTGAAGCGAATTCTGCGTTTCAGAACCGATGGCAAATGCGCAGAATCCTGCTGAAACTGCAGCAGCTGAACCAATGCTGGATCCCTGCCCGCGACCATACAGCGTGCCCAGTGGATTTCGGACCCGCCCCCCTGCACCGCTGTATTCGGATGGCATGATGTCAGACACAAAATCAGCAAACTCGGTCAGGTTGGTTTTTCCCAGCAGGACAGCACCCGCTTCTCTCAGGCGAGTTACAACGGTCGCCTCATAAGGTGGAAGAAACTCACTCAATGCACTTGCTCCTGCAGAAGCAAAGCAGCCGTCGGTAGTGAAGGCGTTATCCTTAATAAGATATGGAACACCGTGTAAAGGACCTCTTGAACGCCCCTGTGCCAGCTCAAGATCAGCACGCATTGCTTCTTCACGTGCCGTTAGCGAAACGCTTCTGACGGCGTTAATTTCAGCACCTCCCTGATTATGCAGATCAATACGGCTGAGATACCATTCCGTGGCTTCAAGTGATGTCAAATCACCGGCAAAAATGGCAGCACCGATATCTTTAGCTGAACCTGAGGAAAGGAGGATTGGAATTTTCATGCATTTACGGTCCAAAGTAACTTGTGGAAGTGAGCAAATTACATGATGAGTGAATGTCATATTAGACAGTTACATGCATACAGTAATATGAACCAGAGAGTGTATTACAATCTGTAACTGTAAGCTGCGTGAGTTTTCGAACGGAAGACAATTAAATATGATGTTATTTAGATTGATATTTGGGCTGCCCGGACTATAATGCGACAATTAATTAACAACCTAAAAAACAGCACTAAAAATTAAGAATGAATATATAGCATGTTTATTTATAGTATTATTACCAAATGCATCAAAAGCACCAAAAATATTAGGTGAAATGCCTAAAAACCACTTTTAGATGGTGACGATTTTATGTGTAACGGGAATGGTTAATAGAGTGCTATCTGTGAATTTCTATCAATTATATTCCAAACCACCTTTTAGGCTAAAAATTTAAACTAAAGGCATCAAGAATGTTAACAAGGAAGGCTTCAAGTTTTAATGTACACAATGAATTATCTGTTTTAGGCTACTCATTTTTTTTTGCAGTTGAAAAAAATATGAATCATTAACAATTTCACATTAACATGATGATTATTTTGCAAACACCACTAACCCTCTGATAATAATCAGAATACATAACATGCCATGTATCTTCAAGCTCGTAATTTTGCCTACCTTGAATTATTAATAAATAAAAGTATAGAGGCATAATCACAGACTGTGAGTTATACCCCTTATATGTATGTGGAGACGTCTCTTCCAATTAATCTATTCATTCCCTGCCCATACCCAATTTTTTACATCAGGCATGTCGTCCCCATTCTCCCGAACGTACCGATGATGTTCCGCAATACGTTCCTGAAGATCGTCAAGCAGTTCTGGATGGCGGTCAGCCAGTCCCGGCACATGAATTATCGCTGCCTGTGCCAGATGATAGCGATCCAGTTCGTTCAGAACGGTCATATCGAAAGGTGTGGTGGTAGTCCCTTCTTCATTGAACCCATGCACATGGAAGTTTTGATGATTGTTACGCTGATAAGTGAGTCGGTGAATTAAGCTGGGGTAACCGTGGAAAGCAAAGATCACCGGCTTTTCGCAGGTAAATAAGGCATCAAATTCAGCCTCGGATTTGCCATGTGGATGTTGTTCCTGTGTTTGCATTGCAAGCAGATCAACGACATTCACAACGCGAATGCGTAAGTCAGGCAGATAGGCGCGTAATAAATCGACTGCTGCCAACGTTTCCATTGTTGGTACATCGCCAGCACACGCCATAATGACATCGGGTTCACCCGCGCTGCTGGCCCATTCCCATACTCCCATTCCGGCTTCACAATGAGCAATCGCGCTGTCCATATCCAGCCACTGAGGTGAAGGCTGCTTACCGGCAACAATCACATTGATGCGGTCCCAGGTACGCAGACAATGATCACCCACCCACAGGAGAGTATTGGCATCCGGCGGAAGATAAATTCGTACTATGTCGGCTTTTTTATTGGCAACATGATCGATAAAACCCGGGTCCTGATGGCTGTAACCGTTGTGATCCTGTCGCCAGACATGGGAAGAGAGCAGGTAATTGAGCGATGAAACAGGCTTCCGCCAGCCCAGTTTGCGCGCCACTTTAAGCCATTTCGCGTGCTGATTAAACATTGAATCCACAATATGGATAAAGGCTTCATAGCAGTTAAACAGTCCGTGGCGGCCAGTAAGCAGGTAACCTTCGAGCCATCCCTGACACTGATGTTCACTAAGAATTTCCATCACCCGTCCATTACGGCCTAGTTGTTCATCATAATCTTTGAGAGATTCCATCCAGGTACGGTCTGTGACATCGAAGACCGGTGAGAGTCGGTTTGAAGCCGTTTCATCCGGGCCAAACAGGCGAAAGTTATCGTGGTTGCGTCTGAAAATCTCGCTAAGATAACGGCCAAACTGTTCAGTCGCCTGACCACTGGTGCTACCGGGTTGACCAATCTCAAGCGCAAAATCATGGATGTCGGGAGTCCTGAGCTCGCGTCGCAGACGCCCTCCATTTGCATAAGGAGACGATCCCATACGTTTGTTGCCCACGGGTACAAGCGCCCGCAGCTCGGGTTTAAGCCTGCCACTAATGTCGAACAATTCCTCTGGCTGATAACTGCGCATCCATTTTTCAAGTATCAGACGATGCGATTCGTCCTCCCTGCACGCAGCAACGGGTACCTGATGCGCGCGCCAGAAGTCCTCCACTTTTTTTCCATCAACTTCCTGCGGCCCGGTCCATCCTTTAGGACTGCGCAAGACAATCATGGGCCATCGGGGAACGGCCGCAGTTGCACTCCCGTCGCGCGCTTGATCCTGAAATTCAGCAATGCTTGTGAAAGCCAGATCCAGCGCCTTTGCCATTTGCCTGTGCATATCGGCAGGTTCATGGCCGCAGACAAATAGTGGTTCATAGCCATAGCCGCTGAAGAGTTGCTTCAGGTCCTCATCACTGCTGCGTCCAAGGATGGTGGGGTTGGCGATTTTATAACCGTTAAGATGCAGAATGGGTAATACAGCCCCATCACGCCTGGCATTGAGGAACTTAATACCGTGCCAGCTAGCCGCCAGCGGGCCGGTTTCTGCTTCTCCGTCGCCTATAACACAGGGCACGATAAGGTCTGGGTGATCGAAAGCCGCTCCGAAAGCATGTGACAGCGAATATCCCAGCTCTCCCCCCTCATTAATGGAGCCTGGAGTCTCAGGCGCTGCATGACTGGGTATACCGCCGGGGAAAGAAAACTGTTTGAAAAGACGCTGCATTCCGGCTTCGTCTTCACTGATGTGGGGGTAAACTTCACTGTAGCTTCCCTCAAGCCAGGTGTTTGCTACCATCCCGGGCCCACCGTGGCCCGGTCCACAGACATACAGCAAATTCAGATCGCGCTGACGGATAATTCGGTTCAGATGGGCGTAGATGAAGTTCAGACCAGGGGTGGTTCCCCAATGCCCCAGCAATCTGGGTTTAATGTGCTCAGGCAGAAGGGGGGAACGCAACAGCGGGTTGCTCATCAGATAAATTTGCCCCACCGAAAGATAGTTCGCAGCGCGCCAGTATTTATCCAGCAGTTCCAGCTCATTGGTCATTAATTCCTGAGTCATCGTCTTTCCCTTCAACATTGTCATTCTTTAACCCTAATAGAGGATCGGAGATGACGCGAATGTGGGACTGATTCATAATTATTGAGATCCTGGAGCGTGAGGAAGGCTTGGTGGAGACAAGCGAGCATGAATGACGGAGAAAATAAGTATCTGCATTAGCATGTTCAGAGACCTGGCTTCTGAACATGCTACGTATCTTAATTACTCTTCTTTGAAAAGAGCTGACTGGCCGTATCTTTTATCACTTGTGATGCCCCGCGGTCACCTTTTGCCATGGATGACATAAAGGCTTTCGCCTGCTGAAAAGTAATGTGGGGCGGAAGCGGTGCTACTTCCGGATCAGTTTTAACTTCGAGGACAACCGGACGATCTGCGCTCAACGCGCGCTGCCATGCACTGGCAATTTGCTCAGGGTTATCAACGTAAATGCCTGTCAGCCCCAGAGAGGCTGCAAATTCTGCATATTTTACATCCGGTAGTTGTTGTGTGGCATCAAAACGGGGATTTCCCTCCATTACGCGCTGCTCCCACGTCACCTGATTCAGATCCTGATTATTGAATACGCATACAATGAGGCGCCCATCAGACCACTGCTTCCAGTATTTCTGTATAGTGATCAGCTCCGCCATATTATTCATTTGCATGGCCCCATCCCCCACCAGGGCAACCACCGGCCGTTCTGGATGTGCGAACTTCGCCGCTATGGCATAAGGAACCGCGGCTCCCATACAGGCGAGTCCGCCTGAAAGCGTGGCACGTTGCCCCTGCTTAACGCGATAGTCGCGAGCGAACCAGTTAGCACAGGAGCCTGAGTCCGACGTCACGATTGCATTGTCAGGTAGCAGCGGTGACATTTCCCAGACTACCCGTTGAGGGTTCACAGGGTTTGCCGGCGCAAGGGCACGTTCCTCCATCTGCTTCCACCAAGCCTGAACCTGCACAGCGATATCCTCCTGCCAGCTGCGGTCCTCTTTATGCGTGAGCAAAGGCAATAATGCACGAAGGGTTTCTGTTGCATCACCATGGAGATTGACCTCACAGGGATAGCGCAGTCCGAGCATGGCGGGATCGATATCAATCTGGACGGCCCGCGCCTTGCCTTCTTCTGGCAGAAACTCCGTCCAGGGGAATCCGCTACCGATCATGAGAAGTGTGTCGCAGTTTTGCATAAGTTCCCACGACGGTTTTGTGCCCAGCAGACCAATTGAGCCCGTAATAAAAGGCGCATCGTCCGGCAGTACATCTTTTCCGAGCAGGGCTTTGGCCACGCCTGCACACAGGATATTTGCCGCCTGTACCACTTCTACCGCGGCATTCCGCGCGCCTGAACCTATAAGGATCGCGACCTTTTTACCTGCGTTCAGTATCTCTGCTGCGCGCGCCAGATCGGCCTCATAGGGGATCACTTTAGGGCGCTGATAACCACTTCCTGAATGCGTAAAGCCATGGAGGTGTTGTGGCGGCTGCCATTCTTCATCCTGGATATCTTTTGGGATGATGAGGACAGCCACACCATTCTGCGCTTTAGCAATACGCACACCCCGGTCGATCAGATGACGCACCTGAGCGGGAGACGCCGCTTCCTGCACGAAATTAGCCACATCTGAAAAAATCCGGTCCAGATTCATTTCCTGCTGATAACTCGCCCCTCGGGCGGTTGATTCTGCCTGACCAGCAATCGCTAATACGGGGGCATGATCCATTTTTGCATCATACAGTCCCGTCAACAGATGGGTTGCCCCGGGCCCTCCCGTGGACAAACAAACACCAATCTCTCCGGTAAATTTTGCATGGCCTGCAGCCATAAACGCAGCCATTTCTTCATGGCGAACCTGAATAAACTCAATACCCTCCCCTTTTTTATCGGCGCGTTGAATAGCGCCAAGTACGCCATTAATGCCGTCGCCAGGATAGCCGTAAATGCGCGTCACGCCCCACTCTTTCAGGCGCTGAACAAAAAAGTCACTGGTTTTCATTTTCATCGTTACTTTCCCCTTAAAGGATGCTGCGAACATAAAGGATAGCCAATGGGTATGAGTCAGGAGAGGTTGGTTACATTCGGCTTCTGGTAGTAAACGAAGCAGACCCGCAACCGGAGCCTCCCGATAACTTTCCAGGGGAAATTAAAAGAATGTTTTTCAACTGTATGCCATAGACATGGGTTTAAAATTCAGAAGAAACTTCGTCTGCGTTCTCACGTTCTTTGTCAACAAGTGCATGTCTCCACTTAGGCGCGTTTGGAGGTGCAACTGATGTATCTCTGTATCGGTTTGATGGCTGAGGTGGGTTTTAGTGAATATTCCGGCAAACTCTGGGTAAACAAGGTTGATTGTGAACCATTGCAACACAACGAAGCAAAGGCTGTAATGAAGAGGTGACCATTTGCTAATGAAAGCAGATACACTTAATGAAATGCATAATTTTTAGGCGGCACCAGGACTAAATCGGGAGGAGGTAAAATATCTCCTGGGTGGTACGACATGCCTGCAGTAATCGTAAACTTCGCGCTTTTCTAGATATAATTTAAGCATCATTATTATTCAGGACTCACGCTATGAATAACCAACTAAAGATTGCCGCCGAAAAATTAGGTACAACGCTGAAAACTAAAAGGCTGACTATTACTACAGCAGAATCTTGTACGTCCGGATGGGTTGGCGCAGCGCTGGCCGCTGTGAAAGACAGCAGCGCTTTTTATAGCAGTGGATTCATAACTTATACCGACCAGGCAAAACACCGGGTTCTTGCTGTTACGGAAGAAACCCTACGGCATCATTCAGCCGTTAGCGAAGCTGCGGTTAAAGAGATGGCCTGCGGAGCTAAGCGTCTGTCAGGTGACGATATCGGAATTGCCGTGAGCGGTTATGCCGGTCCAGCAGGTGGCGCTGATGGAACACCCGCGGGAACAGTCTGGTTTGCCTGGTGCCTTAAGGATGACAGCGTTCTGACATCCCGACAAATGTTCTCAGGTAATAGTGAAGAAGTGGTCATAAAGGCAACGTTATTCAGTATCAATGAACTACAGGGTTTACTGAACTCTTGAAAACGGGTAACTCTGCAGCTCTGAATCAGGATAAATTTCATTTTTAGCATGAAAATACATGCAGTTAAGAACATTCGCTCTCTTAAAAATCCCTTTGAAGGAATAGTGAGGAGCGTCTTTCGCCGTAGCAAGATTTTTTGGAATTTTTTTAAAAAAAATCCCGCCGGAGCGGGAGCCATATAAATGACAACACAGGGAAGCACTTTTGAGCTGGATTTTTTGCAGCTTTGCTTATCTCTGTCAGCTCTTTAAAGAGATTAGCAATACTTAACGCCCCTGCATTAAAGTCTTGATATAATATCACTGAATTGACTCTAATTAAGATTATTCTGAGCCCACTTTAAGCGAAGCAAATTTTATCCTTTCGTTCTAACTCTTGAGCGTGAATTTTAAACCTGTATTGCCAGTACATTTCAATCGGCAGGGAGCTGAGCGAACAACCGCTTTGTGAAAGTCTGCTTTTACCCTGTAATGCTTAGTCTGGTGAAAAAGCGGAACGGAATATTTAAATAATACGTTAATTAATTCCTAAAAGTTGCGTCGCGGCTCATTTACAACTTGGCCCATCTATGTAAAATACATGGTCATAATTTAACACTTCTTAAAATTTAGTTTTGACAGTAAGCAACCGGCTTATGGCTATATAATCATCGATCAAGGCAAATTATTCGCGTTATGATACAAACGCAATACTTCACCAGATAAGATAATTAACAGCTTAAACCGAAACGACATGATGAAACGGCTGTCGGCAGATAACACTTTTTTGGTTATAGGAGTTTCGGTAATCCCCACAACGTTATAAACATCAGTTTTCAAGACAGGCATGAACGAACAGTATGAACACAGATCAGAAAGCACGTAATAAATTAATTGAGCTTGCTATTGGTAAGGCGGTAAGTGACTTAATTGAAAGAGGCCTTCCGGTGAGCCATGAAAATATTCTCTATGAACTTGAGAGGGTGAAATCCAGATCTCGCGATCTCTCCACAAAGTCTGTCTTGCAGGAAGCGGCACAACGCCTCCGAGTTGGACACCAATCAAAACCAACATGAAGTAAGAAGGTTAGTGGCTTTAGCAGAAAGTGACGCACCGGTTATTCACACATACTTCGGGACAGTCCCAGAGCAGAAGTGCCGGGAGGAGAATGAGTGACAGATATAACCGGTTTTTTTGCTCACTGGCCTGCCAATAAGCCTATCTCTGACAAAACATACTAAAAATAAAATGATATAAGTGGTTTAGCCTGAATGATATTAACCCATTGTTTAAAAAGCACTTTATTTATTATGACGCCATATCGGAAGGTATAATGAAATATTGGCATGCTTAGAACCAATCTATGCATGCTAAACCATTAGCTCATGTCTCTCGTTGAGGAAGAACCGCTCTCACCCGGCCTGAACCACCGCTATAAAACTGATTATCCACAAAAAGCATGGGTGATACTGCTTCCCGGAGAAATTCATGACGCACCCATAGGACTGGCGACCGGCATTGAGATTTTCAGAACCCGCCATACCATCTTCATACTGATTGATCGCCTGCGGTGGGTTAACATCTTTTTTGAGGCCGATGTGTTTTTTCGATCGCATTCAGGGCTATCAGAAAAATCTGCCTCTAAGCTGTGTCTCACCACCTTACTAACGTTAGATCTAACAGGATGCTGCTCTCATGATAAACTTGCCAATTGAATGCAACTTTTGTATAACTCCTGTTTACTATGCATCATGCCCTTTCAAAATTAATTTTAAAAATTATGCTTTCAGCTTTCATTTTTTCTTAATTTTTTAATGAGGTAACCAATCAAATTAAATGTCATTGAAGCTATACTTTTTGCTGCCGCTATATTTTTTCTGCTGATGGCTTGGCTTGCAGACAGGTATTTATAAAATTCATTTTTGCGCGGCTCTTTTTTATTAACACGTTAATAATAATGAATTTTTATACAACAGGGTATGTAGAAATGTTTAAACCAGTTAGCCAAAGCCTGATTGATCATCTGATTGGTGAAGCCACGCTTATCCTTATTAGCGAAAAAAACGGTCTAAGCCTGCCAAACCTCCTTAATGAACTTCACCAGATGGCGACCGTTGAGAAATGTGATACACGTAAAGCCGCTTTCAGTTGTGCAATCAATGATCTGAGCAGGTTTATTATTCCGTTAGCAGCCAGCAAAACTGTCTCCAAGCGTTTTGAACCTGTACACCAGACTGAAAAAATTATTCACTAACGTGCTGATCCCAGACTGCATGTAAAATGCCATTTCATCAACCAGACTCAGCTGCATTTACGAACCGTTATGTAGCGGATAAGCTAGTGCCAGGCTACTGCCTTTTCTGGCAAGAAGGACAATGCACATAGCCCCGAATGATCTTTACCCATACTTATCTTTAAAGCTTCAGTGATTAGGAGATAATGACGAGTATAAACATTCCAGCAGCCGGCATAGTGAAAAAAATATCCCCTATACGGTTAATTGACCGGATAATTTGCTGCCGATAAGCATTCTAACGTGATTAGCCATACTCGCTCATAACCACAGGAAATGTGTGCTTGCCTTTATAAGTGCTCGCTGTCTAAGACTGTTTGCAAAAAAAAACCTCCGGCGAGGGAGGCTGAAACTGAGCTTCAGTAAGTTTACTCATCCAATCTTCAGATAATCATACAGGCACTTTTCCGGCATCCCTTACATGATCTTTGCGCCTTAGCCAACGTTTCATCCGCGAAAATATCCTGTACAGATGTTACGAAGCGTGGCGACATGACGGGCAAAATCTTCCTGTACCTCCCTGCACAATGTATTAACTGAGGCACCTCCATCTTCATTAATGATGACGCGTTCCCCCTCTTCGTACAGATCATCAATATCACTTCGTGAAAGACCGGAAAGGAGCTTTTCAGGACTGCTAAAAAAATACCTGATGGAATTTAACATTCATTATCCTTTATCAGTCATGTAGGAGAACACACTTCTATTTTTTAGGCGGCTTTTTTACAGGACGCTGAGATGCGGCTTCATTTTCAATCGGCGGGACGGCTCCTAAATCGGTTCCCGTTACTGGATTTACCTGCCGATCGGAAGCCGTTCGTGCCGCCAGCGCTTCAACTGCTGCCTGTTGCCCTGCGGGCAGTTTGACGCTTGCTGTTCCGTCGCCGCCATCTACCGCGGGTGATGGATCGGCTACATAGGTGAAGTTTTCGTCAGAGTTCCAGCTTCCCCTGAACTCACCGCCTTCGGACATGTTGTAATAGACGCTGGCATATTTTTCAATCGGCGGGAGTTTCCCTGGCGGGAAGTTATTCTGAATGGAGTAAAGCGCCTTTTCGAAGGAAATCTGATGCGCGACTTCCCGGGTCATCAGAAATCCCAGCGCGTCCTTCACCCCGGGATCGTCGGTCATATTGATGAGGCGTTCATACAGAATTTTGGCGCGCGCCTCTGCTGCAATGTTGGAACGTAGGTCGGCCGTGACTTCACCAATGGTATCGACGTAGGCGGCGGTCCAGGGAACGCCGGCAGAATTCGTTAAGGCGGGGCCACCACCATAGAGCAGAGAGGTCAGATGACTGTCATTACCGTTGCCGGTAATGGTTCTGTACAAATCGCCCTCTTTTTCCGTGCCTTCAGCGAGGTCACCTTTTGCACCCTTATTGAGCATACCTACCAGCGAACCGATGATCTCCAGATGACTCAGTTCTTCCGTGGCTATATCCATCAGCATGTCCTTGCGTCCAGGATCTTCATCGCTCAGCCCCTGAGTAAAGTAGCGGCATGCCGCGGCCAGTTCGCCCTGAGGGCCGCCAAACTGCTCAAGTAATAAATTAGCGAGCCCCGGGTTAGGCCCCGCAACGCGTACCGTGTACTGCAGTTGTTTTACATGTCTGAACATTGCTCACTCCTGTTAACCGGTATGTTACGGACGAAAAAATGCCCGCCTTGAGCGGGCAGAAGAACACAGGATTATTTTTTTGCTTCCACACCGGGCGTGGCAGAGCGGATCATAAATTGCTCCGTCACGTCAGGCAGGTGCTGCAGGCACCATTCGGCCATGGCAATCTCCTGCTCGCGGATTTGAGTAAAGATGCGTACGCCCTCGGCATCACCAACAAGTTTTGCGGCAGCAATGAGCGACGTATAGCTACCGATTTCAAGGTTCTCAAAAACGTAGCCGCTGATGGCGCCTTTTACTACTTCATCATCAGCCATCATGCCGCCCATAGCCTGTCCCATAGCCGACAGTTTACCCATCGCATCCTTAAGGGTAGAGCTAGATGTGTCATAGCGTTCAATAACAGACTGGACGAGGGCCTGCTGTTCACGCGTTTCTTCAATATGCTGATCGATACGCGCCTTTAAGTCTGGATAATGCTCAAGCCGGCCGGACATTTTTTCAAGCATGCTTTCCGCCTGCTTTTCCATCGCATGGGCATCTTTCACCCAGGCCAGATAGTTCTCTTCATTCGTCATGGAATACCTCTCAGGTTAACTATGTCCCCCGTTCAAAACTGACACCGGGTTCAGGGCCTGGGACCTGATTATTTACCGTAGCCCTTCTCGTATGCGCTTCGAGCGTTTGTTGTCATTGCTACAAGCGTGAAAGCGCGAAATGCGGAAATGCTGGCGCTGACGGACTATTGCTGGTCCGCAATGATGGTCAGCTTTTCGTCAGTCGCTTTTTCTTCCTTAAGCGTTTCTGCCAGCAGGCGCGCCGCTTCCTTATATCCAAGCTTGGTGGCCAGTGCATGCAGCGTCCCGTAGGTGGCAATTTCATAGTGCTCAACCTTCTGAGCGGCACCTATCAGCCCGGCATCCCGTACGGGTCCCGCCTCAACCGAATCGATTATTTCCTGCGCTTCTTCTGCAAGGCCCTCTAAGGCATGACACTTCATGCGTTTTATCTTCACGCCTTCAGTACTCTCAACCAGCTGATCGATTCGCTCAATCTGTCCGCGGGTTTCTTCAAGGTGCTGCTCAAACGCCGCAATCAGCTTTTCATCCGAGGCAGCTCTGGCCATTTTCGGCAGAGCACGGGTGATTTGCTTTTCAGCACTGTAGATATCTGACAGATCATGAATAAATAAATCTTCCAGCGTTTTAATCGTCATAATGTTCTCCGTAGATGTAGGGGCATCATGTTTGAATATTATTTAGCATCAAGGTAAATCTTAGATTACTATTTGAAATGCGGAAGATAAAAAGGGAAAAAATAATTGATTAGGAATAATCTTAAGTGGTGGGAAATACAATTCCTGTAAATTGCAGGCAAGATGAAAAAGTGTTTCAGTAAATATTTTAAGCCTGCCTCACCATCCAGTGAGGCAGGCTCTTGTTTAGCAGCCAAGGGCCACTGTGCAGCATTCCCTTGCGTTACCGCCTAGCTGCGGTGGCTGTTCTGTCCACCTTTCTTACCGGCTTCAGAAGCCTTTTCACGGTCGTTCTGGAAGTTACCGCCACGGTGCTGTCCGCCTTTTTTACCGGCTTCAGAAGCTTTTTCACGGTCTTCGGCAAAGTTGCCGGAATTGCCACGATGCTGAGTCATAATAATATCCTCTTCGTGTTAGAATTTAACACCAGCCTGAATACACCATCTTTTTCAGATAGCAGCCCGGTGCGCGTTCTGTAGAGTAAATATTAGCAACCAATACAGGAGGTGCAAATAATTTTTCGAAAAATCAGAGGTGGTTAATCATCAAATTTCTCACGCTTCGTTAATTTATGATTAATGATTTAAAATGGTTTCATTTATACCAATAATAACATTCTGATTCGCGGAGATTAATTAAGTAGGCTCCTGACATAGACATCGTCAAACTTAACCTGGGGAGCAGAATAAGAGGGTAAGTCCCCGCTAAACCTGCAGCGGGGAGACGTTCCTGTTCAATTCATAGCGTTGCGCTGGCGGCAGGCATTCCCGGCACGAGTATCACTTTCCGGCATTCTTCCTGCCTTTTCTCAAATATCTCATACCCACGGGCGGCATCCTCAAGTGGAAGGTGATGAGTAACGATCTCCTCAGGCTTAAGATGTCCCTGTTCAATCAGGGCAAGAAGATCCGGCAGGTAAGCATGCACGTGCGTTTGCCCCATCTTAAAGGTTAATCCCTTATCAAAGGCGTCGCCAAACAGAAAGCCATGAATGAATCCTGCATAGACGCCAGGCACGCTTACCGTTCCGCCCCGGCGCACCGCGGCAATACACTGACGCAGCGCTTTGCCACTGCTCCCTTCAATTTTCAGGTTAGTGAGGATGGTTTCAGTCATGCTTCCCTTCGCTTCAAAGCCCACCGCATCGATAACGGCATCCACGCCACGGTTACCGCGGGTATTTTCGATTATCCACGCCGCAGGATCGTCCACTTTGTCAAAGTTGACGGGAATAACGCCGTAACGATCCCGGGCAAAAGCCAGCCGGTAATCGTTGTGATCAATCATAAATATCTGTTCAGCGCCCTCGAGGCGTGCGCAGGCTGCGCTTAAAAGCCCCACTGGGCCTGCACCAAAGATGGCAACGCTTGAACCTTTATTCACCTCTGCATTTTTAACCGCTTGCCAGGCCGTTGGCAGGATATCCGAAAGGAAGAGAACTTTTTCATCTGACAGCGTGTCCGGCACCTTAAAAGGACCTGTATTCGCTTTGGGCACGCGTACATATTCCGCCTGCCCTCCAGGGATCCCACCATAGAGATCGCTGTAGCCAAACAGCGCTGCCGGCGGGGTAATATTCTTGCGATTGAGGGCCGCGCCTTTTCCGCTGTTGGTGTTCTCGCAGGCTGCATACTGGCTGAGGTGGCAAAAAAAACAGTCGCCGCAAGCGATCACAAACGGTATAACCACGCGGTCCCCCTTGCTGACAGACGTCACCGCCGTCCCGGCTTCGACAACCTCCCCCATAAATTCGTGGCCGAAAATATCGCCATGATGGGTTCCCGGAATTTTACCCCGATAGAGATGAAGATCGGAGCCGCAGATTGCGGTAGCGGTTACGCGAAGAATAATATCATCTGAAGCCTGGATCTCTGGATCAGGCATGGTGTCTACGCTGACTTTATGGGGGCCATGGTAAGTAAGGGCTTTCATATTTTTGCAGTCCTTCCTGAGGTATCCCTGCTGGCCCCGGGCTGTGAGCGGAGGGTATACCGCTGAAGCCTGAGGCATGGCTGCCTGGATACACGCCGTTATCGATGGAATGCTCAGGCAGCCTAACTGAGCCGCCCGAGAACCCGTGGATAAAATTTAAAACCATTACAACGTTCCTGTCCCACCGTCGCTACACCAGACCTGACCGGAGGTATAACTGCTTTCGGGGGAGGCCAGCGTCACGTAAAGAGGGGCAATTTCGGCTGGCTGACCCGGGCGGACCAGCGGGGAAGAGGCGCCAAATTTTTCAATTTTTTCCTGTGGCTGTCCGCCACAGCACTGCAGGACAGTCCAGTATGGGCCCGGCGCGACGGCGTTGACCCTTATCCCTTTCTGGCCAAGCTGTTTAGCAAGTGATTTGGTAAAGGCGACGATAGCCGCCTTGGTCTGGGAATAATCCAGGAGAATATCGCTGGGCTTGAAGGCCTGAACGGAAGAGGTGTTAATTATCGATGCGCCACGGGGGAGATATTCAAGCGACGCTTTGGTGATCCAGAACATGGCGTAGACGTTCGTTTTGAACGTGGCGTCAAAATCCTCGGTGCTGAGATCGGTTATCGACCCGCAAAACTGCTGACGCCCAGCGTTATTGACGAGGATGTCAAGTCCACCCAGCGCGCCGGCAGCCTGACTGACCAGCAGCTGACAGAAAGACTCTTCGCGGATGTCGCCTGGGATCGCGACAACTTTACCGTTCTCTGCCCGGATCAGTTCAACCACTTCCTGAGCATCTTCTTCTTCCGCAGGAAGATAGTTGATGGCAACGTCAGCACCTTCGCGTGAAAACGCAATGGCAACTGCGCGTCCGATACCGGAGTCCCCGCCCGTGATGAGCGCCTTTCTTCCTGCAAGACGTCCGCTTCCCCTGTAGGATGCTTCGCCGTGATCGGGACGCGGATTCATTTTACCCGCCAGACCGGGAAAAGGCTGTTTCTGATGTGCGAAAGGCGGAACCGGATAAGCGTCAGCAGGAGAATGTGTATCTGAAGCGGGAATGCCGTTTGCCTTACTCATTGAAATACTCCTTTGCTCTGAATACAGATAATTAAAGCATAGGTATATATTCCGACTTATGACAAACGACCGGTATATATTGAGACTTGGTCACCAGCAGCGCGCTAGAATAAGCGAAGCCAGAAAGATAAAAAAATGAAGCCTAGCGGGTAAATAATACTGAAATAATATTATTAATGGACGACCCGATTATCTAGGTTAAACGTTGCAGTCACAGCCCTCCGCCCTTGCATCTTTCTGCAGTAATAAACCAGTCAATTTCAGCGGCAAGTGATTTAAGATATAAGGACGTTTTCTGCAATTATCCAGCCTACGCATGAGTGCAGATGCTACTGAAGTTCTGAACATAGGTTTCCCTTAAGGTGCATATGCAGAGAAACCAGCAAAGCCCATGCGAAAGTGGCGAGCTCCGGCCCCGGGCTCTTCTGACGTGTCTGTCCGATCAAACTTTCGTGTCCTGTTTTAGCCCTGGTATACGTTCAGATTAATTTATAACTTCTTGTTTAAAAAAAACATAGAGACACACAGCATTTATTCAGATCGTTTTTAAAGATAGTGAAGATATGTCCGGATTATCACTTTCTGTAAGCCGCTCTACAATTTAAGAGGACGAAAGAAGTAGAAAATATTCCGGTTCTTACGCCCATGATATCGTTAGGAAAATTATCCCCTGAGTCATGCCTTGAAGACGTTATCAGGCAGCTTATCCTACCAGGTTTTTAAGTGCCTTATACTTCTGCCAGAAGTTAACTAAAGGGATAGCCACGATGAATCAGAATAAAGAAGCCGATAGACCGGAGCGCGTTCATGAAGATCAACGGTGGATAAATTTTGAAGACAGGTTGAAAAGATGGGGAACGGGTTTCCTCATCATTTTTGTTCTTTCAGGGATGGCCGGCGTTTTCTCAAAAGGCTATTTCAGCGAGGGTCGCGCCGGGGATGGTACCACACAGGTTATCTATGAGCGCTTCGGCAGAGTGCTCAGCGGTATGGATATGAAGATAACGTATTTGTCGTCCGGCACAGAAATGTCCCGCATCTCACTCGGGGGGGATTTTATGGAAAATTATGAGGTGCTGACGCTACACCCTCAGCCCTTTCGTGCATTCAGTGATGGGAGAAAGCTCATCCTGGAATATCATCTGTTAATTCCCGCACGGCAACAGACGATTTGGCTGGGTTTGCAACCCCGCAAAGCTGGCGTAGGACGAACTTTCGTCACTGTAGACGGAAATAAGCCCTTATCTTTCTTTCAGCTTGTCTACCCATGACAGGAGCTTGAAATGGAAACGGTACTTCGTGCGGCAGGGATCTACCTCGTTCTTTTAGTGGTATTCCGGATTGCGGGCCGGAGAGCGCTACTCCAGATGACATCATTTGATCTCATTCTTCTACTAATAATAAGTGAAGCGACTCAGCAGGCCTTACTGGGAGATGATTTTTCAGTCACTGGCGCCGCGCTTACAATCATCACACTTATCGTTCTGGATATTATTTTTGGCTTCATCAAGAAAAGAACACGCTGGGCTGATTATATGCTGGATGGCTCTGCGGTGATCCTGGTCGAATATGGCATGCCGATGGAAGACAAAATGAAAAAAACCGGGATCACACTGGATGACATCATGGTGTCGGCGCGAACAAGCCAGGGGATTGATGACCTGTCCAGGATAAAATTCGCCATCCTGGAAAAAAATGGCCATATTTCAGTCATTAGCAGTGATACTAATTAATAGTCATCAGCGTAAAATATTGTGAGGGCAACAACAGGGAGATTTCTTTCAAATACCTCTCCCGCTTGCGCTTGCCTTATAAGCCTATATTACTAGTCTTACAAGAAAGATTTGGTACCGGTTTGATAACGAAAGGTGAATTGATGAATGATGAAAATTTCTGGATCAGAGAGCACTCTGCTGACAACCCGCCGGTGAAAGACATCAAGAGCATTAACGGCCCGCCTCTTGATAATCGAAATAAGACAGTAGCGGAAGTTTGGGGCCTTTTCAGAAAACTGGAAGCTGAACCAGACCATCAGAAAAGAGTCAATATCCGTCTTAAAATCTGGAATATGGTTGAAAATGGAGCCGGTAATTGACCCGATTTAAACCAACGACTGGGGACTCTGCAAATCAATCTCTTCAATGTGTTATTTAACTTTTTATAGCGGTCGAGCTCTATAGTAAAAGGAGAAATCTCCGTTGTAACGAATTTCACCCGCCCTGCGCGGGTATTTTTTTTCCTAGATGCAGTCTGAGACTTGATTTGAAAAACTACTGCCTTAGCGGTAGCAAAGCGGTATGCGAATAACATGCAGACTTAAATCAAGCCTGACGAGTAACTACTGTAACAAACGAGAGATCCAGAACAGTAATGACGCTTAAATATGCCTCGAAGCCTAATTCGGGATATGGAATCACGCTTATGTTGATGCATTTAACTTAGGAATAGTCCTAAAAAGTATTAAGCGAAGCGTCATTGCCTTGTTCTTTATTTTCCGGTTCAGTGTCTGATAGCTATTATTTTTATGCACTCAATACAAATCCATTAGGAGAGTATTATGACGACTTACAGAGGTGGTGCAGGTAATTTCGCTTCAGACCGTGAACGAGCATCCGAAGCTGGCCGTAAAGGTGGAAAGCTAAGCGGGGGAAATTTCAGATTTGATCCAGAACGCGCCCGCGAAGCCGGACGAAAGGGTGGTCAGATTAGCCGGCGGGCAAAAAATGAGATTCAGGAATGAGATAGCACTGCCGTCATGCCTGTTAAACGGCGCGTATTACAAAAGGGCCACATTTCGCGGCCCCTCAGGACGTCCTGTCACCATGGCTGCCGCCGCAGCAGATCCATTCAATCCCATCCGCAGGCGGCTGACATGTGGTTTGCATCGATTCCGAGCTGCACAAAGAAGGCCCCGGAAGTACGACTCCAGCAATAAATGACGCCCCGTCCGTGGCGAAAAGCGCAACCAGCTGGGCGGAGATGACGGTGCCCATGATTACCCAATTATACCATGCCATGTTCGTCTCAAGCGCCCCAGGGAACTGGCGGATCCCGGTGAGCTTCCAGATAGCCGCCAAAAGATTGAACACCGCGGTCGCAGTGGCCTGTTTCCCCTGCGCGCTGCTAACCGCCTGCAGTAGCTCCTGCAGCCCGTTAAGCTGGGTTTCCGTGATTTCACCTGCGATTTATGCCGCCGCCTCCTCCAGCACTTTTCCCTGAACGCCGGCGTACTGAAGCCCGACCGAGATGACGTCACAGATAACGGTAATTTCCATCTGCGTGCATTCACTGACGCCGACGCCCTGCACCGCGACTGTACCGCCGGCGGCAGGTGAAGCGAGCCATTCGACGTCATAACGCCCGTGAACCATGTCGTACATGTCACGGACTGCTTTATCCCGGTCAATTACCTCACCCGCGGGTGGCGGATTATCCTGAATTAACCGATCAAGCTAGGGCTGAACGTTTGTCCGTCCCGCCTGACGTGGCCTGATTTTGTCACGTTGTCCCCTGGAGCTCACTGTTTTACCTTTATCTCACACTGACCAGGTGCCCAGCGCAGAGTGCCTGGTACGCCCCCTGCCCCGCCCTTTCTGCGCTCTTTCCTTCTGCATTAGCGGGTTACACGCCGATCGGGGCCCAAGAGGCGCGCGGGCACCCCGCTGTTTAATTCGCGCCGTCCAGGTTATTCTCCCTGTACGGGAAAAAAGCCGGAAAACCGATCCAAAGAGGATTCGCAGAGGATCGATTTATTCCCGTGGTTTTCACTGGACAGGCAGGGGAAAATACGCTCCACACCGCCAGACAATGGAGACTGAAAGTTTGGGCACTTTACCCCGCGAACTGACGCAGATTTCACGCAGCGACGCCGCCGGTCACTTTTCAGGCGATGCAGGCGCCGCGCGCTACTTTGACTACGAAAGCGCCGTGGCGCTGCGCAACCTCGCCGCCGCGTACGGCACCGACATGCCCCGCTACCTGCTGGCGCCCGAGGTGGCCGTGCTGCTGTCAAAGGTGACCGATCTCCGCAAACGGCTGTTCATCGACGCGCTGTGGAACACCGGCGGGCGGCTCAACGAGATCCTCCCGCTGACGCGCGGCGACTTCGCGCTCGACGATCCGCTCACCGGCGCCCCCCTATCATCTCCGTTCGTGGTGCTGCGCACGCTGAAGCAGCGCAGGCTGGAAGAGGCGGCGAAAAGCCGCAGCCGCCGGCGCGGCCGCCCGACGAAGGAGGAGCAGCAGGCGGAGCGCGACGCGGAGAAAGAAATTCAGGAGAACCCGCCGCGCGCGGTGCCGCTCACCGATCCGGGGTTCGTGCAGCGCCTGAGGGAGTGGTTTGCGACGGCGCAGCTGCCGGGCACCAGCCGGCTGTGGGACATCAGCAGCGAGGACACGGCGCGCAGCTGGATAAGCAAGGCCGTGGCGGCGGCAGCGCGGGACGGCGTCACCTTCTCCATCCGCCCGGTGACGCCAAAGACGTTCAGGGACTCGTTTGCGATGCACCTCGTGCAGCACCAGGTGCCGCAGAAGGTGATCCAGACGCTGATGGGCCACAGGGACGCCAAGTCGACGGAGTGGTACACGCGGGTGTTCGCGCTGGACGTGACCCGCCAGCTCGGCGTGCGGTTCTCCATGGATCCGGGCGAGGCCTCCCGGCTTCTTCTGCCCGCGCTTCGCAATCCTGGCTGATCGCCGCCGGCGCGTTCCCCGTAACGCCGTATGGCTCTTCACGGCCTCTGTCCCTGAGAAAAGAAAAATCGTTCCCTCAGGCTGAGGTACTTTGCGCAGAATGATCACTCCAGGGGGCCGGCATTCCTGTCTGCCCGTTTTTTTTATTTTTAAAGGACGAGATGATGAACCATTCTGAACTCCGGTCGGCTATTCTGGCACGCTGCCGGGAAAAGCTCGGCACGCGATACGCGAATAAAATCTGTTCCGTAAGCTGGTTTCCGGACGCGTGGCCACCTGAGGACGTCATGGCGGTACTCGAGGCGATGCGGCGCAACGGCATCATCTCCTGCACCCGGGAGAGCAGCCAGGTCGTGGATGGCTTTCTGATTAACCTGCAGTGGGCCCGGTCACCTGCCATAAGGATACCGCGCGGGGGGACGCAGTGAATTCGGGCTAGCGGTTCTTACTCTGCAGCGCCGGAGAGAAGGTGCTGCCCTGCCGGCCCCGCGCTTAACTTTTCAATAACGTTGCCGGCCGCGCTGCACATCACGGCGCGGCGCATAGAAGACGCGGTGAAATCAGGTTGCCGGCAGGATGTTCTGGCGCCCCGTATGGGAAACAGGTCATGTTTCAGTGAGGGTGTTATGGGAAAGACATCATGTTGCCGGCGATCAGCCGTGACCTCAAACCCCGCCCGGTCAGCATGTGGGAAAGACATCACGTTTGTTCCGGAGCGTGCTGTGTGGGTAGCTGACTGTGGGAAATACATCAACTTTGCCGCGCTGCAGGCGCGAAGACGCGGATCCGCGCTTTTACGGGGCTGCCGGTGTGGGAAACAGGTCAGGTTTACGCGAGCGTGCGCGGAAAATCCCGTCCGGCGTCAGCAAACTGTGGGAAAAAGGTCATGTTTTCAGAGGGGAGCGTCAGGCCCGTATGGGAAACGCATCAAGTTCAGAGCAGCGTTATTGTGGGAAATGCATCAACTTCAGAGCCGTATGGGAAAAAGGTCAACTTTTGCGATGCCGCAGCCCGTCAGCTGATGGCCAGCGGCTTATCCATCACGCTGAACAGCAGCCGGCCGTCGTCCTGGGTGCGGTAGCTGACCCGTAACGGCGTCTTCTCGTTGATTTTTTTGATAGCCGGCTCAAGGAAGGTTCGCTTCATCTCCGCTTTATTCGACCGCTGCGAGTCCGGGAGCATAAACCGCTCACAGAGCCACTCATGATCCGTTACCCACGTGCCGGTGCTGCGGAACTGGCACAGGCTCTCATAAAGGCGGATGACCTTCACGCTGTTAAGCTGGCCACAGTCATAGAGGGAATACGTGGTGAACTGAGAGGACAGGCCCACCAGGAAAGGCATCACCTTGTAGTTAAACTCGATCTGCCATGAGCCCCTGCCACGCTTCATGCCCGCCTCAGAAAGCCACGGACGCGTAACCTGCTCAAACTCTCCGTCCCTTGGATAAAACGTCACGGTGGACTCACCCAGCGCCTTCACGCCGGCCTTTACATCCCGGCTGGCCACCGCGGTAGCCACGTTAAAATACTTTACGTAGTCGGAGACGCTTACGCTGAAGAGGGGCAATACATCAGACTCAAGATCTTCGGAAGCCTCGCTGAAATAGGCCTGCATCAGGCACAGCCACAGTACGCGCTTTGCCTGAAGAGGAAGGTAATAGGCTGCTTCCGTAAGCTCATTGGATTGCTTGATGCTTACCTTTTTTTTAAAACTTTTCAGCGAGATAGTGCTCATCCAAAGCCTTTGTGGGTAAAAAAATAATTACCCATATTCGCATCAGGAGAGAAAATTGCAACACCTGATCCCGCACTTATCAACATGTGCATAAACAGATTTGAAACTTGATGTCTTTCCCACAGCGTGTTGATGCATTTCCCATCTGAAGATGCCTCCGATCCCACGTTAAGTTGCGGCGCCCCCCATTCGGAGTTGTGCAGGATCCCATTAAGGATCCGGTTCAGGCCGCGCACACCAAGGGCTGGCCGCGCGCTAAAAAGCCTAAAAAGCCTAAAATACTGAAAAGTCATTTAAAATTTAGCCCTGTGGACAGTGTGCATAACCCCTTCCTGGGGTAAGCACCGGGCGTAAGCAGAAAATGCAGATGCGGGTGACGTTACGCTTCCTCGGTCATTCGCGAGCGGGCTCGGTCATGACCTGCGGCGAGCGTTGAGAGATATGCAGTAAATCCCCAAATAGCAGTACTTTATTATGTACCAGTTTGGACAGTCATCTATCTGTCTTACCGTGATTACACCGGTTTCGGCAGAAGCAGAGCCAAACTTTCATTGACTCATAAGTCAGTCCTTTCGGAGAAGCTCCTGTTTGATCTGCATAAACGTTTCAACTTTTCCGTCCCAGATCGCTGCTGACTGTCGCATGCAGTCAGCAAAGCCGGAAAGCAGCGTACTATGTGCGCTCTCCTCCTCACCCCGTCGGGCATAATCATGCGGGAGCATACCTGTGAGGTGCATATAAAAATTCATTTTTTGCGTCAGGGGGACGCTGTCTGCCTCGGCGCAGCGGTCAATGATCTCAGTAAGGGTCAGGTTGTGGATGCGGCATACATCAGTCAATGTTTCAAACTCGTCTACCGTAAGATAATAAATACGCTCCTCAGGCACCGGAAGGTACCCGATATCACTCCGTAGATTATCAAAAACGTCAGGCTGAATATTCGCCGCGATAAATCTGCCGGTGGAAATAAAGTGATCCTGATGTACCACTATGATAGCGGAGTCCTTAATACTTGCGGGTCGACCTTCAATTCCGTTGATAATGGCTGCACATTTCTCTGCCTTCTGCAGTCCCTCAACAAGATTACTTTTGATTTTGTTCTGTAGCGGAAGAACGCTGGCCGATTCCCTTAGATGCCGGTGCGGGCTGACCGCCTTTGAGTCAATGTAAACATAGGCATCACCTTCCTTAATGAGATAATCCACCACCTTCCCGGTCATGCCGAAACGTTTGTACAGACCCAGAAGTTCTTTCTCATTGATCAGGTTACTGTAATTTTTGCGCAGATGATCCTCGAGGTAACGTTCAACCACTTTTCCGAATTTCTGACCGTAAGTATCTGGCAGTTGTTCGCATAGGAGGTCAGGAACCAAGGTACTGAGCCCGGCGGCGAGCAAGTGCTTAGAAAACATAATGAGGGTGTCGCCTGACAGGTACAGGGGTTTGCGTATGAATGGAGTTCGTTCATAGTATTCCTCTGCTGTCCGTGTGTCCCGGCGGTGCTGCAGGCAAAATTCTCCTACCTCATCCGGACGCAGCGAAACGAGCTGGAGAAATGCTTTCAATTCTTGCACTCCGAAGAGCGGAACCATCCACACAATAAGTCGGTCAACCGAAATGGTCCCGGACTCCTGTTGCTCATTGAGGTGGACATAAAGCGTCAGGAAAAACGCCATTCGGTAGTAGCTGTCAAGGTTGAATCCAGTAAGACGGCGAAAGTTTTCTCTAAAATAGGGCGTATCGCTGCCGCAGAACCAGCCGTGTTGGCGGGAAAGCGACATTATGAATAGACGCACGTCAGTTTGGTAAAATGTCTGGCTGATGACCATACGTCGCATTTCAAGGAGAATTCCATCTTTTCTTTCGAGATCGGCCGCTTCATCCTGCAGTTGGTAGATTCGGCTAATAATTGCATCAAAATCTGTTCTGCTCATTTCGGCTGCCGCTTCCTTTGGAACGGCGCTGAACTTCCACTTCAGCGCCAGAAAGCAGCACCAAGGAAAATTCATCACGAGCCTTTTATCTGACTTCCTGTACTGCTGAAAGTGGGCGTAAAGGCAATTCATAAACGAGCTATTCGTGTAAGATCGCATCTTCTTTATGATGGCGTCTGCTCGCTCAGGGTAGCGGTTACGCGTTTTGATTAGAGGAAGCACATATTCTCCTTGTTTAATAAACTGGCCCTGCGGGACCTCATCCGTAATTTAGTTATAAGCAAGCCCTAAAGTCTCAATCCATTCTGCCTGTTACGACTTAGTACCAATGAGGTAATATCTCGTCCAACTTCACTGAAGTAATATTGCAGATGCCGCCCCTTCTTAACTCCGGCCATGTTATCGTTGGCAATCGACGGGCTTCACGAAAGGCGTCTACGTTGGCGCGGGACTTCGCCTCATCCCTAAAACAGAACAGAACTAGGTGAAAAGCTTTAGAAGCGACAAATGTCGCCTGCAGTTCAGTTGTGCTCGCGAAATTGTCGAACAGTTCTCCAATTCTTGGATTAAAGAGGTGTCGTAAGAGGCAAGGTTCAGTTAATTGCCTAATGCCAGTTCAAGCAGTCTCGACTATGTTGCAGGAATAACAGAATTCGATTTTTTTCTTCAGCTGAACCTGACTTTCCCCCCCCCACCCTCTGTTACAACAGTGCTGATCTTGTTTTTCATTCAGTATGTTTACCAACACTACTAAGACTTAAACAAACAAAATTTATACATCTAAACTCATCATGTCTAACTCTTGAAATTAGCACCCCTGCAGATTCAAACGCACAGAAGCGAAGCTGCATTAATTCAAATTAATCCTCTACTTCGCCCCTCATTCCTTCAAATTTTTCTGATTTGTGCCCTCATTTATCTCAAATTAGGTAAAACCGTAAGTTATGTAATGTGTGTATACTCAAATGAGTAAATGCTTAAATGAGTATTTGATGCTTTACACTTTTATCCACTTATGGTGTACTCACATACACTTTCACTCATATGAGTAAATGAGGTTTTGAGTATGAAGATCGTCTCGTTTTTGAATCCTAAAGGCGGCTCTGGTAAAACCACTGCGACCATTAATGTCAGCTCCTGTTTGGCCAACGGCGGCAAAAAAGTTGCAGTAGTTGATACCGATCCGCAAATGAGTCTGACTAACTGGAACAGCGCTGGAAAAGCCGCCTTTGATGTTTTTACTGCGTCATCAGAGAAGGATGTCTATCAGGTTCGCAAGGAACTCGCTGAATACGATTATGTAATTATCGACGGAGCAGGGTCGCTTTCTGTGATCACTTCAGCAGCGGTCATGGTCAGCGATTTGATTATAATTCCTGTCACGCCGAGCCCGCTCGATTTTTCTGCGGCTGGTTCTGTGGTCACCGTTCTTGAAGCTCAGGCGTACAATCGCCCTGTTGAGGCGCGATTCTTGATCACCCGCAAAATTGAACAGGCAACCATGTTAGGCGTTCTTAAAGAGAGTATTAGCCAGACAGGAATTAAATCTCTTAAAACCGCGATTACTCAGCGCCAGAGTTACGTCAGGTCCGTCCTTGAAGGCGGAAGCGTATTTGATACCTCGGATAAAGCCGCTCAGGGGGAAATTCAGATCCTTACAAAAGAAATTATATCCCTATTTGAGTAATTACTCATATACTCAAATAAAAGGAGACTAATATGGCACTTGAGAAAAAGCACTCGTCACCAACGATGACATTTGGTACGCACAGAGATATCGGTAAAATTGTTCAGTCCCAAGCCGCCCCTCCCGCTTCGGGTAAACAAAAGCGTGTGAACGTGAATTTCGATGAAGATAAACACGCACGTTTTAAGGCAGCCTGCGCCAAGAGAGGCACTAGTATTACAGATGTTCTCAGCAGTCTTGTTGACGACTGGTTGAAAGATAATGAGTAAATACTCATTTTAGTATCTTTAATCCGGTCTCTCTTTAGATGTGCTTTTCGGCTAAACATGCGACGGTATTAAGCACTTGTTCAAGTACTCATTTGAGGTTAATTGTAAATACTCAAATGAGTACTTGAGTGTTTTGCTTTTATTCAAATTTTCAATAGCCCTGCTGACCTAGGAAACTTCTATCCTGCGCACTCAACATTAGAATTCGGGAAGGATACTCAAATACTCAAATACGGAAAAGTGTATTTAAGTTCAACTGCAAATTTGTGTATCGCCCACAAGCTCTATGCGTTTAGAAACAGTAATTAGTAATTACTCATTTAAGTGATTCGAGTGGTCCTCACTCGACTTCACAGCTTCTGGGTGAATCGACGACTCGAGTAGCACAAGTATCGTGTATGAGGATGAAAGCAATTCAACCTACCTATGAAATTCTAGTACATAAATGATTGCAGATGAGTAAATACACATTTGAGTGATTGAGTGATTGAGTGATTGAGGTTTACGGTGCAGGTTACTTTTAACTATGCATTTAAACATCTGAATACTTACTCATTTGAGCTTTTACTCATGCGCTCAAATGAGTTTTTCTTAAGTTACCGATTAATAGCGGGGGAGGGGAATCCAACTGAGTGTTTCTTCACAAGTCAGTAAACCTTCGCTACAGGGATATCTTTCCAGTTTGTAGTCCAGGCAGGAGAAAGCAGCTCTCGTTTCATGTTCCATTCATTATTCACACCCTGACGCGCAAACCACAGATTCCCCAGCCCGGACTGGTTAATACCGTCCAGCACCTTCATCAGCTGCGCACTGTTTTTTTTGGCTGATCCTCGTCGAACAGATTCAGCTGACTGACGCCATGCGGCGTGAAGTCATCAAGCATAATGCCTGCCGTCATATAACGTCGACCTTCCAGCCAGATGAGGTCCAGCGATCGCATGGCCACCTCAATGACGTCACGCGTATCCTGCGTCGGACGGGAGAGCTTCTCGCCGGCGCTGTTGCCGTAGAACACCTCATCCTTAGCGTGCGGTGAAGTGCGGATAAAGACGCCAACGTGCCGGCAGAACTGGCGCTCTTTTCTGAGTTTCTCCGCTGCGCGCGTGGCGTACTGGCAGAGTGCTTCCTGCATGGCCACTTTTGTGGTGATGCGTTCGCCAAAAGAGCGACTGGAGACAATCTGCTGTTTCGCCGGCGGCAGCTCCTCAAGCGGAATGCATGATTCGCCGTTGAGCTCGCGTACGGTTCGCTCAAGCACAACGCCGAAATTTTTGCGGATCATGGCAGGGTGCGCTCGCGCCAGCTGCAGAGCGTTTTCGATACCCATCAGGTTCAGGCGCTTGCCGATGCGACGTCCCACGCCCCAGATTTCCTCGACGGGCTGATTCAGGAGAAGGGTTTCGGTTCGTTCAGGATTGCCGGGCGTCAGCGCCAGCACGCCGCGGAACTGCTTCCATTCCTTGCTGGCCCACTGGGCACTTTTCGCCAGCGTTTTCGTCGGCCCCATGCCAACGCCCACGGTCAGGCCCGTTGTGGCTAGTACGTGCGCTCGCAGACGCCGGCCAAAGTGCTCAAAGTTTTCGCAGCCATCGATGCCGGTTAAATCGAGGAACATTTCATCAATTGAGTACTGCTCAACTTTAGGTGTCATCTCCTCAAGTGCTGTCATCACGCGCTGCGACATACTGTGGTACAGCGCGTAATTCGAACTGAAAACATGTACGCGTTCTGGATAGTCCTGGGTTTTTATCTGGAACCACGGCGCGCCCATTTTGATGCCGAGCATTTTGGCGCCGGCACTGCGTGCGATGACGCAACCATCGTTGTTGCTGAGCACGACTACCGGTTTTCCGCGAAGATCTGGGCGGAAGAGTGCCTCACAGCTCGCATAAAACGAGTTCACATCGGCCAGACCGAACATAGGCATAGCTACCTCCGGCGCGCACGCGTGCTGTTGAAAAACCAGGTGACTACGCCAAGCAGCTGGAGCTCTTCCGGATAAATGACGGGGTAAGCAGGATTCATAGGTAGTAGCGCAAGGCACGGCTGCAGCTGCAGGCGCTTGACCGTGAACTCGCCGTCTACTTCAGCAATGACGATGTCGTGGTGCGCGGCCTCTTCTGCACGGTCTACCACCATGACGTCGCCATCAAACAGGCCGAGATCCTGCATACTATTGCCGCTGGCGCGTACGAAGAACGTCGATGCGCGCCGGCGGATGCAAAGCTCGTTGAGATCGAGCTCTTTTTCGACATAATCCTGCGCGGGGGAGGGGGAAGCCTGCCGCGCAGGGCTCAGCATAGAGCGGTACGCGAACGCGAGGTGCGAAAATAGGTGGCCAGAGTAGAGTCAGGTCCCGAGAGCAGGTAGCCGGTTTCATTTTGCAGCTCCCTGCAGATACTCTGGCCATAATTCGGGTGCCGTCTGTACGTTACGCATAAAAATCCTCCTTAAACTGATACTGTTTTTATATACAGTATTATTGAGGCGGATTTTTCTGGCAAGTCCCCTTAGATGAAACTCTATCGTACAGGCGCTCATCTGCCTGAAAGGCGACCAGTTTTATTTTCCTGAGACGTCGGCTGTGATTTCCTGAAGCATCTGCAGCAGGAGCTCTTTGCTGAATGCCTTATTACGACATTTCAAAGTGCTAGCCAACACAGCAATTTTGGAAGTAGAACACCTCCAGGCACCCAACGTCCGCTAAGTGCCAGAAGCGGACATTGCAAATGCGCGGTATGAGCACATTGACTTGCTTATCAGGATGTTTCCGGGCGCAAAACTAAAGACCCTTATGAAGCTTTTTCATTAACCGTCATAATAAAGTTCAAAGTGTGTTTACCCTGGTTTTCGTAGAAATGCGGAACATCAGTTTTAGCTGTAACGGAGAACCCTGCATTTACCTGAAATACGCTCTCTTTCACGCCCAAAGTCAGTGTTCCTGACTGTATATGCAACAGCTCCAGCGTGCCTGATGAATGCCCCGCTGATTCATACTTCTCACCCGGAAGCATTTCCCATAGCCAAAGCTCAATCATATCAGGCCCTCCTGAGCCAGCAAGAAGCCTGGCGCTCCCACCTTTTTCACCTTTCCAGAGTTCAGGAATATCTGTATCAGCAATGATATGCACATCAGGTTTGGTGCTCACATCAACAAAATCAGCTACTGACACACCCATGGTTGTCGCAAGCTTGCATAACAATGCAATGCTGGGATTAGCCTTACACCCTTCGATCTCGACCAACATGCCCTTACTGACGTTTGCGCGTTGGGATAACGCATCGAGAGACATGTTCCTATTTTTACGGAACTGCTTAATCCGCAGGGCAACAGCTTCATTAACTGTATTGACATCTGCACTGGAGAAGGTCACTAAATTGACTTTTTTAGTCATTGGTCGATATTATGCAATAAAATGGTCATTACAGGATTATCCCGTGTTAATAGTCTCTCCGTCAATTTCTCCTGAAATATATGAAATATGTCCCGACTTTAGGGCACTCAGTATCTCTGTACAGGCAGCGCCAGTGGTGAACCCTCACGTTGCCGAAACGGCATTGAAAACCGCCTGTGAAACGGTACTGTCAGGTGATCCCGATTGGGCCGAGTCGCATCTGGCCGCATGGGCCGATGTATTTCAGAAATTTGGGGCCAAACCAAAACGTACTCCCTGTTCTGCTGATGCGCTGCGTAAGCGCGTACTGCGCGATGGTGCCATGCCAGCACTTGATCCCATAGTTGATCTGTATAACGCCGTCAGCCTGCGGTATGCCGTGCCAGTGGGTGGAGAAAATATCGCTGCCTATAAGGGTACACCTCGCCTGATTGTGGCTAAAGGCACTGAACCTTTCGACACGGTAAAAGAAGGGGACCAAGCGGTGGAATATCCTTCATCCGGCGAAGTCGTTTGGTGTGATGATGTCGGTGTCACCTGTCGCCGCTGGAACTGGCGGCAGGGGATCAGAACTCGCTTAAGCGTCGAAGCTGAACACATGTGGTTTATTCTTGAAAGTCTGCCTCAAATGCCACTGGAGCAGCTGCATGAAGCTGGCAAAATGTTGACCGATGGCCTTGAACAAATGATGCCCGGCATGCAGTTTAAAACAACCCTCATCGGCGAATAACCCTTTAATTTTATTCTGGAGAACCTGCATGTTCACCGGTTTGTCTGCTTTTCCTTTAACGCCTGTCACTGCCAGCGGTATTGATGAACACGGGTTCAGCAAGATTCTGGCTCGTTTAACGGCAGCCCGTGTCGATTCATTAGGTGTTCTGGGGTCAACCGGCAGCTATGCCTATCTGAGCCGGGAACAGCGTAAACGTATCGCAACGCTGGCAGTAGAGCTTGCCGGAGATATTCCGGTGATGGTTTGCGTGGGAGCATTCAGCACCGATGCCGTTTTGCAGCTTGCTGAAGATGCACAGTGTGCAGGCGCTGAGGCGCTGCTGCTTCCGGCGGTGAGTTATCAGTCGCTGCGAGATGAAGAGGTTTATGCGCTTTTTGAAACGGTTACCAAACATGTTTCAGTACCGGTTTGTGTTTATGACAACCCAGGCACTACGCATTTCACCTTTACAGATGAATTGCACGGGCAATTGTCGTCACTGAATGTTAAAATTCCGGGAGTACCTGATACCCGTATTGCTGCTGCTGAACGAGTTAATGCACTACGGCAACATCTTCGTCCAGGCGTAACTATTGGCATTAGCGGTGACGCTTGTGCCGGGCTGGGCTTAAACGCTGGCTGCGAAGTTTGGTATTCCGTTTGCGGTGGCTTGTTCCCGGAAACAGCGAAACGCATTACCCAGGCTGCAGCAGCTAACGATAATGAACGTGTTACTGCCTTAACGACTAAGCTCAATCCTTTATGGGCGTTGTTCCGTCAACATGGTGGAAGTATCCGCGTTATTGCAGCTGCTGCAGGCGTACTTGGACTCACCGATGCGGACTGCCTGCCTCGTCCTCTGTTGCCACTATCGGCAGGCGATATTGCAGATGTTGCACGGGTGATTGCTGAGCTAGATCTTAAATAACGCACCGCAGGGTCGGCAATCTGCCGACCTCCGATATTTATTCGCCTCCCCAGAGGCAAGTATGTGTCAGCATCAAAAGCGAGGACTGGTTATAAACCTGTGCTCCCCCGTTGATTAACACAAAATGCAGTTAGCAATGTCCGCTGCTCGCTCATAGAAGACCTTCGTCCTGCTCGTCAAGTACCATGAGTAAATTATGCGAACGTATTGATACATTAAATACCTGAATGATCCTGAGTAGACCTACAAACATTGTCTGTCGCTTGGGTTGAGCATAAAATACCCATTAAATTTTGAGTGGGTATTTGTATGGAATACGTGGCTTTTGGCGATGAGAGTGGTACGACAGGAAGTGACCGCTGTTATGGCATTGGTTTGCTATGTGTGCGTAAAGATACGTTGCACATCTTCAATGAGCGCGTCCAGAAGTTAAAAGATAAGTACGGGATTGTTGGTGAGTTGAAGTGGTCCAAGATTAAGAATAGTGCAGGGCAGGCAAACATCTGCATTGAGCTGCTTGCGATAGTGCTTAAGAACTCGTGCTGCTTCCACTCGATTGTTGTAGTTAAGAACATCTACAACAACTGGCAGACGGACAGGGAGCTGGCTTTTTACCAGACGTACACAATGCTCGTTAAGAACGTTGCTAAACACATCAGGAGTGACGTTGAGGTCATCATCGACCAGAAGATCGATAAGTACAAAAAGAATGATGAAGTGACAGGTATTGTTGCTAACAATATGCTGGCGAGGGCAGGGATGAAGAAGCTGGTTAAGTCTGTCACGATGCACGACTCTAAGCATCATCTTGGATTGCAGGTTGTCGACATTCTGACCGGAGCTGTAAACTCTGGGTACTTGAAGTATCTTAATCCTCGGCTGGAACTATCAGTGGCTAAGGAGCTTGCCTTTGAACGTATGGCTGCTCTGCTTGGGTGGGATTCATTCCATTACGATACATTCCCGAATAAGGATTTTAATATCTGGCATTTTCCACAAGAGATGCGAGCTATGCCGGGTTCAAAGAGTATTCGACCTGATTACAGCGTTCCATTAGTTAAGCGGGAAGAGCTGTCCTAACCTTGACTTCAAAAACAGATTGTTATGCATAGGCCGGCCAGATTTAAAGGATAGGTGTCAATCGACTCTGTAGTGGCGCACTAAATTTGGCCACCGGAACTAATATGTGAATATCCGCTTTTCGCTCATAGTGGACCTTACTTCTTCGTCCGCTTCGTGTCAGTAGCGAACGTTGATGGAGCACACCAAAGTACAACAAATATGTTTACCGAAGCCATTGCTATTCAGAATTACCTCATACTCATGCATTTTTCCCTGAACATTTGGCCCATCAGCGACCCGGCACTCCGGAGTTCGTTCATTTCATTATTGAAATTGAAGCCGCCTTCCGACGGGGGGCCCTGCGCTCGGCAGGAACCTTACTGGTACGTATCCCCGTAACCACAATATGCTGCAGAGTTACTTTTTCCATTACCTGTGCTTCATCTGGCAGAAGATATGGGAGCAAACCAAACACTTTATGTTCCAGATCTTTCTGTTCTTCTTTTATTTTTTCATCAGAAACCCGCTTTGCAGGCGTTTTCCCACCATACATCATATCAGATAGAGTCACTGTGTTGGGGTACCCCCTGTCAGCACGGAAAACAATCTCAGCTGCCAGAGAAGCGCTTTCCTCAAGCTTCGTACAATGCAGCTCAGTCGCACGCCGTCTGGCATCTGCAAGCCGATTATCCTCGGTTTCCTGCTTCTTTACGTCAAGCATGAAGAATGCAGACAAAACGTTACCTAACCCAGTAGCTATGGTTATCAATAAGGTAAATATTACTCCCTGAAGAAGCTTTTTCTTCGAAAATTCCTCAGTCATATTATGCATTCCTTTATCTGATTTGATTTATCGACTAAACAGTCCGCTCCTCGCTCTTAGCGAGCATAAATCTTACGTCAGTCCGCTTTGTGCCAAAAGCGGACATTGCTAACATTACGTTTTAATAATGAATAGGGCGCAGATCAATGCATATGGTTCGCCTGGATTACAGCAACGCTGTTAGGACATACCATCCAGTGTCCATGATAAAACAACGTATATAGGAAATATTAAATGTTCAAATTTAAGGCGTTATTGAACCTTCCAATGCAATTTTCACACTATGATGTAAGCCTGACCTTTGAAATTATTGCCTCTCTAAATGCGCAAACTGATGCCTCTATCGAAGCAAATATAAGTCAGTATCATACTGAAGGGCCTGAAGTTGAAGAGCATGAAATTTCAGCTGAAGATAATGCTTATCACATAGTTGAGTATTATATGGGACTTGATAGCGGCTCTGTTGATTTAGATGATATGTTCACATCGTACTATCCCAGCGTTACACGTCGCTCTGTCTTCTTGACGTTATATGGCATGCTTGAGCACGATTTCGAGAAGCTATGCAATGGCTTTGCAAGAATTCACAACGCTCCCGTCAAGTTGTCTGATCTCAAAGGTAGTGGTTTTGAGCGTTGTGATTTATATGCCAGAAAGATAATAGGCATGAAAACTTCAAATCATTACAGTTCTGTTAAGAAAGTAACTAAGTTGCGTAACGCTTGTGCACACAACGATGCGCGTTTCATCTCGAATGACAATAGGCGTATCCCTGAGATATTTGAGTTGATGGGCACTTTTTCAAATGAATTGGTTCAAGATGGTGAGCAGGTCAACTTTAAAGCTGGCTCTCTCCAGGCGATGACAGATATTTTAAAAAAATACTTCAACGACGTTCAGGAAGCTTTGACGGCACATAAAACACCTGACGCATTTACTGAATTCCGCAAACAGACACTTGGAAAATAAAAAAGCCGCCCAAGGGCGGCTTACTGTCACTTACTGTGGATCACGTTCACCGGAGCGTTAATGGTGGTATTGATATTAATACCCTCACCACCGCTATAGGCGTTAAGTAATGCCATCAGCAGTGATACAACAAGTGCGTTGTGTCTCATGCGTGGAGCCTTACGGTTTGACCAGTGGCGTTCGGCGCGCCGCGCAAGAGAATGAAAGCTTCTGCTTGTGCTTGGTCGGTTGATAGGACTAGCAAGGTACCGAAATGGCTGATAATCCACCTTGCTCTTAGCAACACGAGAGAGCATGCCATAACATCGCTCTAACTTTCATTGCCTTTCCCGATTGCTACTAAGTTGTGCGGAAAAAAACAGTGTTTCGATCCAAAATGTTAACATTTGCTCCCTTGCTTAAACCGGCTGAGTAAAATTTACTCACTTGCGCAAGTTGCAAACCATACGCCAAAACGTGATACTGGATTCGAAAGCTTCTGCTTGTGTTTGCTAGTGCAAATCAGCAGCGGCAAAAATTGCCTGATAACAATTTTTGCCTTTCTAGAGAAATGCCTGATAACGTTTCTCTGGATTCAATCAAACCGCCTCCGGGCGGTTTTTTTGTGTCTGTCTCACCCACTTCGCTTTTGATCAAATAAGCATGCCATAAAAAAAATGTAACATCTTGCCCTTTTCATCACTGCCGAGTGTTATTCGCTCGCATTAAAGCCATGCATGCCTCAATTTCGGAAGAAATGCAAATTAATCATTATATTATGATGATTACTAACTTGAGTGATTTATAAGGCCTCACGAAATTAATGCTTAAATATTGTTCTATTTGAAGGTTCAAAGCGGGCTGAATAATATCTTTCGATTGGAGGGGGTATATGGAAGAAATGAAATTCATGGTTATCCATCAGGCACAGGAGGCGATGCGCGGCTAGCTCCGGCAGGGCAGGGAAGCCCTGCGCCACATCCGGGCGCCGCTTCACATGCTGCTGAAAACATAAATAAAGCGTGACGGTAAAGGTATACGAGCCGTATGAAATCGGGAGTGCAGCTACATAAAGCATCTGAAATTAAAGAGTTTTAATGACGAGCTTACAGGGTGCCGGATAGCAAAGGATATTGCTCTAAATCGACATAATTTCATCACGGGCAGGCTCAGAAACTTCACAGAATCGGGTGCCGGCAGCCTCAGCCGGAGAGCGATCGCGAACGGCTTTAAAAAGAAAGATTCCCTTCAAAGTACATGGCCCCCCCTTCGGCTCCCCGGCAAGCCGGGTCGTCGAGCCCTATGTCGCTAAGCGGCAAGCCGCTAAGCGCCACCGAACCCCTGCGGGTTTCGTCCGCAGGCGGTTTCGGTCTGATGGCGAAGGTCAACGGCTGCAACCGGCTTGTGCCGGTGCGTTAACCGCCCCGGGAAAGTCTCGGGGCTTCAGGGCAGACCGCCGGGGCGGTCCCTGACGGCTTTTACGGCATTCCGGCCTGGTCTTTCGCGGAGGGCTTGTCGTAGCACAGTCATTCCCCCTCCCGCGTAGGTGCGCTGACGCCGTTCCTCGCCCGTTCGCACTCGCCGGAAAAGCTGGCTCGCTTGCGCTGCGGCCTCCGGGACGCCCACGCTCCGGGTGCCTGCCGGTGCTACTTGGCCCTTCGCCGCGAAAGGCCAGACCGGAAAGATAAAACCCGCGTCAGAGAAGGTCTTTTTCGGGTTCGCAGCGAGAGCTGCACTTACTCAGCCGGATTTAAGGAGCCATGCCATGCAAAACACACTCGTAAACGTCACCTCTGATGCGGTTCCCAGCCGCGAACAGGTTGAACTGATGACCAGCCATAACGATCAAAAAATTAACGACATTGCATCCGAATCTGTCGGGCCCCGAGTGGAAAACATCAGTGATAACGTTCGTTTTTTCTCACGACTTCAGATTCGTGATGCGCAGGGAAATTACGTGATGGCTACGGAGACTCAGATCCTTGAAGAAGCCATGCGCGCCATCGACCATCGCTACCCTACCGGAACCTTTTTTGCATCAGCAGAGGTCTCTGAGGCGTTTTTCAGAGCAAAACTTGCCGGCCGCGAGCGGGAAATTTTTGCTGTCGCTTTTCTGAATAACCAGCATCAGCTGCTTGCATATGAAGAGATGTTTCAGGGGTCTGTTTCAAGCGTCGAGATTCACCCACGGGAGGTCGTGTACAGGGCGCTGCAGCTTAACGCGGCTGCGGTTGTCGTGAGTCACAATCACCCTTCTTTTGCTAAAGAGCCTTCCCGGGCTGACATTGCGATAACCGGACGTTTGAAAAAGGCACTTGAGCTGGTCGCTGTGCGGATTATTGACCATATCGTCGTTGCAGGGAACGAGACAGTTTCACTGGCAGGACTGGGACACCTCAACGGGTAGAGGGATGCGACAACCTGACTGGCAGGGATGAACCTGCCAGATACCGCGCCGGCCCGATAAACGGGCCGGGAAACTGAACCCCGAGACAGAGCAGAACATCATGACCCAGGAAGAAAAATTCACGCTTAACACCCTGCAGGCCTTCACCGGCTGCGATTTTGAAGCCTACCGCAACCGGGGCGAAGCGTTTCGCCAGCGCCTGAGCGGTGCCGTGCTGAACGCGCTGCAGCTGCCGGACAGCTGGCGCACAGACTGCGAGATGCGCGGCGAGTGGGGCGGAGCCTATCCCGTACACCTGCGTCTGACCCGCGCCGATGCCGCCGGGCTTGCCGTCGAGCTGGTCAGCCCGTCGGCCGATTCGCCGCAGTGGTGCGCGGTGCTGACGGATGCGCGCACAAGGTCGCGCGTCCCGCTGAGCGTCAGCTATCGCTTTGAAGCTGCAACGCTTCGCACCCGGCTTGAAAAAATCGCAGAGTACACGCGGGCGGGCTTCACCGGCGCCGGTGAGCTGGTCGCCGCGCTTCGTCTGGGAGGGCACGCCGCATGATCCCTAAATCACATTCACTGGTCACTCTCTTGCCGGAACGTCAGGCCGCGCTGCAGGCCATCGCGGTAGTTGAGCACGCGCAGCAGCGGGGGACGAGGCTGGCCCGCCATCCTTATGCCGCCGCGTTTATGAAGCAGCTGAGCGGCAGGAGCCGCGTCAGCATTCAGGCACTGAACCGTATAAGGGGTATTTACCTGCGCCCGCGCGAAAAACGTGCGCCGCTGCCGGAGTGGGAAGGCGCACTGGATATTTTCCTCAGCACGGCGGGCGAGGTGTGCCCGCTGCCGCTGCCGGGCGAGTTGGGCACTACACTGTTTCCGGAGGCCGTTTTCCGCCGGGCCGAGCGCGCAAAACACGCCGTTGAAAAGACCGTTAACCAAGCCGCACGGCGTGACCTGCAGGCAGCGGACTACCGGGAGCGCCAGCTGGAGAACCGCATCCGGCAGGCTGAAACCGAGCTGGCATTTTGCACGCCGGAGACGCTACGCGTCTGGTTCGCTGCCTGGTGTGACAGCGTGCCGGATAACGACCTAAAGAACATGATCGCCGCGTGGGCGCGGCGCTTTCCGTCACTGAATGGTCTGGAGATCCTGCAACCATATGCCGGAGATGTTGCCTGTGAAGTGGCAGGAGAAATTCACCTGCGATCGTTGCACATGGACAGCGAACAGAAGGATATGAACCGCTGGCTGGTACCAAACAAGCTGACGGCCCATGCTGAGACTTTACTCTTAGATGATAAGGATTGAACTATCCCCAACTTGAGGATAAACTATCCTTAAGTTGGGGATAGGAACTAACCATGCACGCGCTATTTATTGAGCTTTCCACTTTCCAGAAATACAGGGCTGACTACCTGAACGATGATCAGTTCAGGCTGTTTCAGAACATGCTGCTGTCCGACCCGGAAAAAGGTGATGTGATTCCGGATACTGGCGGCCTGCGAAAGGTCCGTTTCCGGGATGAGCGACGAAACAAAGGCAGCCGGGGCGGGATCAGGGTTATCTATTACTGGACCAATGAAAAAGGCCAGTTCATCCTGTTCACCATCTACGACAAAGATCAGCGTGACGATCTGACTAAACAGCAGCGCGACGCCCTGGCGGAGGCGCTGAACGTAATTAAAAAGGGGCTGAGACATGATTGAACGCGACATTTTCAGTGAGCTGATGACGGGTATGCAGGAGCTGAAAGATCACCAGGATGGAAAAATCACGCTCAAGACTTACAAGGTCAGCAAGCGCGCGCCCGTCACCATCGCGCCGCAGGAGCTGCGCAACGTGCGCGAAAAACTTAACCTGTCACAGGCGGTTTTCGCACATTATCTGCACACGGGCGAGTCCACCTATCAGAACTGGGAACAGGGCAGGGCTAAGCCTAACGCTCAGGCCGTACTGCTGATCCGCATGGTGCAGCAGAACCCCGAAACCCTGCAAACGCTGGCGCAGCTTTAAGGAGCATACCGCTGCACTTTTACCGCGAGGAGATGCCTGATGACGATGTTCACTCCCCCGCATCCGGGCGGCCTGATCACCGAATACATCGAAGATAATCACATAGGGCTGCGCGCGTTGGCGAAGGCGCTGGGCGTCTCCGCCGCTGCGCTGAGTAAGGTTGCCAGCGGTAAGGCGTCGGTCAGCCCGGAAATGGCGGTGCGACTTGAGGCGGGGCTGGGTATTGCGGCGCGCCTCTGGTTATCCATGCAGGCCGCCTGCGACCTGCACAAAGCGCGTGCCACCACAGACGTTTCCGGCGTGCACCTGCACCCGGGCGTGCTGGCTGCTTCCGCACAGGATCGGCCCGGCAAGTAACCCTGCGAAAGATAATCTTACACCGCGCCGCCTGGCGCGGTTTTGTTTTGTGCTTTTTGCCAGCCCGGAATGGCAACACCGCCGCCCTGCGGGCCGGGAAAACCGGTGCTGGCGCACCGGTCCTCTCCGCCCGGATGCGTATGGCCATAATCTACTGACCCGGTTCAGCTTCTGTTTTTCTCCAGTCAGTTCTGACTTCCCGCCGCATAAAAATATGCTTAAACAGCAACAGCAACAGCAACAGCAACAGCAACAGCAACAGCAACAGCAACAACATGGCCCCCTTCGGCTCCCCGGCAAGCCGGGTCGTCGAGCCCTACTGCGCTAACCGGCAAAGCCGGAAAGCTCCGCCGGAACGCGAAGGGCCGCGCTCCGTGCCTGGCGGCTAGGGTCTGATGGCTGAGGTCAACGGCTGCTGCCGGCTTCGCCGTCGCTTTCACCGTCCCGGCAAACCCCCGCCGGAACTTTAAGGCCAGCCCGCGGGGCAGGCTGAAAGATCCCTTCTGACGCTTCCCTGCGTTCCGGCCAGCCCGCGGGGCAGGCTGAAAGATCCCTTCTGACGCTTCCCTGCGTTCCGGCCAGCCCTTGCGCGGAGGGCTGGTCGTAGCACCGCCGGTTCAGGCAGAAAGGGGTTAAATGCACTCCGGCAAAAACTTTTTGCGGAAGGGCTACAAAAACTTTTTTCCTCCGCCCCTTTATGCCCTCTCTTCGTCGTTGCTCCTTTGCCCTTTGCCGCGAAAGGCCAGACCGGAAAGAAGAAACCCGCGTCAGAGAAGGGCTTTTCGGGCACCGAGCGGCGGTCAGCCGGATCATTAAATTCAGACAGGAGCACATCATGACTTCAACCCAGACGGGCACCACCACCGAAATGCGCTGCGTAGCAGCGCTGGGCGACGGCGCATTTTCGCGCGAGCAAGCCACTCACGTCACGGCCGCTTTCAGCAACGTTTTCATTGAAGACGATCAGGGCAGCCACTTTCGCCTGGTCGTGCGTGAGCCGTCAGGCGCGCTTATATGGCGCTCGTTTGGTTTTGAACATGATGCGGGCTACTGGCTGCGCAGGTACATCAACAGCCGGGGCGTGCGTCATTCCCTTAAGGAACAGCTGACGGCGCTGACCGACCTGAATGACGTCCCGATGACGCTCACTCGCGCTGGCGCACTTCGGACTTCAGGGGGAAAAAGCATTCCTGAAGGCGAGCCATTGGCTGACCGCAGAGCTGGAGCAGGGCAGTAACGCACAGGCGTAAAAAAAGCAGGGTAGCCCCTGCTTAATTCACGGCGGCCAGTCCCACCTGGCTGCCCTATCAAAGACCAGACTCTCAGGAGAGCAATATGATTTTTGACCCTCAAATCCTCGCACAGGCAACGGCATTTGTAAAAGCGTTCAATAGCGGACGTGGCGTGCGCGTACCGAAAATGACCTTTAACCAGTGGCCGCACTTCATGCGCGCCGTACGTCAGCAGCTGGAGGTGCAGGCATGAGCATCGCAACGCCCCTGATTTTACCTTTCGCGCTGACACCCGTGACGCAGAACGACATCATCCGCGTGCTGGGCGAATATACCTTTATCCGCCTCGATAACGGCGACGAAGCGTTTTATCACCACGGCTTCTGGATCACCGGCGCAGACGCGAGCTGCGGTGAGCCTTCCGTATTAGGGCTGGCGCAGAGCATGGCGCGCGCGGGGTGTAAGTCCCTGCGCTGCGTCGAGCTGCCTGTCCCGGATGATAAGGAGTGGAGCTGGGACGACGTGGTGACGCAGCTGCTACGCGCGTCATTTACGCGTCAGGTGCGCGGCGAGCTGACCGTAACGGTAAGCGAAAATACCCGATATGGTCGCGGCGTGCACGTCTGCTCCGATCCGCTGCTGAGCGGAATGGACAATAACCTCTGGTTTCCGCTGAACGCGGCAGAAGACTGGCACGCAGGCATTGAGCGTGTGCTGACCATGAACGGCGTAGCGGAGAACGTTGTGCGGCTGGAGTCACTGCGTGACGGTCCCGAATACACCGATTTTAAGGTGACTTATAACCGGAAAGTCTGCGCCTGATGCGCAGAGGGGCCGGAGAAAAACCGGCCTCATGACGTTGTTTTTCCGTCCCGTTCTGAGCGTCACAGCATTACAGAGGTCTTCACAATGAAATCCGTATCTATCAACTCACTTACCGCTTCACCTTCTGAAGAGACATTCACCATCCTTGATTTACAGGCGCTGTCACAGCGTGCGGAAGCTTCTGAAGAGGTGAACGATAACGCCCGCCGCATCAGCTTGGCTGCATCCGCACTATTGGGTTTCGCGGAGCAGACGGGAATCGGCAACAGTACCGAACCCGCAGAAACCGCCGTCACCGATCTTCTGACAGACATTATGCACCTGTGCGCGCACTGCTGGCCGGTTGATGGTGCCATCACATTTATGAGCGTGCTCAACACCGCCCGGATGCACTTCGATGCGGAATCCGATGAACATGCACAGTGGGACTGAATGAAATGAAAATGACCATTACTGATATTACGGAAGGCATGAACAGTTCGCACGAAGGCTATGCCGACCTGGTTGCTGATTCTGTTTCCTTCAGCCTCGGCCGCCCGCTCACGAATGAGGAATACACGCAAATCTATAGCATCACTGAACGCGCCATTTCAGATGCGGTTCAGCTGCTCGAAAACAGCGAAACTGAGGATGATAAACCGCTCACGCAGGAACAGTTCAGCGACCTTGCCGACTACCTCTACCGCTGCGGAGAGTTCACCGGTCCGGGCGGTATTCAGGGGAATGATTTTGAGACACTTACCGTCATTGATGAGCCCATCGATGAACCGGAAGGGCGTAAAATTTACCTGCGTGATCGCTATCCGTACGCGGTCTGTGATTTCGACATCGGCTTCACGATCCTGCGCTCATGAAAAGAAAAACAGCATTGCCGTGAGTGGGTGAAAAACGAGCCTGCTCACGGAACAAAGCGAAATTAAAATTACACAATATCGGGAGCCGTCATTTAGACGGTATGCACAAATGACTTCATTAAATGATATTAAAAGCCAGCCAAATGAACTGGAAATCTGTCGCTGCGCGGTTATCAGTAATGCTCACATGACGCAGGGTGATTCTGAGATTCTGGATTCACTGTCGCCCAGGCTGAGCGGTGAAGAGGGTGCCTGTCACTGGATACATCCAACGCGATACGGATTTCTGATCCGCCTGTCAGCAAGTTCGGGCGCGATTGAGGAACTCAGAAGGGCAGGGCTGTCTGATGACTTCTGTCACGTTGTCACCTTTCTGTCTGAAAAGTGCCAGGCTTCGATGATTCACTTCGACGCTGATGCTAAACTTCTTGAAGGATTCAGCGTCCACAACTGGTAAAAATAATTTCGGCAGGCACGCATTAAACCTGCCGGACATTTTCATGATGCAGGCTGGGTATCCTGCGGCGTGGCTTTCTGCTGCACTGCCTCAACCTTACGAGGAGAGCGCTTTTTCTTTCCACTTCCCTCGTTCACCACCGCAGAAATCGCCTTCTCACTGAAACGGAATTCCATGGCATCCAGCGCCGACTTGATATCCGAAACCGTGTAACCCTTCTCTTTCGCCAGCACCAGAATGGTGTCCTTAAGATTTTCCAGCGCAGCCTCTCTGGTGATGCGCTGCGGCGTCAAATCCGGGAGATTTTCCAGTTTCCTGCGAGCCTCATTCAGCTGCTCCTGAGTGAAAACATTACGTACCGCCATCTCATTTATTCCTTCACAATGGTAAATACAAGATTTTGCTGGATTTCTTCCACTATTTCCACCCCCATCACCTCACATGACGCTGGTTTACTTCTGAGCAGCTAAGTGGCAAAATACTAACAGTCAATTAAAAACTGGGACAGGAAATGTTTTGTGACCACCGCCAGCACGCTGGCAGTGATTCCCAAAACGACCTGCTCAGGGCTCCGCCCCGAGACCCGGGTAATGTGCCAAGGTTGAGTTATGTCGAAAAGCGAAAAGCGTCAGAGGGAAAAACTGGTCAAGTGCCGCTGCACAGAGGTGGAGTACGAGGCCATCAACAAAAAAGCCGTCGCCGCCGGGCTGACGACTTCTGAGTACCTGCGCCGTACGGCACTTAATCGCCGTATTACCGTGCGAACCGACATTCGCATGATGAACGAGCTGCTGCGTCTGGGCGGCCTGCAGAAACACCTGTACACCCAGATGCAGGCGAATATGACCACCGAGCTGAGCCACCAGTTTTCCGAGGTACTGACCAGCATCAAACACGCCATTAACGCGCTGGACATAACTCCAGTGCCAGTCGAGGAAATGAAAGACTGATGAACGTGATCATCCCGCCAAAGCGTCGCGACAGGAAGACCAGCTTCAAAAAGCTGGTCAACTACGTGAGCACGCGCGAGGAAAAGAAACCGGGTGAAGTCGTCACGCACGAAGCGGGACATACCACCGGTACTGAATACGTCGCTACGCCGGGATTTAGTCAGCTCGTTGATTACGTCGGCCGTAAGCGCACAACACCTGTTACCGAGATCGTCAGCATTTCACCGGAGGGCATTCAGCGCGTGCTCTCCGGTGAAGTGCTGTGTGAAACCAACTGCTTTTCACTGGATACCGCCGCGTCAGAAATGAACCTGACGGCCTCACAAAACCGCCACTGCAAAGATGCGGTTTATCACTTTATTCTGTCCTGGCAGGGCGAAGAAGAGCCGTCACCCGATGCAGTATTCCGTTCCGTGCGGTACAGCCTCAAACAGCTGGGCATGGAAGAACATCAGTACGTGGCCGCCATCCATCGCGACACGGATAATATCCACTGTCACGTGTCGGCTAACCGTGTTCATCCGTCGACGTTTCGTGCGCAGAACATGTGGAACGACGCCGACGAGCTGCAGAAATGCTGCCGCGTACTGGAGCGCGAATTCGGTTTTAAAGTTGATAACGGCAGCTGGCATATGGATGCGTATGGTGATCTTCACCGTACCCGTCGCGACATGCCCTCAGCTCCGCGCGGTGCAGCTAAGCGCGAAATCTTTTCCGATAAAGAAAGCCTTCACGGCTATGCCGTCCGTGAAATCCGTCAGACTCTTTCTGACGTGATTGCTCAGGACAATATGAGCTGGGATCGCCTGTATAATATTCTCTATACCCGCGGGCTGGGACTGCGCGAGCAGAACGGAGGCCTTGCCGTTTACGATTTGATGAATCCGGAAGGCGCCAGTGTTAAAGCCTCAGATGTTCATCCGGACATCAGCCTGACCTCAATGGTCAGTCAGCACGGAAAATATCATCCAGCCCCTCCCGTTTATAATCCTGACCGTCCTGAAGACGGCATGCTGGACATGCAGAACTGTTACATGCCGCAACTGCACGTGCGCGATCAGGAAGCACGCCGCGAGCGTCGTGAAGCCCGCGCCATTGCGCGCGACATTCTTCGTGCCCGCTATGATGCCTACCGCAGCGGCTGGGAGAAACCTGACCTGCGTGCGGGTGAGCGGTTCCGCCAGATTGCGTCACACTGTGTGGTCGCTAAAGCACGCGTTCGCGATACTGTCAGGGATCCACTGATGCGTAAACTGATGTACCGCGTTGCTGAGTTTGAAAAAATGAAGGCGATGGCCGAACTGCGCCTGCAACTGCGTGAGGAACGTCAGACTCTCAAAGTGACCGGAGAAAGCCGTCCGCTGAGCTGGAAGTCATGGGTTGAACGTGAAGCGGTGAAAGGTGACGTTGCTGCACTCAGTCAGATGCGTGGCTGGGCTTACCGAGAAAAACGCAATGCGAAACAGCGCGGTGCTCAAAATCATTCTCCTGATGCTGTGGTTTATTTTGGCCCGGGTGATGATGCTCCGCTTCTTCGTAACCCGACACATGATGTCAGTCTCAGCAAAGACGGATGTGTGGAATACAAACGCAACGGAATTATCGAGGTTGCTGATTATGGTGACAGGGTAGAAGTGTATCCACGAAATGATGCCGATCAGGAAACCTGGTGGCTTGCCGCTGCAGTCACCGCACGTCGTTCAGGCGATAATGCAGTGATCAATGGTGAGCAAACATCGGTGACCCGCCTGCTGGACAGCGGCGCGGTACTGAATGCTAATAATGCAGTCCACCGGTTCAGCGTGGGCAATAAAGCCCAGCAGGATCGAATTGACGTTACCGAGGCGTGGTTCCGTGAGAAGTACCGCAACCATGCTGCGGAGATGGAGTCAGTGCCTCGTTACGATACAAATGAGCCGGAGAGCGTTCCTGCTCGTGTTATCAAAGATTTACCACGACCATGAGGAGATTAACAGAAGAGACATAAGCCAAACGGAATTACTTAGTCGCTGATTGCACAGGGTTAGAGGCCTGTACAACCAGCTAACCATAACAACCTGTCTTGGAGGCTGCCATGGCTGCCGTGGATCCTATTGTATTTAATCCTGTACGCAAGCTTTTTCCCGCTTTAACTGTTAAGCAAGTTACAAATTCCTGCTTCTATTCCCTAGGAGCTAACTATTCAGAAACTGCGTTTTTGCAAGAACTGAGTCCAACTGCAGTTAGAAGGTCACTAGAACTAACACAAAAAAACCTTAAAACACCGACTTTGCCTCTCGTAAAGAATGTTTTTTGGTCTCAATTCGTTTTGCGTCAAGTTGTGCTCAAGTATCACTTATCCGATGTCGGCGAACCATGTGCGTTTATGTGCCTTTCGCACCTTTTTCCGAAGTTATCAAGTGATGAGATTGTTTGCTGCGTTCTGTTATCAGGAGGACATTCGCGAGAACATCTAATGAATATCTTAAAAAGACCTCTCGACTCAATTAATAACTTAATTGCTAATGCCATAGCCAGGCTTGAAGCGGGTAGCGAGTTTTTATTAAAGGTCCTTGTTACTAGTTACTTAGTTATAGATTTGAGTTAATTTTCCGATGAAGCGAGAGGTTTAAAAATTTAAGGTGTGCAGAAAAAAATCTTAAGATCTCCTTCGATATTACATTGCTGATTTTAAAAGGAAAAAAATCAATTTTATGGCTCTCAATCCACTGGTTCTTTATACAGTGGATTTGAGGCCCCTTTCAAAATTAGGACCAATCCTATTTAATGGCGACCACTTACTTAATGCTTACAGAACGCATACACGGAGTTGACATGGCAGCCCCCAAAAACCACAAAGGCATCGCAATCATGCTGTACATGTCTACGGAGTTGAACGAAAAGCTTTCCGCTTCGGCCAAGAATTCCGGTCGCTCGAAAGTCACAGAAGCGCTGTTCCGTTTAGAAGATCACCTTAATTTATTCGAGTCGATTGCCACACCAGGGCAACGCTTTCCTGCCGGAACCGGCAGCAAAGACTAAAAGATTATCTGAGCCAGCACATTAATTGCTGGCACTCATTTCTGATGAATTATGCGCATCCGCGCAGGGCTTCTTTTTGCCCGAAAACCGCCTCCGCTCTTTAACAATGTGCCCGAAACCCTGATCTCAAGGTCCTCTCTTGCCGGCATGCTGTGATGGTGCGCGGAAGACGTCCGGAGGCTATGTCATGGCCAGAATCACATCAGGGGAACCCACAGCTATACGGGGCAGGTTATAAACGACTGAGGCAGGCATTTCAGGTCGCTTATTTCGCTGACGGGCACAACTCAAAGTCGGAATTGTGGGTAGGACGTTTATATCCCTGCGGATCAGTTCGATACATCTTTACTGTCGCCTGCGGGATTCGCGGTGCCGGTTTAAGGAAATTAATTCTCCGGATTGTATTAGCGCTGCGCATGCGCGCAGCTGCGAACGGGTTGTTTACCAGTTTCCTGTGTTTATCCCTGCGAATCAGTTCGATGTAACCAGTTCGACCGATGTCTATAAGACATCAGGCCCCGGTGCGTTCCACCGGGCACAACCTGTATCTGGTGATGATTAGTCTAGCGTATCCACGCAGTCGCGAACGGGTTTCCCTGCCGTAATACACCACATAACGCAAAGATGACGCAGAGCAGTCTGTGCTGACCCACTCACGCTGAGTGGGTCAGCCCGGAAAGTCTTTTAATCGTTTTATTTAAATGGATGCCCGGGGACGCGGGCGTATTTCATGGGGTGAAATCATGCATCTTTCAAAATCAAAACGCGAAGCGCTGCGGCGGCAGTTTAACGGCTGCTGCGCCTTCTGCGGCAGTAAGCTGCCTGCCCGCGAATGGCATGCAGAATTTATTGGCGAGGAATATGTCCAGGGTGGCATTGCGGCAGTGTGCACGGAATGCCGCTCTGCTAAGGGCAATGCCTCTCCGGAAGCTTTTCGCGCACTGCTGGCTGAACAGGTGGAGCGTGCTCAGCGCCACAGCGCTAATTTTCGCATGGCTCTTCGTTTCGGGCTCTGTCACGTCAAAGCCGAACCCGTTGTGTTCTGGTTTGAGCACTGCGAGTCATCCCCTGCCGTTTCATCCGCTCCGACTCTGATCACATCGCAGAACACCGCATCCGCCGCCTGACGGCGGGTCTTATTCTCCCGACTTTGCATGGATATCCATTATGAACCGTTCCTTTCTGGGGCGTGCCGCGCTGACGTTTGCTTTGATAGCGGGCGTGGCCGGCTCAGCGCTGTCTTCCGATGCCGGTGGTGACTTCGGCGCCGCTTATGATCAGGTACTCGACCGTTTTGAAATCACCGCGCTGATATATAAGCCCGCACACCCTGACGCCATGAGCACCATTATCAGCGACATGCACTTAACGCCCCAGGGCGATGGAGATGGTGGGAGCGTTCAGTACATTCTGGATGCCACAGGCAGAGCGGATGTCATGAACGTTCTGCAGAAATATGGTGAGGTCCGACGTCAGATGCGCGCGCGAGGGCCTCTGGGCAATGATGGCAGAGCGGGAGCGTTTTCTGAGTCGCCCGGGAAACAGTTCAGCGCCAGTCTTAAGGTTCGTTTTATTCCTTCCGTCAGGCAACTTCCACCCGCGTTGATCGTAGATTACTCGCTTAAAGCCAGCCCTAAACGCCCGGTATCAGATGGAGCGGCAAGCGACGACATTACCCGACAGCGTTATGCCAGCGGGGGAAGCGTGCTGCTGCCTGATAAAGGCGCCCTCATGAGCGTCAGTGAGACTGGTAGCGGATTCCTTATCTGGATTATCAGCGCCAACTGACCCGGAGGCCGGAAGCACGCCGGGCAGAACCTGAATACTTCTCTTCACAACGCAAAGCGCACTCGCCCTGACCGGTCAGTGCGCTTTTCGTTGTGGCGGACCTGCGGCCAGCGCACGCGGTCAGACTGACATCGTCTTATTGCTTATTAATTCGATGTGACAAGTCTAAGTTATGCCGCTCTGGCGTCTGTCAGTCTGGCCAGAGCACCGGGAGGCACCCGGCGCCACAACATCCTTTCTGACCGGCAGGTTACCGCCTGCCTTCCCGCACGGTTTTTGCCGGTCCGGCTCCGGCCGCCGCAGAGACGGTGCAGCCCTGAGTTATCCGGAGTTCTCTCTATGTCATTTACCGAACGGGCAGGGCTGATACCGGTCCTGCTGCTGACAGGCTGCGCGCAGCCTGCGGTTTACACCGGGCCGCCTTCCGGGAGCGTGGTCGACAGCATTCTCTCGCGCAGCGCGGCCGACATCAGCGCCATGCAGTACCGGGTGCACCAGACCGGGCCCTCGGCTCAGCGTCCGATTTCACCCGCAGCGAAACCCGTCAGACCTCTGGCGCCGGGTCTCACCGGCGCCTCCGCGCTGACGGTTAAGCCCGCGTCTTCCCCTCCGGCCTCCGCGCCGGGCACCGGACCGGCCGACGGCTTTATCCGGCAGGATGGTGCGGCCCCCACGCTGCGCGCAGCCCTGCGCAAAATCGTGCCGCCCGGGCAGACCGTGGCGTTCGATAAGGCTGTCTCCGCCGACGCGCCGGAGCTGTGGCGCTGGACCGGGAACGATCGCTGGCAGTACGTCGCCGACAAGATGCTGGCACCGCACGGCCTGAAGGCCACCCTGAACGACAAGACCCGGACGGTGACCGTCGAACCGGCGCAGCGCGCGCAGAGCGCACCGGCGTCCGGCAAGAGCGTATCGCCGCCGGTACCACCCGCTGCGCCCGTGAAGGTGACGGCTGCCGGCGCGGCGAAAGTACCGCCGCAGGCTGCCGGCCGTAACCCGTTCCGTGGCGATAAGGGTGCCGCCCCAGCCTCAGCCCCGCCCGCCGGACCGGAACCCCGCATCCCCGCCGCGCCGGCGATTACGCCTGCCGCCGTTCAGCTGCGGCACTGGCGCATCGAGACGGGCAGCACCGTGAAGGACTGGCTCTACACGCAGGCCGCCGCGGAGACCTGCGCCGTACCGGGCATCAAAAACTGGACCATCGCCTGGCTCACGCCGACCAACTACCGGGTGGATGCACCGCTGAACTTTGACGGCAGCTTCCGCGAGATGCTTAACCGGCTCTTTACCCTGTACGGCACGGCGAAGGTGCCGCTTTACGCCGGCGTGCGCGCCGCGCAGTGCGTGGTGAGCGTGGACGATAAGGAGGTGCAGTAATGTTTATGTACTGGCTGCTGGCGCTGTTTCTGGGGGCGCTTCTGGCCGGGCTCACGCCTGACCAGCGTGCCGTTCAGCAGGCGGGGCAGCTGCAGGACCAGACGCTGAGCCTGCAGGCCGCGCAGATGGTGCGCTACATGAACCGCATCAACGACTGGCGGTACAGCAACCCCGCGGCGAACAACGTCAGCGTGACGGACGCACAGCTGCCCGGCTGGAATAGCGTCGCCGGCCTGAACAACCTCATCTCCGGCGGCCGGACGTTTGTCTGGCGCACCGGTCAGCCCGGGCTGATGTCCGCGCTGCTCACGCAGACGCACCGGTCCGCGCTTGCCGGGCGGGTGGCCTCCCGTCGCCTGCTCGATAGCACCGGTGCCGACTTGCAGATCACCGTTCCCGCCGCCGTCCCCGACGGCAGCGTGGTGTGGGTCAACTGATTCTCTCTTCCTGACAGGATACCGTAATGAAAATACCTCACCGGCTGACCGCGGCGGCGATGCTCTGCCTGCTGGCCAGCAGCTGCAGCACGCTGGACCGCGTCGGCGCCACGGAAAAACGCGCAGATGCTGCCGAAGCGCAGGCCGCCGAACACAAACGCGCGCTCGACAGAGGTCAGGTCGTGCGCGACCTGACCTCGCAGTGGATCAATCCAGTGCCGATTAACGGCGTGGCAGGGCTGCGCCCGGCGCTGCCTCCCTGCTCGATAAAGATTAACCGCCCCGGCAACGTGTCGCTCGCTTATATCAGTGCGTTTATTACCGACCAGTGCCGCATTCCTGTGGTTATTACCCCGGATGCGCAGGCCATGCTGGCCGGCAGTACCGGAGGCGGCGGTGTAACCCAGAAAATGAGCGGTTCACTGCCGCCTCCGGACGCCAGCGGGATGGTGCCGCTTGCTGCGATGGGGCAGACCAGCAACCAGCCTGCAGCTGTTCCACAGGGCGCCGGCGTCCTGCACGGCGTTACGTGGAACGGTGAACTCGGCGGTTTTCTGGATTACGTCAGCGCACGCAGCGGGCTTTCCTCAAAATATGAGTACGGGCACATCGCCATTTTCTGGCTCGATACACGCAACTTCGCCATTAACTTCATGGACAGCGACGCGAGCTTCGTATCGAAAACGGTGAGCGGCACCACGACCTCCACCGGGACCAGCGGCGGCAGCGGCGGGGGTAACACCGGCGACAACAGCACCAGCCAGACCACCACTGCGACCATCAAGTCCAACATCTTTAAGGACGTGGAAAACACGGTGAAGTCGATGCTGACGCCGGGTTCCGGACGCCTGAACCTCTCCGCCGGCGTGCTGACGGTCACCGACACGCCGCGCGTGCTGGACGCCATCGGGCGCTACATTGACGACCGCAATCGCGAGCTGAACCGCCAGGTAATGATTTCGGTGAAGGTCTTCAGCGTGGAGAACCGGCACCAGAACCAGCTGGGCATCGACTGGAACGCGGTGCTGAACACCGGCAGCGTAGGCCTGTCCCTGACCAGCCCGTTTACGGGCGCGGCCTCCGACGCGCTGAGCGGCGGCGTGGCCATCCTCGACGGCAAAGGGGAGGGCACGCAGACGTTTCTGAAGGCGCTGGACGAGCAGGCGAAGCTCAGCGTGGTGACCTCCGCCTCGGCGCTGACCACCAACCTGTCCGCCGTGCCCGTGCAGAACGCCATCCAGCAGGACTATGTGCCGAACATCAGCACCAGCCAGACGGCGAACGTCGGCACCAGTACCTCCATCACCACGGCAACCATCACCACCGGCTTTAACATGACGGCGCTGCCGCTGCTGTTCCCGAACTCGCCGAAGATGCAGCTGGAGTTCTCCATCAGCATGTCGGATGACCCGACGTTCACGGCCTTCACCTCCGGCGGACAGAACGCCCAGCTGGCGAAGACCACCCCGAAAACTATCGTCCAGCGCGTGATCATGCAGTCCGGCCAGACGCTGGTGCTGAGCGGTTACGAGCAGCTGAGCGATTCGGCCAACCGTCAGGGCACCGGCAGCTACAACTTCTTTGGCTTGGGCGGCGGCGCGCGCGGTGACGACAGCCGCCGCATGTTTATCATCCTCGTGACGCCCGTGGTGCTGGGTTAAGGAGTTCTTATGACGTCAGAACTGACGCCGGCGCCGGCGGTCAGCGTGCTGCCCGCGGGCAAAGCCGCGCTGGTCGCCGGGCTGCACTGGCAGTGGGTGGCCGCGCGCGGCCGACGGCGCATGCGCATTGAGGCCCGCGACCAGCTGGCGAGCCACTGGCTGGCGCTGCCGGCGGGCACGGGCGACGACCCGGCCACCTGGCTGGGCTGCCTCTCCGACGAGGCGGACATGCTGCCTAACGGAAAACGGCCCGCGTCGCTGGCGGCGGCGGTGCTCGGCAGCGTGCCCGCAGACTGCTGGGGCGTGTTTCTGCTTCCCGGCGGAAAATACTGGTTTATGGCGGTCACCGGCGGTCACCCCTCTCCCTACGGCGACGTGGTGGGGGACGCGGCCACGGTGCTGCGCGCGTCAGAGCGGTTCCGCGCCACGGCGCCGGCGCCGTCATCGGGCTGGACGGTGTTCGATCCGGACAGCCTGCTGGAGATGCCTGACGCCCGCCGCGACCCGCTGGCAGCGCTGATACCGGCCGCCGTGCCGGCGCGTGCGAAGCTGCACAAAACCGACAGCCGCACGGCCTCCCGCCTGCTGCTGCTGGGTGCGGTGTGCGCCGCCGCGCTCTGGTACGGCAACCACTGGCTGGAGGCCAGGAAAAAGGCCGAACACGACGCCTGGGTGCAGGCGGAGCTCGTCCGCGCAAAAGCCGCCGCGGCGTCAAAGCCGGGCAGCCTCGCCCGGCCGTGGGGCGGCCAGCCTGACTTTTCGGGGATGCTCAGCGCGTGCGTGAAGCAGTGGCGTCAGGCGCCGCTGTCGATCGCCGGCTGGGTATTCCGCCAGGCGATGTGCGAGTCCACCGGGCAGCTCACGCTGCACTACGCCCTGCCGGACGGCGGCACGGTCGGCGACTTTGCCGTCCGGCTGCCGGCGCTCTACGGCCCGGGCACGCCGGTCACGTTCAACATGCCCGGCCCCTCGGACGACGCGTCCTTTAAGGAAGCGGTGCGTTTTGCCCCTGCGCCGGCCGAAACGCTGCTGCCCGGCGACGAGCAGCTGCGCCGCATGACCAGCTACGCGCAGCGCCTGCGGGCCAACCTGCGCTTCAGCGAGCCGGTGGTGCTGACCCAGACCGTGGGGCAGGACCGGATCCCGCTGCCGTGGAAGCGCTACAGCTTCACCTTTATCACCGATATTCCGCCGGACCGGCTGTTTGACGCATCGCGCTTCCCGGGTAACGGGCTGCGGCTGAGCTCCGTGAAGGCCGAACTGCACAGCAGCCGGCTGACCTATACCCTGGAAGGAACACTCTATGCAGAGAAATAAGTGGCGTTACCTGCTGCTGCCCGCGCTGCTCAGCGGCCAGATGGCCGTGGCCGGCCCGGTGACACCGGACGGCCTCAATCCGCAGGCCGGAGCCGGTAACGAAGCCTCACCGTCCGGCCACGCGCCGGCCGCCACGGTTGTCGTCACCGACACCGGCGGGCGGGACAACAGCATGGGACGCCTGGAGGACATTCAGGCCAAAACCCTGCTGTATGAGGCGCAGCTGGCGCAGGCCAAGGCGTTTAACGAGCTGCAGAAAAACGGCTACGACGCGGTGCTGGGCGGCCCGTTCAACCCGCAGCCGGCGGCGCCGGTGAAAGACAATGCCGACGCGAAGCCGGCACAGGAAAGCAAGGCGCCGCCGCTGATTGTGGAAATCTCCGGCGGCCAGCAGCTCTCCGCCACGCTGCGGCTTGACGGCGGCAACGAGGTGCGCGTGCAGGCGGGCAGCCGCATCCCGGGTACCGGGTGGACGGTTACGAAAATCACATTCAGCGAGGTCACCGTCAGCAGTGCCGGCGGCGGCCTCGTGTCACTGGCCTTTGCGGGGTAAACGTCATGGAATTTACCGAAAGTACCGTGAACTGGCTGCATCTGGACAACAGCAACCCGGAGCAGGGGCGGCTGTACGTGTCCACCGAGCACCGCGCGGATCCGGCCGTTCAGTCCGACATCGCCCGCGCGATGCGACATTATCCGGGTCTGAACGTGGAGCCCGTGCACCTGGGCGAGCTGCGCCGCCATCAGCTGCAGCGCGCCGGGGTGACCGGCACCGCCGGCAGCTGGTCGCCGGAGCAGAATAAAGTCGTGGATTTTATGCGCCGCGCGGGCGAGGCCCACGCGTCGGACATTCATATCCTGATTGGCATGGAAAACCTGACCGCCGTGGTGTTCCGCATCCACGGCGACCTGGCGCTGCAGGCCGAACTGTCCATTGAAGAGGGCATGAGCCTCGCCGCGACCATCGTGATGTCGATGTGCGACGCGGCGCCGCAGCAGTTCAGTGAGACGGACGAACAGGACGGGCGCCTGCGCAACGAGTTCGTGAAGGCGCTGGGCCTGTACGCCGCGCGCTACTCGGCCGTGCCAACCGAGTCCGGGCTGTACGTGGTGCTGCGCGTGATTCTGGATGAGAGCGAAGATATTCCTTCACTGGACGCGCTGGGTTACCTGCCGGAGCAGCAGAAGCTTATCAACCGCATGCTGCGCCGACCGGAGGGGCTGATCATCACCGCCGGCCCGACCGGTTCGGGTAAAAGCACCACGCTGCGCACCTTTTGTAAAATGTACGTTGACCTCACCGGCGGCAAGCGCCGGCTGATAACGGTGGAGGACCCGGTCGAGGGTAAGGTGCCAGGCGCCGTGCAGACCACCATCATTGCCGATCGCAACGACCCCGACTCCGTGACCCGCGCGTGGCAGCGGCGCCTTTCGGCGCTCAAGCGACTTGATTACAACGCCGCGGTGGTAGGCGAAATCCGCGATACCTGGTCGGCCAATGCCAGCATCAGCGAGGCCAAGAGCGGCACGCTCGTCGAGACGACCACGCACGCCAACGACGCGACGGGCATTATCGATCGCCTCACCGATACGCTGGGCATCGCGCCGGGCATGGTGATGGATCCTCAGGTGGTTATCGGGCTGATTGCCCAGCGCCTGGTGCAGATGCTCTGTCCGGCCTGCAAAAAGGGCTGGTCCGACGTCAGGGAAAACCTGTCCGAAGACGATCGCGAGCTGGTCGAAACCTACTGCGATACCGACACCGTTGCGTTTCGTCATTACGACGGCTGCAGCGCGCCGGGCTGCTGGCACGGCATCACGGGACGTAAAGTCATTGCCGAAGTCATCCGCCCTGACGCCCGCTTTATGCAGCTCTACCGCGTGCACGGCAAGCTTGCCGCACGCAGCTACTGGGTGCATCACATGAACGGCATCACCCGCGGGGCGCACCTGCAGCGCTACATTGCTGCCGGTGAAGTCGACCCGCTGGACGCGGATAAAATGAGCCCGCTGGACGAGGACGCGCTGAACCTGCTGCCGCCGGAGGCCGTCCAGGCGTTTCTCAGCGGAGGTGGCCATGAGTGACCTGCTTAACCGGCTGCGGGGCCGGCTGAAGGCCTCGCTTGCCACGGGCAGTACCCGCTCTGAGGGGCTGGGCCGCTGGATAGGGCAGAAGACCTTCAGCACCACTGACCGTATGACGCTGTATGAAGACCTGGCGTTTCTGCTGGAGAACAAACAGAAAACCGAAGACGCCATCGCGGGCCTGCAGCGCACGCGCCGGCGTAAAAACGATCCGGTGCTGCTGTGCCTGAACGACGTGCACCACGCGCTCACGCGCGGGCGGGGCCTCGACGCGGGACTCGCCGGCTGGGTGCCGGCGCAGGAAACCACCATCCTGCGCGCGGGGCGCGTGGCCAAAGATCTGCGTGGGGCCCTGCTGAGGGCCATTGAGGTCGTGAAGGGCGTGGGCGAGATGAAGTCCACCGCGCTGGTCAACCTGGCCTACCCGGCCATGCTGCTGGGCGGGACGTTTTACATGATGCAGATGGTGAGCGAGCGCTTTCTGCCCCGCCTGGAGCAGCTGAGCCCCGCCGACAGCTGGACCGGCTGGATGTGGTGGCTCGGCGCCATTACGCACTTCTTCGTGGATAACCGCTATCTCCTCGGCGGCGCGCTGGCGGCTTTTACCGTCTGGGTCATCTGGTCGCTGCCGCGCCTCACCGGCCCGGTCCGCGGCAGGGTGCTCGACCACCTGTTTCCGTGGAGCCTGTACCGGGAGGTGCAGGGGGTGTCGTTTCTGCTGAACCTCAGCGCCCTGCTGCGCGCCCAGCTGCGCACGGAGGAGGCGCTCGACATGCTGAGCCGCAACGCCACGCCCTGGATGTATGAGCGCCTGACGGCGACCCGCCGGCAGGTGTCGCGCGGTAAGCACCTCGGCCAGGCGCTGGCGGACAGCGGCTACGCGTTTCCCTCACGCGAGGCCATTGACCGCCTGATGCTCCTGACCGCCAGCCCGGGCGGCGAGGACAACATTGAAAACTTCGCCAGGATGTGGCTGAAAAAGGCCATCGGGCGCATCAAACGTGTCTGCCAGGTGTTCCAGCTGGCCGGCATGCTGGCCACCGCCGGCTATCTCCTGCTCACGTTCCTGGCGACTCAGGACCTGAGCTCCATTATTGGCAACCGCTGACTTCAATACCGAGAGGATTTACCTATGTCACTGCTTTCAAAACGTTCCGGCGTTCACCGCGGGGCCCTGACCCTGCCCGAAGCCATCATCGTCAGCGCCGTGGCGATGCTTATCATTGTCACGGTTTATGCCTCGGGCGGGGGGCTCTTCAAAAGTGCGGACTACAACGAGGAGATGTCCAACGTCAGCGACATCATGACCAACACGCGCAGCATGCTGAAAACCGGCGGCGTGTACGACTTCAGCTCGGCCGCCACCATGACCGGCGCGCTCGTTCAGTTTGGCGGCTCGCCCGGCAGCATGGCCATTATCGGCACCAAGTCATCCGGGAGCGCGACGCTGAACAACCGCTGGGGCGGCACCGTCACGGTTACGCCGGTGAGCACGAACGGCGGGCAGAACACGGCGTTTTCCCTGACGTACACGCAGGTGCCGCAGGAGGCCTGCGCGCAGATGACGCAGAAGCTTTCGGGCGCGAATAACGTGGCGTCGACCAGCATTAACGGCAGCACAACCAGCGGCGTGGTCAGCAGCTCGGTGGCGGGCTCGCAGTGCACGGCGGACAGCGGCTCAACCGGCACCAACACGCTGGTCTTCACCAGCAACACCTGACGGCAGGCCGGGGGCAACCCCGGCACTGAGGGGCTCAGCGTACGATCGCTGTGTGCTGTCCCCTTCTTTCCGTCCTCTGTCATTTTCACGGTATGCATCATGAAGAAACTTTTTCCCCTGCTGATCGCCGGCGGGCTGCTGCTGTGCGCCTCCCGCTCTGCGATGGCGTTCTGCTATAACGAGGCGGGCGCACGGTATCACGTTGACCCGCAGCTGCTGCGCTCCATCAGCAAGGTGGAAAGTGGCTTCAACCCGGGCGCCATTGGCTATAACCGCAACAAAAAAGGGCAGGTCACCAGCCGTGACTTTGGCCTGATGCAGATTAACTCCACGCACGTGCCGCAGCTGCGCACGATGGGCGTGCTGCAGAACGAGCAGGACCTGCTGAGCAAACCCTGCCTGAACGTCATGGTGGGAGCCTGGATACTGGCGCGCCACCTGCAGGTCTGCGGCGTCACCTGGGAGTGCCTCGGCAGCTATAACGCCGGCTTCGCCGACGACAATACCGCCCGCCGGATGCTTTACGCCCGCAAGGTTTACGCCGACTACATGGCCCGACGCTGACCTGTCACATGGAAAATTTCATGACTTTATTTACCGATGGTCCGGCGGCCTGCGCATGGCTTGCCTGCTGCGCGGGGCTGTTTGCGCTGCAGGCGCATCAGGCCAGCCGATTTTTGCGCACGCATGACGGTCCGCCTCTGACCTGGCCGCTTCTGACGCCGGTTGCCCTGATTTACCTGCTCACCGCCAGCTGGCTGCTGGCGCTTCCACCTGCGGTGCCGGTAAGCGCCGTCCTGCGTTGCTTACTCCTGCTGGTGCTTGCAGTACCGCTGACGCTCACCGACCTTCGCTGTCAGTGGCTGCCGCTGCGCTACACAATGACGTTCTGGTTCGGCGGTCTGGCCTCTTCGGCGCTGCCGGATGCGGTGCTGCTGCTCAGCGAGGCGCTGCCCGCCAGTATAGCCGCGTTCGCGCTGTCCGGCGTCGTACGCTGGCTGGCCAACTTTCGTCAGACAGAGGAGCGCATCGGGCTCGGCGACGTTTACCTGATGGCCGGGCTGTGCGCGTGGCTGCCCTGGCGCAGCGCCGTGTACGCCGCAGCGGGTGGCCTTCTGCTCTGCAGCCTGTGTGCGCTTCTAACGCGGAAGCCGTCAAAACCCTTTGCACCCGCGCTGTTTGGTTACCTGTGCGGCGTGTGCCTCTTCTTTCCCCAGCAACTGGCGGGAGTACTCTGATGAAATTGCTGAAACAAAAAAAACGTCCGGTGCACAGCGGTAACATGCTGCTTCAGGCGGGCATTGCGCTGGCCATAGTACTGATCATCACGCCCGGCGCCATCGATCGCTACGCCGGCTGGCAGCAGGAAAAGGTCTGGACGAATACCGCCTCTCACCTGAGCTTTGTGAGCGACGCGGGCAAGCGCTACGTGCGCGACAACCGTGCCACGCTGCTGACCCAGGTCGCGGGCGGTCCGGTGGTCATTACCGGCGCCACGCTGCGCACGCAGGGCTACCTGCCCGCGGGCTTTTCGCTGACCAACGACAGCGGCCAGACCTACCAGCTTGCGGTGGCGAAAGATCCCGCTCAGGCCGGACAGCTGGTCGCGTTCGTGCTGACCACCGGCGGCAGCGAAATCCCGTATAAAGGGCTGCGTCAGATAGCGTCTGACACGGACGGCATGGGCGGCTACGTGTGGCCCGCCAACACGGCGGTGGGCGCGGACGGCGGCTGGCAGGCGAAGCTTGCGGATTACGGCCTGAGCGGCCAGCAGGGCAGGCTCGCGGCGTTTCTTTCTGCTGACGTGCTGGGCACGGACGCGGACGAAAGCGACAGGCTGTACCGCTACCAGGTGAACGGCCGGCCGGACCTGAACCGCATGCACACCGCCATCGACATGAACGGCAACAACCTTAACAACGGCGGCACGGTGAATGCGGCCACGGGGGCCTTTACTGGTCAGGTTTCAGCCGGTACCAACGTTACTGCGGGCGCTAACATCACGGCCAGCGGCAGCGTGACGGCGAACGGAAACGTTACGGCTAACAGCAACGTGGCGGCCGGCAACAACGTCACGGCCAACAACGGCATCACGGCAAACAACGACATCCGCAGCAACAACGGCTGGATCATTACCCGTGGTGGCAAGGGCTGGCTGAACGAAACTTACGGCGGCGGTTTTTATATGTCAGACAACGACTGGGTCAGGTCAGTTAATAACAAGAACATTTACACAGGCGGACAGGTGCGCGGCGGCAGCGTTCGCGCGGACGGCGACGTCTCTGCCGGCGGCGTTCTGTCACAGGATCAGGTTAACACCGCAGGTGCGGCCTGCGGACCGCTCGGGGCCATAAGTCATGATGGGTCCGGCGCGACACTTGCCTGCCAGAATGGCGTATGGCAGAGCGGCAGCAGTTCCCCCGTGCGTGTCTGTTCCAACAGCTGCGGCGGACGCTGGCCGCTGGAAATTGGTCGCGTCAACCATGACGGCGACTGGTCATCCTGGAACACGCTGGGCGTTGCCTGCGGCGGCGGCTACACACAGAACTGGCAGGTACCGGTATTCTGCTCGGTTAACTGACCCTTTTCACCCTGCCGGTCCCGCGCAGGGTCGCTCAATTTTTCATTCAACGTATCCGTCCGTCCGGCCGGATGCTGAGGCTTTCCATGAAACGACTAATCCTTATGGCAGCGCTGCCGGCGCTGCTGCTGTGCGGCTGCCAGGTACCCCCTTATTCTCCTTCGCCGAGCGCAGCCCCGGCAAACATCGTCAACCCGAAGCCGAAAGCGGCGCTTCAGCTGACGCAGCTCTGGATGGAGGGTGGCCTTCGTGACAGCGCGACGTTGCCCGTGTCGGTCATCCGCGCCGACAGCGATCGCGTCACCTTCAGCTGGAACGGCGACGCGGTGGAGCTCCTGAGCGCGCTCGCCCGGGCGCGCGGGCAGGCCTTCAGCTACACGGGCGTGCGCCTGCCACTGCCCGTGGACATTGAGGTGCAGGACGTCACCTATGCAAACGTCCTGCGCATGATTGAGATGCAGACCGCCTGGCGCGCGACGATCGTCACCTATCCCGGCCAGATGGTGCTGCAGTTCATGCCGTCTCTTCCTGTCGTTCAGACCCGCCACGCCAAGGGGAACCGCCGATGAAAGCCCGACTCACCGTCCTGCTGCTGCCCGCGCTGCTGGCGGGCTGCGCGGGATTTCACTTCACAAAAGCGGCGCCTGCGCCCGGGCCGGACGGCGCACCGCCGCCGGGGCCGGAAGCCTACCTGTCACCGCAAAAGCGCGACACCGCTGACGTGTCCGATAACCGCCGCCAGATGCTGACCGAGGGCGGGCGCACCACCGGCTTTCGCGGCGGCAAGGCGCAGCGCGCGTGGGAACTGCGCCGCGACCTGGAGGCGCGCGCGAAGCAGCTGGACGCCACCTATGACTTCCGCCCGCTCATCAGCGCCCGCGGCTGGCTGCCGCCGGTCATCACCGAGGCGGTGGACGTGGCGCACGTCACCCCCGATCAGATACGCACCGCGAGCCACGTGTACGAAATCATTCAGCCCGAGCGCTTCGTCAGCAACCCGCCGACGTGGCGCGGCTGGCTGATGGCCGGGCTCAGCACCGTGCCGCCGGACGAGCCTGCGGGTGGCCTCATCCCCGAGAACGGCGTGCAGCGCGACGTCTGGCAGGCGGCGGTCAACGAAGGCTGGGCAGAAGGGCGCCAGAGCGCCGACGAGACGCTGGAGGCCAACGTCAACCGCCTGACGCGCGACTACAACGGCATGCTGCAGTACGTGCTGCTGCGCCGGCAGAACCTCATCACCGCGCCGGTGGTGACCGAGCGTCAGCAGACGGTCACCGGCGACAGCAACAAACTCACCACCGGCGATCGCGAGCGACGCCTCGAATCCCGCGCCGGCTTTGTCACCGACAAGGCGAAGTGGAAGCCGGTCATCAATACGGAGAAGCGCTGATGGCAGCCTCAGACCTGGAACTCTATGACTTCAGCGGCGGCCTCAGCGCCGATACGCTGCGCGGCTTTATGGTGTGGTGTGCGCGCAACAACGTGAGCGACATTCACCTGCAGGGTGACAACCATTTTGTGGTGGGCCGCTATGGCCGGCTCCTGAAGGCGAGCCCCTTTGCGGTGGCGGATGACACGATGGCCAAGCTCATGGACGAGGTGTTTTCCCCGGAGCTCCGCCCGCAGGTACGCGGCGGCGTGTCGGTTGACCGGGCGATGCAGCTCGACGGCGACATGACCGGGCGCTGGGGCCTGAACCGCGGCGAGCGCATCCGCTTTCGCGTTAATCTGCTGCAGGGCACGGCGGGGCGTCAGGACAGCACTATTGGCTGGACAATGCGCGTCATACCTTCCGACATCCCGCCGCTGGAAAGTCTGGGGCTGGAGCCGGAGCTGATGGCGAACCTCCTGCCGGCGAAGGGGATGGGGCTGTGGGGCGGCATCACCGGCTCAGGCAAAAGCACCTCGCTCGCCTCGACCTATCGCTACTGTCTGGACACGGACCCCGACCGCAAGGTCACCACCAAAGAAGACCCGATTGAATTCATCCTCGGGCGGCCGGGCGATGTGCTGCCGCCTTTGCAGTCGCAGGTCGGTAAGGATATTCCCGACTTTGCCACGGGTATTCGTGCCGACCTCAGGCGTGCGCCGTCGGTCATCGGGGTGGGGGAAATGCGCGATCGCGAGACCATTGACGCCGGCATCCGTGCCGGCCAGCTCGGTCACCTGATGCTCTCCACCACGCACATCGACTCGCCGGGCGAGGCCTTCCCGCGCCTTATAAATGAATTTCCGCACGAGAGCCGCGACGCCATGGCGTGGTCGCTGCTGGGCGTGCTGCAGTACGTGGTGGTGCAGACGCTGCTGCGCACGACCGACGGTAAGCGCATCGCGGTCCGTGAGTTCATCCTTTTCGACTACAGCCTGCGTGAAAAGCTCGCCGAAATGCCGTGGTCGCAGTGGGGGCAGCACATCAACAGCATCATCCGGCAGGAGAAGCGCCGCATCGTGGATCAGGCCTGGCGCCTGTACCGCGAGGGCCGCATTGCCGAATCCGAGCTGGCCGTGGTGATGTCGCCGCGCCAGCGCCGCGAGTTTGAGGAGGGTACCACGTGAGTACGCTGAATAAAGAGGCATATCCCCCGGGGTTCTGGCGGCGCGCCGGCAGCGCCCTCAACTTTGTCGGCATCCCCGCCTGGCTGTTTCTGCTCTACCTCTTCTGGTTCCGCTTTCCCGCCATGAACACGATTTACGTCGTGAGCGGCATCATCGCCGTGTTCCGCGTACTGAGGATGTTTGGCTGGGGCGTCACCGAACTGCTTACGCGCCTGGCTCGCTGGGCGCGCGGCAAATCCCTGAGCGGCCGCCCGTGGTGGTACCGCCGGTTCACCGACGGCGAGTAGCCGTCCTGACACAGCAGCACAGGAGGTTTTATGAAAACAGCGGATTACCCGGTGTGGCTTGCCGTCCTGCCGGACCAGCGCGACGCCGCGCGCGCCGACGCCGGTAAACATCCGGACGGAGGCAACGCGATCACGTGGGATAAGGAGGCACAGCTTTGGTACGCCCGCCCGGGGGCTGACCTGAGCCGGCTTCAGAAGTGGCTGCCGGACCGCAGCATACGCAGCAGCGGCGGTGGTGACCCGCAGGCGGAGTTTCTTGACGCGCTGACCAGCGGCGGCCTGGTGCTCGACGGCCTGCCGGTGATGGATGGCCGGCGTCACAGGGTACCGGTCGCGGACGGGAAAAAAGGCAATAAAGACGGCGTCTATCGCGGATTTCTCGACGGCGTGAAGCCCGGCGGCTGGTTCATCAACTACCACCGCGCCGACAACGACAAGGACATTACGCGCTGGAAATCGAGCGGCGGCACGGGCGAAGCCGACCCGGTGGCGCGCGTGCACATCCGCGCGGTGATGCGCCAGTCGCAGGACGATACGGCCCGCGCGCAGGCCACGCTTTATGCAAACCGGACCGCCAGCGCACAGGCGCTGTACAACCGGCTGCCGGCAGTCGATCCGGCGCACGGCTACCTGGTGCGCAAGGGCATCACGGCCACACCGGAGCTCCGCCAAACCCGCAATGGCGCGCTGGTCGTGCCCTTTTATGACGCTGGCGGACAGTTTCGCACACTGCAGTACATCCCGCCGGACGGTGAAAAGTATTTGTTTAAGGATGCACCTAAGTCCGGCCACTTCCTGGTGGTGGGCGGCGAACTGAAGGACGGATCGCCCGTGTTGTACGCCGAGGGGTATGCCACGGCGCGCAGCCTGAACATGGTGACGGGTCGTCCGGTGGTTATGGCCATTGATGCCGGCAACATGGAGGCGGTGGGGAACGTGCTGAAGGCGCGATACCCCGGTAGTCCGCACCTGTTTATGGCCGACGTGGATTATAAGAAGGACATAAATAAGGGCGTGCTCTCCGCAGAGCGTGCCGCCACCGCCACTGGCGGCGCCGTTGTGCTGCCGGACCTGAGCGCCGCTGAAATCGAGCGCGGGCTCAAGGACTTTAACGATCTGCACCAGTTTCGCGGCACCGAACGGCTGCGCGAGACGCTAATTCCCGACATTGCTCAGGCTCTTGAGCAGCTCAATTATAAGGATGTCCTCATGGCTACACCTGACGACGCACAGCCTGCGCCGGATAATCTTCCCGCCGCGTCCCCGGACGCTGCAGCCGAATCCACACCTGTCCGTCGCCCCGGGGCGGCAAAAGAGAAAACGGGTGAAATCCTGAAGCTGCGTGATGAAGGGCTCACGCCCGCGAAGATTGCTGAGCAGCTCGGCATCGGGCAGACCAGCGTTTATCGCATTCTGAAGGCGCAGCAGGCAGACGCGCCGGCGGCGGACAGCACTCCGTCTGCAGCCACTGTGAGCGAGCCGGTCATCCCGGCCGCAACCTCTGTGCCTGCAGAGGTGCCTGCCGTTAACGTCAGCGAACCTGATGTCCCGTTGCCTGCGGCCGGCGTGACATCGACTGCCGAAGCGCAACCTGTCACTGCCCCGGCAGCTGAAAGCGTCGCGGTAGCACAGCCAGCACCTGAATCTCCGGTGACGCCGGCGCCGGTATCACCGGGTACCTATGATGGCTTCACCGGGCTCTACGGCACCGGCGCCGAACTGCGCGACAGGCTGGCCGCGCTGACCAGCGGGCAGGTCACACCGGCGGCACTGCTGCAGGACATCAGCACGCTGCGTTCACGCGTGGAGAGCGCGGCGATAACCGGCGTGTATACCCGTGAGCACGTGAAGGAGATGCAGCAGGTCTTCGACCGGGTGACGCAGGGAGGAATGGCAGGGGCAAACGTTATGGAGACGGGCGGGTTCAGCCGCCTGCGCAGCCTGCTGGGCCAGCGCGATACCTGGAGTTCACTGCACCCGACCGGCGGCACGCTGGATGTTAACACCGTGCCTGACAGGGTAGCCCAGCAGTATGCGCTGCTGGCGCGCGGGGACGTGACGCGCGCGCAGTTTGATCGTGAGGTGCGGATGCTTTACGGCGAGTTCACCCGCGCCGACCCGGGGAGCTTTACGCCCGGGCGTCAGGCGGAAACGCGCGCGGTCTTTGAGCGCATGGCGTCAATGGAGAGCCCTGAGCGCGCCGCGCAGTATTCGGCTGGCGCGGCGGTGCTCGCGGCGCAGTTGCCGCCGGCGTCCGCCGCTGACCCGAACGCCACGGCGCTTGATCGTATTCAGACGGCCCTGCGCGATGAATTTGTGTCGCTGGCCCGCGGTGAAACAGCGGCGCCGGCGCTGATGGAAAACGTGGCGCGACTGCAGGCGCAGCTTGATGATGCAAAGGCGCTGGGCGTCTATGCCGGCAGCCACCTGCAAGAAGTGCAGGGCGCGTTTGACCGCGTCACGCAGGGCGGACTTGCGGGTATGCCCTCGCCGGATGCACCGGCTCCCCGCGGAGAGTACCTCTCCCGCAATCCCGGATCCGCCTCGCTCGACGTTGCCAGCGTCCCTTCACGCATTGAGGCGCAGATTGGTCTGCTCGTTCGCGGTGAGGTCACGCGCGCACAGTTTGAGGATAACCTGGCGGTGCTGCGCAATGAGGTCGTGCGGCTGTCAGAGACCGGCAACGTCACGCCGGCGGCACTGTCAGCTGCAGAAGGTGCCTTTGCGAACCTGGGCGCTCAGCCGTTACCGGCCGCAGCGGCCACACCGGCACCGCTGTCAGTACCGGTGACATCTTCTGACGCGCCCTCTCCGGCGGCAGCGCCGGTGCCGGCTCCGGTTGCCACACCGTCCGTGACCGCCGTGCCTGAACCAGCGACACCGGTAACAGACGCCAGTGTGACGGCCCCGCAGGCTAATGCGGCGGCAGCTGCAACGGCATCCGAAGCGTCTGCGGCGCCCGTCACGGCAGCTGAGCAGGCACCACCGGCCCCCTCGGTCTCAGCTCCCGCGGCTTCTGCTGTGCCGGACGTCTCCTGGCAGACGGCAGCAGCGGACGCCCGACCTGAACGCGCTGCCCGCGCGCCGGAGCCTGCGCATGAAGCAGCCGCATCCGCGGCGGAGGCTGTTCCGCAGCCAGACGTGCCGCTGGTTAACCCGCTGACCTCGGCATTTGGCGCAGAAAATGCCATCCTGGTCGGGGCACTGCGCGTGGCACCTCAGGATGAAGATGCGCCGGCGTCATCCGGGTCGAAACAGGCACGCATCGATGCCGACAAGCTGCTGAGCCGCGTCACGCACGAGAAGCACCCGGACGGTAAAAGCGTGCTGTACAAGCTGGACGGCGAGGCGGCCTTCATTGACCGCGGTAACCGCCTGGTCATGGCAGAGGGCGCCAGCGCGCATCAGGAGAAAGTGCTCGCCGCGCTGCTGACCGCTGCCAATCACTATCAGGGGCGCATCGAGCTGACCGGCAGCGACGAGTTTAAGGCGTTTGCGATCGGCGTCATCGTGGCCAATAAGCTTGACGTGAGCATGAAAAACGCCAGCCAGCAGGCGGACCTGGACGCCGCGCGCCGCGCCGCGGGTCAGCCCGTTACGCCGGCCGCCCCAGCTGATGCGGTACGCGGAGACCCACAGGTACCGCGGGCCACTGAGACGCCGCCCGTGACGCCAGCTGCGCCTGCACAGGCGCCAGCGCAAAGTGCTGCACCCGTGACAGCGTCACAGCAGCCCGCTTCTGCACCGGCGCCTGAGCCCGCCGCGTCGAAGGTTTCACCGGCGGTTCATACGCCAGCGGAAAAGGCGCGCGAGCCGGTGACCGGCAAGGTCACCGCCTGCGGGCAGGCGCCGTTCCGTTTTGAAGCGGACCAGAGCGAAAGCACCTTTATTACCCTGCGCACTAAAGAGGGGCCGCAGACCTTCTGGGGCAAGGAGCTTGCCGGCCTGCTGCGCGAAACCAACCTGAAGCCCGGGCGCATGGTCACCCTGCAGTGGCAGGGCGAACAGCCGGTCACGGTGAAGGTGCCGAAGAAGAATAAGGAGGGCGTGTTCACGCACTATGAAAGCGTGGAGACGCACCGCAACCAGTGGTCACTGGCCCCGGTGGGCGGAGCCCGCGTACAGACCGGTGCAGACGACATGGTGCCGCTCGCGGCCGTGGACGTGAACCGTTACACACAGATCCAGCACACGCTGGTGAGCCGCCTCGGGCTGGACGTGGACGCGCCGCCAAAGCCGGCCGACGGCCTGTACTGGCTGAAGCCGGACGGGCAGGGTAGCGCGCAGGCGGGCGATGCGCTCTCATCGCCGCGCCCGGCGCATAACGAGCGCGCCGGCACGCCGGTGATGTCGGCGTGGGGCGATGACGGCCGGCTTGACCTGCACCTGGTGCAGGGCGACGGGGACTACCTGCAGGGTGTGGTACGTCAGGGCGGCACCTACCAGCACGTGCTGGTCAGCCTGCCGGGCAGCGCTGACGCGCCGCCGATGGTGGTCAACCTGCTGACGCCGGAAGGGGCGCAGCCTGTCGGCAGCGGCAACGGCATCAACCGCTCAAACGGCCAGCCCGTGCCGCGCGAGCACGTGGTGGTGCGCCTCACCGGTGACGCTGAGCCGCGCATCGCGAAGCTCGACGCTCCGGCAGACGTGCCTGCTGCGCTGCACGCCCGTCTTGGTTACGACGAGCGCTACAAGGCAGAAGCTGCCGCCCCAAAGGACCGGCCGGCGGTGGCACCACAGGCAGCGCCGGTCACCCCACCCCGCCCGGTGTAAGCCACTTCCTGACAGGAGAACTGACATGAAACAACACCTGACCGCCCTTGTGGCGGTCTTTTTCTGCTGCACCGCTTTTGCCGCCGGCGCCGCAACCTGTCGCGCCGGCAGCGCCGCGCAGACCGGCAGCGAGGCGGGCTACAACGCCGCCAAAAAGGCTAACGACGCGTGGGCGGCCCGCGAAAGCCAGACGTCCGATCAGCTGCAGAACTGCCTCTCCGGCATCCGCAACATTTCCATCAGCCTGCCGAACCTGCCGAGCCTGCAGGACATCATGAACCAGGCGTCAGAGAAGGTCTGCGGTGCGCTGACGGACAAAATCAACAGCAACCTGCCGACCAGCATCGATCCGTGGCAGTCCTACGGAATGTAAGGAGCACCGCATGCAGAACCCCCAACACGCCGCGCCGCCTCAGGAGGCGGCCGTGGTCCTGACCGACCCGGAAGCCTATGAACACGCCCTGCACGCGCAGCACGAGCGCACGCTCGGCGCTGAGTTTGCGCGCACCTGCCTGAAGAGGCTGGGCTGGAGCCTCAGCGTCAACGTTATGCAGGCCATCGTCATCGGCGTCCTTGCCGTCTACATCCTGTTTCTCCCGCGCGAGTACTTTGCTACCGAAGCGGGGCGCATCACCCCGCTTTACCCGACGGACAGGCCGGTATGGAGCGAGAGCGACGTTCGGCAGTTTGGTGCGGACACCATCAGCAAGGCATTTACGCTCGACTTCGTGCACTACCGCGACCAGATGACCGCCGCGGCCGCTGACTTCTCGGAAGAGGGTTTCACCGGCTACAACAGGGCGCTGAGCACCGACTCCAACACCCTGTCGCTGGTGAAGGATAAGCGTATGAACCTGACCAACACCGTCGAGCCGGGCGTCATCACCCGTCGCGGCGTGGTGGGCGGGCGCTATACGTGGGAGTTCCAGTATCCCGTGACGCTGCGCCTGCAGGGCCAGAACACCAGTACGCCGCCGCTGCGCTACATCTTCACGCTGCGCATCCAGCAGGCCGATCCGCGCCTCAAGCCGCGCGGCCTTGAGGTCACGCAGACCATCACCAACAACGCAGGATAAAGCTATGAGCAACTTTCGCACGCTGGCCCTGTGGCTGGCGCTGTGCGGCAGCGCGAGCGCCGCCACGTCAACGGGGGCCGCCCCGGCGGCCGGCACCGACGGCGGCTGGCGCACGACCGCGTCCGCCGGCGGTGCTGCCGCAACAGGCCAGAGCGGTGGCGGTACGGGCACGCCCGCCGCACCGGCAGCGGCAGGCCCGCTCCCCGGGCAGGCGCTGCCGCCGCCCACCTCGGTCACGTATGACCAGGCGCAGGCGACGATTGCCCCGCTGACGCCCGATGAAATCCGGCAGCTGCGTACGCAGCAGACCGAACAGAACCGGGCGCTGGCCACGCCGGGTATTACGGCGGTACCGCGCATCTCCGCGCAGACGGTGAGCCTGCAGCCGGGCGCGAGCCTGCCGCTGGTGCGCACCGCGGTGAACTGGCCGGCGACGGTGAGCTTCATCGACAGCACCGGCGCGCCCTGGAAAATCCTCGGTGACCCGGTAAGCGGCTCCCCGGACATCGACGTGAAGTGGATCCCGGGCATGTCCTTTATGGTCATCACCGCAAAGCGCGACTTCGTGAACACGCTGGTGACCGTGGGGCTTGAGGGCCTGCCGGTGCCGCTGCAGATAAGCGTGATGAGCGGCGAGGCCGACACGGCGAAAAAGACCTGGACGGTGGACGCGCGCCTTGACCTGCGCATTCCCCGCCGCGGGCCGGGCGCGGCACCTGACGCGCCGGGGCCTTCGCGCATCGGGCTGCATGACGACGTGCTGCAGGCGTTTCTGGACGGCGTGCCGCCGTCGGGCGCGAAGCGCCTGAAGACCACCGGCAGCGTGCCGGACACGGCGGTGTGGCAGCAGGGCGACGACCTCTACATCCGCTCGCGCGCGGACATCCGCGACGAGTTCGACACCACGCTTTCGTCGGCCGACGGCACCCACCTGTGGAAGCTGCCGGTGACGCCGCGCGTGGCCTTCTCGGTTGACGGGCGCACCGAAGCCCTCAGCATTGCCCTGGAGTAATCATGAGCGATCAACAGAACACCGGCGGCAGCAACATCCGCCTGATGATGGGCCTGATCCTTGGTGGCATCGTGGTGGTGGCGGGCGGCGGCTACGCGCTGTTCAGCTACTTTGCCGCACCGCCGCCCGAGCCCTCCCGCGTGAACCTGACGCGGGTGGGCGGCACCACGCAGGTGAGCGCACAGGAGCAGGCGGCCTACCGCGAGCTGCTGCGCGAAAACAACGCCCGGGGCGCGCAGAGCGCGGCCGCCTCGAACGGCAGCTTTATCGCCAGCATCCCGCTGCAGCAGGACGTGGTTACTGTGAAAGAGACGCCAAAGGTCGCGCCGGCCGTGGCGCCGCGTGAACTGCCCCGCCCGCAGGGTAACGGGCGCACGCAGGAACAGGAGAAAGCGCTCAGCGAGGCGCGGCAGAAGTCGCTGGCCGTGCTGCTCGCAAAAATGCAGGCGGATCCACAGACAGACCTACCCGCCGCGCAGCTGCTGGGGGGAAAGGACGGCGGCTGGGCCGCATGGCGCGACTCGCAGCCGGGCAGCTACGTGCAGCAGGCCGCCGCGCGCAGTCGTCAGGTCGCAGCGAATACCCCGCCGGCCGCCGTCGTGGTGGCGCCTTACTGGCGCGGGCCGGGTGAAATTTACACCGGCGTGGACTCGGATAACGGCACCACGCCGGTGCTGGGCCGCATCACCACGGGTCAGTACGCGGGCGCCGTACTGAAGGCCCCTGAGGGGGCGAAGCTGTCGGGCGACGGGGTCATCATTCACTTCACCACGATGGCGCTGAACGGGCAGAACTACAGGGTGGACGCCTACGCGCTGCAGGACGATACGCTCGTGGCCAACATTGCCACCGACGTCGACCATCACTACTTCCGCCGCATCGTGCTGCCGTCCATCTTCAAGGGCATCGGCAGCGCGGGCCAGCTTTACGCGCAGGCCAACACGCAGCTGCTGAGCAACGGCTTCAACACCGTCACCACGCGCCCGTCCACGCCTGACGGCACAGCGGTGGCCGGGGTGATTGCCGGCGGCACGGCGGAGCAGGCGGCGCAGGTGCTGAACAGCGACGCGGCCCGCCTGCCGGATCGCACCGTAACGGTAAAAAACGGCGAGGTGGTGGCCATCCAGTTTATGCGCGGCGTCTACAGCACCGACGCCGAGTCGCCGCAGGGCGTATCGCAGGCGACCGGAGGCAACGCGTCGCCGGCGGCACTGAGCAGCAACCCGACCCCGAGCGCCGCGGACCTGCGCGAAGAAACTCAGGCGCGCATCCGCGCCGCCGAACAGAGAGGAAACGCCCGTGAATGAATTCGATCCACAGCCGCCCGAAAGTGTGCCGGTGACCCCGCAGGCGCCACCCTCCCCGCCAAAACAGAGCTTCCTGACGCGCCCGCTGCTGCTGGGCTACTCCCTGCCCTGGCTGGCGGGTATAGGGCTGGTGATGGGCTTCCTCGGCTGGTATCTGTTCTGGCCCGCAGGCTCCCCGCAGGATGCCAGCCAGCGCGCGTTCGGGCAGGACGCCGGCCTTGAGGCGGTGCAGCCCGCTTCTGTCGCGTCTGACCCCGCACCGCTGCAGACGGGCGGACTCAGCGTCCCTGCCGCTGCGCTCAGCGTGCCTGAACCGGCCGGCAGCGTGCCGGACGACATGGTGAAGCTCATCCGCGAGGGGCGCGAGTTTGAGGCGGCCAACCGCGAGGCGATCACCCGCCTGTCGGAGACGGTACGCGCCCAGAGTAAGGCGCTGGCCACCCTGCAGCAGCAGCTTACCGGCATCGCGCAGGAAAACGCCCGGCTGGGCAATCAGCTGACCGTGCTGGCCGCGCGGCCTGACCCCGGGGCGGGCGGACACGCCGCCGGCAAACGCGCAACGCGATCGGCGCTTTCCGGCATGCGGCTGGAAAGCCTGCAGGAGGGGATGGCGTGGGTCAGCTGGCAGGGCAGGACGTGGGCGGTGCAGGCGGGCGACACCCTTGGCGGCGTCACCGTGCGCGACATTAACGCACCGGAGCGCAGCGTCACAACCAGCGCCGGCTTGCTGCGCTAGGGAGGCGTCATGGGAGGATCGCTTGACGGCATCACCATGCTGTCTAACCTGGCCTCCGGGCTGCAGAGTACGTTCATCACCCTTGCCCTGACGCTGGGGGCGCTATTCGGCGTGCTCGGTGCCGGCAGCTTTCTGGTCCGCCAGTCCTGGCTTGCCCGCAAGGCGCCCGGTCAGTCAGCGAGCGGAGGGGCCGTGGTGGCCTGGCTGCTGCTGTCGGGCTGCCTTGCAGGACTGGACCAGCTTATCGGCGCGGGGGCGCGGCAGGTGGGATGGCAGGTTTCGTTTGACGCCATCAGCTATGTGGACCAGGGGACGTTCGGGCAGGGCGCGGTCGCGGCCAACGCCCTGCTGAGCCTGCTTCGCATGGTCGGCGTCTGGTTCGCCCTGGCGGGCGTGATGCTGTGGCGCCGTTCCCGTAAAGATGGCCACTCGGGCCTGACGGCGGGCGACGACGTCAACAAAGGTACCGTGAGATTTATCCTTGGGGTGCTGCTCATCTGTAGCCCCTACCTGCTCGACGCCTTACAGAAAACCCTCGGTATGCACTGAGGCAGGTTCAAAGACTTCCGTCCTCATGGACGATTTAACCGGCCATCCGGCCACTCTTATTTATTAAGGAAAACACCATGATCACTCGCCTTTACTGCGCGGTGTACGCGCGCGCCCTGATGCTGTCTGAAACCCTGCGCCGCATGACTTTACGCGCTCTCAGCGCCTGGCTTGCCTTTATTTCACCGATGGCCATGGCCGACGGTGATTTAGCGGATATGGGGAAAAATTTATCCGAGGGCGCCAAGTCTGTACAGAGCAGCGGGATCGTCATTATCCAGGTTATCGGGTTCTTTTCGGTTGCCGGTGGGCTTCTGTCAATCAAGGCCATGAATAAAAACCCGCAGATCAGACCCTGGATGATTGTACTGGCCATTGTTGGCGGGCTGCTGGCTATGGGTATCCCGGAAATCATCAAGCGCGGCATGAACCAGATGGGCATGACGCCGGTCAGCGTCAGTTAACTCACCGGCCGCCCCAGCATGGGGCGGCACAATTCCCGGTTCCTTCTGAACCCTTCCTGAGCTTCTTACGGAAAAGCTGATTCCGTACGGCCGGTATCGGCGTCAGATGAAGGCCGGGAGGGTTATGCGGTTTTCTGTCGCCGCAAATGATTGCCTTACAGAGATAATGACTCATGCACTACCACGGCGAATATATCCATGCCACCCCTGAAGAATTTCAGGCGGTTGTTGTCCGGGCGCTCACGAAGGTGCCCGCCGTTTCTGAGGAAGAAGTCCTCATTCACCACTTTATTGAGCGCTGGCCAGAATACACCGGCGGCTGGCTACTCATGCACTGTGGGTTATTCAAATGCCATTCAACTGAGAGCGAATATTCAACCGCGTCGCTGTTCATACTCATTGACAGGTATTTGTCCGGGATGTCGGTTGCCGTAAAAGGCCTGAAAAACGACCATCTTCCAGGATTTAATGACGGGTTTATCCGTCGTCAGCAATTCATCAGCTTCCATTTTCTGGAGAAGGGCGTTAACGCCCCTATGCTGAGGCTCGATACATGAAAATGAATATATTGTCGCCCGAAGAGATGATTTCAGTTGTCATCAGGCATCTTTCCGGCACACCGCTTCTCACTGAATCACAGTCCGGGGTGCAGCTCAGGCGCTTTCTGAGGGGGGATGACGGGACGCTGACAGGCGGGCTCCTGCACCTGCTTTCCATGGTGTCACAGAGTGCGAAAATGGCGGCACACGGTCGCGGCGGAGAGTGGCATCCCAGAATTGAATTTTCCGGTTGCACACGGAAAAAACATCTGCACATCTTTGTGGTTAACGCCTGGGTACTGGCTGTCCCTACAAACTTTGAAGATAAAAACAGTGACGGCAGACGTATAAGGCTGTCGTTACTTCCCGGGCGGTCATAGTGCCGTCCAGTTCATCATTCTTCGGTGTTTTTCATACAAAATATGCTCATGCGGTGAGATATGACAGATGAGGTTGCGAACGACATCCGATAGTGGGTGAGCCTCATTACTGTGATGGTTAACCGGGAGTGTGCAGTACGCAATCACTTGCTCAGATATGATCAAATCATTCGCAGTCCGACATGAATGGCATTTCATCAGGCACGATGCCAGATTAACCCCAGCGGCTTCATCGGGTGACATCCATGCTTCATAAATCAGGTTGTCAATATCAGGGTGGCATTGAGAAAAAGGGAGATTAATTTTAAAAATGTAAAACAGTTCGTTCTCGCTATTGAGGATTGAAACTTTGTTACCCCAGTGTACGGCATGGTCAATATGATCAGAAAGATATACCCATCCTTGCGATGTCTGCAGACTCCATTCAACGGCTGGAGGTGCCTGCCGGGATATCATTCCTGACGCCAGAATCGCCTGTCCCCGATTTTGTGTCGTGGCATGAAACAAGGTTGCGGCTGATTTTTTATTCATTCATTTTCTCCTTGATTGTAATCATCATGAGCTACTTCACTGCCGGATGGCTATCTGGAGCGACTGCCGGGCGTCATTCAATGAGTCGGGCGCTATGCCTCAAGGCGTTCATGACGCATAACAATATAACAGGACGTTTTCATTCAACCGCTAGCAGACTTATGCTGCACCACCGCTACAAACCTCTCTGATTTTTACATCACTCCGGCATCATCATCTGCATCAGGCCCTGCCTGTAAGGACTTCCTGTGTCTGTTTATCCCTCACCCTGTCCGGCGGGCGGTCTGCTGCCGCTCCTGCCGGACGTCAGCGGCGAAGACGCTGCCCCGAGGCCCGTTTCCCTTGAGGCCGGGCCACCGTGCTACTGCTGCGGTACGCGCGCGCAGCGCCTGTGGCAGGGGCCTGACGCGAAGCCGGTCTGCACGCTTTGCTGGCTGACCTTCAACCTCGACAGCCCCACGGCCGCGCACGGACATCTGGTCTGGCTGCCTGACGCACCCGCCGCCGATATCATCAATCTGCAGCGCCGTGCGCTTATCGGGAAGCACAGCGAGAGTAAAGCCGTGCGCAAGAAGTGCAGACGCGTCTGGAACTGGCTGGCCCGCCACGCGCGCGAGGTGGAGGGCATGTGGGGCACCTCCCGCGCGCCCGAATTTGCCGCGGCCTTTGCGCGACTTCCGCCGGTGAAGCGGGCGCAGATGCAGCAGCGGCTCGAGGGCTGCGTGCTCATTCTTCCCGCTGACGTTTTTACCGACCTGACCCTGCTGCTGCCGCTGGGCCGCACCGCCGATAACGCGGTGCATACCCCGGCGTGGGCGACCTATACCCGGAGCGACCTGTATGCCAAACCGCCTCATCCGCTGGACTGAAGAAGTGATCACCGCCGCGACGCGCTTTGCCGTGTCGCGCGACCTGCCCGACTACTGCGACCTGCAGACCGTGGTGCGCCTCACCGACGACGATCGCATTCGTCACCCGGAGCTGAGCGCGCCATACATCATGGTCACTCATCGCGGTGACTATCTGACGGTTTATGAAGTGGCCGGCAGCTACAGTGAGGCAGACGAAAAGCTGGCCGCCGGGCATGACGACGCGTGGCAGGGGCGGCTTGACCGCATGACCGAGTCCTTAAACTCCCACTATCGTCATGCGGGTCATAAAATCAGCACCGTGCACGAGTGCGATCCGGACGGCGGCGGGGCTGTTATCAGTCGGCTGCTGGCGCCGCTGTATCAGTCACTGAAGCGCACCGGACTGGATCTGAAATACATGCTCGATGAGCAGGTGAAGAAGCTCACGCCCTGGGTCAACGCCGAGCGCACCTGGCTTGTCTGCTACAGCGGCCGCGGCGTGCTGGCCGGGCACGAGCTGCGTGATGAAAACGCCCGCCTGAAGGAGCTGGTGAAGGGCAGCCCGGCGGCCGCGTTTGGGCAGAATCCGCTTCTCGCCGAGCTGGCGGGTCTTAAAATCCGCCACGACGCCTTCCTCTCGCAGGTTGAGCGGTCGCTCGGCGACAGCGGGAAGGGCGTACTGATGCGCCGCATCGATGCGCACGAAGCCGGCCGCGTGCTGCGCGCGCAGGTGGACCCGGGCACGGGCGCTGACTGGCAGCCGCTGCTGCCGGACGATCGCATCATTCCCCGGGGGGTGCGTCAGGGGGAGGACGCCACCGCGCTGCTGGCCCCCTGGCTGAACTTTCAGGTCATGGGCGCGGGCGTTGATGAGATACGCAACAACCTGATCAAAATTAAGGGCGTCTGGCACGGCACGCTCGCCGTGAACCTCGGGCCGCAGAGTCCGCAGAGCTTTGCCCGCCTGCGCGAACTTATTCCGCGCAGCGTGCCGTTCCGCATCCGCAAGGACCTGATGCCCGGCGGCATGCGTCGCCTCGGCGGCAAGCACGTCGTGCTGAGCATGGCCTCCTGGGTGCCGGGCCTGAAACCGATTTTCGATTCCATTTCGATGCTGGCCGAACGCGAGATGCACGAGCCGGTGTGTATGATGACCATCACGGCCGCAACCTGGGGCGATTCGCCGGAAACGGTGACGCGCAACCTGACGCTGCTACAGCAGGCGCTGACCTCGTGGGGGATATGCGGCGTCACGCAGACCTTCGGCGACCCGGTTAAGGCGTGGGTGGCTACGCTCACGGCCTCGTCTGCGTCAGGCGGACCCTGCCTGATGTATCCGCCGCTGTCTGAGGCGCTGAACCTGATGCCGCTTACCCGTCCGACGACGGCCTGGAGCGAGGACGGCAACGCGCTGTTTGTGTCGCCCGACGGCAAGCTGATGCCGGTGGCGCTCGCGCCCTCCAACCAGACCAAGAAAACCAGCATCGTGGCCGGCGAGTCAGGCGGCGGTAAGTCGGTGTTCATCAACCGGCAGCCGATCATCCTGGCGATGTCCGCGCAGCAGCAGCTACCCTTCTTTGCCGGTATTGATAAAGGGTTCAGCTCGCAGGGCATGGTCTCGATACTGCGGGATGCGCTGTCGCCGGAGCGTCAGGACGAGGTGCTCAGCGTCGTGCTGCGTAACGACGCGCAGCACTGCCGCAACCTGTTCGACATCCAGCTGGGGCTTTCGATGCCGCTCAGCTACGAATCCGAATTTATGGAAAACGCGCTGCAGGCCCTGTGTATTGACCCCGGCACCGGCGTGCCGCCAAACGGCCGCGATACGCCGATCATTCTGCGCCGTCTGCTCAGCGACTCGTTTAAGGCCTGTCGCGAGGAACCGCGGCGCTACGAGCCGGGGCTCGTGCCGGAGGTGGACGCGGCGCTGAGTGACGCCGGCATCTGGGAGGCGCACCCGGAATACCGCGACAACGCAACATGGTACGAGGTGCGTGACCTGCTGCAGGACGCGGCCCACCCGGCCGCCGCGCAGCGCGCGCAGTTTCAGGCGGTGCCGGAGCTCGCCGATATGGCGCCGCGCCTGCTCAGCGAGGATTTCAGAAGCATGTACGGCAACATTCAGCGCGACGGCAGCAGCGAGCCGCTGATTGAGTATATTGCCCGCTGCCTGCGAGACGCCTGCGGCCAGTACCGCATGTTCGCCGGGCGCACGCGCTTCATGATAAGCCCGAAGGCGCGCGTCATTACGGTCGACATTCAGTACGTCGCCGGCGACAAGTCAAAGGCGGGCTACCTGCAGACCGGCATGATGTACCTGTTTGCCGGCCACATCGCGGGCGGCGACTTCGTACTCCCTCAGTATCAGGACGAGCTCTTTCCGTCGCTGCACAAGCGCTGGCACCCGATGCACCGCGCGCGCGTGGATCAGCTCGATCAGGAGGTTAAAACCCGGCAGTACGACGAGCTGCACAACGCGAAGGGCGTCCCCTTTATCTTCCCGATGCTCGAAACCGCCGACCGCGAGCAGCGCAAGTTTGGCGTGCGCACCGTGCTGTCCTCGCAGTATTTCCGCGACATGCCCGACGCGCTGCGCCAGTCAGCCAACTCCGTCTACATGGTCGGCGTGGATCCGGAAGACCGCGCGCTGCTGAAAGAGCGCTTTAAGGTGCCGGACGCCACGCTTGACCGCTTTGAGCGCATGGGCAGCGGCCCGGCGGCCGACGGCAGCGGCGTGCCGTTCCTCGGCATCTTCCGCATCAGGGGAGGCAGCACCATTGCCCACATCATGAAAAACACGGTGGGCCCGGAGGAGCTGTGGGGCCACAGCACCACGCCGGTGGATATGTCGCTGCGCCGCATGCTTGAAAAAGACGTCGGCGCCGGCACGACCCGCCGCATCCTCGGGAATTTCTTCCCGAACGGCTCGGCCGAGAAGGTCATCGAGCACCGTCAGCGCACCGCGGGTGAGGCGCGCGGCGACAACGTCATCCGCACCCTTGCCACCGAGCTTATCGATAAACAGGGCTACGACCTCTGACACATCAGGAGTTCTGACATGCATAAATCCACAACATGGCGCCCCGCGGGGCGCCTGTGGCTTGCCGCCTGCGTGCTGGCGGCGCTGGCGCCCAAAGCGCTGGCGTACCCGACCGAGGAAATAAGCAGCATCCCCATTCAGACGCAGGTGATGCCCGCGCTGCAGACCATGCAGGCCACGCTGGCTGAAATCCTGTCCGCTGAGAAGGAAACCGGCACGGCGGTGGTGCAGTCCTCGGACAAAACCACCACGGCCATTACGGAAGCGGCGCGCACCCAGCGCGAGGCGGAGAACTTCAACCGTCAGGCGGACCGGCTTGAGAAGGCCCGGGCGGCCTACACGGTGCCGGACAGCATCTGCAGCGAGTCGGCCTCCGGCACGGCCGCGCAGGTGAGTCAGGCCACCCGCGCGGCGGCGTCAAAGCTTGCCAGCGGCAGCGGCGTGTCCAGTGCCGCCGTGCGTGAGACGCTGGCAAGCCTCCCCACCACGCCCCGGCAGGGCGGCTACCGCAGCGCGCTCATTCACGCGGCCTACTGTACGGCGGAGGAGGCAAAGCTCTACGGCGGAACCGGCCTGTGCCCGTCGGTCTCTCAGCTTCCGGGCGGCGACACCGAGGCGCGATCGCTTTACGACGGGGCGGGCCCGGCGGGTAAAGACCCCGAGCTCACCTTCACCCAGGCGCAGACCGATGCGGCGATGGCCTACGTGAACAACTCGGCGAAGCTCGACGCGGGGCGCACGCCGGGCAAGGGTGAAATCCAGACCGCCACCGGGCAGGAGTATCAGGGCCTGCTCACGCAGTACAAGGCCATGCAGAGCGCGGCGATGCAGCCGCAGCTGGACATGGTGGCGGCGAGCCAGCCGCAGGACGCCACGCAGGCGGCGCTCACCGAGGCCCGGCAGGCATCGTCGGCGGAGAGCTACTTTCAGCAGACCGCGTCGGCGCAGGCAAAGCAGACCGGAACCATGAGCGAGCGCGAGTTTGAGGCGTTCGAGGTGGGCCGGCGCTACGCCAACACCGCGTGGGTTACCGACCTGCAGGGCATGGACGGCGATAACCTGGCGCGTGAAATGGCGCGCCAGCAGAGTCTGGCCAACTGGCTGGCGCTCGGCATCAAAAACGAGCTGCGTCAGGCCAACATCATCAGCGGCCAGCAGCTGGCGCTGGCGGCAAAAAATGAATACGCCCCGCAGCTGCAGGCGCTGTCCTCGCAGATGAGCGCCGGCGTAAGCGCTAAGTAATCCCTTACGGAGCATTCCATGACGACAAGCGGTACCTTCGCGCCGGACGCCGGCGCGCTTTCTTCCCTGCTGGACGCGGCCGCCGGCCCGGTTCTGGTGCTGGACCCCTGCGGCGCGCTGTGGGAGGCCTTCTGGCAGGCGCCGCGCTGGAAAACGCGGTGGCAGGCGTGGCGCCTGGCGCCCGGACAGACGCAGGAGGGCGACGTCTGGGACGTGCTGGGCGCGCTGCGCCACGTGCACGCCACGGACGGTAGCGAGGCGATTTCAGCCGCGCTCTTTCCGGCAGACGCGCACAGCGACCTGACGCGCAGCCTGATGACGTGCTTGCTGGCGTTCGCGGACGACACGGGTCACTTCATCGGGCGGTCATCCGGGCTCGGGGCGCTGGCCGGTCAGCTGTGGGCCGGTGACCTGTGGAGCACTCTCGCCCGCTGGAGCCGCGAGTATCCGTATCACCCGTCACTGCAGACGGCGCGGGCGCTGCTGACGCATGACGGTGCCGGTGAGTCGGTTAAGGCCATCAGCCACCGCATGGCCATCTTCCACCATCCGCACGTGGCGGAAGCTTTCACGGGCGCGCCGGGGTTCAGCCTCAGCGCGCTTCGCCAGCGCCCGGGACAGGTCATCTTCCTGACGCCCGACATCCGCTGCATGGAAAGCGAGGAGCTGACGTCGGTGTACGGCTTTCTCTTTAACGCGCTGCAGGCGATGGCGGCGCTTCACCACGTGGCGTTTTCGCTCGCTGAGCCCGCCCTGACCGCAGAAGGAGATCCCCTGTGAAAGAATCTGATTCAGCCGCTCCGCAAGGTAGCGCAAAAAAATCCCGCATCACGCCAAAGCGCGTGGGCTGGATAGCGCTAAACGTTGTCCTGCCGGCGTGGGAGGTGTCCAGCTGGAGCCGCCACGCCGGGCGCAACGTATCACGCCTGTGGCAGCGCCTGCGCCAGGTCACGGCAGGGCGCGGCGCCGGAGATTACCGCCCCGCAGACTGGTCGCAGGCGGTGGCGGACAGCGGGCTTTCGCCCGCCCGGCTTGCGCGTAACCTGCGCGTCAGCCGCTGGATTTGGTGGGGGCTGATGTGGCTCACAGCCCTGCCGGTGACGGGTTTTCTGCTGATGCTGACTGCCGCGGGCAGCAGCATCGGCGGGACCGGCTGGCTGCGCATGGGCTGCGTGATGCTCGTGCTGCTGCTGCTGGCGGCGACCGGGTTCGTGCAGGCGCTGGTCACCAGCTTCCGCCTGTGGCAGCTGACGGAAAAGCGGGTGTCGGCGTCAGAGAAGGGCAGTTTTCAGGACTATCTGCAGGAGACGCGCTGGTGCCGGCAGGTGCTGAGCGGCGGTCTGTTATGAGGGTAAGGGCATATGCGAAATAAAAAGCGTGAAGAAATCATGGTACGCCTTATCACCCTGCTGGACGATGCGGAGCTGGGCGAGCTGGGCGAGCTGGGCGAGCGGGGTGAGATCATTTTACACCTGCTGCACAGCGCGCGGCAGGCCTGCCGCGCGCGTGACCTTAAGGCCGGACAGCACTGCCTTGATGCCCTGAGTCAGCTGCGCAAAGCGCGTCACAGCCTGCGGGTGGCAGGCGCGTCAGAGCAGGTTCTGACCCCGCTGGAGTACGCTGTCGAGCTGCTCCTGCCGGTGTGTGAGGACGCTCAGTCGGATCAGCGCGTCCTGTTCATGTCGGAATCGCTGGTGTGGCGCGTTCTGGTGCTCCTGTTCCTGCTGCCCACCGGCCTGGCCCTGACCGTAACGACGGTGGTCTGGACCACGCGCCATCTGCTGCAACTCTGAACGAACCGGGAGAAACTGAAATGTATATCCGGCTGGATGTGTTTGCCGGCCTGCTGAACGTCAGGCCGGGAGAACTGCTTCACGCTGTGCGCACCACGGGCGAGCTGGACGGCATGCTGCTGCCTGCGCGCAGGCATGTGCGCGGTGCGGCGCTGATGTTCGATCACGCGGAGGCCACGGCGTTTGCGGCGCGCTGGCACGCCCGGGAGCCTGCGGATCATCCCGCGCCCTCCGGTGAACCGCTGATACCGCTTGATGCGTTTGCAAGAGAGGCGGGTATAGCGCCGCTGGCGCTCTGGCAGGCCGTCAGCCGGCGTAAGCGCCTGCGCGGTATCACGCTGCCTGTGCCGGTCAGGTCCGAAGGGCAGCTGCTGTTTGAGCCGGCGGCGGTCAGCCGGTTTGTCTGCGCCCTGAGGCGCGTATCGAACGGAGAGAGCTCATGACCCGTGATGAATGGCTGCTGAAGTTCCGGCGTCACCAGTCGCCCGACACGCTGGAGAAGGTTTACGAGATGCTGAAATACAGCGGTGACCCGTCGGACGAGTATGCGATGACCTGTGCCTGGGACCACCGCAGGGCGGAGCTCACTGCCGGCAGGCTTTTCGATCGTGTGCCGATGCACGTGTGGCGGTTCGTGGTGTAACGTTAAGCGTACTCAGCCCGCCCGCTGTTCACATACTGCCATCCCCACCACTTTTCACTCAGGTCATCCCCTGACCCACAGGTAAACCATGAAGCTACTGACAAAAATTCAGGCGGCGGCTCTGCTGTGCGCCGCGTCCTGCCCGGCGTTCGCCGACGGCGTGGACTACCAGACCATCAGCGATGCCGCCAGCAAGACCGGTGACCTGTCCCGACAGGCGCTGGTAATGATATTCGGCGACGTGGTGCTTACGCCGTTTCAGCCCGGGCAGGTCACGCTTATCGGCTCGCTGTTTGCGCTGCTGAACGGCGTGCTCTGCTCGGTCGCGCTGGTGTGGTTCCTCATCGTGACGCTGAAGACGGTGTTCAAGGGTGGTCAGGACGGCAAGGTATTCAGCGCCGGCCGGACCATGCTGCATCCCCTGATGAGCTTCGCCGGCTTTATCACGCTCGTGCCAACCGCGTCCGGCTGGTCGCTGTCGCAGCTGGTGATGCTGTGGGCGGCCTCCACCATGGGCATCGGCAGCGCTAACCTGTTTACCGATAAAGCGGCGGACATGATAAGCAGCGGGATGTCGCTGGTCGTGCAGCCCACGGCACCCTCCACGCGTTCGGCGGCGCGCGCGGTGTTCGAAATGAACCTGTGCAAGTACGCGACCAACCGCGAGCTGTCCTCGCTCTATCAGGACGGGCAAGCGCGAACGGCGCTGATGGAAACGAAAGGCGGGAACGGTGACTACACCACGGGTAACGGCAGCGCGCTTTGCGGCAGCGCCCGCATCCCCGAGCCGTCAGCGGGTGTTATGGACAGCCTCTTTGGGTCGGCCGTGAACACGGCGAGCGTCACCACGGCATCACGGGGCGCGCTGGACACCATGCAGTCTACGCTCGATGCCGCCGCGCAGGCTTACGTCGATGCCTATCTCAGCCGGCGCGATCAGGATACCGGCACCCTGAGCGATCCGGAGACCACCATTCAGAACGCGGCGGCCGCGTATGAAACCACGGTCAACAACGCGCTGAACCAGCTGAACTACAAAGACTCGCTGCAGAGTCAGCTGACGACGCAGCTTAAAACCTACGGCTGGATTTCGCTGGGCGCGTGGTACAACACCTTTGCGACGGCCAACAGCAAAACCAACGAAGTGGCCAATGCGGCACCGGTGACGTCAGGGGCCAGTCTGCATGGCGAAACAGGCACCGGTGACCTGTATCACCAAGTGTTTGCGGCGTATCGATCGCAGGTGCAGAACAGCACCTACACGGCGCCTCTCGGTTCGCAGACGGCTAAAGATGATGGGGCTGCTCTTAACGCGACAGACCCGGACGCAGTATTTGTGAGCTTTTATAAAAGTCCGATGCAGAAAATCACAACGGCAATAGCTACAAACGAAATTGGCACTCAAGCAGATTTTTCACATCAAGTTAATCCACTGATTAAAATGCAAACCATTGGTGACTACACTTTGGGTGCCACCGAGACTGCTCTGGCAGCTTATACATTAACGCTAGCAGCGGCATCTACTGCGGATAATTCAGTATTGGGAAAAATTGGCGGTCTGCTTTTCGTCAATCCGGGAGCAGTTGTAAAAGATGTTCTGACGGAACTTTCACCGCCGTTTTATTTCGTGATGTTACTTCTGTTTGCAGTTGGATTTTCGCTGGCAGTATTCCTGCCGGCGGTACCCTTTCTTTACTGGATGGTCGGGGTGTTTAACTGGCTGGTAAGCGTCATGGTGGGGTGTGCTGCGGGCCCAATGTGGTCTGCGACTCACTTAGGAGCCGAGGAAGATAAAGGCAGTCGCAGTGCGTACGGCTATATCTTCCTGATCGACATGATGCTTCGTCCATCGCTGATGGTCCTGGGTTTTTTCTTTGCTTCCGTGGCTGTAATGGCCGGTGGAACCCTCCTGAACCTGTTGTTTGGGACTGCATTGGCCAACTCCAATGCGGACTCAATTATGGGATTAGTAAAAATGATTGGCTGGCTATTGATTTACGCACGCATAGCAACTTTCGGCGTCACCCGAGTCTTCGGATTGCAGGCAACGCTCGCCGACTATGTGATCACGTTCTTGGGTGGTGCAGGTATGGCCGGCATCATGGGCGGACTGGTTGATGACGTCAAAGGCATGTTTGCTGCGGCAGGCGGTGGTTCCCGCAGAGTGCCAGGTTTGCAAAAATCCCCTAATACTGGCTCGCCTAAAGAGGATGGAATTAAGTAATTTCACCTGGCTTTATTTACAGTCGTGCGTATAATTTAATCAGAGGAAATGCGGCAGGAGGATGCCATGAAATTAGTCCAACGTCATGATTCAAAAACTGAAAATTTGTGGGTTGTTGTAAAATTTATTTATTATTTTTTGGTACTGCCGTGTCTGCTTTTTTTCGCTGTGGCTAGTCTCATGATCTATTTCGGCAAACAACCAGGCGGGCATAGTGATGCTGGCATGGCTAGTTTCTTTATTTTGGTTTGGATTGCTCTTATTGTCCCTTTGGCCTTTCGTCGATTTGGTAAGAAGTCCCGCAATCGCCAGCTCAAAAATATGGTCGCAATGCTCACCAGTGACGAGCGTTTCAGTCCACAGAAGCACCATCAGATTATGGATGCGGGCCGCGGTAAATATCTGGGTGTCGATATCAGGTCCGGCAACCTTCTGTACATCCACATGGTGAAGAAGGGGCTTGTCGACGTCATCGGCCTCACCATGGATGACTGGACGGATCGCGAACTTGAAGGTAGTACGCTTCGCCTTAATACAAAGAATCCTGAAGTGCCGGTACTGAGTATTAACGCGCATCCAACGGTGGCCAAAGAGCTGTTTGATACGATCGGCGCAATGAGCCACAAGAGTTATTCAGAATCGTTCCCGCAGGAGCCGTGGCCGGAGTATGTTGGTCGCCAGAGCCGCTTTGTTGAGTTCGAACACAACGTGGTGGTCCCGCAGGTCGTCTGATTTACCCCTACATTCTGACGCTTTTCCTCTGACACCGGCCCCGAGCCGGTGTTTTCTTATCTGCAGTCTGGCGGGCCGCTGGCGTCCGCCTCCGATCCCGGACACTCTCACATGTACTCCCAACATCCGAACGCCGCCGGCAATAACGAGCCGGCAATGGTGCTGATCACCCTTTGCCTGACGCTGCTGCTTTGCTGGCTTTTCTTTGCTGACTTCGTGCGCTGGAGCTGCTGGTTCCTTTACTGGCTGTGGCGCTTCGCTGACTTTCCGCAGATTCACCGCTACGCCGCCGAACGCATCAACCTGCTGGCCGCTACCGGCAACGGCGCGGAGTCGGTGGCGCTGACCGAATGGCGCGACGTGATGAATCTCACCGCCGGCATCCTTTTCGTGCCCATGGTGCCGTTAGTCGCGGTGACCAGCTGGGCGCTGGCGCGTCACCCTGCGCTGGGCTTTCGCAGCCGGCGCGCGATTGATATCCATTCGCTGCCGCGCGTGATGGCCACCTTCGCGCCTAGCGTTATTCCCGTGCTTTCCGGGCATCGCGGTGACGGGCTCATGAACGACACCACACCGGAAAACGCCTGGGCGCTGAAGCCCGAGGAGTTTGCGGAGCAGCACGGGCTGATCAAGCGCCGCGTGCTCGATCGCGACGCGGCTACAGCCTTATTCGATGCCCAGAACGGGCCGGCCATAACGTCACCTGACCAGTGGCAGCCGCATGAGCGTGCGCTGCTGGCCGTCTTTGGCCTGCAGGTGTTCACCGGTGACAGGAAGGCGGCCACCACGCTGCTGGATGACCTGAACCGCTCCTGCATGACCCGCCGGCTGTTTCGCGCGCCGGAATTTCGCAGCGTGCCCGACTGGCAGGTTGCAGAAAAACACGTGTCCCGCGTGCTGGCCAGCCCGGGCGTCAGCGAGTGGCTGAACATGCACGGAACGGTGCGCTCCGCGCTGGCCGGGCTCTACGGCCGCGACCTCCGCCTGCCGCCGGCGCGCTTTCGCTGGCTGAAGGGCTGTGACCGCACGCTTTGGTACGGACTTCACACCGCCGACACCGCCAAGGTGTTCGTGGAGGGGGCAGGCATCGTGGCGCAGGCGCGCGCGGAGCGGATGGCCGCCCGCATGAATCTGCCGCGCCCGCCGCTGATGACGGATGAGGCAGTGACCGGGCTGCAGCTCGAGCTCGAGTCGCTGGGGCTCGTGTACCCGCGCGACGCGCGGCCGAAACGCGCGAAACCGCAGCGCGAAATACCGTTCCCCGACGCACTTTATCTGCCCGGACAGGGCGAAGACGAGTTTACTGACGGCGCCGGCGCGCGCTGAGACAAGGATCTGATGATGACAATTTCACGCAGAGAGGGCCTCTTTGAGGCCACGCTGACCGGCAGACTTCTGGCAGTTAAGCGCTACGCGCAAACGCAAGCCGACACCACCGGTGGCATGGGGGCGACCGCCTGGAACCCTTCGCCGATTTTTACGTGTTCGTTGAAAAATGTGCCATGGCTCGTGATGCACAGCGATGGCCTTTACGCTCAGAACGCTCACGACGCGCTGACGCCGCTTTACCGGGGAGAGGATGCTGCTCAGCTGCTCAGCTGCCTGACCGGCCTGCTGACCACTGCAGCAAGAAGACGCCGCTTATGGCTGGCACTCGGTGGATGCGCTGTGGCTGTCGCGCTGGGGATACTGTCGTGGTTTTCGCATGTGCCGCAGACGGTCCTGGTACCGGAAAGAACCGGTTTACTCTCTACAGTGGGCGCTCTGCCCGCAATCACTGTACCCGATTCGCCGGCCATGACCCCAACCTATAAAAATGGATCGCGTATCGACACTTCTGTTCTTACACAGCGACCAACACAATCTCAGCAGCCGCCAGTTTCCGCACCTGCTGACGGCTGGGAACTGCCGCAGAATGTGCGCGCTGAGCTGCCGGCAAAACTCCATAACGCGGCGGCACGGGGGCTGTTCACCGTACCGCTGTCATCCGGACACGCGCGCACGATTTACGTTTTTGCCGACCCTGCCTGCCCTAACTGCCAGCGCATGGAGCGTCACTTTGAAACCGCTGCCGGCACCGTCAACGTGGTGATTTTCCCTGTCACCATCGAGGGGCGTGAGGCGTCGCTGAAGACGCTGACGCCGGTAATGGCGTTGCCCGAGGCTCAGCGTCCTGCCGCGTGGAAGCAGCTGTTTGCCGCCGACGCCGGTATCGGCGTGCCGGGCGCCGCCCCGGCCGCACCGGCGGTCACCACTGAGAAGCAGGCGGAAACGGCGCGCGGGGCGATCGGCGTCAACGAAGTGGCCTTCCGGGCCTACCGACTGCCGGGTACCCCCTGGACGATTTCAGACGACGGCCGCTACGTGCCGCAGAGCGTACTGAGCTCGCCAGCGGCGCTTACGGACTTTTTAAACGGAGGCGATCATGGCGGACAATAACGCTGCGCTCGACAGCGCGCGCGTCAACCGGCACGCTGGCCGCTCGTGGCTCATCGACGTGTTGTGTGAGACCGGCACGCTGGCCTGGGGGATGCTGGCCGCCGTGGTGGCCGGCATCGTCTGGCCCGCCACGCTGGTGCTGAGCCTGCCGGTGCTGATGTTCTGGGCGCTGGTCGTGGCGCCCGCCGGCCGCTGGAAGATGCCGATGCGCATGCCGACCGACATCAACCGGGACGACCCGTCGACCGAGCGAAAGGTGCCGGCAAAGGTGCTGGGCTTTCTGCCGGTGGCCACCGTGCGCATTCATACCAGCCGCGCGGCCGGTATCCTGTACGCCGGCTACCTGCGCGGCAGGGACGCCGGGCGTGAGCTGTGGCTTTCCATGGACGACCTGACGCGTCACGTGCTGATGTTCGGCACCACAGGCGCCGGTAAAACGGAGACACTGCTGGGCTGGGTGTTTAACGCGCTGTGCTGGGGTAAGGGCGTCATTTTCTCTGACCACAAGGCGCAGAACGACGTGGCGCTGGCCATGATGTCCATGGCCCGCCGCTTCGGCCGTGAGGACGACCTGCGCATGATGAATTTCATCACCGGTGGTCGCTCCCGCGCGCAGGAGCTGCTGGAAGACGTGAAGGGCCGGCCGCAGACGAACACCACCAACGTGTTCGGCATCGCGCAGGAAACATACACCATCAACCTGATGGACTCCATGCTGCCTAAAACCGGCGGCAGTGGCGGCGACTGGCAGGAAAAGGCCCGCTCCATGAACCAGGCGCTGGTGACCGCGCTGGTCTATAAGTGCCGGCGCGAGGGCACGGTGATGTCGCAGCGCACCATCCAGGCGCACCTGCCGCTGCGCAAAATTGCCGGGCTCTACGTGCAGGCGGTAGAGGAGCAGTGGCACGAGGAAATCCGCGTGGCGCTGGAGAACTACCTCAGCACGCTGGCCGGCTTTGACATGGACAAGGTGGCCACGCCGTCCGAGTGGGACCCGGAGGCGAACCGCCAGCACGGCTACCTGATGCAGCAGTACACCCGCATGCTGAGCCTGTTCAACGACACCTATGGCCACGTCTTTGCGCGCGACGCGGGCGACATCGACCTGAGAGACGTAGTGCATAACGACCGCATCCTGATCGTGCTGGTGCCGGCGCTGGAGTTGTCCGCCACGGAAAGCAGCACGCTGGGCCGCCTCTACCAGTCGCAGCTGGCCATGATATTAAGCCAGGACCTTGGCGAAAAGCTTGAAGGGCGGCCGGACGAGAACATGAAGGTGCGGAAGTTTAAGGACCGCTTTCCGCTGCTCTGGATTATTGATGAGGTGGGCGCCGGTTACAGCGAAAAGCTGGGCGAACTGGCCACGCAGATCCGCTCGCTGGGCTACTGCCTGCTGCTGGCCGGACAGGAGGTGCAGCGTCTGAAGACGGCGGCAGGGGACGCGGTGTGGACGCTGATTGCCAACATGGGCGTGCGCATCACCGGCAAAATTATGGATCCGAAGGACACGCTGGAAATTCTGCAGCTGATGGCCGGTACCGAATACCGCGCGCATATGAGTGCGCTGGTGCAGCAGGGCAGCATCATCGGGAGCGGCCTGAGCGATGATCCGCGCCTGCAGGTGAGCGAAAAGAAAAAGGTCGACGTGGAGGAGGTGCAGGCGCTGCAGGAGGGTGAGAACGTCACGCTTTTCAGGGGCCAGGTTGTGCGCGGCAGCTCGCTTTATATCAGCGACGCCGACAAGTTCACGAAGGAAGCGGTGCGCATCAACCGCTTTATGGAGGTCAGCCCGCCATCCGAAGCCAGGCTGCTGGCCACCATGCCTTATCGCCGTCGCCGCAGCTACGTGCGGGCCGACCGGGTTCAGCGCATTCTGCAGGTACTTGACGCGCCCCCGGCCGCGCAGGATACCCGTGGGCTGGTGCTGACAGACCCGGCGCTTGCCGCAGTCTGTGAATTCTCCCTTGAGTGCGAACACAGCTGGAGGCGGGCACCCTCAGCCGCGGTGCGTTCGGCAATACTCTGGCACATGGTGCTGGAAAGCCTGCCGGCGCGGGGACGGGGCTATAAGGTCCGGCTGCGCGAACCCCGCCTGATGGGCGTGGGGCGCGAGGCAATTGAAAAAGCCGCGCAGAACTACGTGGCGCTGGCGTCTGAAAACACTAAAACGTTTAGCTAACCGATTGTCAAATATGGTTATTTGCAGCGAAAGGGCTAAAGCTTTTTAGCCCGATTCCGATAACAAACGTGAGACTGCTCCACAGTCTGCCACTGCTTAAATAAACGTTTGTAATTCTGATCCCTTTAAGGGCCTTTAAGGCCCTTTTTTTGCCTCTGCAACATGAATCATCCGACTTATTGCCGGCCACTGCCGGCTTACAGCAGGAACAAAACATGAAATTAACGTTTGCAGCGATCGCTATAGCGACCTCGCTGAGCTTTGTCGCGTGCTCATCAGCCGCGACGCCTTCCATTGACGTCGGATTTTCGCCTGAGGGCAGACCGGAGCAGCTGGTCCTCCGCACGCTGGACGAGGCGCACGAGAGTATCCGCCTGATGGGCTACAGCTTCACCTCGCCCACAATCGTTAAGTCGCTGGTTGCGGCAAAACGTCGCGGTGTGGATGTCAGAGTAGTGGTCGACGACAAAGGCAACCGCAGCAAAGCAAGTCAGGCAGCGATGAACGTGGTGGTAAACGCCGGCATCCCGCTGCGCATAAACGGGCAGTACAAAATAATGCACGACAAGGTGATCATCACCGACGGCCAGAACATTGAGCTCGGCTCCTTTAACTACACCCGCAGCGCCGCAGAGTCGAATTCAGAGAACGCACTGGTTGTGCGCGGTGTTCCAGCGCTGGCGCAGACCTATCTTGCGCACTGGCAGTCCCGCTGGGATGGCGGCACTGACAGGCGATCAACTTACTGAATTACTTCTGACAAATTAAAAAATTTAAGTGTGGTCAGCGCGCCAACGCTGATCACACGCCTGCTTAAAGTTAAGTCGCTGATTTATGAGATATGTAGTATTCTCTGCAAAATTCGCTCTGAATTTAGTGGAGGAGGCAGAAATGTCGCAGTCAGCTAACGCAGTCACTTCCTCAGCAGGATCTAAGCGCCCATATCGCAAAGGTAATCCGTTAAGTGATTCTGAAAAGCAGCAGGCAGCTGTGGCCAGAAAAAAACTGACTCATAAAGAAGTTAAGATTTTTGTGCGCAATCCAATAAAAGACCGGCTTTTAATTGAGTGTGACAAACAAGGCATGACACAGGCCGAGTATATTGAACGTCTTTTAGAACAGGCATTTGAAGCTAGCGATAAGTAATGGCATTACTTTCTTGTCGTACGTCTGTTGAAGTGATAGATTGCAAACCGTAAAGAATTCTGGCGGGCCACGCCGCAAGGTGGCAAGAGACTGGTACTGACAGGTTACTGAAGGCCAGAAAAAAGAAAACCCCGATAATCTTCCTGAAGTTTGGCGACTAGGAGAAGACTAACGGGGCCTACTGAATCTGCATAGAAGCTGTTGCTCTATGCGGGGAGTATAGTTTTATGCCCGGAAAACTGCAATACCTTCTGTGCGTACTCCTTCTGTGCAACATAAGCGCAGGAAGGCGTGACTGAACAGGTATCTGAAAACACTTCATTTTACCGGCAGGTAAAGAATCCTAATCCTGAATTTATTCCGGAGAAAGGAAAGAAAACCCTGCCGTTCTGCGAAAAAATTCGTGAGAAGGCGGTGGGCTTTACGCAACGCGTAGAATTCCAGATGCTGGTTGCGATGTCGATCGCCCGTGGCGAACGCAAACGCCGGCCACCGAAGCTCCGCATGCGCGCGCTGGAAGCGACACTCCAGGCAATGTGCTGGTACCTGAATCCGCTGGCCAACCGCGTGGGCGCCTCGCTCACGACTATGAGCATCCGCTGCGGTCTGGCCACGGAGAAAAAACGTCTCTCGATCACCCGATTCACGGGTGCCTGCCATACGCTTGAGCAGCTGAAGCTCATCACTTACAACACTGAGTATGATAAAGATATCGGCTGCAACATTCCGACTGATATCACCTTCACACCGCTAATGTGGCAGGTGCTGGGCGTGTCGGAGGAAGCCGTTGCAGCCGCACGCCGCAGCCGTATCGAGTGGGAAAACCGCCAGCGTAAGAAGAGGGGGTTACCGCGCGCAGACGCCGGTGAACTTATCAACGCCGCCTGGGCATTCGTGCGCGAACGCTTCCGCGAGTACCAGAAGTCGCGCCGCGAGCACGGCATGAAGCGTCACCGTGCGCGTAAAGACGCACCGCGCACCCGTAAAGACATTGAGCAGCTGGTCCGCACTCAGCTGAATAAAGATATCGTGAACGGCCGTTTCTTTGGCGGCCTGGACGCGGTGAAAGCTGAAATCGAGCGCCGCGTGACGGAGCGTATGAAGATGTCGCGTGGCCATTATGCGCGGCTTGATGACGACCAGCTGGTTACCACCTGACGCATTTCTGACATCCTTCTGTTTCACTGACAGGCGCTTTTGCGCCCGCTTACCCGTGTCCGCAGACCGGCCAGAAAGGCCGCTTTTTATCTTCGCACCCTCTTTTTCAGCTATCCGGTTTGCGCCGGAGGCCCACGCTCGCCTGTTATTACCCTTCCGTATGAATATCATCCACTTTTCGCTGACAGCCTCCATAAGTCCAGGTCAAACCCAGCCCATAAATTCACCGGAGCAGCGACGTTGAGGTCACGCACCGGTGCGTTTCTGAGTTATCCACATAAACCGCGAGAGGGTATTTAAATAATCTCCTGACCGAATAGCCGGTTAACTGCTATCCGGACTTTTTACAAACCGCGATGATCCTTTTAAAAACCAGAACTACCTTCTTTTAAAGATCCGTTATTACTTACCTTTAAAACTAAAACCTATACGGCTGCGCCCTGGGGACAAATTAATGCCCGCCCTTGCAGCGAACTGACGTTCGCGCCGGTTCGGTACAGCCGCTTCGCGTCTGAAGGTAGCTCCCGCAAAATTGCGGGCAACAAACAGTAGTTACAGCATCCATCGGCAGTAAACCTGAAACCATGAAAATCGTGCTTATATCGAAACCGAGCGAAACCCACCCTGAAAAGCGCCGCCGCCCCGGCCCAGAGGGCCGGAACAGAGTCGCTTTATAGATGGATGTTGTAACTTTAGATTTGGGTAGCGGTAAGACTGAGCCCTGCGGTACGTATCTTTCGTCTGCGACCGTCAAGCTAATTCGCGCCTGAAAGGCCGCTGCTTAAACAGCGTCTGGCAGCTACCGTGTTAAGTTCAGTGACTGTTGCTGAAAGTTATGACTAACACCCCCCTAAGCGTCAGCAGCAAGCTGCCGCCGCCAAGGCCCCGGAAATCACGCCCTTCACGTCGCAAGCGCCGTAAAGCCCGCTCACCGGGGTGAAAGGGGTTACATAAACTTCTTCATTGTTAGTAGCTGGGTTAGGCTAAGCAGGGCGAGGGATGGGCTTGCAGGATATATAGGTCAGAAACCGGCTACGCCGGGCGTACGGCGCCGTTTGCCATCCGAGTTATATGTGACGTCATCTGGCGCCTCCATGACGCTGACGCGTCATTCAGAAGGCCAGCTGCGCACTGCTCGCCCGCCAGAATCACATTAAGTAGGGATTTTAAGAAACATTATGTCCGCTGTGTGCCAATAGCGGGTATTGGCGTTCTCGGTCATTATTAAAATGCACCGTTGAATCGTTCGCTGATCGCTGTCATTTTATCGGGATAAGCCGACTGCGGATTTATCGGTTATTTCCTTTGCCAGAGCGGCGAAGCTGCGTTTCGGTTATCTCTTCATTTATCGATGGACTTGCATAAGGAACGTCAGGCTTCACCTTCAGGCCCATTTTCTAGAGGCATCTTTATGAGCATTGTCTACGGCGCCGCTGCAAAAGACCCAGCACGATTCAGGCCCAGAGTCATGATTTATGGAGTCGGATACTACGGGATGGAAGCTGTGCGCATTCTGGTAAAAAAAGGCTGGCCAATCGTTGCGACAGTTAACCGGGCTGGCCCTAAGATTGGCGCGGATTTGGGACGGCTCGCCGGACTAAACGAAGATTTGGGCATCATCGTCTAGGACTGTGAAACTGCCGACTATGCGGCCATAGATGTGGACATCGCGCTGGTGGTGCAGACAGAGAGGCTGAGCCTCAACTTTGCGGCTTATCAACGCCTGCTGGGCGCTGGCATCAATGTCATCTGCCACGGCTCAGAGTCCTATTTTCCGCAAGGCGCCGATCCTGACTTAGCCGGAAAAATCGATGCTCTGGCCAAAAGCAACGCGGTTACTTTCACCGGGACGGGCATTTGGGACTTCTCTCGCATCTGGGCGGGATTGCTGATTGCAGGACCCTGTACCGAACTCCGCTCGCTCACGCATCGCAGCCTGACAAACGCAGAAGTGGCGAACGAACGCATGATGCGCGCCTATGGCGTTGACATGACGCAAGCGGAGTTTCTGGAAAAAGTCACCAGGGTGCCCGGACAGCTGGGAGAGTTATATAAAGGCATTCCGGCGCATGTGATGTATGCGATTGGTTTTACAATAAAAAAGGTGAGCGAGGTACGGGAGCCAGTACTGTCCGATCGGCCAGTATGGTGTCAGATTTTTAACCGGTTTCTGGAGCCCGGCACCACGCTTGGTCTTCGCATCATCGCGTCTGTTGAAACCGTTGAAGGGCCTTCGGCAAGCGCGCACATTGAACTGCGCCTCCTCGCGCAAGGCGAGTCTGAAAACATGACGTGGGCCGTTGATGGCAGGCCACCCTCCAAAATTCGCATTGACCGCGCCGACGGCGTACATACCTCGGCATCTTGCATGGTTAACCGCATTCCAGATGTGATTGCTGCGCCGCCAGGGATAAGGTTGATCTCGCAGCTGGGTCCACTGCACCCCTCGCCGACCTGAACGCCATTGCGGAATTAAACTAAATCACGACCACTAATCCTGGTCCGTTTTCGCTTTAGCCATAAAAAGGTTTTGTGGCGTCTCGTGAGATTCAATCAGCTCATGCGACTAAAAACCTTTTCTCTCAATATCCGCTGTTCGCTCAAAGCTGACCGTACGAGGTTAATTTAGGGGGCTTGTTGCCGGGTGCTGACGTATATAAAGCAACGCATTTAATGGCAGTGACAATGCTGAGCAGGTTCTACATTCGACCTGTCCTGAGAGCATTTACCCAGTCGGGCCGATTATGTTTAAACGCAACTGAGGCGGCCGACTCCCAGTCATAATCAATCGCTTTAAAATCCACATTCCATTCTCCATTTTGACGCTCCACAATTGCATAACGCGCATGGGGCGAACCACTTTCCATCACATGCGAGCGGGGCTTATCATCATCATATGCCTGAAGCCCCACGCTGCCGGGGTTGACGATAAGGCGACCGTCAGCCAGACGCAACTGCCGGGGAATATGCGTGTGCCCGCAAAGGATCAATGATGCATTTCTGTCAGCCACAAGCGATAAAACCCGCGCTTCAGACGAAGGTCGCACACCTCTAGCAGTAACTTCTTCGAGAAGATAAATGCGGTCGTTCCCTGGTACTCCGTGCACCATTAAGACGTCATTATTGATGGTCAGCTCTGCCGGCAGGTTTTTAAGCCAGTGCCAGTGTTGTGCGCGAAGGTGCTCAAAGGCATGCCTGTCGGACAGGCTCATGCTTGCAACATCCTGCTCTAGCAGTTGCCGTTCGTGATTTCCTCTGATAGTCGGAATATCGAGGGGCATGAGCCTGTCCGCAGTTTCTGCCGGAAATAGCCCTCCAGAAACTATATCTCCTAAGTTCAGGATTAGATCGACACTCTGAGTCTGTATGTCTGCCAGAACGGCGTTTAGCGCCGGAAGGTTCCCATGGATGTCTGATATTACTGCCAGTTTCATGCTGACTTTCCTGTACTGTATGACTCATATGCCAGCCACTGCGGCCTGGAACCCAAAGAGGATGTTATACAATTTCAAAAGATATTAGAGAATAAGATCTAATTTACCGCTCCGGGGATGTCTGTTAGTGCCAGAAGCGGACATTGATATCGCGTTTGGTCAGTTAAATCGCAACGCCGAATTGTGGATCACATCGCTTCAACGACTCTGATAGCGTTGTTCGAAATCAATGGCTAGCTGTTCAAGCGTGACGCTTCCCAAACGGCTTATTAGTAATGACTGCGCCGCGTCAAACGCTTCAGTCAAGGCTGCGTTCACCGCTTGTTCTACCAAGCATTCCGGGTGATCGGTTGACAAACCGATGGCGAAGAGCGAGGACGAACCCAGAGCTTCATGAATGTCCAGCAGGGTCATATCCGCTAGCGGTTTCGCCAGCGTCCACCCTCCACGGTGACCCTTTTCTGAGTGCACATACCCCTTTTCCTTGAGTAGCGCCATGGTTCGTCGAATCACCACAGGGTTGGTACCGAGCATCTGCGCGATGATATCAGACGTGGCGGGCCGGTCATGACGAGCCATATGGATTAATACGTGCAGCATGCGGGACAAGCGAGTGTCATTTCTCATGATGATCGGTTTCCTAAATTACTGGCATTCATAATATCTCGATACAGCATAAGTTACGAGACAATTGACACCTTTATGTCATGTAACTTATGTTGTATCTTGAGTTGTTCGAACAGCTCTGAGAACCAGGAGATTAATTCATGATATATGACGTGATTATTGTCGGCGGTAGCTACTCCGGTATTTCCGCTGGCCTGCAACTGGCACGGGCGCGCCGAAAGGTGTTGGTAATTGATGCAGGCCAGCGCCGAAATCGATTTGCCAGCCAATCACATGGATTTCTTGGGCAAGACGGCCGTAATCCCGGCGAGATAGCCATCGAGGCACTAGCTCAGTTGCTGCTCTATCCAACAGTAGAATGGATTTCTCAAACCGCTATCCACGCTAAGACGGGCGATGATGGATACGTGGTAACAGTAATGAGTGGTGAACATTTTGCGACCCGGCGTATTATCCTGGCGACAGGGGTGGTGGACAAAATACCTGAAATTCCCGGGCTGTCAGAACGATGGGGCCAGCGAGTGTTTCATTGTCCATATTGCCACGGATATGAATTGGACGGTGGACCGATTGGCGTTTTGGCGGCATCGCCTCTGGCCATTCATCATGCGTTGATGCTACCCGACTGGGGGCCAACAACACTCTTTCTCAACGAAGTATTCGAGCCGGACGGCGATCAGCTTGTAAATCTGGACAGGCGTGGGGTTATTGTGGAGGCCGAACCAGTCTTGTCGGTCGGCGGAGAACAAGCCGATGTGACGCTCGCCAGCGGTCGCGTGATAAAACTTGCAGGACTCTTCACTCAGCCTCGGACGCACATGGCCAGCTCATTAGCGGCGCAACTCGGTTGTGAGTTTGAAGCCGGGCCGACAGGTGAGTTTATAAGGGTCGATGCGATGCGTGAAACAAACGTCTCCGGGATATTTGCCTGTGGAGATGCGGCGATAGGCGCAGGCAATGTCGCAATCGCGGTGGGTGACGGCGCACGCACTGGCGCCGCCGCGCATCAGTCGCTGATGTTTAGCTGACTACAGATGGCGGATGATTCTGCGATTACGTACAAATTATTATGTTAGCTTTGAGTCATTCTCTGCCGGTCAAAACCACGAATAATGAGGGCTAATCAAATGGTCTGACCGGAGAATATCCCGGTGAGACAGTTTGGGTATTCTTACAGCACATGTCCGCTTTGAGTAAATAGCTGACCTTGCCACGCGTACAGGACTTTCTTCTATCTGAATAAACCAATTCCATTGTTCATCAGGTGGATAAAATCGTCAAACACCGGAGCACCTGAATCCGTCAGCACTTTAGCCTTAACGCCGCGTCCAATGCCTATAAATGGCAGGTTGAGATTGTAAGCAGTTTTTAAGTCCCATAATCCATCGCCTATTGAAATCAACGAATGCTTATGTGCAGCTGGAAATTTTTCACTACCCTGACGAATAGCTTCCCGCACGATCTCTTCGCGAGTCCTGAACTCTGATGCGGTAACTAAATCAACCCTTTCAGCGTCCACGCCTACTGCCGCCAGTTTTTTCACGGCACCAAACCGCAGGCTGCCAGTGGCGAAAACAACGCTCCATGAATGATCCTTTAACCACTGCAGGAAAAAAGCGGCACCGTTAATTTCAGTAAAAGGTCTCAATGCAATTTCATGCTCAAGCGCACAGTGATACTGGTACTCCAGCTCGGGTAAATCAGGGTGACCTTCATAATGCGCCTCTTCCCAGGCTTCTTCGAAAATAGCGCTATCCGTGTGGTGGGTGTAGTCGCTCCAGTTTGTTCTGAGGTTGGGGAAAGAAAAGGTGCGTAAGGCGATTTCGAATGCACGCTGATGTTGCGCAACGCTGTCGGTCAGCGTGCCATCAATATCAAATATTACAATCCCTGCATCTGCTTTATTCATCAACTCGTTCCATCATGACAAAAAATATTAGTCAGTGGCTTGAAAAGTAATATCAACATATGCCTGATATTCGGCTACTTATACTAATTTATTCGCAATTAGAAACGCGTATAACGGAAAAGGTAGCCGAATACATGTTTCAGCAGGCTCCGTCCAGCTCTGAGTAAACGACCCGGTTTTAAAATTTATTTCCAGTGCAGTTATGTAAAAGCTGGGCTCTCTCAGGATCGGTGGCAGTGAGGTGCGTTGAACATCAGAAACCGGCCAGCCGCAGAGCGGCAGGCGTTTCATTGCAGGTTCGGCGCGAATAATTACAACTGTTCCCAGTCCGGGAGGTCCTGTGATTTACGACGCGATCTGAATACAGCCGCCATGCAAAGTCCATAGAACAGGCCAGCTAACAGCGAAGATATCAGGCTGGTACTCGGGTTCATTCCCTGTGGGCGCCAGCTGACAAACCACATAATACCTCCATACATCATTGCAAAATAAACCCCGAGAAAGCACGCATTACGGCCGAAGCTGTCAAAAAGTGCGGGACGTTTCTTTATGCCCACCGACCACAGCAGCCGGTAAGTTATCGGTATACGATTTTTTTTACGCAAACCCCTTTCCCTTAACAGCGCAAAGGCTTTCTCCGTTTTTCGCTTAAACTCTTCATCTTTCATACAATAAACCTCCCTATTAACCCTATAGCAGAAGTTCTAAGCATAAGGATTGACACTAGCGAGGCAACCCTTTACTTAGTCAGCCTTTAGCCTGAACAATAATAATTAACAGACTCAGCTCCGATCTGGTTTGTATGACCCGCTGCAGGCTGGTAAAAACACAGCGGCTCATCAGGTGCAGCAGACTCAGGCTCACGTCATGCTGCGCCACGCAGCTCAGAGTGAATACCGCATTGCGGGCTGAATGCGTTTAAATAATTAGCTAACAATCGTTTAAACAACCCTGGGTGATATAATTTCATCTCTTAGTAAAGGTGTGATGTTCAGATCGATTGAATTTCTAAACCTGAAACATGGCGTAGATGCGCCGCCGCGATCAGGTAAATATCTCTACAAATATATGGTACTTTTGCTGAAACGAGATGAAGCCATGCTCTCTCATATTTACAAGGAGGATGGCATGCTTTTCTGAATCAGAAAACAGGCGATGAGTGCTTTCTCGGGACGCGTTTAATATGACGTGTACTTTTAGTCTTTAATTCAGAAATATGCACTTTAGTGGGGCTGGCTTCAGGCCTCTTACTGGAACTCAAAAATTTATCTGAGTTCTCCTCTGCTGGTGATTCACGGGTGTTATTCTTCAATTTCATACACTCCTGGCACTGGTCAACTTCAGGGTAACGCTGCCTGGCTATGACCATAGCATGGGAATAACCGTAAAACGTCCCAAGAAATGTTTTTTCATTTTCCCGGAGATTTTTGCAACCTTTTTGATGGACTACCATCCCCAGGAATGAATTATTACAAATATAATAATAACCCGACTTCATTTTTTTCCTTAAAGTTTAAATGAAATAATACGCATTTTAATAAATTTTAAGCGGGAACATACTACTAACCTGTAACTACAAGCGCAACCTGCTAATAATTGTAGGTTTCCTTACAACAACCCCATAATAAAATATCTAATTGTAAACTCCTCCCTTGCTGTCTGAATAATAAACACAATAGACACCGTATAAAAAGAGACTGTTAAGTAATTTTTAGGTCCCATTAAAAGTAGTGAAAGCAATCTTTTCATATCGCAACCAGGAATATGTGACTTCACCAACCCGGAGAAGACCAGTTAAGAAAGTAAGCCTGCACGCTCTGATATATTGCCCTTTTATTGACACAACTGTGCTGATTATTACCCCCTTAACTAAAAGCTCCCAACGGACATCAGCCAGATTATCAGTCCGTTCTGTGCCAGAAGCGGACGTTAGCAGAACGTCTGTGACAAACCTTTCATGGCATTTTCAAGTTGTGGGCGAAGACGCTGTTAAAATTACGGCGTACTGCCTTTGCCAGTCAGTACAAGGGGGCTGAAAAGAAGCTCCAGATCTTACCTGCCTAATATTCTTACCTTTAGGCATATAACGTTGCTATAGTCTGGCTACGTTGGAAACCAGCCATATGAATGAACATTTTAGTCAGCCAGGATGGCTCTGTGAAAAATAAACTCTTCTGCCTGCTAACTGTCTTTTCCTTCTTTGCCGCTGCAACACAATCCCCTGATGAAATCGTGGTTGCCGGGGGGAGATATTATGCCGGTAACGTTTTTGGCCAACATGACTATGCAGCACATGCCAACATCACGCTGAATACCTTCTGGATCATGCGTACTGAAATCACCTACCGGCTTTACTCAGATGTTCACGAATGGGCTGTAGAGCGTGGTTATGTATTCGGTGTCGGATGTAATGGGGCCGCTTACGAGGACTGCCGGCCGGCGGATACAGATAACGGTGCACATCCTGTTACCAGTGTCGAATGGTCAGATACGGTAATTTTTGCAAATGCCCTGAATGAAAAGGCGGGGCTGAGACCGGTCTATCTCAATAATAAGGGCGTCCCGGCACGCGACAGTTCCCGTTATGAATTTACCCAGGATGCCCGGGCTAATGGTTACCGCTTACCCACGGCCGAGGAATGGCAGGTTGCCGCCCGTGGAGGAAGGGCCGGACTGGAAAATGGCTCGTATGGTTTCAGATTTGCTGGCAGCAACAACGCAAATGCTGTCGCCTGGTTCCCTGACTTCAACGATCCGCATTTCGGCACTGTCCGGGTGAAAAGCCTGCGGCCCAATGCGCTCGGTCTGTATGACATGAGCGGTAACGTTTCGGAATGGGTTGATGCTTTCGACACCCTTTCCGGTGTGAAAATGTACTATTTTTGCGGCGGCAGCTTCTTGTTGCATACGGGCAGTCTGACCAGCTGCGACACGCACAGTGCCGGCTACGCCCTGCCGGACACTGGCTTCAGACTGGTGCGGAAATTTTGAACCTGAAGATGCCTTTTATAATACTGACAGCCATTCTGATAAGCCTTCCGGCTTCATTACAGGCAGACACCCATATTTACCTGAAAAAGGGGCTGAACAGCATTGATTTGAATGGTGATGGCATACCAGACACCGTCTTTTCCGCGACTTACGACAATAATACTTCTCATCCCAGTGAAACTCTCAACATCTTTATCAGCCAGGAAAAAAACTGGCTTATCGTACCGGTCCCGGATGACGATGGCTTTACCTGGACCGATCTAAGGCTATCAGCATCCACCCTTAAGATAAGCGGCACAGAACTTCACCGTTATAAAGGGCGGGTTTACCTTATCAGGGCGGACAAATATGGCGGCAGCGGTGGCGGCGGAGATCTTACCGATAAATCGCGAGTAAAATTTTCACGATTTCGGCTGGAGCAAAATAACGACGATCCCGGGACGTCTGTTTTTTACTGGGAGCCAGCAGGGATTTATTTTACTGAACAAACTTTTGATGAAGTGAATGAAGCTTTTCAGATTCTGAATATGGAGAAATTTCGTTGAAATGTATCACAGGGCTTTTGCTTTTATTCCTGTCGTTCTGCTGTTGTGCGGGATACAAAAGTCAGTACCGTGAGCTTATACAGCAGTCACTTAATCGGCAGTCTCTTTGTCTGGGTGAAAAGCAGTGGCCGGTTTCAATAAGAACAGGTACTGACCGTTGGATTAATGCAAAAATGGAGGCGCTTGTCGATGCCGGCCTTATCACCGCTCATGTGGAAGCAGGCAGTAAAATCTGGCAGCTAACACCGTACGGCCAGGCTTCATTCACGAAATATCATGATTTCTGCTATGGAACCATGCGCGTCAGAAGCTTAAAGGCTGTCTCGACAGATAAAAAAGGCATGGCTGATGTGACATTTACCTATTATATTCATGCCCTGCCAGACTGGGCGAAAAATCACTCAGTGCGCGTTGCCAATACTGATCTCGATAATCTGGTCATGGGTATTGATTCAGTGCGATACCAGGCCCTCTTTAATACGGACAACCAGGGAAATCTCCGTCTTATCAGTGAACCTGAACAGCTTGATTTACTGTATTAGCAGACGGGTCTGAAAATTTTTTGGGGCTTAAAGCTTCGCAATCTACTTTGTTTAACAGCGTAAAGACTGACACTCCAGCAATAAGCTCTCACGTAGGGGCCTTCTGTCCTTAACAGCTTCAGCATCGGATATGTTTACAAAGCCAGTGTCTGCTATTAACTAAGAGTAACCCGCACGCTCCTGGTCGTCTGACGCCAAAGCATACTTACATCACATCACCATACGTCGGTCAACCGGGCAGCTCACCAGCATTTCTCAGGAATAGACTCCAGAGTAATCATTCCATTCTTTTGTCAGCCAACTATCTCTTCCAGCGTGATCGATGCCCCGCCGCAAACAATGACCAGTACATTGTCGGCAGGAGTGAACCTGATTTTGTTGTCATACAGGAGTGACAATGATACTCCGCATGCCGGCTCAGTGAGTACGCGATGATCATCGAGAAAGCGCCGGCAAGCATGCAGTGCTTCCGCATCAGAAACCAGCATACTTCTTACATTCAGTCGGCTGGCCACGTTAAAAGCATTTTCGCACACCTGGCTTGCGGCCAGCGTTGTGGCTATGCCGCTGACCTTATCAAGACGCATCAGCTTATTGGCATTAAGCGAGGCATTAAGCGAGGCCGTACCGTGGGTTTCAACGGCATACACCGGAATGTGGCCAAGCTGATGTTTTTCCAGTCCCAGCGCTATGCCGGACAGCATGCTACCGCCGCCGACGGACAGAATAACGGCATCAGGTTTCACACCCTCACTGATGACTTCATCCACGATTGTGCTGATGCCTTCCCACAAAAGCGGGTTATCAAAGGGATGGATATAGATGATGTCCTCTGTCGCCAGTGACATGGCGTAATCGTTAGCCTCACTCCATACTTTCCCGTGCACAATGAGCAAGGCACCTTCCTGCTCAATAAGCTTTCTTGCTCTGACTGACGTGGTTTCCGGCACAACCACAGTTACCGGCAGCCCCAGCCTGCGACCGCTGTGTGCCACCGCAATTCCGGCATTTCCACCGGATGAACTGACAAATGCTGTAGCGCCCTTACTGGCATAATAGCAACAGGCATGTCCCGCGCTGCGGAGCTTAAAAGAGCCGGTGGGCTGGGAAGACTCCATCTTCAGCCAGACATGACATCCGCTGTGCTGGCTTAAAGGGAGAGAATGTATGAGAGGGGTACGGATACCTGTTTCCATTAATCTAAATCCTATGAATTTATCTCACAGCATAGTTGCTGTTCTGCCCGAAGCTTGTCCAGGATGACATCATAAGGTTTCTCAGCAGAACGCGGTGGATACACATCTGAATGGTTGTGCTGGTTACAGTTAGACATGCATATTCCACGGATGTGTTCTTACCCGTGATACTCTCACTGACGGGAAGCCAAACGATAATTATAATTAACTCAGGTAAATAACCATAAAAACCATAAATCTGTAATTCTTTAAGCCATTCAGCGATAATTGGTCAATCGGAAAGAGAATGTCGAAAGGAGGCACTGGCGATGACTGTTTCTATAGGTGTGCTTGCAGGTATGGGACCCCGCTCCACAGCCCCCTTCATTGATATGCTGGTGACAGACTGCCACGTCGGGTACGGGGCGAAATATGATATGGATTTCCCTAAAATGCATATCATCTCGTTGCCAACGCCTTTCTGGCCGGGCAAGAAAATTGATGATGATGCGATGATCGCAACCCTGCAACAGGGTATTTCAGAACTCGTCAGGGCAAAAGTGAGTCTGATCGCTGTTCCCTGTAACCTTGCACACTGCTATTTTGCTGAAATGAAAGCGGCGAGCGCTGGTATTCCACTTCTGCATATTGCAGACACCGCACTTAAGTCACTGCCTGCAGAAGTCACCAGGGTAGCAGTACTGGCTACAGAACCTACGCTGGATGCGGGTTTCTATCAGGCGCGGATAGAGGCTTCTGGCAAAGAGATTATTGATTCATCTCTACTTCGTGAAATGACCACATCGCTGATTGGGCGGGTTAAAACGAAAGGTTTTCATGACCCTGATGCACAGGCAGAGTGGAACAATTTAATGTCTGTAGTGGAAAATCTTAAGGTGGAGGCTCTTCTTATTGCCTGTACAGATCTGAGTCCCCTTATAACTGAAAATACTTTCAGCTTTGTCATCGTGGATACGGCAGCCAGCCTTTCCAGCGCGACCATTAAAAACTACAGGAGACTGTCCGGGAAAACTACAGGCGAAACCCATATTACCGGCTAACCTGAGGTCAGCTTCAATGGCCCTGA
>NZ_CP195345.1:0-827556 GCF_051302795.1 Pantoea sp. E2023-21 | reverse complement strand
CATCTTTCGCCGAACGCGCGGTATACGCCACTTCCATGCCAAAAGCTTCAGCACGACGAGCAATAGCTAAACCAATTGCACCCAAACCGGCGATACCGATTCTTTTTCCGCTGGCGCGGCTGGAGAGTTCAACACCGTTATTTTCCCATGCACCCGATTTCGCAAACTGATGGTAAGCCACCAAATTACGCGAGAAGGCTAGCGTCAGCGTCAAAGCCAAATCGGCGACATCATCAGTGAGAATGTCGCGGGTGATACTGACCTGAATATCGTGTGCGGCAGTATATTTAAGGTCGATACGATCGGTGCCAACGCCGAATACGGCGATCGCTTTGCAAGCGGGCAGTTGCTCTAATAATGCCGTTTCCACACCGACATCGCCCCGCGTGACAATAGCCTCAAGCTGTTCGGCGTGCTGCTGAATAAATTGTGCCGGATCGTGCTGCTCATATAAGCGATGACATTGAAAATGTTGCGTGAGCTTTTCATCCAGTTGCGGCATCAACGGTTGAATAATCAGAATGGCAGGTTGTGAAGTGGTCATTTTATTTTCCATTAGCGGTATTTGTCTGTCACCAGACTAACGAAGTTATTTATGTTACGGCGCAGCTGTTACTTATTTCGCTAATAAGATCACGTTGAGATAATTACATGCAATGCATCAATATAGTGACTCAATCGGCGCTAAATCATAAAATGAAAAATGTCCAATGTGCTTGATGTCATCGATAAACCTTGCCGTAATCGCGAATCCAGATAAACCGTAATCCCATACAGGGTGCATGGAACTGGCTCGCTTAGCCTTCACTGCTTTAAGCCAAACAGATCCATGATGAATTCGTCAGGATGATAGATTTAATTGGCAAATTCAGCCAGTAGGCCTTTCGAAAAATCATTCAGGCTCATCGTGATAATGACTTCAGCCTTATACCATATAGCTACAGCGACAACATGGCGGGCAGTGGAATGCAACGAATAAGCGGTTCAAATTTCGTCCCCTTACATCGGAAAGTGCTCTATTCATCTATGCCTGATTTTTTGCCAGCTTATCCTCAGTGATGTCAGGCTTGTTACTGCGTGAATTACGCTGCCATTCATCCTGAATAGTGCCTGTTCATTTTGGTTGGAATCGCCCGGTCAGATCGATGCGAAGCAGTACATCGCGTTGTGTTGATGGATAAAAGTAAGCATCCAGTGAACGCGCATTGTTGAACAGAGTTTATGACGGCAGTCTGCTCACTCTTCCGTTATACGGGGAGTGAGCACCTTGACGTCCACCAAAATCCGTTATTCCCTGTCGACCCGACGACCCCACCTTCGTGACTGGCAGCTGAGCAGACTGTCTAAAGTCGCTTAAGCACGCCTGCACAACCTAAAACCTTCGGCAACGGGACGCTCAACCTCACCGGCTGCTCCGTGACCGCCAGCCCCGCGGCACTTGTCGACATGCGCGACGGCATCGACACCCTCACCCGCAGGGTGGCTGAGCAGCGGCATCCGGCAACGGAAGGCAATAATGCGTTCATCTTCACCATCAAGGAGCGTACCCGCCTGAAAATACTCATGAGTGACCGTAACGGCGTCTGGCTCTGTACTCCACGCCTGCACCAGGGTCACTTCACCTGGCCGCGCGACGGCGATGAGGCCTGCCAGGTCACCCCGGAACAGTTCGCCTGGCTCATCGCTGGCGTCGACGAGCAGCGCCTGACGGGCGGACCGGCGGAAAAATAGGACGAGTAAGATACGAAAAGGACGCCGCGACCGGGCCGACATTAACCGTCAGCTTCGCGAGCTGTTGCCCGCCCGCGGAACCCAAAGCAGAAACCGCTGATGAAGGTGTTTCGTAACGGGCTGACGGAGAAGAAGAGTGTTCAGTGCCGGGCGGCGCGCTGCATAAGGCCATCACGTATACGCTGAAGCGGTGGTCGTCGCTGCAGACGTATCCGGACGACGGTCGTGTGCCGCTGGATAACACCCAGTGCGAACGGGCGATGGGGCGGAAAGCGTAGCTGTCCGCGGGTTCGCCGCATACGGACGAGCGGATGCCGGACCTGGTGAGCCGGGTAGAAACGGCGCGGCTGTACGGCCTGAATCCAGGGTCGTAGCTGCGTGACGTGCTGGAAAACGGTCGTCATGGCCGGCTTCGCGGCTGGATGAGCAACTGCCGTAAGCCATAAACTCACCGCAGTAATCCCCCGTGTGGAAACAACCATCATCCCGACTAGCTGCGCAAGGTGAGTTCACCGGATGAATAGGCTCAACTCCCTTTACATGCTAAGTTAATTAAGCACCTGCTCACCTGCATTTTTCTCAAGTCGATAGACATCAATCATGGAAAATATCACCAGGAGTGATACCCCGATAAACGCCCACTTAACATCCGCTTGCAGTGGTGCGTAATGGTGATTCCACAGCATCGACATTCGCAGCGCCAGTGCTGAAATAGCTATGCCTGCGCTCATTGCGAACTGGAAGAAAATACTAAAAATTACCGATGCATCACTCATCTTTTCCTGAGGTATATCCGCGAAGCCAAGACTGTTATAGCAACTAAACTGGAGGGAGCGCGTAAGTCCCCCGACAAATAATATTAAAGCAATAGTGAAATAGCCCATGCCCGGATCCAGCGTCGCGCAACTTAAAATAGCGAATAGGCTTATAACCCCATTCCCTAACAATAAGCGTCTAAAGCCCCACCGTTTCATTAGCCAGGTAGTCGCAGGCTTCATGGCAAGATTCCCTGCAAAGACCCACAGCACCATTGTTCCTGCTTCTACGGCGCTCCAGCCAAAACTAATCTGAAATAATAAAGGTAACAAAAACGGAATGGCATTAATGGATGCCCGGAAGAATGAACCGCCTATTACTGCGCTTCTGAATGTGGCAATCGTCATGACATTAAAAGGCAATAGCGGATTTCTATGGTTCAGGCTGTGACGGAAAGTAAGTAGGCCAAATAAGATGCCGCCAGCAATCAGTATAAAGCCGCTTTCAACTTTGCTGTGACCAAGAAACTCCAATCCAACGATCAGCATCACGCACGCCGCTGCGGTGAAAATAAAGCCCTTCACGTCAAAGTGACGTTTGATAACATCTTTGGTTTGCGGTACGAGGAAAAATGTCATGACGAGGGCGATAAGACCCAAAGGGATATTCAGCCAGAATATCCATGACCAATGGCTGTAAGTCACAATTAGGCCACCAAATGGCGGTCCCAGCACAGGAGCAATCAATCCGGGCCATGAAATAAACGCGATGGTTTTCACCATGTCTTTTTTGGCCGTCATCCTGAGTACCACCATTCGACCAACCGGTACCATTAGCGCGCCACCCACACCTTGCAGCACACGGCTAAAAGTGAACATCGCTAAATCGTTACTCAGACCACACATTATTGAAGCAAGCGTAAATAGCAGAATCGCACCAGCGAAAACGTATCGGGCACCAATGCGACCAGCCAGCCAACCACTGATGGGGATAAAGATGGCCACTGCGAGAAGATAGGCGCTAATGCCGATATTCAGTTCAACCGGGCTAACGCTAAAATCTTTGGCCATTTGGGGTATCGCGGTTGCAATAACCGTGGCGTCGAGATTCTCCATAAAAAATGTGACAGCCACCAATAACGCCAGCCAGACGCTATTACCAGAAGTTGGGTTGCCGTTATGGCGGCTGTAATTCATTACGGTGAATTCCTTTCAGTCTCTCAAATTATTACGGATTGGCCTGAGCCTCTTGGCGCGCTTTAGTCACCACGCTGGATGACACTGGCGGAGCGGCATTTCCCCAACTGTTGCGGACGAATGTCATTACTGCAGCCGCATCTTTGTCACTTAAACGCCAGGCAAATGCAGGCATTGCTGGGCCTGTAGGTGCCGCATCGGTTGAGACAGCTTTCGCGCCGCGTAAAATCACGCGCGTCAAAGTGGCAGGATCATCGGCCAGAACAGAACCGCTGCCCTTTAGTGAAGGGAACATTTTTGCTACACCTTCACCATTTGCCATGTGACATGCTGAGCAGTTGACAGCGTATACCTGCTGGCCAAGCTTCATCGCTTCATCATCTGGACTCACAGGCTTAGGCGGTTTGATATCGGCTTTTTGACTGAGCAAATAGATGGCTATCGCACGTAAATCATCGCTTTGCATATGCTGCGTTGAATTAGTTATTACTTCGGCCATAGGACCTGACGCTGCTGCAAACTGGTTCCTGCCGGTTCTGAGATATTCGACGATGTCTTCAGCCTTCCAGTTGCCGATGCCCTGATATTTATCGCCTGTGATGGTTGGCGCAACCCATCCCTGAAGGGTGTAACCCCGAAGATGTCCATCACTGGTATCTCCACCCAGGAAGTTCTTGCTGTTATGGCATGTCGAGCAGTGCGCCAGACCTTCAGCTAGATACGCTCCACGATTCCATTCCGCACTCTGAGTTGGGTCCGGTTTAAACTCTCCTTTCTTGAAGAAAAGCAAGTTCCAGCCCATCAGGCTTTCCCGAATATTGAACGGGAATGGCAGCTGATTTGACTCAACCTTGTTGTGCACCGGTTCTAAAGTATTGAGATACGCTCTGATTGCCAGCAGGTCGGGCTTTGAAACTTTGGTGTAGGCCGTGTAAGGAAACGCACCGTAAAGATATTCACCGTTATGTCCAATCCCTTCCTGCATCGCACGCAGGAACTGGTCATCTGTCCAGGCGCCAATGCCGGTTTCACGATCTGGCGTTAGATTAGGTGCAATGAGATTGCCAAATGGGGTTTCAATCGCCTTTCCCCCTGACATCGGTTTAGCCCCTTCTGGCGTATGACACGCCGTACAATCGCCAACCGTGGCGAGATAGCGCCCCTTTTCAATGTCTGGGAAGAAGGTATTGGCCGCATAGCTGACGTTCGTCCCACTCAAAACAGCAAGCAGAGTGGCAGTTATTATCGGTTTAACGGTTTTCATTATGCCTGCACCAATGGACCGGGTTGCTTGAGATACTGTTTGACGATGGCATCTGCTGCCCAATAGGCTAGTGCGCCAACGGTTGCGGTTGGGTTATATCCCGCGTTTTGCGGAAACGCTGACCCACCAATGACAAACAAATTGGGCACATCCCAGGATTGCAGGTATTTATTCACGACGCTGTCTTTGGGCGACTCTCCCATAATCGCTCCGCCCGTATTATGCGTACTTTGGAAAGGAACGATATTGTAAGGCCCTTGTGGCACGTGCATAACGGTCTGGCTGGCACCCATGGCTTTCGCAACATCCAGCGCCTTATTGGTAACGTAAGCAGACATCTTCAAGTCATTTTCTGGGAAGTCGAACGTCAGGCGCATCATGCTACGGCCATGACGGTCTTTATAAGTAGGATCGAGATCGAGGTAGTTTGACCGCGTGGGGTAAGAACTTCCCTGCGTCCTGACCACCGTCGTGCTCAGGTAGTGTTGTTTGGTCGCTTTTTTCCATTCACGGCCCCATTTGGGCGTACCTGGCGGCGTCATACGATTGGTAATTGGCCATCCACTGGTGACATTCGACATGATGCAAGCGCCACCAAAAAAGCCCAATCCATTATGGTCAAAGTTGTCACCGTTGTATTCATCGACACCCTGACCAACACCACCACCGGAAATAAACGGATTGAAGTTTTTATCTTCAAAAAATAGCTGAATACTGGAGTTGGTTTGGTAGGCGTAATTTTTACCAATCAGCCCTTTACCGGTTTTAGGATCGTAAGGTTCGCCAATCCCAGAGGCAAACAGCAAGCGTACATTTGGTATGGTAAACGCAGTCAGGATCACCAGATCAGCTGGCTGCTCGTAGCGTTGCCCACTGGCATCAATATAAACCACGCCAGTAGCAACTTTTCCGCTTTCATCCATCACAACATGCAGAACTTCAGATTGAACCTGAGCCGTAAAGTTGGAGTAACGCATAAGCGCAGGGATGATGTTGGTCTGTGGGGTTGATTTGGAGTAATTGGCACATCCGCAACGCGAGCAGTATCCACAGTAAGTGCAAGGTGCCATCGTTACACCATAGGTATTGGTGTAAACACCCGACGCATTCGCGCTTGGCGTCGGGAAAGGCTTCATACCTATTTTTCGGGCTGACTCAGCAAACAGCTTTGCCGCAAAGGTCATCTTCATTGGCGGTAAAGGAAAATCTTCTGAGCGATTACCTTCAAAAGGATTTCCACCTTCCTGAACCTTTCCGTTTATCACGCCGCCTTTACCACCAATACCAGCCATGCGCTCAAATTTGGTGTAGTAAGGTTCCAGTTCGTCATAGGTAATACCCCAGTCCTTAATCAAAAGGTCATCTGGAATCGCCTTTTCACCATAACGACGGGTTAAATGAGATCGTAATTCAAAGTCAGTCGGGTTGTAGCGCCAGGTCAAACCGCTCCAGTGCGCTCCCGAGCCACCTAGACCTGTCCCCAGCAAGAAGGAGCCATATTCCCGTATGGGGAGCGCAGTCTGGTGAGACGCATTGCGGAAGGTATAAGTATCTTCTGCAGCGGTGATCATCAACTCTTGCTGCACTACATAACGCAGTTCGTCCTGTACGTAGCCAACGTTGAAGTCATCAGCGGTATCACGCCAGGGACCACGTTCAAACGCAATGACATCCAGTCCTGTTTTGGCAAGTTCGATTGCCATGATCGAACCCGCCCAGCCAAGACCTACAATGGCAATATCTTTTTTAGGTAGCTTTTTGATTTCAGTATTCATTTAGGACTCGGGCGTGTAACCGTAGATGCTAACGGGAGGATGTGGATAGGTTTCGTTATGGCGTTCGATCCAATCGAGGTAGTCGTATTTCGCGCCGGGATAACCAATCATTTTCCATCCCACCATGTCGCGGTTGCCGCCATAGACGGGATCGGCAAAAAAGCCTTCCATGGTGCGTGCCAGCAAGGTTTTGAAGAAATCTTTGCTACTGACTTCGCCCAGCAGAACGATCTTGCCAGCCTCAAGCAAATGAAGAGCAGCCTCACGTGCATCTTCAGTCAGCTCGTTGAATGCTTTTTTATATTCTTTAATGCAAAAGTTATTAAATGCTGTCAGACCGCGGCGAAACTCCTCAGCGGGCGTTAGAGGCGATTGCCTGCCTTGAGATGCAAGAGGTGATGCACCATAAGGTCCATTCATATAAAGACGAGAACCCTGACCAAATCGCCCTGCCATTTGGCGGTCAATAAACAGCGTACATCCCGCCTCTTTACCGCTTGGACTCAGCTCATCGGCTGGGATCAGCGTTTCGACCAACGCATCTACAATAACTCTCTCTTTTGGCGTAAAAAACTCCCACTGCAGGGGATCGATTTTTGGTGGTGGCGATGCCTCATCCGCTGTCCACGGAGTACCTGTACCACCGCTGATTGTTGCTGCTGTAGCTAGGGGGGAACTGAGTGCAATAAGCGATCCTGCGCCGAGGAAACGTCTTCTGCTCAGTCCTGTTTTTTGATCTGACATTGAATGAATCTCACATCTCAGTGATGAAGTAAAAATAAATGGCGAGGGCTTAATTTATTTGCATTTTTGTTTACTCAAATGCAGATTGGTAGTTTTTTTATGTATGTAATTGTAAAAGTGGTTTAACTACGATTTAACGAATTTTAAGGGGGTAGAAGGGAGCTGTAGGAGATAAAGGAGTGAAAATGAGAGGAATCATTTAATCATGCAGCTTTTAGCAGGTGGCCATTAAGCAGCGTGGATTTATAAAATATGAAATGATCTAAAATCATCAATGTAAACATGTAGTTAAGCGCACATAAAACTGCATTTTATAATTGCATTTAATACAATTCAAATGCAATAATATTGTTAAATTTTGTACTTCTTCCTGCATTTTTTAGGGCTTTCTTCATGAAAATAAGCGCTCTTACGGAAAGGCTTTCGCAAAAAATAATCACGATGATCGACAGTGGCGGATTGTCGCCGGGTGCACACCTAAGTGTACCCAAGTTGGCTGAAACATTTGATGTTTCACGTTCACCCGTGCGTGAGGCCCTGGTTTACCTTGAACACAAAGGCATTCTTCAGCAGCAGCATAACCGTGGTTTCTTTGTAAAGCAGGATTATGCGCCTCAGACTCAGAGCTCACATGAAAGTGAAGTGGATAACGATCTTCCTGAATACTATCAATTAGCGGAAGACTGGCTGCAGGATAAAATCGAATCTGAAGTAAACGAACTTTATTTACTTAAGCGTTATAACCTTTCGAAGACTCAGCTCACGACCATTCTGGCGCGCGGTATCAGTGAGGGATGGGTTGAACGTAAACAGGGTTATGGCTGGCGTTTTCTTCCCGTTGCCAAGACCAAAGCCGCGCTAGAGCATATTTTCAGCTTCCGCATGGTGATTGAACCAATGGCAATTTTGGAATCCACCTTCAAAGCCCCGCAGAGCAAAATCGATGAGATTAAGCGCGAGTTGGAGATGCTATTAGAGAGCGGCATTCAGCGTTTATCGCCTACTCAGCTCCAGTTAGCGGGTTACCGCTTTCATGAGACTGTCATCAGTTTTTCTAACAACCCATTTTTTGAGATATCACTGCGCAACGTCAACCGCATGCGCCGTTTAATGGATTACCGCATTATGGATGACCGCAGCCGCTACTACGCTGAAGTTAAAGATCATATGCACTTGCTGTCATTAATTGAGGCAGGGCAACTGATCGAAGCATCATATATGATGAAGCAGCACCTCGCTGTCGCGCTAGATAACAAAAAACAACGTAGTATCGGAGTATAAAAAAATGGCCCAAATGGGCCATTTTTTCATCAGCGCCATTAACCGCCAGGCGAGTAAAGTGGATAAAGACCCAATAGCAAACCCGATGCCAGGAAGATCATGCAGAGCAGGAAAGCCCATTTGAAGGTGTATTTCTGATGGTCGCTGAATTCTACTCCGGCTAATCCGACCAACAGATAGGTTGATGCCACTAACGGACTCAGTAAGTGGATTGGCTGCCCAACCAACGATGCACGACCAATTTCGACCGGATCAATGCCATACACTTTCGCTGCTTCTGCCAGAACCGGCAGTACACCGTAATAGAAGGCATCATTCGACATAAAGAAGGTGCCAGGCAAGCTGATCAATGCCGTAATCGGTGCCAGATAAGGGCCCCATGAATCGGGTAACACATCCAGCAGAGATGCCGACATTGCGGTGACCATTCCAGTACCCGAGAGGATACCGGCGAAAATACCCGCAGCCAGGAAGATAGATGTCTGGTTCAGCGCAGCAGGCGCATGCGCTGCAATACGCTGACGCTGGGCATCAATGTGCGGATAGTTGATCAACAACGCCAGAGCAAATGCCACCATGAACAGCACCGACAGGGGCAGCAACTCCATCACCAGCGATCCCATCAGTAACAGTGTCAGACCCGCGTTAAGCCAGAACAGTTTTGGACGACGCAGCTCCTCATTGACTTCATTGATTGCCGGCAGATAGCTTTCTGCATCGTCTTCAGTGACTGATCCATAACCATTGGTATTGATACTCAGCTTACCTAAACGACGGCGTTCACGAATACCGATATACCAAGACAGCACCAATACTCCGACAAAACCGCAAACCATAGTTGGAATCAGCGGAATAAACAGATCGCTGGATTCAACTTTCAAGGATGCCGCAACGCGAGCCAGTGGACCGCCCCATGGCAGCAAGTTAGTAATACTTCCGGAGAGGAAGACTACGCAAGTCAGCGCCAGTGGGTCCAGACGAATACGTTTAAACAAGGGCAGCATTGCCGTTACGCAGATCATATAGGTCGTTGATCCATCACCATCAAGTGACACCATCGCCGCCAGAATCGCGCTGCACATAACCGCTTTAACCGGGTCACCATTAATAATCCGTAAAAAGAAGCGAATAATCGGATCAAATAAACCGGTATCAAACATGGTGCTGAAGTAGAGAATGGCAAAAATAACCATGATGGCAGTCGGAGCGACTTTTTTAAGCCCCTCAATCATCATCTCGCCCATCTCTCCGCCGAATCCGGCAATCAGAGCAAATATTATTGGAATAATGATCAGTGCGACGAGTGCAGAAAGTTTTTTGGTCATGATGAGGATCATAAAGACCACAATCATGCCATATCCCAGAAGCGAGAGCATAAGAGCCTCCAACGCATATTATTGCTAATATGCGCGATAATTAATTTGACGGAAATTTTGAGCAGGACGTTCTGTTAATTTATTAGCCCATATGCAGGCCGCCATTAACAGAGAAATCAGCACCCGTGGCAAATCCTGATTCGTCAGATGCCAGCCAGGAGCATATAGAGGCGATTTCCTGCGGAGAGCCCAGGCGACGCACTGGAATTTCCTGAACAATCTTATCAATAACCTGCACCGGCGTGACTGTTTTCAGTTTTGACGTAGCCAGATAGCCCGGCGATACCGTATTAACTGTTACTCCGCGTGCCGAAACTTCACGTGCCAGGGCGCGAGTAAAACCCCGTACGGCAGATTTTGCCGTAGAGTAGTTAACCTGACCTGTTTGACCAATTTGCGCGTTGACTGAAGAAATATTGATAATACGTCCCCATCCACGCGACATCATGCCATCCACAACTTGTTTAGTGACGTTGAATAATGAGTTCATATTGGTGTTAATAACGGCCTGCCACTCCTGTGGCTGCATATCACGAAATAATACATTCCGTGCCGTACCGGCATTATTAACCAGCACGTCTATCTCACCGATTTCAGCTTTTATTTTGGCAAACGCTTTAACCGTTGATTCCCAATCAGCCACGTTTCCTTCTGATGCGATAAAATCAAATCCCATCTTTTTATTGTCATCAAGCCAGGCGGTTTTACGTTGAGAATTGGGACCGCATCCTGCAATCACTTTAAAACCATCCTTCGCCAGTCGACGGCAAATAGCGGTTCCGAGGCTTCCCATCCCGGATGTAACATACGCAATACGTTGGGTCATAACCCTTCTCCCAGATGCATTTATGTAACAGTTTTCACGACTTGTTAACAGTAAGCTATCTGCGGTTTTTTTTAGCAATCGCGAGCCGTTGAAATTGTGACCACGATCGTCAATTTTCTGCATTTAAACCCATTCAAATGCAATAACATTAAATTGCAGTGCAGTTTTAAGCCGCCTAAAAACACCGACGCATAACGTAAAAAGCCCTTCATAGTTAGTTTCAACGCTTAACAACCACAAAATCGTGATATCAATCACAAGTCAATTTATGCACTTGTGTTTAAATAAATGCATATTGGTATGGCGGGGTTGTAAATGAATAAGTTTGCCTATGTGGGTTGCCGTACGTCCGAGTGGCGTGGCGCACGTGGAAAAGGAATTGAAGTATTTCGCATTGATGAGTCAGGGAACTGGCATCACGTACAACGTGTTACCTCTGTTCAGGAAAATCCGTCCTGGCTCACACTGGATGAAAATAGAAATCGGCTGTACGTGCTGCATGGGGATGGCAATCAGGTAGCTATTTTTGCGCGTGATCCTATCTCTGGCATGCTGACTTTGTTATCTGAACAAACAACGGGCCCACAGAATCCACATCCCGATCTTGATCCACTGCGGCGCAATAACCCGGTGCATGCTGCTCTCTCACCTGATGGCCGCCATCTGCTGATTGCTAACCATGAAGGCGGCAACGTAGCAGCATTAGCGTTCGCTGATGATGACGCGCTACTGCCTCCTCACCACCTGGCGATGGTGGAAGGCCACGCTGATGAGGATGGCGCTGCGGCCAGCTTGTCACGTCCGCATGAAATTATTTTTGCACCAGATAGCGATTACTACGCTCTGCCCATCCAGGGCAGACAGGCCGGAAACGGCATTGATATGGTGCGTATTTATCACTGGCGAGATGGACAATCACTACTCAATGATGAAGTGCTGTTGCCGTCTGGGAGCTGGCCGCGTCATGTTGATTTCCATCCACAGGGGAAGTGGCTTTATGGCCTGAGTGAGCTCGGGAATACGATTACCGTTTACGATTTTGAACAAGAGACGGGAAACATTGCGCTCAAGCAAACGCTGAGCAGCCTACCGGAAGGATTTGAAACACGTAACGACGCCAGTGAAATCGAAGTGCATCCGTCTGGGCGCTTCTTATATGCCGCCAATCGTGGTCATAACAGTATTGCGGTTATGCGCATAAATCCTGATGATGGCTGTTTAAAGCCGGTGGGATGGGTGTTTTGCGGTGGTAAGACGCCGCGTTTTACAACGCTCTCTGCAGATGGGCTCTATTTTTACAGCGCTAACGAGGACTCAGATTCTATTCGCATTTTCAGCGTTGATCAGGACTCGGGTATGCTTAAAGACACAGGTAAAGAGGTATTCACTGCCAGCCCTACCTGCATTGTATTTTCCGAATAACTCAGCGCTTGAGGTCAGCATTGATGAGACTGGCCTCAAGCAGCGCCCCCTCTTCGGCACCCGTTGCACGTTTCAATGGCGTGACATTTTCGATAAACGCTTTCACCGAGGGTGAAGATAGGGCATATCCCTTCACACCAACATACAACTCACGTTTCGCCCATGGCTCGACGAGGGGAATACAGCGCACAGCATCATGATTAGCCACCTGAGCGATTTCATTAACTGGCAAGATGGCTATTCCCAACTGTTGCGCAACCAGTTCGGCCATAGAGACGAAACTGCTGACCCGTAAGCCTATATTCAGCGTTGTACCCAGCTTTCTCGCTTCACGCTCCAGAATGTGGCTCACTGCGCTTTCCCGATGTGGCCCAATCATTTTCTCATCGATGCAATCCACTAATTGCAAGGTCGCGCGCTCCGCCAACGGATGCCCCTGCCACACCAAAACGGACAACTGGTCTTGCTGCCATGGCCAGACCTCAATCCCGGAAGCAGGTGTCCAACTGGAAAAGAAACCGACATCCGCGTCCCCCTGCAGCAAGCCCTGCACGACGCCAATGCCGGTGTGTTCTTCAATATCGATATCTGTCTGCGGGTAATGAGCCAGGAACTGACTAATGGCACGCGGCAAATAATGCATCAACGCCGCAGAGATCGTAAAAATGCGAATGTGGCCGCGTACGCCAGCCACGTAATCACTGAGCTCCTCTTCCATTTGGTCGAGATTGCGGAACACCTGGCGCGCGTGAAACAGCAGCGAGTGCCCCGCAGGCGTCAACTCGATGCCGCGCGGCAAGCGTAGCATCAGTGGCGTGCCAATTTGCTGTTCCAGTTCTGTTATGCGCTTACTCACGGCTGAGACGGCCAGATGCTTACGGCGTGCGGCACGCGTAAGATTCTGCTCCTCAGCCACAGCGACAAACAGCGAAAGTGAGACCAGATCGTAGCGCATGAACTTCCCTACTCTTTAAGTGTTTGCTGAATAACAAAGGGCAAAATACCGCCATAGCGCAGATAGCGTAGTTCTTGCTGGGAGTCTATCACTGCCTCAAGATTCAGTGCAGCAATCTGCCTGCCTCCACGGCGGATGTAGAGCATCAGCGGCGTCGCACCCGGCGCGATCATTTCCAGGCCTGTAATATCCAGGACCTCGGTTCCATCCATCTCAGGTAATCTGTCCGCTTCATCGGCAATAAAATGCAGCGGAAGAATGCCCATTCCGATCAAATTCGTGCGGTGGATACGTTCGAAACTATTAGCAATGACGGCTTTAACCCCCATCAGTGCCTGCGCTTTAGCAGCCCAGTCACGGCTCGATCCCGCGCCATAGCGCTCGCCCGCCAGCACTACCAGCGGCGTATTTGTTGCATGCCATGTTTGCGCTGCCTCAAAAGCCGGAAGAATTTGCTGATGAGACGCATCCCAGGCATAACCGCCGCCACCGCGCTTATCTGCCGGTAACAAACGGTTGGATAGCGCTTTATTCGTAAAAGCACCGCGTACCATCACCTCATGATTACTGCGGCGCGTAGAGTAGAGATTCAGGTCCTGCGGATCTTCATGATGTTCCAGCAACCATTGACCGGCAAGGCTGCCTGCGGAAATCGCACCTGCAGGCGAAATATGATCGGTGGTGACGTCATCGCCAAACCAGAGGAAAGGTCGGGCGTTATTGAGCGACATCGGTTCGGCAGGGTCTCGAGGTAAACGTTCCAGATAGCCCGGCCGACGCAGATAGGTTGAGGTCGATTCCCATGGATAATGCACGCTACCCGGAGCTTCAATTTGCTGCCAGTGTGGGGTTCCCTGCCAGATAAGATCGCGACGCTGGATGTAATGTTCACGCTTCATCACTCTTGTTACCCAGCGTTCGACTTCTTCACGCGCTGGCATTAAGTCGCGCATGAAAACCGGCTGTGGATGCTCATCGTAGCCAAGCGGGTCGTTCAACATGTCATGCTGCATATTTCCGGCAATAGCCCAGGCAATCACCAATGCTGGCGAGGTGAGATAACCATGACCGAGGCTGGGATTAACGCGACGGGGAAAGTTACGGTTACCGGAAAGCACACACACGGCCTGAAGGCCATTACTCACCAGACTTTCCATGGCCGGTTGTAATGCGCCGGAACTGCCAATGCAGGTCATACAGCCATAACCTGCCACATCGAACCCCACCTTTTCCAACTCGCTAAGCAGGCCTGATTCTCCAAGATAATCGGTAACCGCCCGAGATCCGGGTGAAAAGGAGGTTTTAACCCAAGGCTTGGGTTGCAGTCCATACTTTGCCGCATTCCGGGCAAACAATGCCGCCTGAATCACCAGCCAGGGGTTGGCGGTTGTGGTGCAGCTGGTTATGGCCGCGATAGCCACGGCGCCTTGTTGAATCGGTTGTGGGTAATCATCATGCTGCCATTGCAAAGCGCGCTCGCCGGCTTTCAATGTCTCCATAAAACTTTTCGGCGAATCACTGAGCGGAATTTGTTGATGAGGATTATAAGGCCCCGCCACGCTGGGTTCGATGCTACTTAAATCCAGCTCAATGCGTTGTGTGAAGTCAGGCTGACGATCCTCCGGATGACGCCAAAGGTGCTGATGTTGCATATAACTGCGAATAATTTCCTGTTTCTCTTCACTGCGCCCGGTCATGTTGACGTACTCTGCGCTGCGCTGATCAAACGGGAAGAACACCACGGTGGCACCGTATTCCGGGGCCATATTGGCAATGGTGGCGCGCGATTCGAGCGGCATGCTGTGGAGTGCAGGACCGGTGAACTCAACAAATTTGCCGACCACACCGCTTTCACGCAACAGGCGCGTGATGTGCAGAGCCAGATCGCTGTCGCTGACATCCGGCGGCAGTTCACCGGAAACACAAATTCCCACCACGTCCGGGAAGCGTAACGTGACTGGCTCGCCAACCAATGCGGCTTGACCTTCCAGACCACCTACGCCCCACCCCAACACACCAAGTGCATTTATCATCGGCGTATGGCTGTCGGTTGCAATCATGCAATCGGCGTGCAGCAACGGTATGGCTTCACGCTCATCCACCGTGACCACTTCAGCAATGGTTTCAAGGTTCATTAAATGAATAATGCCGGTGCCGGGTGGAATGACGCGGAAGTTATCCAGGCTTTTTTCTGCCCAGCGAATGAAGCGATAGCGCTCAGCGTTACGGCGAAAATCAAACTTGAGGTTATCTTCCAGCGCATCGGCATTAGCGTAACTTTCAACGATGACCGAATGATCGATGGTTAGCACAGCAGGAATGTGTGGATTGATAGCGCGCGGATCGCCGCCTAACTCAGCAGTAAGATCGCGCATAGCAGCAAAGTCAGCCAAAGCCGGTAAACAGGTAGTGTCATGGAACATGAGGCGGTCGGGATAAAACTCAACCTCACCAGGGGAGGACTTTGCTGACAGATAGTTGAGAAATTCAGGCAGCGTTTGCGGTGAGCATCGCGCAACGTTCTCCAGCAGAATGCGAATGCTGTAAGGCAATGTCTGCAGTTGCTCCAGCGGGACGATCTGGGTGAGGTCAATAAAATGATACAGGCGGTTATGGATAACCAGCGATGAGCGTTCCAGCGTTAAGGGCGATGTCATAAAAACCTTCCGTCACAGCAATCTTGTTATGTTCGTCGCTGGATAACGTCTCATGCCCATTAATGAATGAAAATTGAACATTAACCAATGCAGCGTTCTCCAAATGAGAACGCTGCATTAAGTTTAAGACTCGGCAAGATTCCGATTAATAATCTCGCTGATAGCGCCATTTTCCTGCCATTTATTCAGGTAATGACTAATTTCACCATAAAGCTGGTCCTGCGCATGCGGCAAACAAATAGCCTGGAAAATCTGACCGAAATTATCGGGCAGAACGCGAAAACCGCGATTGTTACTGACTGCACTTTCTAAAGGCTGACGGATTCCTGCTGCCATATCGCCTTCTCCATCCAGAAACGCATCGATCGCGGCCTGTGATGAAGCGAGTCGATTGAGCGCAGCATGTTTTAATTCGCGGCTCAGAAACAGATCGTAGGCTGCTCCTTTACCGACATTGATGACCACATCAGGTTTATCCATCTCGGTCACGCTTTGCCAGTTGCTGCTCTCTCTCACCATCACGGTACCTTCGATAGTGATATAAGACTGCGTAAATCGCAGCACCTCTTCACGCTTCGGGTCTATCGCCAAAAAGGCGACGTCCCAGCGATCGTGAGTGGCATCATCGACCACCTTGCCTGCTGTGGGATACGTAATAAATTGCGCGACTCTTCCCTGTTCAGCCGCAATTTTTTGGGCGATCTCCACAGTAATCCCGCCCGGCTGCCCATCGGGCAGCGTTTTGGCCAATACGGCGTTACCTAAATTGATAGCAAAACGTAGTGGGGTTGCGTTATCGGTGGCTGACATGCGGCTCTCCAGAAAAGTCATCATCGTGATCCTGTTTCGGCGTTTCAAAATTCAGACGTTGAATTTTTCCAGCCACAAACAGATAACAGCACAGATTGAGGAAAGCGCAGACGCCGACAAAAATCAAAGCACCATTGAATGAACCGGTATCTTTTATGATGTAGGCAATAATAATTGGCGTAAAGATTCCCGAAATATTGCCAATCATATTGAACAATCCGCCGCTCAGGCCGACCGCCTCTTTCGGTGAGAAGTCTGAGACTACGCACCATCCCATCGCACCAAATCCCTTGCCAAAGAAGGCCAGCGACATAATAGCCACCACAACCCATGCGGAATCGACGTAATTGCAAATAACCATACTCACGGCTAACAGCATGCCGATAACGATCGGTGTTTTACGTGCAGCTGACAGGCTGAAACCACGCGCCAGCATGTAATCGGATAACACGCCGCCCAGCAACGCGCCGGCACAACCACATAACGCCGGCAGTGACGCGATAAAGCCCGCCTTGAGAATGGTCATACCACGGTCGTGCACCAGATAAACCGGGAACCACGTCAGGAAAAAGTAGGAAAGCACCGTAAAGAAGAACTGCCCCATATACACACCCAGCGCCAATCGGCTGGTCAGTAATTTACGGGTATATCCTTTGCCGACGTTATCGCCTTTTTTACTGGCTTTCATGTTGGTCAGACCGCCGCCGGACTGGATATATTCAAGCTCAGCATCGTTGACCAACGGGTGAACTTTAGGCGTATCGGTGAGTACCCGCGTCATCAACAGCGAGACCAGAATACCGACTGCGCCCATAAACCAGAACACCGACTCCCAACCAAACGAATAGGAGAACCAGCCCATCAACGGTAAGAAGACCACTAATGCAAAATACTGTGCTGCAGTAGTGAATCCGGAAGCTTTACCACGCTCTTTCGCCGGGAACCATGCCGCAAGGAATCGAGAGTTAGCGGGTAGCGTTGGTGCTTCAATCAACCCCATCATAAAGATGAAGCCAAACATCAGTACGCGTGTCACCCAAATATTGTCAAAAGAGGTGCTGAAACCCACCAGAAAGACGAACAGTGACCAGGTGAAAACCCCGGTTACCAACACTTTCTTTGAGCCGTAACGATCCAGTAACCAACCACCCGGATATTGCCCCAGAACATAGGCCCAGGTGAAGGTTGAGATCAGATAACCGAGCGCCACAATATCCAGCCCGGCAGATTTCACCATATCCGTACCGGCAATTGAGAAGGTCGCTCTATCACCATGATTTAAAGCAATACTGAGAAATACCATCAGCAAAATCATATAACGATAATGCGTAGGTCTGTTCTTTTTAGCAGTGGAGTTCAGAGTAATCATAATATTCGGCCTTGTCTGGCATACGATTAATTAAATCGGTAAAGTTCAGCCGGGTTTTCCACAAATAATTTGTGTCTAACCTGATCGTTATGCGCCCAGTGGTATATTTTCGATAGTATCAATGCATCATCTGGCATATTTTTATTGGCACTTATTAAATTGGGATGTGGCCAGTCACTTCCCCATAAAACACGTTCAGTTGCATCGTGAAGAAAGCGGGTAACCAGAGCTGCCATATCAGACACATCATCACATTGTGACTGATGATAAAGCGCGGAGAGCTTTACCCAACATTGACCCTTTTCAATCAGCTCCCAAGCCAGCTTCCAAACTGGATGGGCCATCGGCTCAGGCTGCGGTAAACGAAAGTAGTGGTCGATGACCAGATTTCCCGGTATCTGAAGTAGCGTTGATCGCAACTGCCACAATTGATCCGCAGTGGCGTGGACCTGCACATGCCAGCCACGTTCCGCCACGCGTTGCGCTACGGGAAGCAGCATTTCAGGTGTCGTTGCATTGCCCGCACCAAGATTGAATCGAACCCCCGTTACGCCAGCTTGCTGCAGCGCATCCAGTTCAGCATCACTGACAGTGTCGTCCACCACGGCTTCACCACGTGCATGGGTGCCAAAAGCGCGTAATGCATCTGTCAGACAACGATTATCCGTTCCATAAGAAGAGGGCTGCACCAGAATATGACGAGAGTGTCCCAACCATTTTTTAAACTGGTTGTAATCGTTGACGGTCGCGTTTGGTAAATTACGCGTATCATCCGCTGCATAGGGATAACGCCTGTCAAAAATATGATGATGACAGTCACAGCTATTTTCAGGCAATACGATCTCAGGCGAGTGTGAAATATGGCTATATTTCACATCCGCCAATATATCTCGGCTTTCCACGTTGATGCCTTTTTTAAAAGAAATCGACTGACTTAATTAATGAGCCATTAATATTTTCAGTTTTGAAACGGCTGCATGCGGACTGCTCAGTATCGGACAGTTCACTGCTGACTGAGCCTGCTCCCAGGCAATGGCCATCGAGAAGTGCGCAAGAAGGATGGCATCAGCCTCAGTATGTTCACGAGCAGCCTGAACAATGAGCTGGTTGTGGCGCTCGGCATCACCTTGCTCGAGGGCATCACGCGCCCCTTCAACCAGAACGCTGGTTAACGTGGCGTCACGATAACCTTTACGTACCAGTTCATGAAATTCCGCTTCCATCCCGGCGACGGCGGGAGCAAACGTTGCCAGCATGACGATATGTTTACCCTTAGCTAAAGCCGCTTCAAACATGGCTTCGTTTGGCTTAAGCACCGGCATGGTATTTTTCGCTGCGCTGGCGTCAATTGCTTCACCAAATGCAGAGCAGGTAAACAACACTGCACCAGCATCAATGTTGGCAGCATAGTTCACCAGTGAATCGATCCGCTTAAACAGACGATCGGTCAAAATCGTCACCTTACGACGATCCACACTTAACGCGTCATCCAGCAGGTTACTGATTTCAGCCTCTGGCCACTGATCGGCAAAAGCCTGGTTTATCGGCTCAACCGCCAGTGGAGTCGCGTGGATTAAAACAATACGTTGATTCATCTTCGGCTCCATGAAAGCAGGCTGCCGCTAAAGTGCGGCAACCTCATGACGTTTAATCAGGCGCGAATAGAAGCAGCCACTTTGTCAGCAAAGGCTTTAGTACCACATTTGCCACCCAGGTCCGGCGTACGGGTTTCTGGATTTTCCAGCACTTCATCAACGGCACGGCTGATCTCTTCCGCCGCTTTCAGGAATTTTGGCTGGTTGTGCTTCTCTGCGTACCATTGCAGCATCATGGCAACCGACAGAATCATCGACACCGGGTTCGCCTTGTCCTGATTCTGAATATCCGGAGCTGATCCATGCTGAGCCTGCGCGCAGCAATGAGTATCACTGGCCATAATTGAACCGGCCAGGCCAAGGCTGCCTGACAATTCACTCGCCAGGTCGCTGATGATGTCACCATAGAAGTTAGTGGCAACCAGTACGTCGAAACGCTCTGGGTTACGCACCAGGTGAGCGGTTGACGCATCAACTAACAGATCGTCCAGCTCAACTTCAGGGAACTCTTTTGCCACGTGACGTACGGCTTCAAGGAACAGGCCATCCGTCATATGGAAGCTGTTAGCTTTATGAATTGCGGTCACTTTTTTACGACGCTGCATCGCCAGCTCGAAGGCTTTGCGAGCAATACGCTCAGAGCAATGACGAGTAATTTTACGGGTAGACAGTGCCATATCCGGGCTTGGCATCACTTCACCCCAGCCGCGAGTCATGTTGCGGTCTGGATAGAACCCTTCCGTCGCTTCACGCATGATCACCAAATCCATGGATTTGCCTTCCTTCATATTAGACGTCAGGAAAGGACGAGTGCGCGCAGGACGGACGTTAGCATAGAGATCCAGACCAATGCGGAAGCCAGCAGAAACGTTACGGCCGCCTTTTTCCGGTGCTGGATAATCCGCGTGGGACTGGGTACCCAGAATAATGCCGTCATACGTTTTGGCGCGGTCGAGTGATTCCTGGCGCAGCGTAGTGCCGTGTAACTCCAGGCTTTTAAAACCTACGTCTTCGTAGTCGAACTCAAAGTTCAGGCCATACGCTTTATCCAGTGACTCCAGCACAGTTACCGCAGCAGAAGTGATCTCAGGGCCGATACCGTCACAAGGCAGAACCAAAATACGCATAAATACTCCAGATGGTTGGTCAGTTTTCGATTGCATTTTTATACCAATAAATGCACTGAAGGCAAGGTGATTGAGATCACATTTCTGATACAAAAAAAACACATTACAACATTCCTCCGTCTTTTCAGTAAGTTATGGCTAAGCCCTGCGAGCTTTAGGATTATTACCCGTTGTAACAGCCGCTTCAAAGATTCCACTCACACCCATTTGTTAACCATAACCCCTTATTTTGTGATCTAAAGCACAAATTAACATCAAGCCCGATTGCACTTGTATTTACATAAAAGCAATATGAGCTCAATTTGTTACCGCTTTAGAGGAACACATATGATTAAGTTGGGCGTCATCGCGGATGACTTTACGGGTGCCACCGACATTGCAAGTTTCATGGTGAATGCGGGCTGGAAAGTGGTGCTGTTCAATGGCGTTCCTGCTGAGGCATTTGATCAGGAAGGCATCGATGCGGTGGTTATCGCCCTTAAAAGCCGTTCGATTCTGACCAAGACGGCGGTGGAACAATCATTGTCTGCATCAAACTGGCTTAAGTCACAGGGCTGTAAGCGTCAGCTATTCAAATATTGCTCAACCTTTGACTCGACAAAAGAGGGGAATATTGGTCCGGTTACCGATGCCCTGATGAAGAATCTGGATGCGCCAATCACGTTGATTTGCCCGGCAGTACCTGACAATGGACGGACCATTTTGCAAGGCCATCTGTTTGTGAAAGGGCAGTTATTGAACCAAAGCGGGATGGAACATCATCCAGTCACACCGATGAGAGAGTCTTCACTTAAAAAATTGATGGAGGCGCAATCCACCGGCCGCTGCGAAGTCATCGATCTCGACACCATCAAAAATCATGTAGAAGACATTCCTGATGCCCTAGCCAAACTGGCAGAGGAAAAGATCAAATATGTTATCTGTGACGTACTGGATAACAATGATCTGTTAACCGTCGCGCGTGAAACCGCAGATTATGTCCTTATCACCGGTGCAGCAGGTATTGGTTATGCCATTGCGGCACTGGATACGATGCATAAATCCGCTGATAAGCCTGCGTTTGCTATCAGCAAAGAGGGGGCAAGCATTGTCCTGTCAGGCAGCTGCTCTTCCATGACCAACCAGCAGGTGAACTTTTATCAGCAGCGCGCCTCCTCACTGGCACTGGATGTGGAAAAAATCCTTCACGAACCCACGTACTTGCAGACGGTGACGGGCTGGGTGGTGACCCAAAAGAATGATGCGTTGGCTCCGATGGTCTATGCCACGCAACCGCCTCAGATTATCGAGATTATTCAGAAGAACTACGGTGCAGAATTTGTCAGTGAGAAGATTGAAAGCTTCTTCGCCACACTTGCCCACAATTTAAGCAAGGAAGGTTTCAACAAATTTATCGTTGCTGGCGGTGAAACGTCGGGTGCGGTATCACAGGGTCTCAATATTAAAGGCATGGTGATCGGCGATGCTGTCGCGCCTGGTGTACCCTGGACACAGGTATTAGATGAAGAAAAGTGGGTAATTCTCAAGTCAGGCAACTTTGGTAACAGTGATTTCTTCTTAAAAGCGCAGGAGAGTGTGAAATGAGCGAAGTCCAATATCGTCAGGATTTAGTGCGCTACGCACGCTCCCTGTTTGAACGTGGTTACAGCAGCGGTGGCGCTGGAAATATCAGCCTGAAACTGCCTGATGGCCATATCCTCGCCACACCGACGAACTCCAGTTTTGGCGACCTGGAAGCTGATGAATTGAGTAAAGTCACGATGACCGGTGAGCTGGTTTCGGGTCACAAGGCGTCTAAAGAAGTGCTGATGCACCTGGCAATGTACCGTCAGCGTCCTGCTTGTGGCGGCATCGTACATTTGCACTCCCCCTGGCTGACCGCATTATCTTGCTTGCCCGATCTCGACTATGAAAATGCACTGCCGGCGATAACTCCTTACTACGTGATGCGTGTGGGTAAACTGCCGGTGGTGCCTTATATTCGGCCGGGCTCGCCAGAAATTGCTGTGCATGTTGAAAAACTGGCTAAGGATCATAATTCAATTCTTCTCGCCAACCATGGCCCCATTATTTCGGGTAAAAATATCCGTGAAGCGGTTTTTAATGCAGAAGAGTTAGAGGAAACGGCAAAACTCTATTTCGTACTCAAACCCTATGGCATGAAAACATTAACTAATGAAAATATTGATGAGCTCAATACGCTTTTCAATATGAAATAAATATTGCCATGGTAAAGCTGTGCAGATTTATCTGCGCAGCGTTTTTTTACATCTTCTACTCTGAAAATTAAAAGGATAAGTCATGTCTTTGATGCTTATCACCGGGATTGTCATGTTTGTTATTCTGACATGGTGCTTATTGAAAAATAAGTTTCCTCCCAGTGTGCTGTTTATTATCTTACCTACGGTTGCGGCTTTAGTCTGTGGATTTGGCTTTAAAGAACTGGGCGAATATGTCGCTTCAGGACTTAAATCGGTAGTTGGCACTGCTACGCTAGTCGCATTTAGCGCCATGTTTTTTACCCTGATGAAAGAAGCCGGTGTGTTTGACGTAATTGTGCGTTTCATCCTGCGTTTCGTCACACAATCGACCTTTTCTGTTCTACTTGCGACATTGGTCATAGCCTCAGTCTGTAGCCTCGATGGTAATGCGTACGCAACCCTGCTGGTAACCGTTCCGGCATTGTTACCTCTGTATGAAAAGATGAACATCAGCCGTAAAACGTTGCTGATGCTGGTTACCGTTGGAGTCGGCGTAACGGGTATTACCCCATGGGGAGGCTCACTCAACCGAGCCATTGCGGTGACCCATCTTGATATTCTTGACGTCTATTACAAACTCATTCCTTTGCAGGTCGTGCTGTTTGTTCTCGGCGTTATTCTCTGCTGGTACATGGCCAGAGTAGAAAATAAAAGTGGTTCTGGCATTAGTAAAGAGGCCTTCCTGGTGATGCGTGAGGAGATGCTTACCAGCAAAGGTGACCATAATCCATGGCTGCTGCGCGCCAACTTTGTGCTGGTGATTGCAACCATTGTGATTCTGGTTTCTGGATTAGTCGCGGGTAACTTCCTGTTTATGATCGCATTCTCGCTGGCAGTCATGATCAATTATCCGGATGCCAAAAAAGCACAACAGAAAATTAAAGATTACGCGTTAACCATCTTCCCGGTAATCGTGATCTTCTTAACGATTGGCGTATTTGTGGGCATATTGCAAAATACTGGCATTATTAAAGTATTAGTAAATGAACTCGCTGCGGTACTTCCTTCCAGTTTAGGACCTTATCTTTATATCATTCTGGCTGCTTTCAGCGTACCGATCGTTATTTTGATTGGCTCCGATGCGTTCTATTTTGCACTCCTTCCTCTCGCGGTAGGCCTTGGGCAAAGTTTTGACGTTTCCCCGCTGCACGTCACCATCGCCATGCTCATTACCGAACAAATAGGTTTGCTGCTCAGTCCGGTTATTCCGGCAACGCATCTGGGGTTAGGACTGCTTAATCTTCAGGTCGGTGAGCATATCCGTCACTCCATGGTGAAAATCTGGATCATGAGTGTCTGTGCTCTGTTGGCCGCTGTCGTTCTTGGCATTATTCCTGTCTGATGAGGAGCGATATGATCCCCGCTGAGCGTCATCAACGGATACTCGAGGTGGTATCCATCAAACATTTTGTCAGCCTGCGGGAGCTGGCAGATATGCTGGATGTCACGGTGATGACTATACGGCGGGATATTGAACAGCTCAGCGCGCGTGGCGTCATCATGTCTACGCGCGGTGGTGTGAAATCACGTGAAACCCCGCTACGTATGCCCGTTGAGCGCCCCGGGGCTCATTCTCTGGTCCGTGCTGCGCTACGTTATTTAGGTGATAGCAAAGTGGTTTATCTTGATGGCGGAAAATTGACGTTTGAGTTGGCCACGTATTTTCCTTATAGCGATGAGATGACCATAGTCACTAATGACTTTGCCATTGCGCAGCATGTTATGACTCACTCTAGCGCCGCCCTGTTTTTTATTGGTGGCAAACTCAGCCGTCATGATAATACTTTTCATCAACGCGTTGCGCTTGAAACCTTACAGAGTCTCAATTTTGAAAAGGCGTTTATCGCACCGGAATCATGGAGTGATAAAGGCATTTTTCATCATGATGAGTACAGAGCGGCTTACTATGGTGCAATCATCAACGCAGCGCGAAAATGTATCATGCTGGCAGATAACAACACTTACGGCAGCAACGCGCTGTACAAGATGTTCTCACTGACCGACATGGACATGGTCATTACTGACCTGCCTTCCTCGGAGGTGATTTTGAGCAGACGAATGGATCCGCTAAAGCTGCATCCGGTTACAAATAAATAGCATTGTCATGCTCAAAACAACGAGTTAGCAGCCGGCCTACAGCGGCAACGGCCGATCCTGAATGACGGTTTTCATCACCAGGGTCGACGTTAGCCTCTGTACGCCGGGCATAGCGGAAAGTTTCTCATCATATAACTGCTGAAAAGCGGGCAAATCACGCGTTGTGATATGCAGAAGATAATCAGGATCGCCAAATAAGCGTTGTGCCAGCGTAATTTGGGGAAGTTCTTTCACCGCCTCTTCAAACGCACTGACGGCCTTACGGTCGCCATCACGCAACGTCACGAATACAATCGCCGAGAAGTTATAACCCAGGAAGGCAGGCTCAAGCTGAGCACGATACCCCTGAATGACGCCACTCTGCTCCAGCGCTTTTACCCTGCGATGGCAAGGTGACAGGCTTAATCCTACCCGCTCCGCAAGCTCAGTTACGGATAAACGGCCATCAGCTTGTAGCTCAGCAAGAATATTGCGGTCGATTCGGTCCATGGGCAAGATTATTCCCTTATCAGCGACATTACGCATTAATATTGAAAGCACATTTTAACCAGCTGAGGATATTCTTTCTACCTGCTAATGCTGTGCGACGCCGCCCAGCATCTGAAGATAGATTCTGTTTATTTCGTTAATCAGGTAGAAGATCGTGTGCAATATCATTTTTTTAAGTCATCCCGAAGACGCTGTGCTCAGCATGACTAATACATCGAGTGGGGTGTAACGATGGCGCTGAGTTTTTTTGCTGCGTTTTGGGCCGTTTCAGTGCTATTTGTCATTACTCCTGGAGCAGACTGGGCCTATGCCATCTCCGCAGGCATTCGCGGGGGCCGGGTTATTCCCGCAGTCTGCGGATTGCTCTCTGGTCACTTGATTGCAACGTTAATTGTTGCCGCAGGTGTAGGAGCCGTGGTCGCAGACCTGCCCACGCTCATGAAAGGATTAACCGTAGCTGGCGCCTGCTATTTGATCTGGCTGGGAATAGGCATGCTGCGTCATCCTGCCGTTCCCACTGCAGATGAAAGACAGGTCGAAGGTAATGCGTTGCGTTGGGCTGTAAAAGGGCTTTGCATAAGTGGTCTTAATCCAAAGGTATTTCTGCTGTTTTTGGCATTGTTGCCACAATTCACCGATCCGCATGGCACATGGCCGCTCTCCTTACAAATGGCCGCATTGGGTATGGTGCATGTCGTAAGCTGTGCTGTGGTTTACCTGATAGTGGGCTTCGGATCGAAAGCCGTGTTACAAACCCGGCCAAGGGCTGCACGCCTCGTCAGCCAAATTTCCGGCGCTCTGATGATCATCATCGCAGCGCTATTACTGACAGAATCATTTAGATGAGACATTGAGATGCCAGAGATCACCCTGACCCATCTGCAGAAGATGAAGAAAAACGGCGAAAAAATTGCCATGTTGACCTGCTACGATGCGACTTTTGCCCACGAGTCCAGCCAGGCTGGCGTCGATATGCTGCTTATCGGCGATACGCTCGGTATGATTCTGCAGGGCCACGACAGTACCCTTCCTGTCACCATTGAGGACATGGTTTATCACACTGCCAGCGTAAAACGCGGTAACACCGGCAGCTTTATCATCGCCGACCTTTCCTTTATGACCTACGCCACCCCAGATCAGGCTTTGCAAAGTTCAGGCCGTCTGATGCAGGCGGGAGCGCAAATGGTGAAACTGGAAGGTGGCGAATGGTTGTGTGAATCGGTGCGTCAGTTAACCCGCAATGGCATTCCTGTCTGCGCACATATTGGTTTAACGCCGCAATCGGTCAATGTGTTTGGCGGGTTTAAAGTTCAGGGTCGTGGACCAGAACAGGCCAAAGGGCTTATCGATGCAGCCGTTAAGCTTGAAGCCGCCGGTGCAGCAATGATTTTGGTTGAAGCGGTCCCTTCTTCCGTAGGCAAAGCACTCAGTGCAGCGGTTGCCATCCCGGTAATCGGTATTGGGGCTGGGGTAGATACTGATGGCCAGGTGCTGGTTTTACACGACATGCTGGGACTGAGTATCACAGGGCGCGCGCCTAAATTTGTCCGCAACTTTATGACGGGCCATGACAGCATTCAGCATGCTATTCAAAGCTATGTTGCTGCGGTTAAAACCAAAACGTTTCCTGCTGCTGAACATTGTTATGCTGAATGAGCACGATGGTGCTGAATAAAAATCACCGTTGAGTGCCAGACTTATAAATCAGTTTTGAAAAATTGCTTAGCCTTAAAATTCTCCTACTTCACCAGCCAATCAGGCGGGTGAAGTTCTGTAATTCAATGGCCAAATTTTCTCGATATATCATGACAAGTGAGAGTGACCCCGTTCCCGTGGCGATTCAACGTGGCACCCTGTACGTTATTAGACAGGATCTTTCCCCCTGTCGTAGCGCACATCCTGAATGAATACTCTTTACGTTTCCAACTTGGTAGATAGCTAAGTTGCGAGCCGCCGCGTAAAGCGTCCTCAATTTCCTTCGAAGCCGGAAGGCTCAAGCTACCCATAATTGAGTTTTTAATGCGTTTTCAAGTAGATCATTGTAGTTATGAAGTGCAGTCACCGAATGAGAGTCGAACTAAGCTAAACAAAAAATACTTTTAATAAACAACATTTCAACATCCATCTTAGCACCACAGCATTAGGCGAATCTTATACACTTCGGGGTTTACCATGAAACATAAGGCACTCGCTGGCGAACTCACCTTACGCAGTCTACGGTTAATCAAAAAGCATAAAAATTTCACCAACCATGGATAGCCATTATGACCACCCGTGTCGACACAGCGCATCAGGCCAGCGAACTCCTTCAGCTACAGCAAACTTTACAGGCACACCTTGAACATTTATTGCCTGCTGGACAGCAAAGCGATCGCGTGCGTGCCGCAATGCGGGCCGGTACGCTGGCGCAGGGTAAACGCATCCGTCCTTTATTACTGATGTTGGCGGCGCGCGATATGGGTTGCGAGCTAACACAAAATGGTATCCTCGATCTTGCCTGTGCGGTCGAAATGGTACACGCGGCATCGCTGATTCTGGATGACATTCCCTCCATGGATAACGCACAGATGCGCCGTGGTCGCCCTACCGTACACCGCGAGTTTGGTGAAAATGTGGCGATCCTCGCCGCCGTCGCGCTGCTCAGTCGTGCATTTGAAGTGATTGCCATTGCACCCGATTTGCCTGCCATGCATAAATCTGAAGCGATTGCCGAACTCTCCGCCGCCGTTGGCCTGCAAGGTTTGGTGCAAGGACAATTTCAGGATCTGCACGACGGTGCGCAGAGCCGCAGCCCGGAAGCGATTGCGCTGACCAACGAACTCAAAACCAGCGTGCTGTTTCGCGCCACGTTGCAAATGGCAGCGATTGCCGCTAACGCTTCACCGCAGGTGCGGCAACGTCTCAGCTTTTTCGCTCAGGATTTAGGCCAGGCTTTTCAATTGCTCGATGATCTCACCGACGGCTGTAAACACACCGGTAAAGATGTCGATCAGGATCAGGGCAAATCCACGTTGGTACAGATGCTCGGTGCTGACAATGCTGAACGTCGTCTGCGCGACCACCTACTCAGCGCCGATGCGCATCTTGCCTGCGCCTGCCATCGCGGTATCGCTACTCGCCAATATATGCACGCGCTGTTTAATCAACAGCTAGCGATGTTCAACTGAGCGCGGTTCAGCCGGTGGGCCACTTCGCGGTGATTGCGCCGCCGCTTTACAGCCATTTTCAGGCGTTGCAGGCGTTAGCACAAACGTTGCTGGCGCGCGGACACCGCATCACCTTCATTCAGCAGGCCGACGCTCGGACCCTGCTCACCGATGAACGCATCCAATTTGTTGCCGTGGGCCAGCAGACGCATCCCGCCGGCTCGCTGGCGCCGGTGCTGCACCGACTGGCCTCACCAGGCGGCCTGTCACTGTTTCGGGTGATTAACGACCTTGCGGCTTGCACCGATATGCTGTGCCGCGAACTGCCTGCGGTACTCAAATCATTGGATATTGATGGCGTGATCGCCGATGAGATGGAAGCGGCTGGCGGTTTAGTCGCTGAAGCGCTGCGCCTGCCGTTTGTCTCCGTGGCCTGCGCCTTGCCGGTCAATCGCGAAGCCGGTATTCCGCTGGCTGTTATGCCTTTCCGTTTCGCGCAGGATGAGAAAGCGCTGAAGCGTTTTCAGGCCAGCAGCGATATCTATGATCGCATTATGCGTCGTCACGGCGAGGTCATCCTCAAACACGCGCGGGCGTTTAATTTGACGGCGCGCCGCGGATTGCATCAATGCCTGTCGCCGCTGGCACAAATAAGCCAGATGGTGCCGGCCTTTGATTTTCCGCGTCAGCAGCTACCCCCCTGCTATCACGCCGTTGGGCCACTGCGCGCCCCGGTTTCGCCCGTACCGCTTAATGCGCCCTGGCCGTCGCTGCGCCAGCCGGTGGTTTATGCCTCGCTGGGTACGCTGCAGGGGCATCGTTTCCGCCTGTTTCTGCATCTGGCGCAGGCATGCCGCAAGCAGCAGCTGTTGCTGGTGGTCGCGCATTGCGGTGGATTGAACGCTGAACAAGCACATCAACTTGAACTCGCTGGCGCTGCGTGGGTGACGGATTTCGTCGATCAACGCGCCGCTTTGCACCACGCTCAGCTGTTTATCACCCATGCGGGACTGAACAGCGCGCTGGAAGCACTGGAATGCGGCACGCCGATGCTGGCGCTGCCCATTGCGTTTGATCAGCCTGGCGTGGCGGCACGCATTGAGTGGCACGGCGTCGGACGGCGCGCGTCGCGCTTCAGCCGTGTTCATCAACTCGCGCAGCATTTACACCAGCTGTTGAACGACGATCGCTACGAGGTAAGGATGTCAGCCATTCAGGCGCAGTTACAGCGCGCAGGCGGTTGCCAGCGTGCCGCCGACATCGTCGAACAGGCGTTGTGTCAGCAGCAAGTTGTGCTGGCGGAGGCCACCTGATGCCAGCGCCATATGATGTAATTTTGGTCGGCGCCGGACTGGCGAATGGTTTGATCGCGCTGCGTCTGCGTCAACTGCAGCCGCAGCTGAAATGCCTGTTGCTCGAGAGCCACGCACATCCGGCGGGCAATCATACCTGGTCATTTCATCACAGCGATCTCAGCACCGAACAGTTGCGCTGGCTGCAACCGCTGATAACCGCGCGCTGGCCCGGTTATCAGGTGCGTTTTCCCACCCTGCGTCGCAATTTGTATGGGGATTATTGTTCAATCGCGTCAGGCGATTTTGCCCAACATCTATACGCTGCGATGGGTGACGATCTGTGGACCGACGCCGCCGTAGAACAGGTAAAGCCCACGCAGGTGACGCTGGCAGATGGACGTCAACTTGATGCGCAGGTGGTAATCGATGGCCGCGGTTTGCAGGCTACGCCGCATCTGCAGCTGGGTTATCAGGTGTTTCTTGGACAAGAGTGGCAGCTGGCGCAGCCACACGGCCTACAGCAGCCGATCCTGATGGATGCCACCGTCGATCAGCAAGCGGGCTATCGGTTTGTCTATACGCTGCCACTCAGCGCCGATCGATTACTGATTGAAGACACGCATTATGTGAATCACCCCACGTTGGCGGAGAACACCACGCGCCAGCACATTGCGGACTATGCCCAACAACAAGGCTGGACGCTGAGCACGCTATTGCGTGAAGAGCACGGTATCTTACCGATTACCTTAGACGGCAATATTGACCCGTTCTGGCAACAGCTGCGCGGTCAACCGTGCAGTGGCCTGCGCGCTGGGCTGTTTCATGCCACCACCGGTTACTCCTTGCCATCCGCCGTCGCACTGGCAGAACTCGTGGCAACCCGGTTGCCCACCGATGCCAGCACACTCAGTCAACACATTGAACACTTCGCTCGTCAGCAGTGGCGCGAGCAGCGCTTTTTCCGACTGTTAAACCGCATGCTGTTTTTGGCCGGAAAGCCACAGCAGCGCTGGCGCGTGATGCAACGTTTTTACCGGCTCAATGCCGGGTTAATAAGCCGCTTTTACGCCGGGCAACTGCGCCTGAGCGATAAAGCACGGATTCTGTGCGGCAAACCGCCAGTGCCATTAGGTGAAGCGCTGCGCGCGCTGATGAATACTGTCGAACCAGGGAAGAAAAAATGAAACGCACTTATGTGATTGGCGCAGGCTTTGGCGGCCTGGCGCTGGCGATTCGTCTGCAAGCAGCAGGCATGCCAACCACCTTACTCGAGCAGCGCGATAAACCTGGCGGACGCGCCTATGTCTTTGAGGATGAAGGTTTTACCTTTGATGCCGGGCCAACGGTGATCACCGATCCCAGTGCCATCGAAGAGTTGTTTACGCTGGCGGGAAAATCGCTCAGCAATTACGTCGAGCTGATGCCGGTGACGCCTTTCTATCGCCTGTGCTGGGAAGATGGCAAACAGCTCGATTACGACAACAATCAGCCACTGCTGGAGCAGCAGATCGCCACATTCAATCCGCAAGATGTGGAAGGCTATCGCCGGTTTCTTGCCTATTCGCGCGAGGTGTTCAAAGAGGGTTACCTGAAACTGGGTACGGTGCCGTTTTTGCAGGTGCGCGACATGCTGCGCGTGGCGCCGCAATTGGGTCGATTGCAGGCCTGGCGCAGCGTCTACAGCATGGTGGCGAAATTTATTCAGGACGATCACCTGCGTCAGGCGTTTTCCTTCCACTCATTGCTGGTGGGCGGTAATCCTTTTGCAACCTCATCGATCTATACCTTAATTCATGCGCTGGAGCGTGAATGGGGCGTGTGGTTTCCACGCGGCGGCACCGGTGCGCTGGTGAATGGCATGGCGCGGCTGTTTGAGGATCTTGGTGGCGAGTTGCTGCTGAATGCGGAAGTGAGCCAGTTGGAAACCAGCGGCAATCGCATCAGCGGCGTCCAGCTGACGGACGGACGACGCTTCGATGCTGCTGCGGTGGCCTCGAACGCCGATGTGGTGCATACCTACGACAAACTGCTGCGTGAACATCCTTTGGCGGCTAAACGTGCGACATCGCTCAAGCGTAAGCGCATGAGCAACTCGCTGTTTGTCCTCTACTTTGGCCTGAACCAGCCGCATGAACAGCTGGCGCATCACACCGTGTGTTTTGGTCCGCGTTATCGCGAGTTGATTGATGAGATTTTTAACAGCAGCCAGCTGGCAGAGGATTTCTCGCTGTATCTGCACGCGCCCTGCAGCAGCGATCCGTCGCTGGCACCGCCCGGCTGCGGCAGCTTTTATGTGTTAGCACCGGTGCCGCATCTCGGCACCGCTGACATCGACTGGCAACAGGAAGGACCGCGCTTGCGCGATCGCATTTTTGCTTATCTGGAGCAGCACTACATGCCGGGATTACGTCAGCAATTAGTCACACACAGAATGTTTACGCCGTTTGATTTTCGCGACACGCTGCATGCCCATCACGGTTCGGCATTTTCGCTGGAGCCCATTTTGATGCAAAGCGCCTGGTTCCGACCACATAACCGAGATGCCGACATCAGCAATCTCTATCTGGTGGGTGCGGGCACCCATCCGGGCGCAGGCGTGCCCGGCGTGATCGGTTCGGCCAAAGCCACCGCTCAGCTAATGCTGGAGGATCGCGCCGAATGAATCGACCGCCCTTACTTGAGCAAGTAACGCAAACTATGGCGGTAGGCTCGAAAAGTTTTGCCACCGCAGCAAAGTTATTTGATGCGCCGACGCGGCGCAGCACGCTGATGCTGTATGCCTGGTGTCGTCACTGCGACGATGTGATTGATGGGCAAACGCTGGGCGAAGGCGGCACGCAGCATGCTGTTGAAGATGCTCAGGCACGCATGCAGCATCTGCAGATTGAAACCCGGCGCGCCTACAGTGGCGCGCATATGGATGAACCGGCGTTTAAGGCGTTTCAGGAAGTGGCGCTCATCCACCAGCTTCCGCAACAGCTGGCCTTTGATCATCTGGAAGGTTTCGCCATGGATGCGCGCGACGAACACTATGCCAGCTTTGATGACACGCTGCGTTACTGCTATCACGTCGCCGGCGTGGTGGGTTTGATGATGGCGCGCGTGATGGGCGTGCGTGATGAAGCGGTACTCGATCACGCCTGCGATTTGGGACTGGCCTTTCAGCTCACCAATATTGCACGCGACATTGTAGAAGATGCCGAGAATGGGCGCTGCTATCTGCCGCAATCCTGGCTGGATCAGGCGGGATTACGTGCCGATATGCTCACGGCACCGGAACATCGTGCAGCGCTGGCCGCGTTGGCCGCGCGTTTAGTGGCGGAAGCGGAACCCTATTATCACTCGGCGCGATCCGGTTTACCCGGTTTGCCGCTGCGTTCAGCATGGGCGATCGCCACGGCACGCGGCGTTTACCGCGAAATTGGGGTGAAGGTGCAGCACGCTGGCGCGCACGCATGGGATACGCGCCAACGAACCAGTAAAGGCGAGAAACTGGCGCTGCTGGTGAAAGGCGCCGGTCTGGCGATCACTTCACGGGTGGCTCGTCCTGAGCTGCGTCCGGCTGGTCTGTGGCAGCGTCCGCGTTGATTTTTCGCCCGTGACGCTGGCGCAGCGTAGCTTGCAGCTTATTAAGCGACGGCGCGTAGAGAAAACCAAATGAGACGCAGCCTTCACGCCCCCGCACCGCATGATGCATGCGGTGCGCCATGTACAGGCGTTTGAGATAGCCTTTGCGCGGAATGTAGCGGAATGGCCAGCGCTGATGCACCAGTCCATCGTGTACCATGAAATAGAGCGCGCCGTAGGTGGTCATCCCAGCGCCAATCCACTGCAGCGGCCACAAGCCCTGTACGCCGACATAGATCAGCACAATGGCCAGCACGGCAAACACCACCGCATAAAGATCGTTAAGCTCAAACTTGCCGCTGTGCGGTTCATGGTGCGACAAATGCCAGCCCCACCCCCAACCGTGCATGATGTATTTATGCGAGAGCGCCGCGACGATTTCCATCACCACCACGGTTGCCAGCAAGATAAGCGCATTCCATAACCAGAGCATTGTTCGTCCATTTGTGGAAAAGGGAAACACTAAAGGTGGACGCGGATGACCGATGGCGCAAGCTACAAAATGAATAAGTCCGCACGCAGTAATCCGCTGACTTTACATCTTCCTGCTCACTGGTTAGTATTGCCCTCCTTTCAGCGGTCAATCACCGCTGCGTAAGCGTTAACGTCAACCAACGCACCATAAGCAGACTCGGTCTGCCTCATTGCTATGGTGCGAAAATATGACCCATACCGCTTTTTCTGCGAATCCTGCCCTGCGTCGTTCTGGTTTTTTCCTGTTCTTGTTGCTGCTGACGGCGGCCAACTTACGCACGCCTATTACCGCGGTCGGCCCGGTGCTGGAAAACATCCGTCAGACGTTTGGCCTGAGCACCAGCGCCGCGGGCGTGATTAACTTCTTACCGTTACTGATGTTTGCCACGCTTGCGCCGCCCGCAGCGTGGTTCGGCAACCGCTTTGGTCTGGAGCGGAGTTTGTGGGGCGCATTGCTGCTGATTACGCTGGGATCGTTGCTGCGTATCAGCGGCAGTGAGAATGCGTTGTGGGCCGGCACGATCATCCTGAGCTCGGGTATTGCGGCCGCCAACGTGCTTCTGCCACCGCTGATTAAGCGTGACTTTACCGAACACACTGCGCGCTATGTTGGCTTGTATGCGATGACCATGGCGATCACCGCCAGTATTGCGTCGGGTGTGGTAGTGCCGCTGGCGGAGTTGAGCAGCGCGGGCTGGCGCCTCTCGTTAGCGGTGTGGCTGGTGCCAGCGATTGTTGCGCTTTTCGCCTGGCTGCCGTATCTGAAAAAACCCGCCTCTCAGGTAAAACATACCGCCACCAGCACAGTCACGCGTTCGCCGTGGCGCGCCGCCTTAGGCTGGCAGGTTTCGCTGTTCATGGCCTGTCAGTCGCTGGTGTTCTACACCTTGATTGGCTGGTTCACGCCTTTCGCGCAAGACAGCGGAATGAGTCAGTTAGAGGCGGGCGGCATGCTATTTGTCTATCAGATTGTCGCCATCGTTTCGAATCTGGCCTGCATGAGCGCGCTAAGAAAGATGCGCGATCAGCGCGTGATTGGTTTTATCGCCTCGCTGTCAATCTTTGTGGCCGTCGCGGGTCTGCTAATGGCGCCGAACTACGCGCTGCTGTGGCTGATTCTGGCGGGATTGGGCGCTGGCGCATCAATGGTGATTTGCCTGTCGCTGTTTAATCTGCGCAGCCAGGATCATCAGCAGGCAGCGAAGTTGTCGGGCATGGCGCAGTGTGTTGGCTATGGATTAGCCGCACTTGGCCCGCTCTGTTTTGGCCTGCTGCATGATGTCAGCGGTAACTGGCAGTGGCCGCTGATGCTGCTCTTAGTGATTGCGGGTTTGCAGATGGTGGTAGCTACGCTGGCGGGTCGTGCGCGGGTTATTTAACCTGGAAATCATCCAACGTCATGCGGGTCAAGACATCTTGTTGAGTGGCGCTTAACAGCGAATCGAGCAAACCCGGAAAACGCGCATCGAGATCGGCGCGTCGGAGTGACAGTAGGTTTTCTCGGCCGGACGGTTTTTGCCAGATGATGCCACCCTCGCGCAGCACGCGCCAGTGATGGGTCAAGGTGGATTTGGATACGCCTTTCAGCAGCGATCCGCAGGTATGTTCGCCGCCGTCCGCCAGAATGCTGATCACCGTCATGCGAATTGGGTTGCCCAACGCCGCCAGCACATTCTCCAGCCTGATTTCATCGCGCTGCGGGTGATTCTCCAGCATGGCGTGCCTCTTCATTGTGGGTAGGAACCCCGAATTATCAGGTAGCCGCGGTACAATGTACAGAACACCACGAGCGGTTACCCGCCGTGGATTTGACATTATTGACTAAGGGTTTGCTTAAGCGCCGCAATCGACATGCCTCGACTCCCCAGCGCTTGCAACAACTGTTGACGCTGCGGAGCAATTCTTCGCTACGCAGATGCGGTGCCGGTGACCAGCCGCGGTCGCCATCTCCACGCCGTAAACACTCAGTTCCAGCAATTTATCCAGCATCTGTTCAAACGGCAAATGACCGAGGCTATCGGTACAAAACGAAAGTTTCATGGCAATCATTATTCGTAGTTAACCCAGCTCGCGCCGTTGTCCGCAAAATGCACGCAGTTTTCGATCCAACGCACACCTTCAATCCCGGCGTTAATATCGGGATAAATCAGGTTTTCGGGCATTTTTGGGTCGCCCTGTTGGGTGGCGTGAATGGCAATGACAAATTTCAGATAGCTGTGACCCAGGATTTCGCCCGACCTACGGTGTGCAGCGCGCCCAAACGTTCATCCATCAGCGCACTTTCTTACTGGTACGGCATGCCGTGATGCATGATCTGATTCGGGTGATCCTGCACTTCGTACTTCAACTTGCCGGGGTTTTAGTCGCTCCACTCCAGCTGGGAGATGTAGAAGGTATGCGTGGATATGTCGCCTGGTACAAACGACGGACCGCCGATTTTTTGATCGACGCGCCATTTTGCGCTTCGCTGCATTTAACGGCGCTATCATTGGCGCTGAAGCCGGGCGTGTATTGCCGCTCCACCATGCGCACATCACCAATTTCGCCATTGGCGATCATCGCACGCATTTGCATCAGCAGCGGATGGCCGGAGAAACCGTAGGTCACGCCAACGATCGGCCCCTTTGCCGCCGCAAGCGTCTCGATTTCCAGCGCTTCGGCAATGGTGAAGAACAGCGGCTTTTCACAAATCACGTGAATTCCGGCGTTAAATGCCGCTTTGGTGAGCTCAGAATGGGTGCCGTTTAGCGTGACGATGGACATGACTTCAACGCTATCCTCACGCTTCGCCTCTTCGGCCAGCAGCTGCTGATAAGTGGCGTTACAGCGCTCCGCGTTAAGTCTTAAGTTGATACCGAAATCGCGGCCACGCTCGGCGTTAATACCAAAGGCGCTGGCCACCATCAGATACGCGGAGGCATCACGCAGCGCACCGTAACGGTGTTTATAACCAGCCTGGCTGAGACGACCGCCACCGATCATGGCTCAGCGCAGTGGGCGTGGGATACTCTTTTCACCGATGAGCATAGCAACTTTTCTTTATTTTGCACCTGAGTGCAAAATGGCTTACTTGTGATAGCTAAAATGGCTTTAGGCTGCGTTGCGGTGAGCGAAATGTGAGCGTGGACGACTTTGTAGTCAATGTAGCAACGTGCAAATCAGCGAAATCGATCGCAATAAGTTAATGAAATGCACCCGATTGCAAAAAACGTTGCAATCGGGTGCAAAGATCAAACATAATCGCAACATCATAAAAGCAGGGTTATTTGTCGCGCTTTACGCCAATTGCGGGCGCTTAGGTGTTTATTTTCCGTTGGGTTTCACGTTCAATGCTGGGGGTCTCCGCTTTTCCCCCTATGCAGGTGCTATGAGTAAACCAACCGCAAAATCTCACAAAGCCACCGCCAGCGATGTGGCAAGACTGGCTGGCGTTTCGAAATGGACGGTATCGCGCGCCTTCACACCTGGCGCGTCAATTTCCGAAAAAGCGCGCGAACGCGTAATAGCGATTGCCACTGAATTGGGTTACCGCCCTAACCTGCTGGCACGCAGCCTATCGCAGAAGAAGACACAGATTATCGGCGTAGTGATCGACGAGCTAAAAAATCCGCACTCGATGCTGATGCTCGACACCGTCACTCGCCAGCTGCAGCAGCGCGGCTACATGGCGCTGCTGCTGAATATTGGTAGCGGTGAAAACTATCACGCAGTGCTGTCGCTAGCCGATCAATTGCAGGTCGATGGCATGCTATTTCTCGGTACGCTGCTGAGTGAGGAGTTGATCGCCGTCGCGCGTGAAATGCACCACATTCCGCTGGTACAGGTGTGTCGTAACAACGACGAACCCGGTATTGAAGTGGTAAATATCGACGGGTTACAGGCGGGCAAACAGCTGGGTGAACTGCTGCTTGCGCAAGGATATACGCGCATTGGTTACATGATGGGTCCAGCCACCAGCAGCCATCACACGCTGCGTTTAGACGGTTTGCAACTTGCGCTGAGCGAAGCGGGCTTAGTGTTGGAAGTGTTGCTCACCGCCGGTGAATACGCCCGCGAACGCAGCTACGCGGTGTTGACTGAGTATCTTAACGCACAAGCGCCCGATCAGCGGGTTGAAGCGCTGTTTTGCGAAAACGATGTGCTGGCGCTCGGCGCGCTGGCGGCACTGCGCGAAGGTGCAGGCAACAAATTTATGGCGGTAGTAGGTTTCGATGACATCGACGAAGCCAGCTTGCCCAGCTGGCAGCTCACCACCTTTAGCCAGCGTATTGATTTGATCGTCACTGAAGCCCTAAATCGGCTGATTGATGAACGTGCCACTCCGGGTGGCGTTTGGTCTCAGGGAGAATTGCGTATTCGACGCTCTCACCTGAAGCCGTGAGGTAACAAGGAGGAGAGATGAAGTTGTCGTTGCATGGCGTGTCTGTTTGGTACAGCAATGCCGTCACTCAGTTACGCATCGCCCATGAGACAGGCTTTAGCGGGCTAGAAATCCTGCCAGAACATCTGTATCGCTATCTGGATAACGGTGGCAGCTACAGCACCTACCGCGATCTGATGGCGAAATACAGCGTCGATATTACCTGTATCAATGCGCTGAAACGCATTGGCCGCCATGAGCCGGAAGCGCGAGCCGAATTGATGCGCGAAGCGGAAAAAATCTGCCAGGCCGCAGTTGAGCTGCGTTGTCCGGTGGTGCAAATCATGGCGCTGACCGAACTCGACCATCTTTCCGCCGCCGAGCGAGATACCATCCTGATTGAGAATATTTCCGCCATTGCTGATATCGGCGCACCGCACGGCATCAAATTCCAGATTGAAGTTGTCGCCTTCACCGCGTTCAATTCGCTGCAACACGCGCTTGATTTGATTAAACAGAGCGGCAAAGACAATCTCGGTGTCGTGGTGGATTTCTGGCACCTGCATGCCGGCGGCGGCACCACGCCTGCCGAAGTGGCGCGCATGAATAAAGAACTGATTTACGGCGTTCATTTCTGCGACGGCCGCGCGGCCAAACCAGGCGAAGCCTGGGATGAGTGGGTACAGCGCGACTATGCACCAGGCGAAGGCGAAGTGGATATTGCCGCCTGGGTGGCGGCGGTTAAAGCTACAGGTTACGACGGCGTTTGGTCACCGGAATTATTAAGCCCGAAAAACTGGGAAGACGACCTGTGGGGTATTTCTCGTCACTGCTATGAAGATATGAATAAATACATTCATTAACATAAAGGGAGCCCGATAACCGGGTTTCCCGCGAATACGGTCACCATAAATGGCGACCCTACAGCATATTTTTTCGGGTCGCCATTTATGGTGACCTCATATTTACCTACCTCTGAGAACAAATAATAACGAACGCAGTTTCATCGCTAGCGCCTGCGCGCTATTTAGCGCGCTGTCATTGCGTCTGAAATATCTGAACGTCGTGCTCTGTCAATATACATCTGTTGAAGTTTAAGGGATAAATAGTATGAACCGAAGAGAAGCACTTTTTTCGCTCAGTGGCATTGTGGCCTCGCTCGCCGTCGCGCCGCAACTGAGGGCGAAAGAGCTGCACAATGTCCCGCTGGAAACCAAACTCAGCACCGATCATCTGCCGCAACCCGCGTGGCAAGACGGTTATCAGGTGCTCACTAATCCGCTGGATCGCCAGAATCTGGCAGCCATTTTTGATCGTCTGATCCCCGCCGATGACCTTGGCCCGTCCGCCAGTGAAGCGGGCGCGATTGAGTTCCTTGATAACCAGTTAGCCGGTGATTATGGCTCCGGCGCGGCGCTCTATTTGCAGGCGCCTCTCCATCCGGACAATGAAGCCGCCTTAATGGGCAGCCCGCAATTTCTCACGCCGCCGAAAGCGCGTTATTTAACCGGCTTAGCCGCGCTGGAAATGTGGGCGCAGCAACAGCATCAGGCATCATTGCATACCTTATCAGCTGAACAGATCGATGCATTCCTGACTGCGATGGAAGACGGCAAGATCGATTTAGGAAAAGACGTGAATAGCCAGGCGCTGTTTGAATTAATGCTGCAAAACGCACGTGAAAGCTATTTAGCGGATCCGATTTATGGCGGAAATAAAAATATGGTCGGCTGGAAAATGATCGGTTTTCCTGGCGCACGCTATGACTATCGCCCTTATATCGAACGCCGCAATGAAAATCTGGCGCTTATTCCCGTCAGTCTGATTCCTAACGATTAAATAGCCGGAGCTGAGTCAATGTCATTAGTACGAAATAAGGCTGACGTGGTGATCGTCGGCTTAGGTTGGGCCGGTTCGGTGATGGCGGAAGAGTTGACCCGTGCGGGGCTCAACGTGGTCGCCATCGAACGCGGTGCCTGGCGCGATACCTCGACCGATTTCCCGGTCGCCATTGATGCCGATGAGCTGCGCTTCCACACACGCCGCAAAATCCTGCAACCGATGAGCGTGGAAACCACCACCTTCCGCAACCGCAGCGATCAGCTGGCGGCACCGGTACGCAATTGGTCAGCGTTTCAGTTTGGCTGGAATGTCGGCGGCGCAGGCACGCACTGGGCAGGCATGTCATGGCGCTTTACACCGTGGGATTTTGAAGTGGCGAAGCAAACTCGTGAACGCTATGGCGCGAAGAAAATGCAGGGTTTGCAGCTGCAGGATTGGGGCGTGGCCTACGACGAAATGGCACCATTTTACGATCGCTTCGAGCGCATTGCCGGCACGTCCGGTATCGCGGGCAATCTCAATGGTAAGCCGCAAAAAGGTGGTAATATCTTCGAAGGCCCGCGATCGCGCGACTATCCTACCCCGCCGCTAAAAGATACGCACTGGATGAGCAAGTATCGCAAAACCACCGAGAACATGGGTTATCACCCGTTCACGGTGCCTGCCGGTAATCTGTCGCAGGCGTATGTGAATCCGCTCGGCGTCAGCATGGGTCCGTGTACTTATTGCGGCTTCTGCGACTTTCACGGCTGCGGCAACTTCTCCAAGTCATCGCCGCAAGCGTGCATTCTGCCAGTGCTGATGCGCCGTCCAAACTTCACGTTGCTGACCGAAACCGAAGTGCTGCACGCCGTGAAGCATGACGACGGTAAAACGGTGAAAGGCGTAAAATTTATCACCCAGGATGGCGTGGAAGGCTTCCAGCCGGCGGATATCGTCTGCATCACCGCTTATCAGATGGATAACGTGCGCCTGATGCTGCTCTCCGGCATCGGTGAGCAATACAATCCGCTGACCGGTCGCGGCACCATTGGCCGTAACTACAACTATCAAACCTGCTCCAGCGTCACCGGATTCTTTGATAACGAATACATGAATCCGTTCATCGGTGGCGGCGCATTGGCGGTCCAGATTGATGACTTCAACGGCGATAACTTCGACCACAGCGATCTCGATTTCATCGGCGGCGCAGGCATTATGGGCTTCTCCACCAATGGTCGTCCAATTCAGAACATGAACGGCCTGCGTCCAGGCACTAAACGCTGGGGCAGCGAGTGGAAAGCGGGCTACAAGCGCGATTATCAAACCGCCGGCACCATCTTCTGTCAGGGTACCTCAATGCCGATGCGCGAAGCCTATCTCGATCTCGATCCCAACTATAAAGACCGTCACGGTCAGCCATTGATCCGCACCACCTTCGACTGGAACCAGAACGATGTGCGCATGGCGAAATATGTCACCGACCGCGCCATCAACATTATGAAAGAGGTGGGCGGCCAGCATATCGTGGTGGATAACCAGGCGGAGAAAAGCTGGAATCCTTACCAGCAGCACAGCTCGCACACCATTGGTGGCGCGGTGATGGGCGCCGATCCCAGTACCTCTGCGCTCAATCCGTATCTGCAAAGCTGGGACGCGCATAACCTGTTTGTGGTCGGTGCATCCGCCTTCCCGAACAACGGCGGTTATAACCCCACCATCACCATCGGTGCGCTGGCCGTGCGCGCTGCGCAGGCAATCCACCAGAAATACATCCATAATCCGGCACCGCTGGTGGGGGCGTAATCATGGCGAAAGCAAAGAAGATCACTTATACGCTCGCCGCGCTGGCGGTAATTGCGGGCATCGCGGCGTCTGGACGTTTATGGGTGGTATTGGATAGCGCCCGCTCCAATGTGGCCGACAATAAAGTGCAATTGGCTGATTTTCACTCCAATGACGCCGATGCCATAAAGCGCGGGGAATATGTGATGCGCCTGGCGGACTGCGCCGCCTGCCACAATGCCGATTTCTCCGGCGGCTACAAAATCGATACGCCGTTTGGCGCGCTTGAGACCTCAAACATTTCGCCTGACCGTGCAACCGGGATTGGCAAAATGACCGAGCGCGACTTCTTCAACGCGGTGCGTCAGGGGCGCGGCGAACACGGATTCCTCTATCCAGCGATGCCTTATACCGCCTACACCCAGATGAGCGATGGCGATATGCACGATCTCTGGGCCTACTTCTCGGCGCAGAAGCCGGTGCACAACGCCGTCGATGAGAATGCGGGCATGAACTTCCCGTACAACATTCGTCTGGCGATGGCCGGTTGGAACCTGTTGTTCTTCGATAACAATGCGTTTAAGCCACAAACCGCACAGAACGATGAGTGGAATCGCGGCAAATACATCGTTGATGGTCCGGCACACTGTAGCGTCTGTCACACCGCGCGCAACGCGCTGGGCGGCGAGATCGGCAGCCAGTATCTACAAGGTGGCAATTTGGGTAGCTGGTACGCGCCGGATATTACGCCAAACCCGCATGCGGGCATTGGCAAATGGAGTGATACGCAGATCGCTGATTACCTGAAAACCGGCTCTAATGGTGAAAGCGTGGCGGCGGGCCCGATGGCGGAAGCGGTTGAACACTCCACGCAGTACTTCAACGATCGCGATTTGCAATCCATCGCCACCTATCTGCGTAGCTTACCGGCCTCTTCCACACCGCAAGCCGCTGGATTTGTGATGGATAAAGCGCGTAACGATCAGGCTGCACTGCGTTATGAAGTGGATTGCTCGGCGTGCCACGGTCTGTCAGGTGAGGGTATCACCGGCATGGTGCCCGCCTTTGCGGGCAATGGCGCGATGCAGAACGATCCGACTAACATGATCCACGCGCTGTTGGATGGCGCCCGCGCGCCACATACCGAAGGCCGCCCAACGTCCGCAGGCATGCCGGCATTTTCCTGGAAACTCAACGATCAGGAGATGGCCGATGTGCTGAACTACGTGAGGAATTCGTGGGGTAATCAGGCTGCTGAAGTGAAAGCCAGCCAAGTCGCCGATCTGCGTAAAACCACCGGCGTGGGCGATAAGCTGAAAGTCCCGGCGATGAAATAGCGTTTGTTAACTGTAGAGTCGCCATTCATGGCGACCTTTTTATCGGTATCCTGGATCAACGCAGCAGCTGAGTAATCCCCCACAGCGCTAATGCATGATCGTCTTCAGACGGTAAACCGCTGATAGTGACTGCTCCGATGATCGCGCCCTGAGAAGTTAGCAGCGGGAAGGAGCCACCGTGATCGGTGTAATCTTCCTGGCGAGTATAGCCCTGCTTTGCCATACGCTCGCCCTTTTGCTCATTAAAAAGCCCCATATACAGGGAAGAGTGGCCAGTCAGCAACACGGTATTGCGCTTGCGACGCATCCATTCCAGGTTTTCTGGGGCGGATCCTGGCAACGAAGCCATAAACAGCACCTGCCCAAATGCATAGACTTCGATAGCCACAGGCGCATTGTCTTCACGCGCGCGCTGCTGGATGCTTTGACCAATTTGCCACGCTAAATCGAAATCAAACTGTGGTAAACGGTGTTCAGCTTCCTGCTGCAGCAGGGTTTCAAGGGACGGGAGCGATGACATGATAGAATCCTCTCAATTTGAAATTAATTTTCCATATTTTATAACATGAAATATATCTTTCGCTTGTGATGAGGTTCTCACTTCAGATTGCGCTAACCGGGATCGCGCCGTAATGCACTGCAAGCCAAACCGTTGGGCCGCTGCTGTCAGTCCAGTTGACGCGATGGCGGCAGCCGGCAGGAATCGCCAAAAAATCGCCGACCTGCAAGAGACGCTCCTGCACTTCCCCTTCCAGCTGCAATCCTGCCGATCCTTGTAAAACGATCACCCATTCACCTTGGGTCTGACAGTACCAGAAATCGGGTGGACTGGTTTGTCCGGTTGAAACGATGCGTTCGATATGTAGATTGGGCTGCGTCAGCAGCGCTTCAAAACTCTCTGCACTGCCTTGCTGGGCGGGTAAATCGCGAAACAGGTTGCTTATCATCGCGCGGGCTCGACATTTAATGAAATCAGCTTGAAATGTAACGCAGGCTTCACCCAAAAGCCTCACAGAATTTCGCGCCGCGGATTGACGCACCGCATGCAAATCTCCATTATCCTGGCCACCATTGGCTGCATGGAGCGTGAAGGTGTCGGAACTCAGTAATGCATTGCTTGAAGAGATTGTTAGCGAAGTTCGCCCACTCACCCAACAAGGTAAAGTGGCGGATTATATTCCGGCGCTGGCCGACGTGGATGCCGAACAACTCGGCATCGCCATTTGCACGCCTGACGGACGCTGTTTTCAGGCTGGCGATGCCGCGACGCGCTTCTCCATCCAATCGATTTCGAAAGTGTTGTCGCTCAGCGTGGCGCTGACCTTGTATGAAGATGGCGAGATCTGGCAGCGCGTTGGCAAAGAACCGTCCGGCCAGGCGTTTAACTCGCTGGTGCAGCTGGAGCTCGAACACGGTAAACCGCGCAATCCGTTTATCAATGCCGGTGCGCTGGTGATGTGCGACCTGCTGGAAAGCCGCCTGACAGCACCGCGCCAGCGCATGCTGGAAATTGTGCGTCGTCTGGCGCAGCAAAATGACATTAACTATGACCGCGTAGTGGCGCGTTCCGAATACGAGCATTCAGCCCGCAACGCCGCGATTGCCTGGCTGATGAAATCTTTCGGCAACTTCCATAATGACGTTAGCAAAGTGATGGAAACCTATTTTCATTATTGTTCATTAGCGATGAGCTGCGAAGAGTTGGCGCGGACCTTCCTCTATCTCGCTAATCATGGCCGTACTCAGGATGATGAATCAGCAGTGATTTCACCGCGTCAGGCGCGCCAGGTCAATGCGCTGATGATGACCAGCGGCATGTACGATGGTGCTGGGGAATTCGCCTGGCGCGTGGGCATGCCAGCGAAGTCGGGCGTCGGCGGCGGCATTGTTGCAGTGATCCCAGGCGACATGAGTATTGCCGTTTGGTCGCCCGCGCTGGATCACTCAGGCAACTCCTTAGCGGGCACGGCGCTGCTGGAAAAACTCACCGAGCGGCTAGGAAGGTCGATTTTTTGACGTTCTCTGGCAGATCGGGCTTTCATTAACCGTACAAGCCGTAGCGGCGCAGTTCATTGCGCGACAAATCGCGCCGCTCCGGAATGTGCGCTGATTTGATTCGGTGCTTAACTGACAGGCATTCCGCCATTCATGCCGCTGCCGGGTGATGGTGTTTCTTTATTGTTTTTATAAGGTTGCATTAAGGTTAACAGCCGCACCGCTTTAAGTGACTATTTTCAAAAGGTGCGAATTTTTTCTTAAATAGCCTCTATTTTTTTAACCCATCAACGTCAATCGCGTTACACTTCCGCCTCATTTACGGAATCATCCACTAGCAACCATGACGTTTACACATCACTTTCGCCAGCGTTTAACTGCCTGCGTCGCCATTGTGGCGGTGCTGCTGCTGTTCGTCGCGCCGATTGTGTCGAAAACTTTAATGGAGCGTCAAAGCCAGATGCTGGCGATGCCGCAGCACAGCATGATGGATAGCTCAATGCACCATCATGAAAGGGTGATGGCGGATATGCCAATGCCCGGCATGAGCCATCACATGATGGACGACGGCGAGTTTGCCTGCGGCTACTGCGATCTGCTGGTGCATGTCCCACTGCTGATGTGGGTGTTTATTCCGTTCATCTGGCTGATGATGGTGATCTCGCGCGCGCCGCCGCTGCCACATGTGGTTGCGCCGATTGTGCGTCGCTTCAGTTGCATTCATCGACCGCGCGCCCCGCCTGCACCGTTTCCCTACTGACCACATTTATTGCAGCGTTCGCTCCGCTTGAGCGATGCGCTAAGACAATTTCTTTTAGGAAGGAAGACGGCTTTGTCTGCTGCTCACTCTGCAGCACCGCGCGGCGCGGTGCTTAATTTGCTACGTCGCTTACATTTTTACATCGGCCTGTTTGTCGCCCCGTTCATCTTCGTTGCGGCACTCAGCGGCACGCTTTATGTGTTAACGCCCCAACTGGAAAACCTGATTTATGCCGATGCGCTAACCGCCGAACCGCACGGCGATGCACAGCCGCTATCCGCGCAAATCAGCGCCGCTCGCGCCTATGTGGGCGAAAAAAAACATATTTATGCGGTGCGTCCTGCGCCGGGCGCAACAGACACCACGCGGGTGCAATTTAGCGACGCCACGCTCGGTGCCTCGCTGTCGCGCGCGGTGTTTATCGATCCCTACAGTCTGAAAGTTAAGGGCGATATGCCGGTGTACGGTACCAGCGGCGTGTTGCCGCTGCGCACTACCCTCGACTTGCTGCACAGCAGCCTGCTGCTTGGCGATTTTGGTCGCAATTACAGCGAATTGGCGGCGTCCTGGCTGTGGGTGGCCGCTCTTGGCGGCGTGGTGCTGTGGCTGGGAACACGTCCGAAACGTAAGCTGAAGCAGCCGCGTAGCGGCTTCACTTTCAGCCGCCACTGGCACATTACGCTCGGTCTGACGCTGGTAATCGGTTTAGTGTTCTTCTCGATGACAGGATTGACCTGGTCGCAGTGGGCAGGCGGCAATATTGATCGCATGCGTAGCGAACTGAACTGGCTGACGCCACAGGTCAATACCGCGCTGAACAGCGATGCGCCTGCTGCGCCTGCCGATCCGCATGCCGATCACATGTCGGATATGGATATGTCGGGCATGAGCATGCCGATGTCGTCCATGACCAAACCGGCGGCAGCAGCCAAACCGGTGCGCAATAATGCCGCCGATGCCGACTGGGATCGCGTGCTGAATGTCGCGCGTCAGGATGGACTGAGCGCGGCGAAGCTCGAAATACGTCAACCGAGAAACGTGGATAACGCGTGGGCAGTGACGGAAATCGATCGTAGCTGGCCAACGAAAGTGGATGCGGTATCGGTGAATCCGCAGGATTTTAGCGTGGTGGATCACGTCTACTTTGCCCAATTCCCGCTGGTGGCGAAGCTGACGCGCTGGGGCGTGGATGCGCATATGGGCGTGCTGTTTGGTTTGCCTAATCAGTTGCTGCTGGCGTTCTTTGGCCTCGGCTTATGCAGCATGATTGTGTTCGGTTATCGCATGTGGTGGATTCGTCGGCCTAAAGATGTGGAAGCGAATCCGGCACTAACCCTGACCGAAACCTGGATGGCGTTGCCGCATTACGCCAAAGGTGCCTGGCTGATGGTCGCGCTGGTACTGGGTTATGCGCTGCCGGTAATGGGTGCGAGTTTGCTGGCGTTCCTGCTGCTGGACATCTTGCGCTGGCGTAAACAGCAACGCGCGCCGTTTGATGAAGCCGCGCTGCTGGCATCACAACAGTCACCGCTTGGCATTATTCGTGCGCGATTTGCCGTGAAACGTAAAGAGATGCGCTACTTCCTGCGCGGTTTGTTCATCCTGGCGCTGATTGTCGGCACCGTGATGAGCAATGCGATTATCGGCGGCGTCATCGATCAATATGGCATTCCGTTCAGCCATTGGTCGCTGACCATGTACATCACGCAAGGCTTCATGATTGCGTTGTATACCACGGTATTTACCGCGCTCACCTCAATTCCGCTGTGGTATTTCTTCCTCGGCGAAAAGGATGATCGGGGATAATGTAAAACGGTGCTCTGTGTTGTAGCGGCGCAATTTATTGCGCGATAAATCGCGCCGCTACAGTACGTGCAGATATGCGATTAAAAATCCGCCTTTAACACCACGCGATAATTCGCCTTACCGGCGCGCAGATGTTCCAGCGCGTCATTTATCTGCGACATGGGGAACTCTTCAACCTGCGGCGCAATATCAGTACGCGCAGCTAATTTCAGCAGCGCACGCAGTTGGCCCGGCGATCCGGTCGATGAACCGGTTAATGCGCGGTCGCCGACAATCAAACTAAATGCCGGCACTTCAAACGGCTTCATCACCGCGCCGACGGTGTGGAACGCACCTTTGCGTGCCAGCGCCTGATAATAGGGCTTCCAATCTAAATCCACCGCCACGGTACTGATGATCAGATCAAATTGCCCTGCCATCCCACTTAGCGCTTGCGGATCGCGGCTGTTCACCACGCGATCCGCCCCCATAGCTTTAATCGAATCGGTTTTAGCCGCGGAAGAACTGAATGCGGTGACATGCGCGCCCATCGCCCGCAGCAGCTTGATCGCCATATGCCCCAAACCACCAATACCAATCACACCGACGCGGCTGGTGGCGGAAATATTGTGCATGAGCAAGGGTTTGAACACGGTAATGCCGCCGCACAACAACGGGCCAGCGGTGGCGATATCCAGAGAATCGGGCAGCGGAATCACCCATTGCCAATTAGCGCGCAAGTGACTGGCAAAACCGCCGTGATTATTGATGGTGGATGTTTTACCGTTTTCGCAATTTACCTGATCGCCTTCAATGCAGGCATCGCAGTGCTGGCAGCTTTTCGCCGTCCAGCCAATGCCCACGCGCTGGCCTATCTGCAACCCTTTATTTTGCGCCGCATCACCCAACGCCACCACGCGGCCAATCACTTCGTGACCTGCAATCAGCGGATAGCGCGAACCGCCCCATTCGTTATCGATCATCGACAAATCAGAATGGCAAACGCCGCAATAATCCACTGCAACCTGCACATCTTCGGCGGCCAGTGGACCGGCATCGTATTCGTAAGGCACCAGCGCCTGACCCGCTTGCAGAGCGGCATAGCTGAAAATTTTCATTGCTGTCCTCTAGGTTAGATTGGCTGACAGCAGTTTATCAAAGCACTGCGTAACATTATGCCGAATAATCAGGTGATTAAGATGATGGGTGCTGTTTTGAAGGGAGGGGCGAGCGGTAAAACGGTGCGCAAAATGCGCACCTTGTCATCTGGTATCGCCATTCATGGCGACCTCATTCAAAAATCAGCTTTCAACACGACGCGGTAATTGGCTTTACCAGCACGCACGTGATCCAGTGCTTCATTGATTTTAGACATCGGGAACTCTTCGACCTGCGGAGCGATATCCGCACGCGATGCCAGTTTCATCAGCGAACGCAACTGGCCTGGCGAACCCGTGGATGAACCGGTCACGGCACGATCGCCAGTGATCAGGGTAAACGCAGGTACTTCGAACGGTTTCATCACCGCGCCGACGGTATGGAATTTCCCGTGCGGGGCCAATGCCTTGAAGTACGGCTGCCAATCGAGGTCCACCGCCACCGTGCTGATAATCAAATCAAATTGGCCAGCCAGCGCATTCAGCGCCTGCGGGTCGCGGCTGTTGACCACGCGATCGGCGCCCATCGCTTTAATCGATTCGGTTTTGCTGGCGTTGGAGCTGAAGGCTGTAATTTCTGCCCCCATCGCACGCAGCAATTTAATTGCCATATGGCCCAAACCGCCGATACCAATCACGCCAACGCGGCTCGTCGCGGTGACATGATGCATCAACAACGGCTTGAACACGGTGATGCCGCCGCACAACAGTGGGCCCGCAGAGGTGTAATCCAGCGCTTCTGGTAGCGGGATCACCCATTGCCAATCCGCACGCAGATGGCTGGCGAAACCGCCTTTGTTCATGATGGTTGGCACAGAACCGTTTTCACAGTTAACGTGTTCACCGTTGATACAGGCATTACAGTGCTGACAGCTCTTCGCCGTCCAGCCAATGCCCACACGCTGGCCCACTTTTAAGCCTTTATTTTGCGCCGCATCGCCTAATGCGCTAATGCGACCAATGACTTCATGTCCAGCAATAACGGGATACGAAGAAACGCCCCACTCGTTATCAATCATTGATAGATCTGAGTGGCAAACTCCACAGTAATCGACCTCAACCTGCACCTCTTCAGCTGCCAGTGGACCGGCCTCATATTCATAAGGCACCAGCGCTTCACCCGCATTCAAAGCGGCATAACTTTTGATTTTCATTACTGTCCTCTGTCTCTACGTTTTAAACAGGGCAAGTCTAGCAGAGCAGATTAATCACTCCTGACGATAAATCCGCCACTTAGTTACTTTACGGCGGATAAGGGGAGGAAAAGCATCAAGGGTTAAAGCGGGTCGTGGTTTAGCGGCGTGCGATATGCCACGCGCGCTTCTTCAATCAGTTGGCTGGCGGTTACTGTGGGCGGTAAGCGCAATAATATTCTGCTCGCCTGCCAGTAACAGAGCACCATTAACTCATCGGATTCGCTTTCAGCCATCTCCACCAACCGCTCACGCAGCGTGGGCACGTCCAGCGTTTGTTGCTCATCCATTAATTCAGCAATGGTTTCATTGAGAACCTGATGAATAATCTTCCAGGAGAGATTTGCAAACACAGTGAACCTCGATACTTAACGTTTTGGCTCCAGGCAAATGAATCAAAAATGCTGCAAATAACAAGATTGAAACAAATTTAACTATAGCCGCTTATTTTCTGTGCAATGTCGCTACAGCCCGAGTTTCTTGTAGCTCGCGGATCTATATAACGATTTTTCTTTCACCCCATTTGCCTCCGATGAATGGCCTTGTAACAAAAAAGCACAAGCCCGCACTGGCTGAACGCGCAGCGCTTTGCCAAAGTAAGGCAACTTTTATTGATGCTACAGGGAATTACCATGAGCCAATCCACCGCATTACACGCCGATCCGCTGATTTGGGGCCACGGCCCGGAAGTATTCGAAGTGTTTCTGGAACCTACCTGCCCGTTTTCCGTGCGCGCATTCAACAAATTGGATGCGCTGCTAAAGCTGGTCGGCGAAGAGAAGATGACGTTGAAAATCCGTTTGCAATCGCAACCGTGGCACATGTATTCCGGTGTGATTGTGCGCTACATCCTTGCGGCCTCTACCTTGCCGGAAGGAAAAACGGCTGCCAAAAAGGTGTTACAGGCGGTGGCCGATCATCGTGAGGAGTTCGAGTTTACCGATCATAGCCACGGCCCGAATATGGACGCCACGCCAAATCAGATTCTCGATCGTCTGGAGCGGTATAGCGGCGTCAACGCGCGCGTCCCCTTTCTGCGTGCCGAACTGCAAAATGAGATCAAATGGCACAGCAAATACTCACGTCAAAATGGCATTCACGTTTCACCGACCTTCATCACCAACGGTTTGGTGCAGCTGGATATCGGCAGCGGCGACGACATTGAATCCTGGGCCACACGCATCCTTGCTTAGCCCCTTCAGCGCGGTGTGGCGTTTGGTATGATTTCGCAATAGATTTTTGCTTGCGCCGACTGTTTCAATTCCGATAATCGCTATCTACCTTATTATATAGCGAGAAAGGGAATGCGATTCACACACCTCACCGCGCTGCTGCTTACCGCCGGCGCGGGCTTAAGTCTGCATGCACAAGCCAAGACCGATATCCGCGTCACTTATGCCGGTTCTATGGGCAAAGTGATGGATCAATCTTTAGGTCCAGCGTTTGCCAAACAAAATAACGGTACTTATGAAGGCCAGGGACAGGGCGCTTATGGCATGGCGCGTTTGCTGGCAAGCAAGAAAATCACTGCTGATGTGTTTGTTTCAATCACGCCGGGACCGATGCAGATCCTGAAAGATGCCGGATTGATTGATGAAGCGGTTCCAGTGGCGAGCACCAGCATGGTGGTGGCGTACAGCCGGAAAGGCAAATACGCGCAGCAGTTTGCGCAGGCCAAAAGCAGCAATGCCAGCTGGCTGCAGGTGCTGGCCACGCCGGGCATCAAGTTTGGTCGCACCGATCCGATCAACGATCCTAAAGGTCAGAACATCATCTTCACCCTGCTGCTGGCCGAGAAGTATTATCAGCAGCCGGGCATCGCCGATAAAATTATGGGCGGCTATCAAAACCCGGCGCAAACCCATTTGGAAGGCGGACTGTTGACACGTCTCGAAAGCGGCCAGGTTGATGCGGCTGCCGGTTATGAAAGCGAAGTGATCTCCGCGCATCTGCCGTATGTGGCGCTACCCGACGAGATAAATCTCAGCAATCCGGCGATGGCGAAACAGTGGTACGACACGGTGAGTTTCAGCGTGAAAGACAGCGCAGGCAAAGACAAAGTGCTGCACACACAGCCACTGGTTTATTACGCTGCCGTGCTGAAAAATGCACCGCATGGCGCCGCAGCAGGCAAATCGTTTGTCGATTTTATGCTGAGTCAGCCAGGACAGGCACTGTTTAAACAGAACGGCTATGCCGCGCCGAAAGGCAGTGCGATCTACCCGTAATGAAAACACGTCATGCCACCGCGCTATGGCTTTCACTGCCGACATTGCTGTTGCTGGCGGTGCCTTTTCTCACGCTGATTGGCGTCACAAACTGGCAGCATCTGCAACTGGCGTGGGGCGATGGCAATGCTATCGCTACGTCGCTTGGTTTGGGTGGGATCGCGCTGTTGCTGATTTTTATCAGTGGATTGCCGCTGGCGTGGTGGCTGTCACAGGCACGCGGTCGCGCGCGGTTGATTGCCGAAATACTGGTGATGATTCCGTTGTTGACGCCACCGCTGGCGATGGGAATTTTGTTGGTGAGCGCTTACGGTCCGTATAGCTTGCCGGGTGAACTGCTGGGGAAATTTGGCTGGACGCTAGTCAATAATCCGGCCGCGTTTATTCTGGCGCAATGGTATGGCGCGTTGCCCTACTTCATCACCACCGCGCGCTCAGCGTTTGCCGGTGTACCAAAGGATATTCTGGAAGCAGGCCGCACACTGGGTGCGTCGCCGTGGCAGCGATTTTGGCGTTTGTCGATACCGCTTGCCGCGCCGGGCCTGGCAACAGCCAGCGCACTGGCATGGGCGCGTGCCATGGGCGAGTTTGGCATCGTGATGATTTTTGCCTATTTTCCCCAGGGCATGCCGGTTCAGCTGTATAACAATTTGCAAAACAATGGCATCGATGCGGTGTACGTGCTGCTGTGGTTGCTACTGCTGTTCACCTTACCGATGCCGCTGTTCTGTTTTGCGCTGTCGCGCAGAGTAAAAGGCTAAAGGTGCTCTTGTTGTAGGGTTGCCATTCATGACGACCAGGTGCGCATCAATGCGCACCCGACAAAATAAACACTTACTGAATGGCTTTCAACGCATCCATCGCGCAGGCTTCATCCAGATTGCCGCCCGGTGCGCCGCCGATGCCGATGGCACCCATCACCTGATCGCCACTTTTCACCGGCACACCGCCCGCCAGCAGCAGGAAGCCTGGAATATCACGCATATTCTGCGCACCGGTATTTTTCTGTGCAGCTTCCATCACGTTGCCGCTTGGGTTTTTAGTGCTCAACGCGGTGTAAGCTTTCATCTGGCTGGCTTCAACGGTGTGCGGACCGGCGTTATCCATGCGCTGCACCGCTTTCACCAGGCCAGCACGATCGACCACCGTCACCGTGACGTTATAGTTTTTCGCCGCGCACGACTGAATCGCGGCATTTGCCAGCTTCTGTGCGTCAGCCAGAGACAGGTTGGATTCGGTTAATGCAGCCTGGCTGCCGAAGGAAACGAAGGCCGCCGCAGCGGCCATCAGAAAAAGGCGGATGTTCATGTGTCACTCCTGTTTAATCGTGAGTGACACTTTAAAGCGTGGCTGGAAAAAGAAATATTCGGGCGATTACGGGTTCGGCCTGGTAGTTATACCTGGTTTAACTGCTGCCAGGCGTGAATCAACTGCGCGAGATTATTGAGTTCAAGCTTGGCAAACACCGCCGCGCGATGCGCTTCCACGGTGCGCGGCGATAACGATAAATCACGCGCGATCGCTTTGCTGGTTTGTCCGGCAATCATCAACTGCATCACTTCACTTTCGCGCACCGACAGCAGCGCGAAACGCGCCTGCAAACCCTGCCGCGACTGCCAGCGCTCGGCACGCTGCTCACTTTCGTTGAATGCCAGATGCAGGGTTTCCAACAGCGGTTCAATTTCCAGCGGCTTGGTATAGAACTCAAACGCGCCCTGCCGAAACGCGCGGCGGCAGGCGTCAATAGTGCCGTGGCCGGTCATGATAATGACTGGCAGCAGCGGATGGCGATCGCCCTGCTCCGCCAGCCAGCTCAAGCCGCTGATGCCCGGCATGCGCACATCTAAAAGCAAGCAGCCGCGCAGCGGTTCCTGCGCATGCGTGGCCGCTTCAAATGCAGCCAAATCGGCAAAATCGGCCACGTCATAATCCAGCGTCTTAAGCAGAAAACCGAGCGATTCACGCACGGATAAATCATCATCCACTAACCAAACCTTTGCGACCATTCCGTTACTCCGCCAGTTGGAACATTAAGGTAATCTCCGCGCCGCCTTCAGCGCGATTTGCCAGCCGCAGCTGGCCGTTCATACGTAACATCAAGCTCTCAACCAGCGTCATACCTAATCCCATGCTGTTGGCGCGCGAGCTGTAAAACGGCATGCAAGCCTGCGCTAATCCTTCCGCAGAGAAGCCGGGGCCGTTATCGCTGATGATGATGTTGATGCCCTGTGGAGCGAGCTCAGAAGCAATTTTTACCCATGCATCGGGCCGCCCTTGCTGCATGTGAATGGCGTTTTGCAGCAGGTTATGGAACACCTGCTCCAGCCACTGCGGATCGCTACACACCTTTGCCTGACCGTGATGAAACTGTTGACGCAGCCTGACGTCACCGTCATCCAGCTCTTGTTGCAGCAGCACCGTCACGCGCCGCCACACGACTTCCGGGCTGATGGCGGTCATCGCTACCGGACGTTCGCTAACAATGTCGCGAAAGCGTTGTAGCAACGCCGCCAGACGTTCAGTTTGCAAGTTCATGGCGTTGAGCGCCTGCGGCAAATTCTCGTACTTTCCCTGTTTCAGCAGCAGCTGACTACTGTGCAGCCATGTATTGATGGCCGTCAGCGGTTGATTGATTTCATGAATGATGCCGGCGGTGAACTCGCCCAGCGCTTCACGTCGCGTACGCTGAAAATAGTCCGCACGCAGCCGCATCTCTACATGGTGACGCCAGTGACGCAGCAGCCACCAGCCGAGTCCGCCCATCACCAGCCACAGCAGCAGCGCCAGCACAAACGGCAGTGCATGCAGTGAACGCCAGTCAGGATTGGCGCTGCCTTTGAGTAAAAACGGCTGGTAATGATTGATGAATGGCCGCTGCCATTGCCAGCGCGCCGTATCCGAATAGTTCTCAGCTTTAATTGCAGGCGGCGCCTGAAGATGAAAAGCCAAGGCCAGCGCCACATCCGACGTTTGCAGGGCAAAATGCAAATCGATCAGCATGCGAATCTGGCGATAGGGATTGTAGAGCCAATAACGCCCACCGCTGGCTTCTTCGATACGCGGCGCAGTCAATGGGCGATTAACGGTGTGTTCCAGCAAAACGAGCTGTGGAAACTTCGCCTGCAAAGCAGCGAGATCCTCATCGCCATTGAGCAGCGGCAACAGCGTTTCATTCTGCGTCTGATAGGCGGCAAGGCGGTTAAACTGCTGATTAAAATGTGCTTCACCCACACGCCGCTGCTGCAAAATTTGATCGGCAAATAACGCGATCACACTGAGCAGCGTTAACAGTAGCCAGACCAGCCAATACCTTTTCATCCATGGTCGGTAAGTGTGAGGCATAGGTTTCCGTGGTTAAGCAGTAAAAATCCGCCATGAAGCAGGCCTGACTAAAGTCAAACGTTGTAACCCGCGCCGTAGAGGGATTCAACGACTTTTCCTTGTCCGTCAGCGTTTTCAGAAGTCTACCTGGCATGCGGCTCGCTAAGTGATGATTTGGGAAGGGAGGACGTCGACAACAGATATTGCCCGGCAAGCTGCTGAAGATGCATTTGCGTTTGCATAATCTGTGCCTGGGTAATCTCCTTGCCAGCGGCGCGTTGTGCTTGTAGCTGACGCAGTTGTTCCTCCAGAGGAATCGTTTTATTAAAGGCTTTTTGCATGCCATAAACCGCAGTTTTTAGCTCACTCACCGTCAGATATTTGCCGCGTTTTTCATCCAGTTCATCCAGACGCTGTGAAAGACGTTGCAGTTGTTCCATGCCCTGCTGCCAACCTGCCATTTTCTCAGCAGGCATTGGGTCGGCGTGCAACGGTTTACTCCAGTGCGCAGAGATCGCAGCCACGGCCGTGGCGTCCGGCAGTAATGGATTGGCCTGCTGCTGCGTGAAATAGCCACCAGCAGCGATCAGGGCGCAGAGCAGCAGTGAACTTGTTGCGCCCGCCATAAACATTGGCCAGCGCGAGCGCTGGGGTTTAGGTATATCTGGTGTTGCGGTGGGAGCGTACATCCCGCCGCCGGAAAGCGTATCGGGAGGAGAGAGAGTAGGTGCGTCCGCCGCTTCTTCAACCGACGCAGCGGGTTGAGGCGTATCACTTCGCTGCAGCATCGACAGCGTGCTACTGATCCGATCCCGCAGCGAATCCAGCTGGCTTTGCTGACGCAGCTCAAACCGCTGCAGATGATCGCCCGCTTCACTGAGGAAGTTTGCTGCCTGAATGAGGGGCGCATGATCAGCGAGCGTAAGCGTTTGGCTGCGCAAAAATTGCTGCAGCCTCCGACTCAAACTTGCCAGCAGTTCAGTGCGCGCCTTTTCCGACTGCGGCCAAAACATCGTCCACTCACGCGTGATGAGTGCTACCAGCGTATTCAATCCTTCCGCCATGCCAGCCGCACCCGCAATCTGCGTGCGTGCCAGCGCATACCAAACCGCGCTTTGCAACTCGACACCGTTCTTTTCAAACAGGGTCAGGCAGAGCGTGCAAACCTGCTGCCAATCGACATCCGGACGTGCCGGATGCGATAGCTTCTGCATTTCCTGACGCAGCGCGGCGTATTCTGTGAACGCTCGGGGATCGCCGCCCGTTTTGAGAGAGCGTGGCTGAGATAACGTCATTGCTTAGTTCCATAGGTAATCAAAGAGATGCGCGGGCATCCACATACTGCTGCTGTTTCATATGGCGGATCATCACGCGCCCTTCCGGCATAAATTCGGTGCCGAAACGCACCAGCCCAATCTGTTTGAGCTCGGCATCAATGGCATAGCGCAGCTCGCCGGGCAGATTTTGTTCCAGTAACACCACATCAATGCGCTTCAGGCGCGGCTCGTATTTCAGCAGCACGGCAGAGAGCGTGTAGAGCAGTTGATGCGCGGTGCCAGGCATGCCCTGCAGGATGCGCGTCATATCGGGCAGTCCGTAATCGGGGATATGCGACAGCGATCCGGCGCGGGTATTGAGGATGCGCTGCATGTTATCGAGCACGGAGAGGATCACCTGATCCTGCTCCTTCACGCGATCCAGCTCAAGACCACCCGCGAAGCTGCCTTTCAGCAGCTCATACAGCGAAGGTTGATGATTGCCGCCACTCATGGTTTTACCTCGCTAATCAGGCGCAGACTGTTGCTGCTTAACTCAAGCACGCGCGCTTTATCCGCATCCAAATCGTTGCGCTCCAGCACCCGCCGCCAGCTGTTATTGGTCATGTCCGGCTGCTGGAACAGCGCGACCACCGCGACAAATTTTGCCTCTTTTTCCATCGGCATATTCAGCGACACGTCACCGCCCGGCGTCAGCACCACGTCACGATCGGCGAGAAGTTCTGACTTGAGCACGTCTGCCGCGTCGCCAGTCAGTTGCTGATACACCGCGCCGTCAAACGCTTTGCGCTCGCTGAGCTGGAACACGCGCACCATCACCGGCTGCGACAGCGGATTGTGCTCGCGGCTGTCGCTGTTGAGGCTTTCACGCGCGCTGAAATCAAGATGCAGCGTTTTAATCTGCTTATAGAAAATCGCGTCAAACGCCGCGACGGATCCCTCAGTGACTTTCTGCTGCAAACCGCAGCCGCCAAGCAGCAACAGTGCGCTGCACATCATAATGTTAATCAAAGTGGTAACTGACACGTCGCTGCTCCTCGCAGGGTTTGACCGGGCGCATGCCTGCATAGCAGCCCAGTTCGGTGGTAAAGGTTTGAGGGATGTCGCTGCACTCTTCGTCCGCGCCCAGTACGCCGGTCATACCAAGCCAGAACGGCGCATCGCCCAGTTCCGGCGGGGCCAGCAGTTGCGTCTCCAGACACAGACGGATGCGCGCGCGATAGCGCCAGCCGAGATAGACGCGCAGCATCACCAGAAAATCCTGATACAGCTGGCCGTCCGGCAGCCAGCGCGTGGCCTCATCCGGGCAGGCGGTTTGCAGTTCAATCAGCAGCTGGCTGTTGGCATCCATCGCTTCATCGCCGAGTGGCGCATTGCCATCCAGTACGAACTCGCATTCCAGCGGATGGCTGACTCGCACCGGACGCAGGCAATGTGGCTGCACGCAAACTGAGGTGCCGGGCGCCAGCAAACGCACCAACGCGCGAATGCCCTCTTCCGTTCTGCCCGGCTGGCGCATAACGCCGAGTAACGCCAGAAAGCGTGAAACCGGCGTGGCGATATGCCTGCCGGTGCCCGGAATGCCCAATCCCACCAGCCCGAGCAGTGACTGGGAGATTTTGTCGCTGCCGCCCGCTTCGAAGGTCGCCGGATACGAGTATTTGCGCCAGATGCGATAAAACTGCGTCAGGATGCGGTGGTTAAACATATCGAGAAAACCCTGCAGCGCTTCATGCCCTTCATCGCGCTGGGTGATGTCATCGATATAGTTGCCCGGCAGCGGTGAATCGACACCGTACAATCCGAGAAAAGTGGTGCGCACCACTGGCGGCGCAGCGGCATCGGTTTCAGGGTACTCAACCGCTTTCAGCTCGCCCGCTGGAAAACCCATGCCGGGATGCGGCAGCAAACGCACCGCATCATTTCCCGGCTTGCTGGTGCTGCCTAGCGGCGGCTTGTCCTTATGCTGATGTTCAATCAGCTGACAAAAGCGGTAAAAGTTTAGCCGCGTCAGCTCCTGCTCCAGCCGTGGCGTCAGCCGGAGATGTGGCGATTGTGCTTCTCTTCCCATACGAGGCGCTCTCCGGTTGGCTGCAGGATTAAAATCAGACGGTTAAACAAATGGATGTCGGTGTAGAGGGCAAAGAAACGACTGAGCATTTCGCCAAACAAGCAGATATCACCGCTGCCGGCAAAGCCGCTGCTGTCGAGGGTGATTTCAATCTGCACGCCGCGCAGCAAATAGCCCTGCTCAAAACGTTCGGTCTCTCTATGACAAACGTGCAGAATCGCTTCCAGCCGACGGCGATTCATTTCGCTGTTCGTCCAGTCGTACAGCGCCAGCGTGCCGCGCAATACTTCGGCGTTATCCATCATCCACAGAAAGCTTGAGCCGAGGTGGCTCAGCACGCGCCAGTGAAAGCGGTCGCGGTTTGGCGGGTAACACGGCAGCGTTGGTGCACACAAGTTGCGCACCTGCATCGCCACGTCGGTGCTGCTCACGGCGGTATCCAGCAGTGTGCTTTGCAACGCACGGCGCGGCAGCTGACCGTTGGTGCCGGTGACGCTCACCGACAGACTTTCATTCTCTGGCAGGCTGTGATTATCAAACGCTTCGCCGCCGAGGATCATCCAGGTCTCGTGCAGCCCGGACGGTCCACTTCGCACGCGCGTATGGAAGTAATGTTCCGGCACTTCGTGACGCAGCATGCCGCCTTTATGGCGGAAGCTGCTGAAGGGTACGTAAGGCTGATTTTTCGAAGAGATCACCGAATCCACTGAGTAAATTTCGGTGTGACCATCCTGCACGCGCATCGGTCGCAGCATATATTCGGTCTGCAGGCCGTTAATCATTAATGGGTCAGATTCCATCGCGAACAGGTTGATGACCGGCACGGCATTCAGGCGCAGATGTTTCTCGCTGAACTGGAAATCATGCTCCCAGCGCTGGGCCAGCACCACGTCAAGTTCATACCACGGCAGCGAGGCGGGCAGCGCAACCTGCTCCAGCCCGCGCAGATTTACCGCCATGAATTTTTCGCGGAAGGTGAAGTATTCCAGCAGCAGTTGATAGCCGCTAAAGCTGCCCTCATCGCCCGGCCACAGCCGATCTTGATCGCTGAACCCCTGCGCGCTGAAATGGCCGTCAAAGCGGCGACTGTCGATTTCACCTGGCAGACGTAGCGCGATGCTGGCAACGTTGAGCGTGAGAGCTTCGTGCAACGCGCAGGCCAGCGGTGCATCTGCATTGAGATAGAGCGGAATATGGCTGACATCAATGCGGCTCCAGTCGGCCAGCGCGCTGCCGTTAAAGCGCAGGCGAATGACCGAGCGCCCGGCGGCATCGGTCGACAGTTTTGCCGACTCCAGCGCCAGCGGCAGCACCTGCACGTCACGCGTGGTGGTGTAACGGCAGCGCGTACCTTTTTCACCCACCGGACGCGATATCACTTCAAAACCGCGCGCCAGCCGCATCGGCTCCTTCATTTCACGCCAGTCGGGCGTGAACTCCACCACCGACATCGACGGGATGGTGCGCAGATAGTGCGGCCACAGCAGGCTGACCAGACCTTCGGTCAGCTCTGGCAGGTCATCGTCGAGTTTTTCCCGCAGCCGACCGACCATAAAGGCAAAGCCTTCGAACAGTCGTTCCACGTAGGGATCGCGCGCGCCGGCTTTATCGAGATTGAGCATCGCTGCCTGTTCAGGATGGGCGCGAGCGAACTCTTCGCCTGCTTCTTGCAAGTAGCGCATTTCGGCGTCGTAATAACGCAGGGTTAAGTCGTCCATGGTATTCACTAAGTGATGTGCCGCCGGAACGAATCAGGCGGCAGAAAGTTGAAAGGCGGATGTCAGCTGCAGAGGATGGCGGCCCTGACCGGGTCAAGCGTGATAAGGCCGGACAACAGCGCGTCCATTTCCGGTTGAATGCGCGTGCGTTCACTTTCGCTACGCGCTGCTCTGGCACGCAGCAACTTCAGTCGTCGGGCTCGCACTTCGAATAATAAGGTTGGTTCCCACTGCGCAAGCGTCAGTGCACCTGCCTGCTGGTTAAGTTCATCCAGCAGATGCAGTGCCATTTCGCTCTTACCAAACTGCTCGCACACGCGCGCCATCAGCAGGCGCAGCAGCCACTGATCTTTCGTATTGCTGGTGCCCGGACGCATTTGCAACCAGGCAAGCGCGGCTTCGACGTTTTCCGCTTCCGCTTTTTCCACTGCTTCGTTTTCCAGCGACAAAATGTCGTTATCCGGGCGGGAAACCGGCGTGTCGCTTTCTGTTAAGCGCACATCGCCCATCACTTTCTGCGCGATCCAGCTGCGCGTCACCTCATCAGCAAACGGCGTGCCGTCTGAATACGAGAGCATTTCAAGCCCCGGCAACCGCGACAGCAATCCGTTTAAATCCTGCTGCACGATATTCGCCAGCGTCGCGCCCTTATCTTGTCGATTCAACGCTTCGCAGGCGTACCACTGCAGATCAAACCACACGTGATTGATCGCCTGACCAAACAGCGAATCAGTCAGTTCCAGCAGTTCCATCCAGCTTTGCTGAACATACAGGCGCTTAAGGTGTGCGCGGTGATCGGGTTTTGGCGGCAGCAAGCGGGTATTGCCGCCGGGCCCCAGCGCAGGAAGATTGAGGATGGTATCCCAGCGCACGCTTTTCATCAGATGGTGCGCTGAAAGCCAGCCGCCGGGCTGCTCGCGCAGGTAGTTTGCCAGCACTTTTGCCTGCGCCTTGAGCGTTTCGCCGGAGTTGACCGGCGCAAGTACGGCAAGAGCTAAATCATCCACGTCCGCATGCGCCGGGCTGTTAAGCGGCACCATCGCGCTGGCTCCGCCGTTCTGCGCCAGCCGCAGTTCCAGCGCGCGCAACAGCGGCAGAAGTCCGCTGCGCTCGTCTTCATTAAGCGCATCTTCAATCAGCAGCAACGCGCCGCTGATGCGGCAAACCCGCGCGATATCGGCTTCCGGCCACAGTGTCAGGCTGTCGAGCATTCTGGCGCTGCCGAGCCAGGCCAGCGCGCCCTGGCGACTGCGGCTGCGCTGCGGATGAAGCTTTCCACCAAACTGATTCAGCGCAGCTGCCAGCAGTTCAAGTCCTTCAGCCAGCCCCTGCTCACCATGCTGATGCAGGCGCGCCCAGGCGTAAAAGCTGATGACCCGGATGTCCTTGCTCACGGTTGTCAGCAGTGATTCAGACAGACGAGCGATCGCGTCGGTATCAAACCCGGAAAGCTTATTCACCTCTTCACGGATCTGCATAAACTGATCGTCGTAAGCCGGATCGTCTCCGGCGGGCAACACTTGACTGACCGGTTCCAACCAGCGCGCCCAGTCGCTGCAGCGTTTTTTAGCTTCGCTTCTGAGTGTGGACTCATCCACGCCGCAGGCGCGAACAAGTTCTGTCATCGCGGTCATTATTCTGCTCCGTCCATATTGGTGGTGAAGTCATCCGTGCTTGTTTCACGCGCGGCCATCGCTTCTGAGGCACTCGCCGCATCCACGCTGAATATTTCCGTCGGCAACGTAAAGCCGCGCAGGCGCAGCAGCGCCAGTGGACCGTCGCGCATCTGCGTGCGCAGCACCCACGTCAGGGTGCGTTTATCCGGCGTGGTGAAGCTCAGCAGCCAGCGGCTGCGATCGAGGCGCTCACGTTTACCCTGCTCCAGCCAGCGGATAAAGCCCCAGGTGCCGGGATAATCGCCGTAAATCTGCGCGCTGCTTTTCACGCCGGTCCAGGTCAGCAGCGTGCCCGGTTTCAGGCTGTCGCCCGGCCAGCGCATTGCCTGCCACGTCGCCATCTGGTTGAAGTAACGCAGCGGCTGGCCGTCGAGCATCAGCTGAGTTTCCACCACGTCTGGCGCGGCGCGGCCCTGCAATTCAAAGCTGATGCCCTGCGTGCCGTCGGTAAACAGAATATCGGACAGCTCGCGCAACTGGTTAACCGCCCTGAGGAAGGCAGGATTGAAGGTCAATCCCTGGCTGTGCGCCGCATCCGGCACCCAGCTGCTGCCCTCTTTTTGCAACACGCCACCGAGACGGCTGCTGAGGAAGCTATCGATGCGTCCGGCGTCGCGGCGGATAAACTCCGCCAGCATCGGCAGCGACGCGTCGCTTTGCCCGGCGGCAAACGGATAGCGCCCGTCAAACGCGCTGCGCCAGTTTTCCACGATGGCGCGCTGCCACTGCGCGTTCAGGCTCACCGCCGACGGCTGCAGGATGGTTTCCCACGCCTGCGTCAGGGGCTGCACGAACATCGTCTGCCCGAATCCGCTCCACTCTTCGCCGAGGCTCGCCGCCATCAGGCTGCCATATTGCTGGGTGTCGGTGAGATCGACGCTTTTGCCCTGGAAAACCGTCTGCGCCAGCGTTTGCAGCATCTCCTGCGGATCCGGTGCGGCCGCGACCTGCTGCAGACGCAGGCGTACGCGGGTGATGCGGGTTAAAAAGGTTTGCAGCGTCAGGCTGCTGTCGGCGGCCATCAGCTGCGATCCGCTGTTTTTGCCGGTCAGCGCCAGCAGCGGGCCGAAGGTCACATCCAGCGGACCTTCGGGGCCGGTGGCTTTCTGGCTGATCACCAGCTTGTCTTTCTGGCCGATCAGATCTTTGGCTGAATTGATCAGCGTGTCGGACAGCGCCTCGCGCTGCTGCCCGGTCTGCCCCTGCCATGCCAGCGTGTTCATCAGCGCAATCAGCGGCGACTGCCGCACGTCGCTCATCAGCGTCAGCTGGTCCGTGACGTCGGCAATGTTCTGCGCCGGGTTGAGCCGGATGCCGTTGAGGAAGTTGAGCCAGCTGGCGGCAAAGTCACTGAAATAGCGCTGGGTTAACCGGGCCTGCAGTGCTTCCGGGGAAATCTCCTGCGGCACGGCGCTGCGGGTATCGCTGAGCACCCAGTCGATTTCATCGCGCCGGGTGTTGGCCGCTTTCTCAATCTCCTGGCGCACGCCGCCTTCCCACGCCTGGCGCGTATACACGCCGGGAACGTTGTCATCGCTGCTGAACAGCCGGCGCATATCGGTGCCCGGCGTCATGTCTTCCAGCGTCAGATCGGTGTAGTTGCGGCGCACGTCGCGAAGGATGTTTTGATACAACGTCATCTCGGCGTTGCGCTGCCCGGTCTGCAGCAGCAGCACCTGACGCACCTGACTCAGCAGCGACGCATCGGGCTTGATGCGCCAGCCCGGCTGCGACGGCAACGACGCGGCATAGAATGCCCATAAATCAGGTGCCAGCGTCTGCCACAACGACGTTGAAATGCCGGGATATTCCGGCTGAACGGTCGCCATGGTCTGCGCATAAAATGCCGGTTCAGCGCGCTCCGGGCGCGCCATCATCAGCCAGGCCTTTAACTGCTGATATCCCGTCTGTGCCAGCGTGGCGCGTAGCGGGCTGGCGGCAGGCAAACCTGCCAGATAGGTTAATTTCTCCTCCAGCGCGATGCGGGCGGGTTCGTGGATCAGCTTATGTGCTAAAACGCCGTACCACGGCAGCAGCGCATCGTGCAGCGGCTGCGTATGGTTAATGCCGAAGCGCTGATACCAGGGCGCGCCGTGCTCCAGCCAGTGTTGCTGCTGCCCGAGGTCGTTACGCAGGCCGTGCAGCGCAATCAGCTGCGCATCATCAGCTTTCGTTGAATTCACCAGCACCTCAGCTTTATCCACCGCGCTGACAATCTGATGGCGGTTGAACAGCGCAGACGCCAGCATGCCCGCGCCAGCAAGCAGCATCAGGCTCAGCAGCGACCAGGCCAGCGTCTGCTCCCACGGCAGCCCGGTGCGACGGCCTCTGGCGCGGTCTGACGCGATACTCTGCCAGAGCGCGCTGTCGGATAATGCATGAGGATGCACGCTGTCCGGCGCAGGCTTTGCTTCCGGCAGGCTGAACATCAGGCCACGCAATAAACTGCGACGCGCCGGATCCAGCCACGGCGCTAAGCGCTGCTGCCAGGCCTGACTTTCACCGCTGGCAAGCTGCTGCGACAGACGCAGCAGCCAGTCGTGGCTGATGTTATGAGCTACCTGCGTCAGACCGCGTTCACGTAACGGAGCGACCAGGCTTTCGAGCTGTTGAGCTATATCTTCCGGCAGCACTTTCGCCGGAAACACTGCGCCTACCGCGTTGTTTTCACGCTCTGGCTGCGGCCAGTCACTGTGACCGAGCTGCCAGATCCACACCGGCGCACGCCAGCGCAGCGCGATGGCAATTTTCTCCAGCGAGCGCATCGCTGCATCGCTTTTTTGTGGTGTGATAGCGGTATCGGAACCGTGTACCAGAACAATGCCGTCCAATGGGCGGCTGCGGCGCAGCTTGCGCAACGCGGCGTATTTTTCAGTGTCCAGATGAGCATCAAGGCTGCTACCGTAAATCAAAACAGTGCGGTTGCCTTCCATCCACGCATTTTTGCCCAGTCCCGGTACAAGCTGGCTAATCGCGGAGTCATCGCCGACAACCAGAAGCAGACGAACTTTGCTGCGCCAGAAGAGGTGGTAGCGTGAGCGAAGATAGTTGCTCATATCGCTCGCCAGGCATGTGAAAGCTGTGGCAGAGGCAGGCTTTTCTTCTGTTTTGTCACGCGATGGGGTGACCGGGACGCCCGCATTCAGCGGACTGAATAAGAAGAAAATCACCGTACATATCAAACTCGCCAGAAAAATAAAGCCCGTCAACGGAAACCAGAACTGACGGGTGGTTGCTTCAACGGGTAAGGCTTTTAACTGGGAGAGCAGGAATAAAAAAAGCAGTAAAACGGACACGGTAACGAGCCCGCACCCCAGCAGACGAAAGAAGTTTTTCATTATTTTTTGTTCCTTTCATGCTCACCAGCAGCACGGATAAATCCCGGCAGCAGCGCGCTGGCCACCACCTTTCGTAACGCTAATGCCAGCCCAGGTAAGGTCACGCCAGGTACGGCCAGTAAAGTGAACGTTCCCCACCATGAAAATAACCAGGCAGGGAAGGCAAAAACTAAAGACCAGATAAGAAGAGTATTAAGCAGGACCGCCAGCATTATTCCACCCGCAGGGAAAGGCGCGGTCAGCGCCCGTTCGGAGAAGGTGTTCATCAGCGGCATTTTCCTGCCAGCCACCATCGCCCAGGCCTGTTTATCATCGGCCCACACCAGCCACTGGCTACCCATGTCGTAATTAACGGCTTCGATTGCCGCAACGGACATCAGCCATCCGGCAAGGTGGCCGTATCGATCGCAGCCTTCATCAAAATCAATGAGCCCCGCCATCGGCGCTGAACTGCGCAGGGACAGCGGCAGCTCAAATACGGCAGATGTCAGTTGCTGACGCTGAGGGGCGCTGAGTCCGCTGAACCACACCAGCCCAACAGACGCTGATGGTTGCTGATTCATCTCTTTCAGCTCTTTTAGTTCGGCTGAAAGTTCACTGGTCTGCAACGGCATGGCCCGAAATACCTTTATGGCTTCTCTTTGCTGAGTAGCAGAAAGCAGTAAGGGAGGCGCGAGTAATAATGCGCTGGCAAATTCAGCCAAGGTTTCATTCACCAGACGATAATGTATTGCCAGAATCAGTAGCGGGTTGTGTGATGCCAGCAACTGGTTATTCCAGAATTCGAAAGGAAATTCGGCGGGTAACACATGAAAGGTGGGCGTCCACGGCAGTGCATGCTGTTTCCACAGTGACGCAACACGCTGCTTTTCCTGCTCCAGTGATGCGGCAGATGTCTGAATGACAACGGTGACTGCACCACTGGGATACCAGCTTACTAACGACGATGCGGCCTGCTTGAGCAGAATCTGGCTAAGCTGCTCAAAACGTGAAATTCCAGGGATGAGTGCTTCCCCTGCAAGCAATGTGGTGGGTTTATCAATAACGTCATTTTTAGCGACCAGACCTGTCAGTTGAGGGACGTAATCTGAGTTCACCATCAAACTGCTCTGATTAACAACACACAGGTGCTGATGGGCATGCTGCTGCCAGGCAGCATGTAAATTTATTCGCCAGCTGTTCCAGTAAAATGCCTGCAGAGCCTGAATTTCCCACCCTAACAAATACAGGGTGAGGATTGCCATCGAACTTACCAGCATCGTCGCGGCCAGCGGGAGCCAGGCTCCGGATGAGAGAGAAGACCGCTCTTCCACTGAACCAGAAAACAAAAGCCAGGCAATACTGATTAACACGCAAACGAAAATAATAAAAAAACAGATCCACGGGGAACATGCGCTGGCGGGTGTCCGCTCAGGCACTTCCGGTACTGACCATCCCATTAGCCGATCTCCATATCCGGCAGGCTGGTGATAACCACCGAGCCACATTCCGTTTTGCAGCCATGTATAACGATACCGCGACCATTTTCTTCATAAGATGCAACATCGCATTCGATAATACGGTTAGTGCCATGTAATGGGCAGGACACCGTATCATGCAGCAGGGCGACATTTTTTCCCTGAATATCGAAAGTAGATGATGCAGATGTTACTTTGCCGCGGTGAGACGTAGAATCACCCATGACGATTGCAAATTTGCCCATGATTATCACCTATGTTTTATTTACTGAATGGTGGAGTAACTAGTTTTATAATATTGACCGTGCGATGGTCTCAAGTGCCACTTTAAATTACTTACACCTAAGAATGATAAATAGAAACTCAACTTCACAGAGTCATCTAATTATCGGAAAACGATAATATTCGAGGACATTTAACATACAGAAATAAAAAATTATTGACAAAACCACACCGCCACCATCTTGAATTACTTCTTTTAACTAAAACCCTTTACACCCATGTAATAACACAATCTGATAAGATTACGTATAAAAACATTACCAGATAAATAAATCCAAACATCCCATCCCCATAAAACCAGCTAGCATTGATGCACGGGTTGTTAATATTATCAACAAGAATTGAATCAATGTTTTTTTAATTTTAGTGTTCGGCTCTATCAATTTCCATACAGCATTGGCAACTGCCAGGTTAATTTCACCAATAGCAAAAAGATCAACCGACCCAACAACTATATGATATTAGAAGTAAAAACATAGAAATCGCACACCATATAGCCAAGAATTTTAATACTTTGAACGATCCTTCGATTTATTTAGTCAGGTATAATGAAATAAACATGCCAGCCACTATACATCCCATAACCACAAAAATTAATAACTCATATACTCCACCCATTATAGTTCCCTTTTTTATTTATTAAGATGTAAATATTAAAATGACGATGTTGAAGGAAAACCTTTAGCATTTAATTTTTATTTATATCATTCCATTGTTTTTTTAAAGTCAGACATGGTTTCATTTGATATTTCCGAGGGGATAGGTGGAATGTTTAATTCTCCCTTTTCAAAATAAACATCATAACCTTTTGTCCAGTCAGCGATGTTACGAAGTTTATTCATAAATTCTTTATCCCATGTTGCATCACAGAAACCTATAGGCAAATCGTAGGCTACTACCTGCCTCATAAATTTCGGATTATTAGGTAATGTACTGTGATCTGTTGGCTGTGAAATAAATGCACCAACTCGAATACGTCTTTCCTCGTCGGTTTCCAACCGCATCACAGGTTGTGCTTTCGGATATTCGCTGCCAGATTGACGATACTCTCCACTAGGCACTTGAATTTTTGGATATAGCACGACAAAGTTGTTAAACGTATCGTCATTAGGTGTCATGTTTCCACTTTTTAACATTGATGATTGTCCCCATCCAGCTCCCTCAAAGGATTTCGGTTTTTTATCCCAACGTTCACCGCCATTTGGTCGCGTCATATCAAATTGCATCATATCAGAAGCAGGAATAGGATTGGGGACCTCCTCCGCATTAATATCAAGGGTCTGATAATCTGGAGTATTGTATGTCAATAAATCACCACCATCATCCCAGAATGGTTTCTTATCAGGTAATGGCCAGAAAGGAGTTTTAGAATTAGGCTCAGCACCACAAGATGTGGATCTTGCCATCATTCTCTGAAATAAATGTCCTTTATATTTCGTTAATAACTTATGGGGTTTTTGATCCAATCCGTTGTTAGGCAACCCTTGCCAACCTAGGCTCAATAAGGGTGTGGACCCCATAACTCTGTCATGTGGATTACAATAAATATAAAAGCGACCATGATTATCTCGTTCAGAGATCCAGCGTTCTGATGTAGTAATGTCTTCTCGCAGCTTTGGTTTGACTATAGGATAATTAGCACCTGATGACTCTAAACCATCTGGCACATAGGTTTTTGTCTTCAAAGGTATTTTAGATTTATGATTTATAGCAGGTGTCCAAGGTTGATTATCATCAGATTGTCCAACAAATAATTCATTATATTTATCAAATGGTAAAAAACTCGCTCTTTTTGCTATCTTTTCAATAATAGCTTCCAAAGTCTTTTCTCTAGCCCTGTCTGACAAAATTTCTTGATCTGGCAGAGAAAAATAATCTGAACTTTTTGTATTCATGGCATAAGGAGAGTTTAGGATAAATAAGCTGTCTGGCGCTTTTTGCGCCAGTGCTGTAGCAGCTAAAGCAATCATAGTCCCCTGACTATGTGAAATAATGCTAATGGTATCTCTAGGGTATTTTTCTCTTATAGAATCAATTAGGTCTGAAAGTCGCTTTGCAGCGTGAGCGTAATATTTTCGTGGCGGTGCATTTTTTAATAAACGATCAAAATCTGGTGCGAAAGTTTGCACTTCAGCACCTACATATCGCAACTTTTCATTAAACCCTGATTCACCCCAAAGGGACACAAGGTTATTTGTTCCATTTTGGAATGGACCACCTCCCCAAAACCAGGGTCCCTTTCCACAAAGTATTTCTGGATCCGCGCCTTGATTTCTCAAATGGTGATAATCTTCATTATTCAGATTAACAAGTGGTATCTTATAGATATCCTCATTTCCGTCCTTAGCCCGATAGCCCCAATAAAAACGCACTACTGGGGAGTTAGCATTTTCGGAATTGAGCAACTCACGATCCCTTTTATATTTATCAAAATCTCCAGCATTATCACAAGTGTATTTATTTGGCACTAACATGTAAGGGGTACCATTAAGTCCCAGCCGATCATTTAATCCGTTGCAAATATTTTCTTCTGCAGAAGAAAACCACTCACCTGTAGAATTAACGCCATGTACAAAAAAGATAATTCCTGGATAATGTATAGGTATTTTGCACTCCGCCCTAACTTTAACACTTTGAGGGGATAAACTGCTTCTAAAATGAGGTTTTCCATTATCATCAAAAAGGCAATTGGTAGTGCGGACTGGTTCTTTTTTTTCGTTCATTTAAGTGACTCAATCTCAGTTTTTAATGTATTTTACACTTCTAGGTTTGATGGAATCGTCGCAATGAAAGTGATCATCCTGAGATGCCATAATTACCACCCCATCAAGTGAATCGACAACCCCCCCATTATTTCCAACATCATTTCCATCTGATATATAATGTTTTTGATATTTATCACCGATGCTTTTTTCGTATATCACACCATCATAAACAACCACAAGACTATAAGAGGATGAGTAAATCTTAATTAATTCATTTTTAAAGTGATTATCTATAGATATGTAATTAATATAATATTCTGAACTTCCATATTTATAGTTAACATCTCTATCAGGATAGGCGATAACGTTATCACTCGCGGAATAAATAAACTTACCAGAATATGATAAAACATCATTTTGTTTTATTATTGACATTTCATTTTGAGGTTTTTTATCCATACCTTCAACCCCGGCGAACTTCTTTATTTTTTTATTTGTGTCATTGTAATAAACAAACCCACCACTATTGCAATTCAAATATTTTTCAAAAGTAAAAAAACGGTGTTCATCAATGCGATATACTACTTGCGGCTCGACGTCTATCTCAACATCTCTGACCGCCCGGCCTCCTGAACCACTTGGCAAACCGAAACCAAAACTTGCGCCTACGGTTTGTAATACTGGTAAAAAAATAATACTCAGCACAGCCAATACAATAAATACAACCACAGCAAACATTGTTATTTTTAAGCTCAAGCTGATCTTATTATCATTTTCGCTATTCATTTTACTATTCCACTAGTATTTTGATGCCGGGTTAAATGTCAGGATCATGTCGTCAGCAATTTCAGATTGGGCCAGTTCAGTCTCGCCAGAAGCAGAAGTAACTCCCTCAATCACCTTACCTCCTGGCATGGTAATGCGGTAAGGCAGGTTGGCTATCGGATGACCTGTTAACGCATTTGTGACGACAAACTTTTCATCAAAAGTTTCTGGTGAAAATGACTTCATCACGCTCTGCATATCTGCTGCACCCGCCTTGCTGATGCCCGCGTTTTTAACCACTAGTTTGCCCGGTCCGCCAATCTCCACGTGGCCGCCCTTCAGCTTTATATAACCGCCGCCGCAAATCAGCGTCAGCTCATCCTGCGCCGTCACCACCAGCTTCCTGCCGCTCGAAATATGCGTATCCTCCGTCGACCAGGTGGTGATATTTCCGCCCTGAGCCTGAATATCAATATCGTTATGCGAACTAAACAATTTTGCACCTTCACGGCTGTACAGGCTGATTTGTTTGCCTGCCGCCACGGTAAGGTCTTTCTGCGCGCCGAGGTCCATCTGCCTTCCGGCGGTCAGCGTCAGGTTATCCTGCGCCGACAGCTGCATATCCCCGCCGCTGACCAGCGCCACACCCTGCGGCGCGCTGCCCAGCAGCACCTCCTGCTGCATGTCTTCTATCTTTTTCTGCAGCAGCGCCTGCTGGCGCGCCACGTCCGCCGCCAGCGCCTGCGCCTGCTGCGCGCTGGCGGCAAGAGACTGCATTTCAGTCAGCGCGGCCGACAGGCGTGACAGCACCCGCTGCATGTCCTTCTGCTTACCCCGCGCACCGGATTGTCCGTCCGCGCTGATAAACAGCCCTCTGCTGGCGCGTATCGCCCCCCAGCTGTCGGTGCGCAGCTCGAAGCCCTCGCCGCGTACCTGGCCTTCGCCGTCCACCAGATGTCCGAGGTTCAGCTGGCTCTTGCCGCCGTATTCCGTACTGAGCTTGATGTGCTCCTGCCCTCGCGTGTCGTCGAGGCGCAGCTTGTTGTTCGACGGCGTGCGCAGCACGTTGCGCCTGAAGTTGCGGATGGTGACGTGGTCCGCGCGGGAGGAATCATGCAGCACGCCGGCGATGTACGGACGGTCCGGGTTGCCGTGCTCAAAGCCAATCGCCACCTCGGTGCCCGCCAGCAGCGGCAGGTGCAGGCCGTAGGTGTCGCCGGCGAACGGGCGCGACTGGCGCACCCACAGGCTTTCGAAGCCGCTTTCCCAGCCCGCGCGGTCAAACAGCATGCTGACGCGATAGCGTCCGTCGCGGTCAATGTGCCCGTAGGTGTCGTTGGTGGTGGTGCTGGTGATGCGCGCCGGTAAGGTGCCGGCCATCACCGGACGCGGCGCGGGTTCCGGACGGTAGCCGTAGCGGCCTTCCGCCGGGATGCCGTGAAAAGCGGTTTCCATGCTGCTGTCGCGCGCCGCGCGGCAAAGCAGCGAGGTGATGACCACGCCACTGCGGAACACCTCAGCAACGTTGTCGCCGCCGCTGGCGCGTACCACCACGCCGGGCATCAGCGCCGCGCTGCTGGACCTGGCGCTCAGCTGCGCCTGACCGTTGAGGTAGCGCTCGTGGCGCAGCCGGGCGTAGAACGCGCCGCTCTCGGTGGCGGGAGTCGCGCTGTACGCCTCACCCGCCTGCAGGTAGTTGTCGGCCCAGTGATAGGCTTCGCCGTAGGTGGTCTCGTCGCCGCCGGTCACGTCGGCCCGCGCGTTCATGTCGGCAGTAGCGTCGCGATAGTTGTAGTCGCGGGTGCTGACGGTTTTCTCCACCACGCGGAAACGGCTCTCCATCGCCCACACCGACTCCACGCCGCTGTCGTGCAGGCCCGACGGCGGCACGGCGGGCAGCGTCAGCCCGTTCACGTAGCCCTGCGGGCCGTCGTAAAACTCCACCACGTCGATGTTGAGTCGCGTGTCGGTGGTGAAGAGGAACCAGATGCCCACCTCGGCCAGCAGGCGCGAGACGAAGCGCAGGTCGTCTTCGTCGAACTGCATCACCTGCTCGCGCTTCGGGTAGTCGCGGCCGAGGTTAAATACAAAGTCCTGCCCGCGCATGCCGTGGCGCTCGCGCAGGATGGCTTCGGCAATCTGCGGCACCGACATGTCCTGCCAGATGGCGTTCTGTCGGGTGCGGGAAAGCAGCGCCAGGCGCGGCTGCAGCGTGATGGCGTAGCGCGCTTCGTCGGCAGACGCGCCGAGCATATCAAAGCCGGTGACCATGCCCTGCACCACGCGCAGCGGCCCGGCTTTATGCAGCAGCTCGCTAAGGCTCTGCGGCGATGGCAGCAGCGTCAGCGACGCCGGTTTCAGCAACATCGCCTCGCGGCTGATGTGCTTGTCGGTGCTGGTGAAGATGATGTGCCAGCTGAACGGCGCGCTCAGCGCTTCTGTTCCTTCGAAGCTGAGCACGTCCAGCGGGAATGAGGCGTCTTTGACCTTCAGCAGGTGGTGACTGTGGCTGAAGAAGGGAATGGCCGTTCCTGTCATGGTGAAATCCTTTTGTTGCCGCGTACAGAAAACCGTCGTTCACTCAGAACGTAAAGGTCACATCGCCTTCTTCACTGGTACCCAGCGTCAGGCTGTTGCTCAAGGTGCCGCTGGCGCGGTGCTGCAAAATCATCTGGCTCAGCACCGGCAGAATCTGCTGATTAAGCAGGCTGTCGACGTTGCGCGCGCCGGTGTCCGGCAGCAGACAGGCGTCGGTGAGCATCTCGTACAGACCTTCGCCGATGGTGGTGCGGATGCCGTAATGACGTTGCAGCCGCTGGCTGACCTGCTTCAGCTTCATTTCCACAATAATGCGCATCGCCTCGCGCACCAGCGGGCGGTAAATCACCGTCTGGAAGCGGGCCAGCAGCGCGGGCTGGAAGTGGTCACGCAGGATCGGACGCAGGCACGCCTGAAGTTCGGATTCGGCGGCGTCCGGGGTTTCTTCCAGCAACTGCATCAGCGAAGCGCTGCCGAGATTCGAGGTCATCAAAATGACGGTGTTGCGGAAGTCGATTTCGCGCCCTTCGCCGTCGCGCATAAAGCCACGGTCAAACACCTGATAGAACAGGTTAATCACGTCGCGGTGCGCCTTTTCCACCTCGTCGAGCAGCACCACGCTGTACGGACGCTTGCGCACCGCTTCGGTGAGGATGCCGCCCTGGCCGTAGCCGACGTAGCCCGGCGGCGAGCCTTTAAGCTGGCTGACGGTGTGCGCTTCCTGATACTCGCTGAGATTGATGGTGATTAACGACTTCTCGCCGCCGTACAGCACATCCGCCAGCGCCAGCGCGGTTTCGGTTTTGCCGGTGCCGCTGGTGCCGACCAGCAGAAACACGCCCTGCGGGCCGTTTTCCGAGGTGAGTCCAGTTTTGGCGGCGCGCAGGCGCTGGGCGATGGCGCTAAGCGCCGCGTCCTGGCCCACCACGCGCGTGGCGAGCTGGCTTTCCAGCATCAGCAGTTCCGCCTGCTCGTTCTTCATTAATGAAGAGAGCGGTACGCCGGTCCAGTCGGCAATCACGCCCGCCACAATGCGCGCGTCAACGTCGGCGGTGAGCAGCGGCTCGCCGGGCTGCAGCGCGTCGAGGTCGGTCTGGAGCTGTGTGATGGCGCTGCGCTGGCTAGCGTCCTTGCGACCTTCCAGCAGCTCATGCATCAGCGACTGCACGATGCCGAAACGCTGCTCCAGCGCCTCCAGCTCTTCATCGGTTACCGCAATCAGGCCGGCGATTTCGGCCAGGCGCTCCTGCGGGATGGTGCCGCCGAGCGCTTCATCATCAAGAATGGCGCGCTGTTCAATGTTCAGCGCGTCGAGCTTCGCTGTTAAGCGTGTAATGGCTTCCGGCGTGGTGTCCTGGCTCATGCGCACGCGTGCGGCGGCGGTGTCGAGCAGGTCAACCGCCTTGTCCGGCAGCTGGCGTCCGGTGAGGTAGCGGCGCGACAGCGTGACGGCGGCGCGTACCGCCGCGTCGGTAATGTGTACGCCGTGGTGTTCGGCGTAGCGCGATTTCAGGCCGCGCAGCATCAGGCAGGCGGTATCGTCATCCGGCTCGTCGACTTTGACCATCTGGAAGCGGCGCTCCAGCGCGGCGTCTTTCTCGAAATACTGTTTGTACTCGCTCCAGGTGGTGGCCGCGATGGTGCGCAGCTCGCCGCGCGCCAGCGCCGGTTTCAGCAGATTGGCCGCGTCCGCGCCGCCCGCCTGATTGCCTGCGCCGATAAGGGTGTGCGCCTCGTCGATAAACAGCAGCACCGGCTCTGGCGCAGCCTGCACTTCGGTGATGATGTTTTTCAGGCGCTGTTCGAACTCGCCCTTCACGCCCGCGCCCGCCTGCAGCATACCGAGATCCAGCGTATGCACGCTGACCGGTTTGAGGCTGTCCGGCACGTTGCCCTCAGCAATGCGCAGCGCCAGCCCTTCCACCAGCGCGGTTTTACCCACGCCCGGTTCGCCGACCAGAATCGGGTTGTTCTTGCGGCGACGCGACAGGATATCCACCATCTGGCGGATTTCGTTGTCGCGGCCCAAGACCGGGTCGATTTTGCCGCTGCGCGCGTCGGCGGTGACGTCGCGGGTAAAGCGGGCAAGGGCTTCGGCGGTTGGCGCTTTTATCGCGCCTGGATCCTGAAGCGTGCTTACCGGCATTTCCTCCGGCTCCGCCTCCGGGCGTTCATCCGATTGCACTTCCAGCATCAGTTGCAGACGTTCCAGCTGGCTCATGCGCAGACTCAGCAACGACCACAGCCCTTCACAACGCACCAGCGACGGCTGTTCGGCCAGCGCCATTAGCAGATGGACGCTGCGGATTTGCGAATTGTTGTCCTGCATTGACGCCATCAGCCACGCCTGCTTTAGCAGGCTTTCGAGCGAAGCGGAGAGCTGGGGACGCCCGCGCACCGCGCGCGGCTGACGGTCGAGAAACACCAGCAAATCCTGCCAGATGGCGTCCATATCCCACTCGTAGCGTCGCGCGATCACGATGATGTCACCCTCGCCCTGTTCCAGTAGTTTGAGCAGCCAGTGTTCCGGCTGAATTTCGGCGTGCGCGCGGGTCTGGCACAACGACGCGGCGGCTTCAAGCGCCTGCGCGCAGAATGGGTTAAGGCGACGCAGCAAGGCGGCTGACTGACTGTCCATAGCAAAATTCTCCTGATTAGGGGCACGCTACCGCCCGTCGCCGTTTACCGAAGCGCATAAGGTCAGCAGGTCTGATGTGAAATGACTTGTGGTTTCACCCGTCGAAGATGGAATCACCAGGCATCTGGGGATAATGCGTATCAAGGTCGCCATAAATGGCGACCCTACGATCAACGCTGGCGATTACGCGAAATATGACGCGTAATCAGGCTGTGGCGCGTTCGTTCCATGAGTCCGAATGAATAATGTTGCCGTCTTTGTAGGTCCAGGTGATTTTTTCGTAGCGCAGCTCAATCTGTTCCAGATGATTGTGCTTCTCTTTGGACGGGTCCTTAACGTCATGCATCACCGGATTGACCTTCACCACCTTCACGTTCTCCAGCTTAGTGTTGAAGTACTCCACTTCCTGACCGGCATCGCTGATGCGGTACCATTTGAACTCCGCCGACTTCAGCGTCTGACCGGTGGTGACCGCCTTGTAAAGGTACGGGCTGGATGAGTCGATTTCCTTGGTGAACAGAAACGGCGTGTGGATACGCGTGCCGGTCAGTTTGCCAGTGTTGTTATCGGTCGGGATGTAGAGGTTGTGCTGCTGCGCCACCACCTCAATGCTGCCCTCACGATCCTGCACGTCCACCGATCCCTTGATGTCCGCACCGCCGTCGTCCTTCAGCCACAGATAAACCGGAATTGCCATGTTGTTACTCCTTTTCTTCATGATTGCCGTCACCATCCTGTGATGACGGGGGGATTACGTCCGGTGCCTGGCAGGCATCGGCCTGCGGAACCAGACTGATTTCAACGCGCCGATTGGCTGCGCGGCCTTCGGTGGTATCGTTGGACGCCATTGGGCGACTCTGGCCAAAGCCCTGCACCGCGAAACAGCTTTCATCCACATCACCGGTATCGCGCATCCAGTCGCGTACCGCTTCGGCGCGCTTCAGCGACAGGCGCTGGTTGAGCGTCGGATGGCCGGTATCGTCGGTATAACCCGCGATTACAATCAGCCAGCCCGCGCGCGCTTTGATGTTGACCAGCGCGTTCACCATCACTTTGGTCGAGCCCGTTTTCAGATCGGATTTGCCGGAATCGAACAGCGACATCGCATCCAGACGCACCACTGTTGGCTGAGGTTTGGGCTTCGGCACAGGTTTAGGTTCAGGCTTAGGTTCAGGAATCCATGAACTGATGGCGTGCAGCACCGGCAGACGCAGATGACCACCCTGATACAGTCCCAGCCCCAGGCGCAGCGGCACACCCTGACGCGCATAGCCGTCGAGCTGGCTGGCGTCCTCGCGCAGTACCTGCACAACAGCAAGCTTCGGCACGTAGTCGTTCATGGCAATGCGGTTGTAGTGTTCGAGGTCGAATACGATGCGACGGATCATCGACTGGTTATTCCAGGCCACCGCACAGAGTGCGATCACAACGGCAATGGCGAAGGCCGTGATCGCGATGCGCAATGCGCGGGTTCCGGGCGTCACGCCACGGCCTGCTGGAAGCAGCGGAAGAATAAAGTCGGGAAGGATGACGGGCGTATTCGCTGCGGCACCGGCGCTGCGGATGGAGGTGTGCTGCCACAGCCAGGCGCACCACAGAGCGTCATGGCCAGTGCCAGGCGTGGCGGGTTGCAGCTGCAATACACATGCGGCGGGTATCACGGCGGCGACATCACTGTGCGTCTCCGTCAGCACGCGTAACACATGTTGACGCGCCCACGCATCCAGCGAGTTGAGCAGGACCTGCTGCTGCATTGCCACGCTGCCACCCGACTGCAGCCATTCGCTGGTGCCGCGCGGCGAGGCGTCATCCAGCCAGATTTGTGGGCTGTTTCCCGCCAGATGAACCTGCCAGAGCGGTTCGGCGCACTGCGTCATCTCGCCGGCAATGCCGACATTGAGCAGTAGCGGCAGCGACTGGCGTGTTTCACGGCGCAGCAGCGCGAGTTGCCAGCGCAGCGCGAACAGCGCATTTTCCAGCACCGTGCTGTCCTGATGTTGCTGCGGGCTAATACTCAGAGAAATGGAAATCTGCCGGCCCCAGTCAGGGCGTTGCAGCAGCAACTGGCGCACGCTGTGTTGCAGTTCGCTGCTGTCTTTCACGCGAATAAAACAGCCCTGCGGCAGCACGCGTACCGCTTCCTCGTCTGACAGGCCACCTGCATCGCAGCACAGCACTACCGGCTGCCGATAAGCGGCATCGGGTAAATCAGTCCATTCCTGACTCGCCACTTGCCTGCGGCGGCGCAGCACCCTGAACGTTACCGTGCCAGCAAGCAGCAGTATCGCCAGCAACACGAGGAAATCGCTGCTGCGCGCAAAGCTCAGAAACTGCGTGCACAGCACCGCCGCAAGCAGCCAGATCCACAGCACCAGCAAGCGTGGAAGCAGCGGCTTCATCCCTTAACTCCGGGCAGCAGGGTCGTGATGAGGTGATCGAGCCAGTGATTCAGTCCCCACCACAGCGCAGCCAGCAGCAGCGCGGTCAGACCAAGACGTGCAGGCCAGCTACTGAGCCAGCCCGCGCGCAAGCCACCGCTTGCCAGCGATAACAACGGCGCATCCGCCGCTCGTGTGAAAGGAGGTACGCGTTTCGTCAGCGCGCTCATCAGCTGCTGGCGCGCGGGCGTATCAGCAGACACATAACCGCCAAGAAAACCCAGCAGCATCACGCGATGAAAGCAGGTTAGCACCCTCTCGTCGGCTTCCGGCTGGGCCAGCACCTGCTGCATGCGATCGCACAGCGTTTCACCCGCGTCCATGGTTTGTAAAAAATGGCCCTGCAGCGGCATGTGATACCACTGCAGGCAGGCATCATCCTGCACGCCGCGCCCTTTCACCGCCTCATCCAGCAGTGCGCACTGCGCCAGCAGAATGTTATGACAGCTCTCGCGGCTGACGCCCGCGTCACGCAGCGCCAGCTGCACCCGCTCCGCATCAGCGACGCAGCGCTGCCACAGCGTCAGCCCTTCGCCGTCGGAAAATGTCGGGCCATGACGCAGGCTGATCACCTGCAGCCAGGTGTTTTGCAGCAGCGCATCAATATCCGGGGTTTGTGATGTTGTACTCATGATTTCAGTACCGCGAAGAGTTCCAGTTCCGGATCACCCAGCGTGCCGGGGACATAAAACATGCAGCTGCCGCTCTCGAGCATGGCGCGTGCCGCCGGATGCGACAGATCCAGCGAGAAATACTGGTTTTCCAGTCGCAGCGGAATGGCGGCCGGCACATGGCTGAGCGGCTTCAGTGGGATCCCCAACTGCGAGCTGTTGACCAGCGCGATGACGTCATCGGGGCTGCCCACTTTGCACTGGCGCGGGAACTGTTCCTGCAGCTGCGCCACCGGCAGTGGCGAGCGCACTGACAGGTAGAAGTCGGCTTCCTCGCGCAGACGCGGATCGTTGAGACGCGCCTGCCACTGACGCAGCCGGCGATCGTGGCTCATCTCTATCGCCACCATGCGCGACGGCAGGCTAGCTTCCAGCAGCGTGCCGAGCAGGCTGAACAGCGGCGGAAATACTTCATTGAGGTTGTCATGCCGGTAAGCCGGGATGGCCTTCACCTGATGCTCCAGCGAGAACGTCAGCAAACTGCCCGCCAGCCTTGCCAGCTCCGGATAAAGCCGTTCCGGCGGGCTTTGCGGATGGCGTAGAAAATCAGCCAGCACCGGTTCGGCGCTGTTGAGCGCGTTAAGCAGCCAGAACAGCGATACATCGGCGACGGCAAAATCGGCCATGCGCTGGTTGCTTTCGCGGCGCATCGCCATCAGGCGTACCAGACGGGCACGCAGCTGCGTCACCAGCTGTTCAAGTGCTGTCACCAGCCACGGGCTGGATTGCAGCGTCAAAAGTGGCGGCAGGAACTGGCCGTCCAGCACCCATCCGCCCTGCGCATCCTGCTGCAGACGCGCAACGGGGCAGGTCAGCCAGTCGCTGTTGTCCTGATGCGCATAACGCAGCGTTAGTTCAGGCTGTAATACCGCAACCTGACGGGTGTCATCCCCGAACAGGTTGCGGATATCGCGCCAGCGCTGGCGGAAGCGCACCGGTCGCTCGGCCACGTCGCTCTCCTGCAGGCAGTTGCCGCCGTTGGCATAGAGTTGCGGCAGCGCCAAAACAACCGTCACTTCCTTCTGCTCCGCCTCAAGTGTCAGCGTCGGTGGCAGCGGATCGGCGTTATGGGTATCGACCAGCGTGCCGTCGCGAAAGCGCAGATGCAGATGACGCGGCTTGAGTCGGCCAAGCTTCAGCGCGTCCGGCTCAAACTCCGCCTGCAGCACGCCCCAAGGTTGGTTAAGTCCCATGCGCGCAATGCACTCGCTGTGCCACGCCTGCCAGGCGAACTGCTGCTGAAAGTGCTGGGGCGAGATCATGGTGCCCCGGCCCCAGAGTGGTTGTTCTGTTTTCATCCCTTATCGCCGCCTTACGCTTTAGCTTTTGGCATCTGCGACACCAGCGACAGGTTCACGTCCATGCCTTCCACCTGGAAGTGCGGGATAGCGAACAGCTTGACGCGGAAGAAGCCCGGGTTGTCTTCGATATCTTCCACCAGCACCTTCGCATCGCGCAGCGGGTGTGAGGATTGCAGCTCGTCACCCGGATCGGTCATCTCGGTCACCAGCGTGCGCACCCAGGTGTTCAGCTCCAGCTCCAGCAGGCGACGATCTTTGGTGGTGCCGATGTTTTCGCGCTGGATCAGCTTCAGGTAGTGCGCGATGCGTGACAGCAGGAAGATGTACGGCAGACGCGCATTGATGCGGCTGTTGGCGGTGGCATCGGCGGTGTCGTAGATTGCCGGTTTTTGCGTCGAGTTGGCCGAGAAGAAGCAGGCGTAATCGCGGTTCTTGTAGTAGGAAAGCGGGATAAAGCCGAGGTTAGCGAACTCGAACTCGCGGGTTTCCGGGATCATCACCTCAGACGGGATTTTCACCTGGTTACCGGTGCCGAGATCGTAGAGATGGATCGGCAGATCCTGCACCGCGCCGCCCGCCTGCGGGCCGCGAATTTGCACGCACCAGCCGTTGCTAATGAAGCTCTGCACCATGTTGGCGGCGAAGGCGAACGAGGCGTTAGTCCACAGGTATTTATCGTGGTCCGGGCCTTTCACTTCTTCGATATAGTTGAAGCTGCGCACCGGCACGGTGTCCGGACCGTACGGCAGACGACCCAGCACGCGCGGCATGGTCAGGCCGATATAGCGGGAATCGTCGGTATCGCGGAACGACTTCCATTTAATGTATTCGGCGCGGTCAAAGTAGTTGCCGATATCTTTGATGGCAGCCACCTCTTCCATCGACTCTTTCAGGAAGAACTGCGGGCCGACCGATCCGATGAACGGCATGTGCGCCGAGGCCGCCACTTTTGACAGATTGCGCAGCAGCGCCACGTCCTGCGCGGAGGCGTCGAATTCATAAGCGGAAATTACCGCGCCAATCGGCTCGCCGCCCGGCGTGTCGTATTCAGCTACATAAGTTTGCAAGTAAAGGCCGCTCTGGATGATTTCCGGCGCATCTTCGAAGTCCTGACGCAAATCGTCTTTCGACACGTCCAGCACTTCAATTTTTACGTTCTGACGGAAGTCGGTTTTATCCACCAGCGACTTCAGGCCGCGCCACGCTGATTCCACCTTCTGGAACGCATCGTGATGCATCACCGCGTCCAGCTGGCGGCTGATCTGGCGGTCCAGCTCGGCGATGTGATGATCCAACAGGTTTTTATCCAGCTTTTCGACTTTCGCACCGCTGATTTTCAGGCGCGTCAGGAACACCTGCATCGCGGCGGTCACGCGCTCGTCGGCGGTGGCATCAGACATCGCCTGATTGTCCTGCCAGACATTGAGGTCACTCAGCTCTGACACTGGATTGAGGTTGATTTTTTCAAACAGTGAAGCGTATACGCCGCCCGCAGCAGGGCGATCCAGCACGGTGGTTGCGCCATTGGAATGGGTTTCATTCTGAACTGACATCAGCATTCTCTCTCTATAGTCCGTTACGGGGATGATCAGGCTTGATCGGTGGCTAACGCAGACAGCTCGCTGCGCAGTTCGTCGCTGAGTGCCGGATCTTTCAGGATGGCTTCCAGCTCTTTGCGGAAGGTGACGTTATCCAGCAGGTTAGATTTGAGGTCGCGCAGCAGATTGCGCATCGCCAGCATGGCGCGCAGCTGCGGGATTTGACGGGCAACTTGCTCCGGCTCGAAGTCTTTAATGTCGCGGAAATGAAGCGCCACGTTCTCTTCGCTACCGTCGCCGGCCAGCGTATTCGGCACGGCAAAGGACACCGCAGGCGCGATATCGGCCAGCACGCTGTTGAAGTTGTTTTTGTTTACGTTGATTTTTTCACGCTCAGACAGCGGACGGTCTTCCGCACCGTTGCTGAAATCGCCGGTGACCAGCAGTTTAAGGGGAAGCTCAGTTTTCTTAGCCGAACCGCCCGTATGCAGGTCAAGCTTCAAATTGATACGTGCTTTAGGGATTTCATTCTGATAAGAGTTGCTCATGTTTACTCCTTGTAAAAATGGCGCGGAAAGCACGCGTAGGCACACTTTCCCTGTGTGTTACCGCGCGAATATATAGCTGATATTTTAGGAAGGCAATCAGGCAAAGTGATCTTTTCGATCTGATTTATATAGGAAATTTCTGATGATTTAGATTAAATCACTGATGGGAGATGAGACAGGGCCCAGGATAAATCTCAAAATAAAGTTTTCAGGCCAGGCAGATCTAATCCAGGTGAAACGTTTACATCAATCAATAATTTAACGTTGCTAACTTTTTTTAGAGGCAGTTGGGGGAGAGATATCAGCGACAAAGAGAAGGCACCCGCTCACACTATAAGCGGGTGCCTTAGGGAGGAATTTTATCCTGGCAGGTTAACTATTACGCTGTAAGTGACTACTTACAAATGCGCGACAGCGCGCAGAGAGAGGATCACTGAATACTTGCTGCGGCGAACCGGCTTCCTCAATTTTGCCCTGATGCAGAAACACCGCTTTGTTAGACACATCGCGTGCAAAGCCCATTTCGTGCGTCACGATAATCATGGTGCGCCCCTCCTCCGCCAGGCTACGAATCACGCGCAGCACTTCGCCCACCAACTCGGGATCAAGCGCTGAGGTCGGTTCATCAAACAGAATCGCTTTCGGCTGCTGCGCCAGCGCACGGGCAATCGCCACGCGCTGTTGCTGTCCCCCGGAAAGCTGCGATGGCCAGGCGTTGCGCTTCTCGTACAGCCCGACTTTTTGTAACAGCGCTTCAGCCTCTTCAATTGCCTCTTTACTGCTGCGCTTCTGCACATGAATCGGCGCTTCGATGATGTTCTGCAACACGGTTTTGTGTGGCCAAAGGTTGAAGCCCTGGAAGACAAAGCCGAGCTGCATACGCATCAATTTGATGCGGCGCTGCTGTTCACGGCTCAGCTTTTCATCAGGATTATCGATAGTGACCACTTCGTCACCCACCGCTATTTCCCCACCCTGCGGCACTTCCAAAAAAGGAATGCAGCGCAGCAAGGTGCTCTTGCCTGAACCGCTGGCGCCAATCAGCGAAATCACGTCGCCATCCTGAGCCGTTAAACTGATGTCGTGCAGTACTTCGTGCCCGCTATAACTTTTTCTGAGATGGCTCAGGGCGATAGTGGGTTTACTCATGGACGTGCTCCAACCTGATAAGGGGACAAACGACGCTCCAGCAGCGCCACCGCTTTACTCACCAGCACGGTCAGTAGCAGATAGATAATCGCTGCGCTGATAAACACTTCCAGCGCGCGGAAAGTCTCAGAGACAATCGAGTCGGCAATGCCGGTCATTTCCATCAGGCTGATGGTGCTGACCAGGGAAGTCGACTTTATCATCGAGATAATTTCATTGCTGTAAGCTGGCAGCGCCTGACGCACCGCCAGCGGCAACGTAATACGCCGCAGTGTGGTGAAACGCGACATGCCGCTCACTTTGGCCGCTTCCAGCGACTGCACGCTCACCGCATTGAGGCCGCCGCGCAAGATCTCCGAAGTGTAAGCCGCATCGTTAAGCACCAGCGCAATCAAGCCGCACCAGTAAGGATCGCGCAGCAACGGCCACAGCACGCTTTCACGCACCGCAGGCAAGCTGCCGAGGCCGTAATAGATCATAAAGATCTGTATCAGCAGCGGCGTGCCGCGAAATACCCAGACGTAGAAACGCGTAACGTAACTACCCAGACGATTCTGCCGCAGTAAATTGAGCAGTAACGCCAGTACGCCGCCGCCCAACAGCGATAGCAGCGCCAGATTAAGCGTTAACGGCAGACCGCGCAGCAAAGCAGCTAAGGTGTGCTGCAGGAAAGTGACATCCATCGTGGCTCCTTACAACCGCGCGCGTTGTTGCCCGCGCATGGCCACTTTTTCCACATAGCGGAAAACAAAATCGGAACAGGTGGTAATGATCAGGTAGATCACCGCACCAACGCTGTAGAAGAAGAACGGCATCTGTGTGGAGTTCGAGGCAGTGGAGATTTGGTTCATGGTTTCCACCAAGCCGGTGACGGAAACTAGCGCCGACTCCTTGATCACCGATTGCCACTGATTACCCATGCCCGGTAGCGCAGTTTTCAGCGCCTGGGGCACAATCATGCGGCGAAACAGCATCAAACGTCCCATGCCCGTTACCGTGGCGGCTTCAAGCGTTCCTTTCGGAATCGCGTAGAACGCACCGCGGAACACACTACTTTGATAAGCGCCGGAGATCAGGCCGATGGCGATCGCGCCAGCAACAAAGCCGTTCACATCAAACGGTCCTTGCAGGCCAAGACTTTCCCCCACAAACGACACCACCTGACGTCCACCAAAATAGAACAGGTAGATCACCAGCAGCTCCGGCACACCACGAAACAGCGTGATGTAGCCGTTGGCGAGGCGTTGCTGCCAACGCCCACCCCCAATCTGCATCCAGCACAGTAAGCTGCCGAGGATAGCGCCCAGCAACCATGCACATAATGAAACGGTGACGGTCACCGTGGCGGCGTTAAGCAACACGCCGCCCCAGCCTTCATCACCAAAACCTAAGATTTGCCAATCAATAGCCATAAGCGCCTGGAATTACTCTTTAGGTGCGACGTTTTCGCCGAACCATTTTTCAGACAGCTGCTTCAGCGTGCCATCTTTGATCATTGAATTTAACGCGTTATCCAGCGCCGCCTTCAATTCAGGATTGTTTTTCTGAATCGCGATAGCCGAACCCTGGCCCAGCACGCCACCGGAGAAACCGTAACCGGTACTGTTCACGGTATCCGCATGCTTTTTCACATAGGCATTGAGGTTAGTGCGAGACGCCATGACCGCATCAACGCGACCATTCAGCAGATCGGCGAACGTTTCCGGACCGGCCTGATAAGTACGAATCGTTGCCACATCCGCCAGATATTTGTTCAGGAAATCAGCCTGAATGGTGGCAACCTGCACCGCAATGGTTTTACCTTTGAATTTGGCTTTCAGCGCATCAATTGATTTGGTCATAGCAGCTTCATCATCCGCCAGCACCACTTCGCCATTGCCCGGCAATGTATCAACCGCGCTGCCTTTCAGGGTGACGAAACCCGAAATACTCACGGTGTACTGGCGCGAGAAATCCACCACTTCTTCACGCTTAGGCGTCACGGTCACAGCATCGATCACTGCGTCATATTTACCGTCGACTAACCCCGGAATCATACCGGACCATTTCTGCGCCACGATTTCATATTTAAAACCGGCACGTTTGGCGATCTCAGCCACCATATCTGGCTCATAACCGACGATTTTGCCGTTGGGCGTGGATTGGTTAAACGGCGGATAAGCAGCTTCAGTCGCGAATTTCAGCGTGCCAAAATCTTTAGCCTGCACCAGAGCGGACGAGGCAAGCAGCAGCATGCCCACAGAAGCGGTAAACAGTCCTTTACGCATCATCATAAGACCTCAGAGTTCGTTATTTTAAGAAAGTAAATCAATGGCTAAACGGGCTAATGCCTGCGTGCCGCTATGGATACTGCGCTCGTCGGGTTGATAATCCGAATTATGCAGATGGTCGTCGCGTCCCGGTGCGCCGGATCCAATGTGGATCTGGCAACCTGGCGCGCGCTCGGTAAACAGCGAGAAATCTTCGGCACCAAAGCTGGCGCTCGGTTTAGCGACGATCGGTTTACCAAATTGATGCGACAAAATCGGTTCCAGCGCATCAATAAGCGCCTCGTCGTTCATCAACGGCGGAACGCCGCGCTGGTAATTGACCTCAACGCGCACATTCAGAGAGAGCGCTACGCCTGCACAGATACGTTTGAATGCCTCTTCGATATGCGCCCGTGCCGCCGGAGATTTGGCGCGCACCGTGCCCTGAATCAGGCAGCTATCAGAGATGATGTTGTGGGTGGTGCCGCCATGAATGTGGCCGATGGTCAGCACCGCCGAATTGGCTGGATCGAGTTCGCGCGAAATAATGGTTTGCAGCTGACTGACCAGATTCACTGCGGCAATGATCGGATCGGTACCCATGTGCGGACGGGCAGCGTGCGTTGATTTGCCGTGTACCACTACATCAAATTCGTCGCTGGAAGCGGTGCTGGCACCGCGCGTCAGGCCAATTTCGCCCGCGGCCAGTTCCGGCTTATTGTGCAGGGTGATGGCGAGATCGACGCCGTCGGCCGCACCATCAGCGATCATCGCTTCGGCACCGCTGTCTGGCGTCTCTTCCGCTGGCTGGAAAATTAGCCGCAAAGTGCCATGCAGTTGTGCGCGGTAGTGCGGCACAATCGCCGCCACACCCAGCATGGTCGCGGTATGAATATCGTGGCCGCAGGCGTGCATTTTACCGGGATAGTGGCTGCTGAACGGTAAGCCCGTTTGTTCGTGAATCGGCAACGCATCCATATCGGCGCGCAATAGCACGGTTTTGCCGGGATGCGCGCCAACAATATCGACCATTACGCCGGTTCTGCCGACGCCGGTTTTCGGCGTCAGACCCAGGCGCAGCAACTCCTGCTCTACGATGTGGGCAGTGCGAATGGTGTCGAAACCCAGCTCCGGATGCGCGTGAATATCACGGCGAATGGCGATGAGATGCGCCTGCATACTTTCACTTCTGGCGCTGATGTCCCTGGCTAAAACATCTTTATGATCGGTCATAGGAAATGATCTTTCTCAGGCGCGAGCCTGGCCTTAATGGCATTTTTATTAATATTGACTCTGTATTTATTCACAGCAATCGGCAGAATGCAACGCGCCATCCATTTGTTTACTTGCTGAATTTAAGCAATATTTTGCTAATTCACTGCCTTGACAGGATAAAAACCCACGTCTGCATCATTAAGCAGTTATAACATTCATGATCCATCGCGGATCATCAGTTTTACTGATTTCGAAATTTAGCCAATCAGCCGTTAACCTGTGTCAGAAGCCAGTCGCGTACCGCCAAAACCGGCGCGGGCTCGCGTGGACGGCGCGGCCATACCAGATACCAACCGGCATCCATGGTCATTTGTTGACGGAAAGCGGGTACCAAACGGCCGCTAGCCAGATCGTTCTGCACAAAATGCGGGCTGGTCAGCGCGATGCCCTGCCCGCTGATCGCCGCCTCCAGCGCCAGCGCGGTTTGATTGAAACGCAGGTGATGCTGATGATGCAGCGATAAATTGGGAAAGATAGACGCGAGAAATACCGGCCACAGATGGTGACCATCGTGCAACAAGGCGTAGCGCAGACAGCGATCGCTTTCAGCTGGATCGCCCATTTCAGCCAGTAGCGTGGGACTCACTACCGCCAATACCGTTTGGCTGAACAGCAAGGTGGCGTCGAGTCCGGCACCAAATGGCGGCCGCCCGTAACGCACCGCCAAATCGACACCTTCATGATGAAACTGCACCAGCCGCTCAGAGGCCAATACGCGCAGATCGATATCTGGCCACGCAGCAGTAAAACCAGGTAAGCGCGGCAGCATCCAGCGACTGGCAAAGGTGGGCGTTACGCTCAGGGTTAAACGATTGGGCTCCGGTCGCAGCGTGCGTGTGGCCTCATCAATTAACTCAAATGCCTGGCGAATGCTAACTGCATAGCCCGCCCCCGCGCCGGTCAGCGCCAGCGTGCGCGGCAATCGTTCAAACAGTTTTAGCCCAAGGCTGGCCTCCAGACCGCGAATTTGCTGTGCCACCGCCCCCTGCGTCACGCCTAACTCTTCCGCCGCCAGACGAAAATTAAGGTGTCGCGTCACCGCCTCAAACACTTTTAAGGCATTAAGCGGGGGTAGCGCGTTAAATCCCTGACTCATCCTGTAGTTTTCCTATCGTCAAATGACAAACAGACTGACTCTCTGTTGCCAAAATTACCTTTTATACTGGCCTAAATCGATTACTCATTAGCTGGAAGGTGAATTATGGCAGTAGAAAAAGTAGCAGTTATTGTGGCTGGCGGTAGCGGGATGGGCGCCGCAGCCGCCAGCAAACTGGCGAGCGACGGCTTTAAAGTGGCCATCCTCTCCTCCTCCGGCAAAGGTGAAACGCTGGCGGAAAAACTGGGTGGTTTAGGGGTGACAGGCTCGAATCAGTCACAGGAGGATTTAAACACGCTGGTGGATAAAACGCTGGCACGCTGGGGCCGCATTGACGTGCTGGTGAACAGCGCAGGTCATGGTCCGCGCGCACCGATTCTGGAATTAACCGATGAGCAGTGGCAGCTCGGAATGGAAACGTACTTTTTGAATGTGGTGCGCGCCACGCGTCTGGTCACGCCCATCATGCAGCAACAAGGCGGCGGCAGCATCATCAATATTTCCTCGGCGTGGACGTTTGAGCCGACGGATATGTTCCCGACTTCAGCGGTGTTCCGCGCCGGGCTGGCATCCTTCACGAAAATCTTCGCCGATACCTACGCGGCTGATAACATTCGCATCAACAATGTCTTACCTGGCTGGATCGACAGCTTGCCGAAAACCGATGAGCGCCGCGACAGCGTTCCGCTGCAACGTTACGGCACGTCTGAAGAAGTGGCGGCGACCATCGCTTTCCTCGCCTCACCGGGCGCAGCCTATATTACCGCTCAGAATATTCGTGTTGATGGTGGCGTGACGCGCAACGTGTAGCAAGCCTGTTAATCCTCCCCGATAGCCGCGAGCGAATCCCTTTCGCTCGCGGCTTTCCTGTTTTTTCTTTCATGAACAACAGTCAAACAAGACTGGTCTTGTCGATTATATTGCCGATAAATAGTCAGAATAGTCTTATTCGCTGACGGCACCTTCCTGCCCCAGCACGCCAATTTTTAACCATTCTGATTGGAGGTCGCTATGCAATCGATTTTACGTTTACGCCTATCTTCTCTTTTAACCGCAGAACGCCGTGTAGTCTGGCAAATGATGTTCGCGGGTTGTGCAGCATTCTGGATTTTGCTGGTGGTTGCCGTAATGGGCATTCGCTGAGCTAATGCGCCTGTAACCGGCCGGACAACTGCTCCGGCGGTAATAATTCGAACGCGCTTTTCATTTCCCGTGCTTCTTCCGCCGGACTGCGACCAAACATCCGTTTAAACTCACGACTAAATTGCGAATCGCTTTCATAGCCGACACGCGCGGCTGCACCCGCGGCGGTCAGGTTATCGCGGATCATCATTAATCGCGCCTGATGTAAACGCAGTGATTTAAGGTATTGAATCGGCGAAGTCTGCGTCACGGTTTTGAAATGCAGATGAAAACGCGGCACACTCATCCCCGCCTCGTTCGCCAGATGCGGTACATCCAGCGGCTGACGCCAGTCGGCATGAATACGCTGTAAAGCACGTGCGATACGGCCGAAATGGCCTTGATAAGTCAACGCGGCACGCACCGCGCCACCCTGCTCACCGATTAATATGCGAAAGCAAATCTCCTCGACGCGCGCGGGTCCTAGCATTTTGGCTTCAAGCGGATCGCTCAGCGCTTCCAGTAAACGTAGCGTACTCTCTGCTAACGTCTGATTAATCGGTGTAGAAATGATACCCGCCGGTGAAGCGTTAACTGCCGTTTCACAGCTGGTCAGTTGCGCCACCAGCCTTGCCACCATGTCCACATCCAGACGAATGGCGATGCCCAGCAGCGGCTCTTCTGACGTGGCTTCCGTTTCCGCAGAAAATGGCAGCGGCACCGATAACACCAGGTAGTGCTGCGCATCGTAGCGATACATTTTGTCGGCGAGAAAAGCGCGCTTCGATCCCTGACAAATAATGATAATACTTGGCTCGTACAGCACTGGCGTTCGTGCCCATTGCCGGTCGGCACGCATAAAGCGCACGCTTTCCAGCAATGATTCCGTGTAGCCTTCCTGACGTGCCAGCTGACTGAGTAAGGCGCAGGTACGCTGTTGTACGGTTTGCGACATAAAGGGTTTCCTCAGAGAGATTCAGGCAAAGCATAGCGGTGAAAATGACGCCCGCACAATGTAGGCGAGAGGATTAGGCAAAGATGCGCCATAATCCGGTCTGTCGCACACGGCGTGATTTATCAACAATATCCTCGTCAACTTAACGAGGAGTGCAGCATGAACACAGCGAAAAAAGTGATTATTTTAACCGGTGCCAGCAGCGGTATTGGTGAAGGCATTGCGCGCCATTTAGCGCAGCAAGAACATCAACTGGTACTCGGTGCGCGCCGCACCGATCGTCTGGAGACTTTGTGCAATGAACTGCGGTTAGCCGGTGCAAGCGTGGATTATCTCGCCAGCGATGTCACGCAGCGCGCTGATGTGCAGCAGTTGGCAGACTTTGCGCTGGAAAAATATGGCCGCATTGATGTGATGATCAATAACGCGGGCGTGATGCCGCTGTCACCGATGAGCGCACTGAAAGTCGAAGAGTGGGATTTGATGCTGGACGTCAACATTCGTGGTGTGCTCTACGGCATCGCGGCGGTGCTGCCAACCATGCATACGCAGCAGTTTGGTCACATCATCAACATCGCCTCGATTGGCGCACTAACCGTTTCGCCAACCGCAGCCGTTTACTGCGCCACCAAGTTCGCCGTGCGCGCCATTTCCGATGGTCTGCGCCAGGAATCGCAGCAACTGCGGGTGACAGTGATCAATCCCGGCGTGGTTGAATCTGAACTCGCCGATACCATCAGCGATAACACCGCGCGTGAAGCAATGAAGAGCTATCGCCAGATTGCGCTCAAGCCTGAAGCTATTGCCAAAGCAGTTAGTTGGGCCATCGATCAGCCTGGCGACGTAGATATCAATGAAATCACCGTGCGCCCTACTGCCAGCGCACATTAAGGGTTCAAACCCGTGGCGATTTCAGGCTGAAATCGCCCGTTTTCATCCGTTGCGTTTGAGCCGCGCCGCGGCACGTTCGGTTGCCGCGCGTCGGCGAGCAATGAAGTCCTGCATTTGGAGTTTTGCCTCTGCTAACCTTTCCGGCGAGGCGCTGCGTGGCGAACCTGAGTTGAACGGTGGCGCCGGATCGTACTCCATCTGCAGCTGGATATTTTCCGCTATTTGACGCCCCATAAGCGCTTCCGCCACGCTTAAGGCAAAATCGATGCCCGATGTTACGCCCGCCCCAGTGATACGATTGCGGTCACGCACCACACGTTCTGCCACCGGCGTAGCCCCGAGTAAGCTGAGTTGTTCAAGTGACCCCCAATGCGACGTCGCGCGATATCCCTGCAACAAGCCTGCTGCGCCTAACACCAGTGAACCAGTACATACCGATGTGACCCACTTTGCGCTTTCCGCCATGCGGCACACAAACCCCAACGTTTCGTCATCTTCCATCAACGCAATTTGGCCGGGACCACCGGGAATGCAGATAAGATCCAGCGGGGGGCAATCCTGGAACGTCGTAGTTGGTAGAATCGCCAGACCACGATCGGACATCACCGGCTGGCGATCTTTCCAAATCAGATAGCTGTTAACGTTGGGCAGGCGGGCAAACACTTCCCACGGACCGGTGAGATCAAGTTGCGTGAGGTTGGGGAACAGCAGCAGGCCGATATTAAACATGTTTTGACGCTCCAGAATGGCATGACCTAACTCAAATAATGAAGGTGAAGTCCTGCATACTACAACCAACCCGCTTTTTTCAGCCGCCACCACATTACGCAGCAGATGACGACCGTTACGCCCACCACCGCGGGATAACCAAAATGCGTGTGCAATTCTGGCATGTCCGGGAAGTTCATGCCGTACATGCTGAAAATAATGGTCGGTACAATCAGAATCGCCCCCCAGCCGGCGAGCTTCTTATTCACTTCGCTTTGCTGCACCGACACCAGCGCCAGATTGACCTGCATCGCGCTAGTGAGCATTTCGCGCATATCTTCCGCATCGATCATCACGTGATGCGCGTGATCCTGCACGTCACGCAGATAGGCGCGCAGATTTTTCGGAATAATATCTTCATGGAAGCGCACCAGCTGCTGGCAGATCTCTGTCACAGGCAGCGCCGCATTGCGCAGTGCCAGCAGTTCACGGCGCAAGTGATAAACGTTTTGCAGCGCGTCGCTGTCGAAACGCGTGGTGAACATGCCCTCTTCCAGACCACTGATGCGATCGTTAAGTGATTCGGTGATTTTGCTGTAGTTATCAACGATAAAATCGAGGATGCAATAGAGCGCATAACCCGGTCCTTCACACAGTAATGCCTGGTTCTTTTCGGCTTTGGTGCGGATGTCTGCATAGCCTTCCGAAGAACCGTGACGCACAGTGATCAGGAAGTTTTTGCCGAGGAAGAAGTGGGTTTCACCGAAGGTGATGCGCTGCAAATCATCCATGTGGGCGGTTTTTACCACGATAAATACCGAATCGCCATACTGCTCGATCTTCGGTCGCTGATGTGCCACCAGCGCATCTTCAATCGCCAGTTCGTGCAGGCTAAACTCCTGCTGCAGCGTCTGCATAAAGGCCGGTTCAGGTTGGTACAATCCCATCCAGACGAAGGATTTCTCTTCTTTTAGTACTTCACTAATGTCGGCGATATCGACATGTTCTTCGCGCTTGCCGTGGCGATACGCTACGCAGTTAATTACCATATTCACGCGATCCTTGTTGTTTGTACTGTATTTCATTTTAGCCTTAAAGCTCGCGTACCATTTCTACGCAAGGAAGATCGGCTTGCGCCAGCGCCGAGGGATAAAGCGCTTCCCGCACCACGCGAAAACCGTGGCGACGATAGAAACCACTGGCGTTGGGCGTGGCGGCGAGCGTCAGTTGCGTAAAACCACGCTGACGCGCTTCATCGATAATCGCCTGCATGATTACGCTGGCATAACCTTTGCCGTTGCAGGCGGGCAAGGTAAAGATCGCTTCAACGCTGCCGCTATGCAGATCGAGGAAACCGGTTGCGGCCACGCCATGTTCAGGATCCTCTACCACATAAAACGGATTGCTTTTTACCGCCTCGAAATAGCCGGATGGCAGCGCATCTGGCGTCCATGCGGCGATGACATCAGCCGGATAAACCGCCTGACAACCGTGGCGAATGGCAAGATTACGGATGCGCCACAGTACGGCCGTTTCATCACAGCGGGCTAAACGCGGTTTCATTCGTTTTCCTCTATGCTAGTAATCCGTGGAGTATCACAGTAGCAAAACTCATCAGGAAGATAACGCCGAATCCGGCTACAAAAGGTTACGATCATGCAACTCACCTCCTCTCGCTTGTTTCTCCGCCCGGTTGAGCCCAACGATGTTCAACGGCTGTTTGCCATCTATGGCGATCCGGATACCAACATGTTTAATCCGGCCGGCCCGTTTCCCGATTTAGCCTGTGCTCAAGAAGTGTTAAATCGCTGGCTGGCACACTGGCAATCCTTTCCCTTTGGCAACTGGGCAATCTGTCTGCGTGAACAGCCAGATAAGGTTTTGGGATTTGGCGGCTTAACGGTGCGCGAGTTTGCTGGCAGGCCGGTAAACAATCTTGGCTATCGTCTGGCAAAAGAGGCGTGGGGAAAAGGGTACGCCACCGAGTTCGCCCGAACGGTGATCGCTTACGGCTTCGATGAATGTCAGCTTACGGTGATTGATGCGGCGGTGCGTCACGATCATCTCGCGTCACAGCAGGTGCTGGAAAAGGCGGGTCTGCGCTGTTACGACCAGGTTTACGATGTTCCGGGCGCACCCGCCAGTTTGGTGTATGAATTACGCGCACAAACCTGGCGCGATCAGGGTACGCCCAAATAGCGCAACAGCGCAGTCATCAACGCGGCACCGATAATCACGAGGATAAGCGGTGTGCGACGCCAGGCGAGAAACACTGCAAACAGCACGCCGGTGATGCGCGCCACACCGGCAAAGTGCGTGCCTTCAAACAGCGCGGTGGTTACGGCCACCGCCAGCAGCAAAACGGTGGCGGCATCGGACAGCATATTGCGAGCGCGATCCGACATCTGCATGCGGCTGCCCAGACGATAACCGGCAAAGCGGATCGCATAAGTGCCCACCGCCAGAAGCGCAATGCCGCCAATGATCAGATTATTTTGCATTTTTACGCTCCCGCCAGCTCAGTAATCCCAACAGTGAAAACAACACTGGCATGCCCGCTGGCACAAAGGGCGTCGCCAGCACAGACAGCACGGTGCCAAGCGAGGCGGGGATCAGCGTGCGACGCTGGCGTAGCGCCGGGAAAATCAGGGCAATCAAAATCGCCGGAAATACCGCATCCAGACCAATGGCCGATACATCGGGAATGAAACGCCCGATCGCCGCGCCGCCGATGACCGACAGCGGCCAGATGGTGAAGATACCTAAACCGCAAATCCAGTACGCGGCGCGTCGCTGCGCCAGTTTCGGCTGAGATATACCAAACACCACGCTTTCATCATTCATAATGTGGCAACCCAGCAAGCTGCGGCTGCCTTTACCCACCAAATCTTTGACCGCAATGCCAAATGGCAGATGACGTGCGTTAACCAGCAGACCCGCCGCCGCTGCCGTCAGCGGACTGCCGCCACCCGCCACGATGCCGATAAACAGGAACTCCGATGCGCCCGCCAGAACCAGCGTGGAGAGTGCGATGGGCACCCACAGCGGAAACCCTTCGGCCGCCGCCAGCGAACCGTAAGAAAGCCCGACAATACCGTCGGCCAGACATACCAGGAAGATGGCTTTTATTACGCCGCGATCAAGCGGCACTGCACCCAGACGCATCACAATTTGATCTCATATCGAACAGGAAAGACGTTATAATGAACGCGTCAGAATTGTTTTACAAGACGAACAAAACGTTCGTTATAAAGAACAGGAGTAGGTTTGACCACGCCAATTGATATTATTGCTGTCGGATTACTGCGCGAACGTCAGCGCGCGGGGCTTTCACTGACAGAAGTGGCGCGTCGCGCCGGGATCGCCAAATCAACACTGTCACAACTCGAAGCCGGTAATGGCAATCCCAGCCTTGAAACGTTGTGGGCGCTGTGCGTGGCGCTTAATATCCCTTTTGCGCGATTGATGGAACCGGACGTAAAACGTTTGCAAGTGATCCGTCGTGGCGAAGGCATGATTGTTTCCGCAGAGATGGCGGATTATCAGGCTGCATTGCTGGCTAGTTGTCCCCCCGGCGGACGCCGCGATCTTTATTTGGTCACCTGCCAACCTGGCGCGCCGCGCGACTCAAAACCGCATCCGCCGGGCTCGGTGGAGCATGTGATCATCGCGCGTGGCCGTGCGCTGGTGGGGCCGCGCGATGCGCCGGTCGAACTGCTTCCGGGCGACTACATGTGCTATCCCGCCGATGAACCGCATGTATTTGAAGCGTTAGAGGCGGATACCATGGCGGTGCAGCTGTCGGAGCAGAACTGATCGCGCTTACTCAAGGTCGCCATCAATGGCGTAATGCTTGACAGTTAAGAGATGAAAACCCCAACTACCTGGCGCGCATATTGTAGCGGCGCAATTTATTGCGCGATAAATCGCGCCGCTACGGAATGTGCGGTAAATAAAACGGGGCTTAAATGATCGGCATTACGCCTTCGATGGCGACGCTAAGAGGTTGTAGATTATCCATCACAATTTCCTATTGTTAAATCCGGTGATTAGCGTGCGGCGCAGTGGCATGCTGTGAGCTTCTCCGCTAAAAATCAGGAACATATGGACATTCTTCCCGCCCGACCCCATCACGCCGCCGCTATTCAGAAAATCTACGCCTGGCACGTGCTGCACGGCACAGCGACCTTTGAAACCGACCCCCCCTCGGCGAGCGAAATGCAAAATCGCGTGCAGGATGTGCAGCAGCGCGGCGGGTTTTGGCTGGTGGCGCAGGAGAATGATCACGTGCTGGGTTATTGCTATCTTGCGCCCTATCGCCCGCGCTATGCCTATCGTTTTACGCTGGAGGATTCGATTTACCTCGATCAACAGCAAACCGGCAAAGGCATCGGCCGCGCCCTGTTGCAAAAAGCCATTGCATTAGCGGAAGCGGCAGGATTTCGCCAAATCATTGCCATTGTAGGCGACAGCGCAAACGCAGGTTCGCTGGGATTACACCGGGCGCTCGGTTTTGAGCATACCGGTGTAATGAAGTCGGTGGGATTCAAACATGGCCGCTGGCTAGACACCGTGGTGATGCAACGATCGCTGGGTCACGGCGATAGCCAGCCACCAGAACGTTAAGCGACCGCCTGCATCGCGATCACCCGATGCGAGCTCTTTTCCAGCAGATCGCGATCGTGACTCACCAGTAACACAGCGCACTGCTGCTCACACGCCAGCGAGGTGATGAGCTGGATGGTTTGCTGCTGCACCAGCGGATCCAGACGCGATGTAGGTTCATCGGCGAACAAAAATACCGGATCCAGCAGCATCACGCGTAACAGCGAGAAGCGCTGCAGCTCGCCCCCCGAGAGTGAATCGGGCCGACGTGTCAACAATTCCGGTGCCAGCGCCAGCTGCTCCATCAGCGCATCCCGCCGCGCGGAGGCAATGCGATGACGGCGCAACACATCGTTCAGGCTTTGCGCTAACGTGCGGGTCGGCGGAAACAGCGCTGATGGGTCCTGATAAATCTTTTGATATTTCAGCGCATCTACCGCCGCATGGCGCGTCACTTGCCCTTGCTGCGGCGTTAACAGTCCGAGTAGCACATCGCCAAAGCTACTTTTTCCGCTGCCGCTGGCGCCGTGCAATCCCACAACTTCCCCCGCGTGCAGGATAATGTTTTGCGGCACGCCGAGCGTTTTAGCGCCGCGCTGTAAGCGGATACCTTCAGCACTTACCACTGGTTTGCTGCCCACCAAAGTTTGTTGCCGCGTTGACCAGGCCGCTGGATCAGCAGCGAGTAACTCACGCGTGTACTCTTGCTGCGGCGTATGTAGCACCTGTTCTGCCCTACCCTGCTCGATCACCTTGCCTTTGTGCATCACGATAACCTCACCGCCCAACTGGCGGGCCAGCGCGATGTCGTGGGTGATGGTAAGCAGCGTGCCGCCGTCGGCCACTTCACGACGCAGCAAAGACGCAACCTCATCACGACGCGCCACATCCAGTCCTTTGGTCGGCTCGTCAGCAATCAGTATCTCCGCCCCCCCTGCGCGTGCCGCGGCAAAAGCGGCGCGCTGCGCCATCCCGCCGGAAAGTTGCCATGGAAAACGCGGTGCTGCGTCCTCTAAGCCAAGCTGCTGCAAATCGTTGCTGGCGGCGATAGCGCTGGCTGCCTTTCCCTGACCGCGCACAAAACGATAGCCTTCTGCTACCTGCTGCTTTATCGGCATGGTGGGATCAAGCGACAACCACGGCTCCTGTGGCAGCGATGCTAACGTGCGGCCCCATAATTCGCGCAACAACGCGACATCCTGCGGCAGAGTAAAACGGCGCGTGTTGATGATCAGCGTGCCGCTGGCCTGTAAATCGTCGGGCAAAATCCCCATCATCGCCTGCGCCAGCAGACTTTTACCCGAGCCGGTTTCCCCTAGCAAGGTCAGCGGTTGGCCCGGCAGCAAGGTGAGATTCACCGGTTCCACCAGCGTAGCGCTGGACGTTGTGACGGTGATACCGATCGCATGCAATCCTTTCATTTCCTCTCCTTGTGCATCAACAGATTCAGGCTGATCAGCAGCAGAAACAGCGCAGTCACCGGTTGCAGTAATAGCCACGGTGCTTCCCACGCGAACGGCAGCAGTTCGGTCATCATCAATCCCAGTTCTGGCGTGGGCGGACGTACGCCAACGCTGATAAAACCCAGGGCTGATACGGCCATGATGGCGCTGCTAAACGAAAAAAGTATCAATGTCATTAATATCGGCGCTAACGCAGGCCACAGGTGACGGCGGAAGCGATAGAACGCGGAGAAACCCAATAGCCTTGAGGCTTGCATGCCTGGCGCATGCACTATCGGACGCAACGTTGCGCGCGTCACGCGGAAGAACTCCACCCACAGCACCAGCGAAATCCCCAACCACAGCATGCCGGGCGAATCAGGTGCAATCGCCGCTAACAGGAGCACCAGCAATAACCCCGGCAGCGCGAGACACATATCGCCGAGCAGGCTGATCAGTCGATCAAGCCAGCCGCCATACACCGCGCTGAGCACGCCAGTCACTACGCCTGCCATCATCGCGCTCATCACGCACAACGCCGCGAGGCCGAGCGAGAGACGCAATGCTGCACTGAGGCGCGGCAGCATGTCGCGACCAAGATGATCAAACCCGAGAAGGCTGCCGCTGCTGGGCGCATGCAGTATCCGCAGCAGATCCTGTTCCAGCGGATCACCGCGATCAATCAGAGGTAACAGGAAGGCGAATCCAAGTAGCAAGCACAACATCAGCAGACCTAGCAGACGCGAAATTGACAGGCTCATGCGCGCGCTCCCCGAGGATCAAGCAGATAACAACCCGCATCCACCAGCATATTCAGCAGTACAAACAGCAGTCCGAGCGCCATGGCGCTGGCCTGAATCACCGGAACATCACGGGCGAAGATGGCATGTACCAGCGCGTGCCCCATGCCGGGCCAGGCAAACAGCGTTTCTACCACCACCACGCCTTCCACCAGCCAGACAAACTGCATGCCGAACCAGGTCAACACCGGCGATGCCAGATTTCGCACCCCGTGACGCCGTAAGCGTGTCGCGGGTGCTAAACCTTTCTGCGCGCCCCAGCGGTAATAGCCCGATGTGACAACCTGATAGGTGGCTTCACGCACTACGCGCACACCTACCGCGGTAAGCGACAATGCCAGCGTCAAGGATGGCAACAGAAAATGACGCAGTTCGCCGTGCCCGGCGCTCGGTAGCCAATCAAGCTGCAGTGCCAGCAGCACAATCAGCAACATGCCAAGGGCAAAATGCGGCACGGATTTCAGCAGCGCGCTGAGCCAGAACAACGCACGATCGAGCTTGCCATTTGCGTGACATCCGGCCCAAATGCCCAGCGGCAAGGTGAGCAATATCGTCAGAAGCAACGATGTGCCTGCCAGTGCCAGCGTTTGGCTCAGCTGCCAGCGCAGTTCATCCATCACCGGCTCGCCGGAGACCAGCGATCGACCAAAGTTGAACTGCAGCAGATCGTATAGCCAGTGCAACAACGCGCTGCCTTGCTGCAGCGAGCCGCTTAGTTCCTGCTGCACACGTGCCACCGCACTGGCATCTACACGATCGTAGCCATAGCGGCCGCTGGCAATGCGCCATGCCATATCGCCGGGCAAGGCCTGCACCAAAAACCAGGTGAGTAAACCCACCGCCAGTACAACAAAAACTGCCTGCGCTAAGCGCCAGCCAAGAAGCTTAATCATCATTGCTCCCACTCCATGTGGCGCAGACCAAAGTGGCGTTCAAAGGGATCGAGCGTGACGTTTTTCAGCTTGCTGTTGATGGCGGCCGATTGCTGATACCAGGCAAGCGGGATCACCGGTAAATCCTGCTGTAAAGACGCGGTAATCAGGTTACGCGCCTGCGCTCGTTCAGCCGCATCGGTGGATTGCGTTAAGGTGTGCAACGCCGTGCTAAAACCGGCCGGATGCCAGTTCATTGCGCCCCAGTCACCGCCCTTCTCCGCGTAATCCTGCAGTAACGTGCCAGTTGGATCGGGTGTCAGCGCAAAGTTGCGGGAAAATAGCGCCAGTTGCAGACGATTGCTGTGATGCTGTGCCGGAATTTCGCTGGCGTTGGTAGAGTTGATCTTCACCTCAATGCCGACTTTACGCAGCTGCTGCTGGATCACCATCGCCATCAGCGGCAGTTCGGGACGATCGGGGAATGTCAGTAGCGTCACACTAAAGCGCTGACCGTTACGCGCTAACACGCCATCCGCACCCATTTTCCAGCCTGCGGCTTGCAGTTGCCGTGTCGCCTGCTGCGGATTGTACTGCAGCGGTTGCAGTGCGCTGTTATGCCATTCACCCATATTCGGCGGGAATAGCTGGCTGGCCGCGCCAGGGTAACGCAGCACTGCCATCGCCAGCGCGTTACGGTCAATCGCCAGGCTGATCGCTTCACGCACCGGCTGTTCGGCTAACAGCGCATCGCCCGGATTCACTTTCAGCATCAACGTGCGCGGCACCGGGATGGAAGGCAGTTGCAGCGACGGTTTACGAGCTAAACGCTGACGGCTGGCCGCATCAAGGTTGAAAACGTAATCCGCGTCACCGCTTTCCGCCAGCAATGCGCGGGTTTCGGCGCGCCCGGATGAGAGATAGCTGGCCGCCTTAATCGCCGGTTTTTCGCCCCAGTAATCGTCAAAACGCTTTACCGCCAGCGACTGCGGCGGCTGGAACGAGGTCAAGATAAACGGTCCGCTGCCGATGATGCGGGTAATATTGCCCTGCGCATCCCAACTGGCGAGCGCCAGAATCTGCGAACGGCTTTCAGCCAGTACCGACAGCAGCGGCGTAAAAGGTTCGCGCAAGGAAATCGTGACGCGTTGCCCTTCCCCGCTGATAGCGGTGATGGGGGTTTTATCCAGCAAACCTGCTTTGCTGCGCGCGGTATTCAGTGATTTCACTACGGCGGCCGCATCCAGCGGCGATCCATCATGGAAACGCACGTTATCACGCAGCGTAATTTGCCAGTTCAGACCATCAGCGGAAACTTGCCAGCTTTGCGCCAGCGCAGGAATGGGCTCAGCACGTTCGTTGACCTCCACCAGCGTTTCCACCACATCCATGCGCAACAAAATGTCGCCAGAGAGCGCCGGATCGGTGCCTTTGATTTCAAACGGCGCCGCAATCCGCACCGGTTTATCCTGATGTTCCGCCGCCATTGAGGCGTAAGAAGCCAGGCCTAACGCCGCAGCGATAAGCAAATTTTTCATTGATTTCATTATGATTTCCGACTGAAGCCGCTACATATTAAAAGAGTTAATTACGTTATAACATAACAATACACATTTCAACACAGATTGGCGACAAAGACGGGTGATTGCCGCTGCACGCAGGGCTTTGGCTGCGGTATGCTGCAAACGAACATTTTTTTAAGGAGCAGCAGATATGCCAGAAATCATTGTGTATGCGGCGGAAGGTCGCACGGTTGAGCAGAAGAAGAAGTTGCTGAGAGCCGTCACTGCCGCGGTGGCAGATTCGTTTGAGATCGACGCTAATTCAGTGACGGTTTCCATTATTGAAACGCCAAAACACCATAAGTCGAAAGGCGGCGTGCCGTTTGATGAACGCTGAAAAGCAGCGAGGCAGAAATCTCTGCCTCTTTTTTTACCAGTAAGGTGAAAGCTGCGAAGGTATTTTTAGGATTAAAATTAGAAGCTTATATAAAAATACACTGAATACCGCAGTCAGCGGCCATGAAATGGGCGCGTAATCTAATCTTTGCATCAAGCGCCATGGCGTGCTGATTAACTGGCTCATCGCAATTCCAGGCCTCCTTATCCCCACAACATTTCGCGGCCATACTGACCAAAAGATCATAAATTCGATGATAAGCAGGAAAACATAAGGCATTCCGCCAGGCCATTTACCGGGTAAGTCGTTAATGATGATGTATAAACCGGAAAAACATAACAGGCAAAGCAACAAGGCTGAAAACAGACATTCCATTGTCAAAAATGCTTCAAGCATGCGTGGTCGCCGCTGTAAGCCACACATAATCATGTCGCTGAAATAGAGATAAAACAGCACCAATCCCATTCCCATCCAGCCCGTAACGGAAGTGACTAACGCTCCGGGCAGCAGGAAATGGAACATAACCAGCCAAAAAACCATCAGAAAAATGCCGCGCCAGCTCAACGTAATCCGCTCAGAACCCATAAACTCCAGCATCGCAGGATTAATTCGTTCGAGGAGCTCAGGAAATGTTGCATATAAGGCATTCACACGCTGCGACATTTGAGTCACAAGTCCTGGCACTAAACGCGCCCAGAAAGGCATCTCTGTTCGATCGCTGAGCAGCAACGTAACGGCAGTCCGCGGCATAAAACTGCCGTTTACACTTTCATTAGTGAGCTTTTTCCAGGCTTGTTCCCGCTCGGTGTTGCGCACTTGCCAGCCGAGTGCCTGCTGCATGTGTTCAGAGAGTAAATGGACGTTGTAATCATCTAATCCCCACCCGAGTTCATCGCTTATCCGCTGCAACAATCCATCCGTGAGTTCAGGTTGTTCAGCGAGCACGGCTGCCAAATCGTTGTGAAACTGCTGCTGTTGTAGCAAATTGCCCTCGCTGCAGACGCGCTGGTACAACCCTCTCAGCGATTTAATGCCTTGCATCTCTTCATCAATCAACAGTTTTGCCAGCCTGGCGAGCTCTTCACGGGTGTAGAGCGGCGTAAGGGTAAACGCGTAATTGGATAAATCCCCATTTGCTTGCGAGACATCTGTCGTTGCCAGCCACTCATCCATTTGTAGTGCGCTCACCACACTGCTGAATTCAGCGCCAGCCGTTTCATCCTCATCCCGCGTTTCAGCCTCGAGCGCCGCGTCCGCAGCACAGTTTTTAGCCTGTTCAAAAGCTTCTCTTAACCGCTGATAGCCTTCAGGATCGCTGTCAGGTCGATGCGTTTTTAGCAGCCGTGAATAAGCGCGGCGAATGAGCGCCTCATCCTGTGTGGGTTCAATATCGAGAATCTGCCAGTGACTCATTGCGGTGTTACCTCATCAAAGCGGGCCAGTGCCTCAACCACTTTTTGCCGTACATCGGCAATACGCCGCTCATCCTGACTATTTAAAGCCAGCTCAAAAGCATGAATCACGTTATCAATCCAGGCACGCTCTTCTCCGAGCAGGAATTGATACAAACGTCCACCCCGCACCAGCAACGCTTGGTTTTCCTGGCGATCGCGTGGATGTTGTTTTAATTCACCCAGCTTGTGTAAGCTCGCTTCAATTTGTTCCGCACTCATCTGACCGGGGACTTTTTCAATCACCAGCCGCGAAGGTATGAGACTCTTATCGTGTTGACACTCAACTTCCAGCAGACCATCCAGCGTATAAGTGAAACGCACATCTAATGAAACGTCCCCTGCTTTACGCAATGGCACGTCAATGCGCATTTCTCCCAGGTAAACATTATCTTTAACCCGACGACCTTCGCCTTGATAGACCTTTAACAACACGTGTGTTTGGTTATCAGAGACGGTTTGCACTGTCTTACTGCGACTGACCGGAAGCCATGTATTGCGCTCGATCAACGGCAGAAAAAATCCCTCTTCCAGCTGACCGTAGCTCTCTTTAACGGTCTCCATGCCAAGCGAAAAAGGCATAACATCTGTCAAAATGATGTCTTCAACAGCGGCATCTTTCATCACCATTCCTGCCTGAACACCCGCACCAAGTGCTACGGCTTCATCGGGATGAAGATCATGACGAGGGAAGCGGCCAAACAGGCGAGCAACGGCCTGACGCACCAGCGGCATTCGCGTCGCGCCGCCCACCAGTAAGACATGATCGAGATCTTTAAGTGAAAAACGAGCGTCATGCAAAGCCTGTATCACCGGCTGCTGCAGGCGAGTAATTAATGTTTGGCAACATTCACTGAGCTGCTTTTCATCTAAGGTCCATCGCCATGTTTCGCCCTGCCAGAGAAGCTCTGCGCTGTCCTCAACATGATGACTCAAGCCGCGTTTCAGGTTTTCTGCCTGCGCCAGCAAAGCAGGTTTCACTGCGGGTAAAGCGTCTTTCAAAGCAGGGTACTTGTTTAACATCCACTGGCATATCGCTTCACTGAAGTCATCGCCTCCTAACTGTACGTCGCCACTACTGGCACGAACTTCGACGACGCCGTCAAACATATCAATGATTGAGACATCAAAGGTGCCGCCGCCTAAATCGAATGTCAGGTATTTTTGTTCGCGGTTTTCCAGCAAGCCAAAGGCGAGCGAGGCTGCGGTAGGTTCATTCAGCAGCCGCAAAACGTTGAGTCCAGCCAGTTTTCCGGCGGTTTTCACGGCGCGTCTCTGCACATCATTGAAATAAGCAGGAACGGTAATTACCGCATCAGAAATCTCCTCACCCAGCGCGTTTTCTGCATCCTGCTTTAGCTGTCGCAATAATATGGCGGAGAGTTCTTCAGCGCGAAATAAGTGCGAACCGAGAGATAAAGTCGCTTCTGTGCCCATATAGCGCTTAAAACTGGCTTGTGTGAGGTGCGGGTGTGTACTGAGCCGATGATGTGCAGCTTGTCCGATAATCAGGTGACCTTCATCGTCAAGTCCCACCACAGAAGGCGTGAGCAGGCTTCCTGCGGTGTTAGCTATTAATTGCGGTTTTCCTTCACGCCACACAGCGACTGCACTATTTGTGGTGCCAAGATCAATTCCTATAACCTGTCTGGTGGCCATATTCATTCCTTTGAGGTTCATTACCCTCAGATGCACTATTTTGATAGTTAATCTGGGTATTATTAACGTGCTTATCGGCGACACAGCCAGGATCTTTAGCCTTTACACGCCGTTATCTCTTGCAATGAAGATAAGGCGAAAAGTCAGTATCATAGCGGTTCTGCCGCCTATCAAATTGAGTGAACTAGCACGCTATGACCGACCAAACTGCACTATTTTCGCGGCTTACTTCTATCCTTGCCGATGACAGCCGCACACCGCTGTACAAGCGTTTCGCTATGGCGATCAAAGATGCGGTGCGAGATGGCGTATTAGTCAATGAAGAGATTCTGCCGAGTGAACGAGATTTCAGCCAGTCGCTGAGTATTTCGCGCATTACGGTACGTAAAGCCATGGATGCGCTGGAAAAAGAGGGCGTAGTATTGCGTTCTCGTGGCTACGGTACGCAGATTTGTAGCCAGTTCGAATATTCACTGAAAGAACCAAAAGGCTTGTCGCAACAAGCAGTATTGCGTGGCAAAAAGCCCGACACCGTGTGGATTCATAAAAGCAAAATCCACTGCGATGCAGGAATCGCCGAGAAGCTGGGGCTGAGTAAAGGCAGCGAAGTGTATCAGTTGAAGCGCATTCGCTATGTCGACCACTTAGCGGTGTCGGTGGAAGAATCCTGGGTACCGGCGCGTTACATCGCTGATGTGGATGAGATAGGCATTTCACTTTACGACTATTTCTACCAGCAGCACATCCTGCCGGTGAAATCGCAAAGCAGAGTGAGTGCTCGCATGCCTGATGAGGCGCTACAGCAGCAGATCGCCCTGCCCGACAACGTACCCGTTCTGGTTATCAAGCAACTGGCGTTAGACGCGCAGGGCAATCCGCTGGAGTACAGCATTAGCTACTGTCGCAGCGACATGTATGTGTTTATTGCTGAGTAAGCCGCTGTTGCCAATAGCTGTTTAACGTAGCGCGATCCGGCGCGCAATCGCCGCCGCGCTGTGACACCACATAAGACGCCACGGCGTTGCCCAGCGCGACGCTCTCTGCCAGCGGCCAGCCCGAAGCCAATCCCGCCAGTAATCCACCCGCGTGGCTGTCGCCCGCTCCGATGGTATCCACCACTTTAGTGGGCAGCGCCGGCATCCAGCCTTGTGTCTCCGCGTTAACGTAACCCGCGCCTTCGCTATCGAGACGCACCACCATCGCGCCACCAAAACGCTGCTGCCAGCGCATCAATAACTGTTGCGCATCAAAGGGTTCAGACTGAGCCAGACGTTCATGCCACAACAGTTCCGCTTCCTGCCTGTTCACTGTAATCAGTGGATGGCACGCCATAATGCGTTCGAACTGCACATTACCGATATCCGCCAGACGCGGGCCGAAATCCACCAGCAACTGATAGGCCGAGGTTTGTTGCTCCAGCCAGTCGATCAGCACGTCCCCACTTTTGCTGGTGAGTTGATAGCCGGAAAGGTAGATCCAACAATTATCCGGCTGCGGCAGCGTGTTCAGAAGCGCTGCATCCCACTGATTTTCCACACCACTCACCGATAGAAAAGTGCGCTCGCCATCGGGTTCAACGAGCGCTAAACACCAACCGTTGTCACCTTTTGCCGTTTCCAGCACGCTGTGAATGCCATATTCCGTTAGCTTCTGCCGCACAATGCTCGCCCAGGTGCCGTTGCCGAGCGGCAGCGCATTAATTGACGGGATGCCAAGCCGGTGCAGCGCAATCGCCACATTCAGCGCACAGCCGCCCACATTGACGCCCTGCTGGTGGAGTTCAATATCACTGCCACGATGCGGCAACGAGTAGGCATCGGCAATCACATCCACAACTGCCGCGCCAACCACCAGCACCGGCATACGACTTTCAAGGCGATTCAGATCATCAGGCGTCAACATAAGCGGCCTCGCGCTGCTGGCGGAAACGCGTGAATGCGGCGCTGTAGCGGGTGAAATCCAGTGCATTGGCGGCATCCAACTCAGCTTTCAACGCAACGTCGATGCTGTCAATTCCGTGCAGCGCGCCGCAAATAGCCACCGCCATCGCGCCGATGGTATCGGTATCGCCGCCAAGATTAGCGCAAAGGATCGCGCAGCGGTTCGGATTCGTTTCTGCTAATTCCACCATCGCAATCGCCGCCGGAACCGATTCAATGGTGGCGGTTCCGGTGCCCACCACATCGTAAATCTGCTGCAGAGTGGATTCCACGCCCCTGCCCTGCGCGACAACGTTTAAAGCCAGTTCGAGACGTGCCGCCATGGACGCGCTAAAGGTAGTGACACGCTTTTCCTGCGCCGCGCGGGCAATCGCGGGCAATTCATCGCGGATGGTTGTCCAGGTTGCGCCATCAATGGCGCGTGAAACTGCCCACGCAATCACCGCGGCACCGGAAATCGCGACATCCGATTTATGCGTTGGGCTCGACGCCAGCGCTACTGCATCAATGAAAGCGGATAAATCACGTGCTGGCAGCAGGCAACCAAGCGGTGATACGCGCATCGCTGCGCCGTTGGTCATGCCGTTATTCTCCAGCTGCGATACCGGCGTGCCTGCTTTCATGGCATTGAGCGCGATTTTTGAGGTCGGCCCCAGCACGTTCTTGTTAAAAGCATCAAACGACTCGGCCCACTGCAAAATATTCGCGCCAATGGTTTCCGCGTTGATCTCGCCATCATGAGTTACGATCGCATCGGCTAATGCCAGCGCCATCGAGGTGTCATCGGTAAAGGCTGCCCGGCCAAAGTAGCAGGCAGCATTGTTTTCAGCCGGACCGGGCAGGAAGCGATCGATCCAGCCAAAGTGCTGCTTCACGCGCGAACGCGGCCACAATTCCGATGGCATGCCCATCGCATCGCCCAGCGCCTGGCCGTAAAACGCGCCTAAAATCCGTTTTTCCTGCGTTGTCATCGTCATAGTGAAATCCCTTATTTATGGCTGTCAGCGGTTGCTGAATTTTCAAAAGCGGTAAGTTCATCGCTGCGTTTTTTGCCGTCTCGGAACAGGACAATAAAGGCGATGGTAATCATGACGATCATCACGCTGCCGAACATCCACATGCCGGCCCAATTAAAAGTCTGGCCGTTGCGTGGTTGATCGTAGGCGAACATTTCCTGCATCAGATAGCCACCAAGGCGATAACCGAGCAGGCTGCCGATGCCCTGACAGGCCAGCGTAATCAGGCCTTGCGCGGCGTTGCGCATCGCCACAGGTGCTTTCTTATCAACGTAGATGTAAGCGGTGATGAAATAAAAATCGTAGCTGACGCCGTGCAGCAAAATGCCCATAAACAGCAAGCCGTACGTCAGCATGTTTTGATCGCCGCCGAACACGAAAAACACATAGCGCAGTGCGGCAGTGGTTAATCCGAGCAGGAGTACTTTGCCGATGCCAAAGCGTTTAATGAAGAACGGCAGTGCCAGCAGGAAGAAGATCTCTGATACCTGGCCGAGCGTCATCCAGCCGGTGGCATGCGGCAAACCGACTTCCGTCAGATAGCCTTCGGCAAAGATGTAGTAAAACGCCAGCGGCATGCTGAACAGGAAGGAGCAGACGAAGAAGACGAGGAAACTGCGATCCTTCAACAGATGCAGCGCATCCAAACCAAGCGCAACGCGCAAGCTGAATTTTCCGCTACTCTTCGGCTCCGTTGCGGGCAGCATCAGAGCAAATATTCCCAGCAACAGCGAGCTTGCTGCCGTGATTAACAACGGCACGTTGCTCGCGGAGATATCGCCATAGCCTAGCAACGGCGGCAGGAAACCACAGACGATGCCTGAAGCAATCCAGCCAAGGGTGCCCATGACGCGAATGCGTGGATAATCACGTTCTACATCAGCAACATGTGAAAATGCGATGCTGTTGGTTAAGGCAATGGTAGGCATGTAAGTCAGTGCATACAGCAACAACAGGGGGAAGAAGCCGCTGAAGTGCGTTTGCTGGGCTGCGAAGAACATCAGAATCGATCCGACGATTGTGAGCAGCGACAACACTTTTTGCGCCTGGAAGAAGCGATCGGCCAGCGATCCGACAAGGATCGGCGACAAAATGGCTGCTATCGATGTACAGGCGTAGCACCAGGCAATCTCAACCGGCGAAAAGCCGTTTTTGCTGAGAAATGCCCACAGCGGCACAAACCATGCGCCCCAGATAAACCACTCAAGAAACATCATGAATGACAGTTTTGGGATTGTTGTTTTCATTAAAAAGGACTCCCCGGTGTAGGTGGGGCCAATCTAACACCAGAGATAATACCTATATAATACCACTGGCCGATTTTTTGAACTTGTCCACAACATTTTAAGTGAAGTGCAACGGTTTGAGATGGGAAGTAACGGTAAGGAGGTAGATGAGGAGAAGTGAATGAGGGCGCGCCTGACGCGCCCTATAATACTCAGCGACGGTTTTTCCATACCGTTTGAATGTTGCAGAATTCGTGGACGCCAAAGCTCGACAGTTCACGGCCATAGCCGCTCTTTTTCACGCCTCCAATCGCTACACGCGGATCCGACGCGCCATTACCGTTGATGAATACCGCGCCAGTTTCCAGTTTTTCCGCCAATTCGTTGGCCAGCGCTTCATTGCCGCTCCACACGGTTGCACTAAGGCCGAATTCGCTGTCATTAGCCAGTTCCAGGGCATGCTGAGCATCTCGAGCGAGGGTAATCGCCGCAACCGGGCCAAATATTTCCTGCTGGAAAGCCGTCATCGCTGGCGTAACATCGGCGAGAATCGTCGGGGCGTAATAGTTGCCTGGACCGTCGATCTTATGGCCACCTAATACCAGCCGCGCGCCTTCCTTGATGGTCTGCTGAACCTGATTATCCAGCTCATCACGCAGATCGTAACGCGCCATCGGTCCGATGTAGGTTTCTTCCGCTAAAGGATCGCCGATTTTCAATGCCTGAACCGCAGCGCTGAAACGTGCCTCAAACGCTTCTGCGACGCTTTCTTCAATAATGAAGCGCTTGGCTGCCATGCACACCTGTCCGGTGTTCTGATAGCGTCCTGTGACTGCTGAGGCTACTGCAGCATCAAGGTCTGCATCCGCAAGTACAATGAAAGGATCCGCGCCGCCCAGTTCGAGGACGGTTTTCTTTAATACCGCACCGGCCTGCGCTGCAATGGCCGCGCCGGCACGTACGCTGCCAGTGACTGCCACAGCCGCAATACGCGGATCTTTAATTGCGGCAGATACGCCATCGTTATCGACGTTGATCACGGTGAAGCCGCCTTTAGGCAGATCGGTTGCATCAAACAGTGTTGCCATCAGATTGGCGGATCCCATCACGCTCGGTGCATGTTTCAGTACATAGGTATTGCCTGCCAGCAACATGCTGACTGCGCCGCGCAGTACTTGCCAGTAGGGGAAGTTCCAGGGCATCACCGCGAGGATCACACCCAGCGGACGGAACGACTGCCAGGCTTGCTGGTTTTCTACCAGTGTGGGTTTATCTGCAAGGATCGCCGGGCCTTGCTCGGCATACCAGTCGCAGAGGTTGGCGCATTTCAGGACTTCAGCGCGAGCCTGAGCAATAGGTTTGCCCATTTCCAGCGTGGCCATTTTAGCCAGCTCATCCTGACGTTGACGGATTTGCTCAGCCAGCTGACGCAATACTTTTACGCGCTGCGGCATGTCGGTGTAGCGCCACTCAGCAAATGCACTGGCGCTTTGTTGCAATGCACTCTCCAGCTCTGCTGAGCTTTGAAATGGATAGCTTGCGAGGATTTCGCCATTCGTTGGATTGCGGGAGATAACGTTGTCAGTCATGAAAGATGTCCTCGTCGTAAGTGAAATGATGTTCAGTGGTGTTCACCTTACGCCGACCAGCAGTTTCTTAAAAATGAATAATAATGAGGAAGTTGTTCATATCAGGAGAAGTCTTAAGATCTTAATCGTGTAAAACTGATGATTTTAAGGGATCAATCTGCATGTAATGGTGATGAACTTGTTTTCACCGCTTTGGCATGCCTAAGCCGCTCTGATCCTGCAGTTATTCAGTTATACAGTGAATAGATCTTAAAGAAAGATCATATAGAGATCTAAAAGAGATCCTAAGAGATCCCCGATCGTCGCAGGCCGCACCCCACAAGGCCTCAGAAGGTGATCGCGTTCACTATAATGAGTAAAGTGTTCACTGGAGTCAGTAGTTTATTCACTATAGAGAGTAGAATGTTCACTATAAACAGTGTTAATGTTCACTGTAATCAGAAAACGACCCTTTTCATCCACAGAATGAAGATCTCAGGCTATGGCAGATAAAGAGAGTGAAAACAAGGCGTTACTCGAGCCCTTTCTGTCGGTGACAAAAAACAGCGGTGAAGTTATTCAACTCCACCCTAATAAAAATAACACCGTACAACCGGTCGCTTTAATGCGCCTGGGTCTGTTTGTTCCTACATTGAAGTCCACCGCACGGGGTAAGTCAGGCGCGATGGCCTCGACGGATGCAACGAAAGAACTGAAGAACCTTTCTTTGGTGAAATCGGAAGGCTATGAAAAGATTACCATTACCGGCGCAAGACTGGATATGGATAATGATTTCAAAACCTGGGCCGGGATTATCCAATCTTTCTCGCGTTATCCCTCAAAGGGCGACACCGTGACGCTGCCGTTTATTGATTTCGTCAAGATGTGCGGCATCCCTTCAGCAAACTCGTCCGCCGCGTTACGTAAGCGTTTAGATGCCTCTTTACGGCGCATTGCGACGAATACGCTGTCCTTTGAAGGTAATGGCAAGGCGTATCACACTCACCTGGTGCAATCGGCGTATTACGATCGTGAAAAGGATCTTGTGCGCATTCAGGCCGATCCGAAGTTATTCGAGCTCTATAACTTTGACCATAAAGTGTTACTGCAGCTGCGAGCCATTTCGCGTTTGAAGCGTAAAGAATCTGCTCAGGCGTTGTATACCTATCTCGAAAGTTTGCCGACCAATCCGGCGCCCATCTCTCTGGCGCGTTTGCGTATGCGTTTAAACCTTGGCTCGAAAACCACCACGCAAAACCACGTGGTGCGACGTGCGATGGAGCAGCTCAAGGAGATTGGCTATCTCGACTATTCGGAAGTGAAACGTGGTCGCTCGGTGTTCTTCATCATCCACAGCAGGACACCAAAACTCGACGGCATCAGCAATCTCGAAAGTATCGATTCGCTGGAAGATATTGAGTTCGAAGAGTGATATCAACCGTTCACTGTATTCAGCAATTCCTGTAAAGCGGTGTCACTTTTTGAGCAAAAGTGACACCTGCTCTTCCGCTAACATTCACTGCAATCAGCTGTCCTCGCATCATTCACTGTAATCAGCAACGTTCACTGTAATCGGAAACCTTCAGCTCTTGGCAGGTCTTGTGCCTTGCCATGCACTAAGCTGAGGCCATATTAAGCTGCTTAAGATGATAGTGAGTACTTACAAGGGCGGTAGTGCTCCACTTAACTTCCCTTTTTACTGCCTTTCTACTGATCACAGTGAATCTTTGTGTTCACGCTCAGTTCGCTGATTACAGTGAATGTTGATGACGGGTCTGTATACTGATTACAGTGAATGTTTAACTACAAGTTGATGATTTATAAGTATAAAAAAACTGTTTGCTAACTATATTCACTGTAATCGGTAATTTAACTGTTAATACAGCCAGTAAAAGTGACAGGGTTGGTCAGTGCGCTGATTACAGTGAATGTTTGGCCTGTCTTCTCACTCCAGTGAACGAAAGCGAGAGGCATCTGTATCTACCCTTTTATGCTGATTGACGAGCACATCACACTGTCACTGATTACAGTGAACGCTGCCATGTCGTCCCCTGCCCTGCTGTGTTCGCAGCATGACAAAAAACAATTCAACGCGTCGTTTTTTACTGAATACAGTGAACGTTGGGCGTTCAGGCAACAGTGGGCTTTTTACTGATTACAGTGAACATCACCATTACTTATCCGTAAACGATTAAGCCATTTAACCTGAGGGTGTACTGATTACAGTGAATGTTCTAAAGGACGTTTAGCGGATTTTGCTGGATTGTTAATGGCGATTTCAGGGGCATCCGTTTGTCGGTAAATCAGGTCTTACTGATTACAGTGAACGTTAGACTCAACATTTTGGCAGGCTTTGCTGATTACAGTGAACGTTCTACACTGCGTCATAATTTTTACTGATTACAGTGAATGCCTTCCCTCTAACCCATTTGACGTACTGATTGCAGTGAACGTTTAATCGAATCGCAATCACCTTCTACTGATTACAGTGAATCTTTGCCGATGATGAGAACAAGGCGTTTACTGATTACAGTGAACATTAGCAGTTACGCGTGAGCGTTCATCGGGATTTACTGATTACATTGAACATCTGATTACCAAGGTAATTGTCCTTGCTCGCTCGCCTGATCCATTCGTTCACATAGCATCTACTGATTACAGTGAATGCTTATCCGTTATTTGCTCATTACAGTGAATCTTTTACTGACTACAGTGAACGCCTGCATTGGTCGTATTCAGTTAACTGACTACAGTGAACATTTCAGTAATTTAAGCTGTAACCGCCCTTCTTTCCTTCTTTATCTAACAGTACAAGAATGAGAAACGAACCACTGATTACAGTGAATCTTTCCGTCTTTGGACAAGAATGCGGCGGTTCAAATTTGAACGATAAAGCCTTATGGCTAAAATAAGAACACTGAATACAGTGAACGTTTTCGCTAAAGCGCTCTTAATCAAGGTGTTTTCACATCACTAATTTTTCCTGTGCAGAAGAGATATATTTGCCTCATGTGCTGGATTTATGTATAAAGTCATAAATCCTACATGTGTGGAGCAAGTATGGCTAACGATGACAAGCAAGTTCTGAAAGTCGCACAACGTTCAGAAAGAATGCTGATGAGCCTGACCGATCAGATTCAGGCGCAGAAAGAAGAGTTGCGGGAAAACACGTTTTATCAGGTTTACGCGAAAGCAGCTTTAGCAAAACTGCCTAAATTGACGCGAGCGAGCGTTGATTACGCTGTAAATGAGATGGAAGAGAACGGCTATCCGTTTGATAAACGTGCTGCGGGCAGCTCAACCAAGTATGCGATGTCGATTCAGAACATCATCGATATCTATCATCATCGTGGCGTACCCAAGTATCGTGATCGCCACCATGAAGCCTTCAGCATCTTTGTTGGTAATCTGAAAGGTGGCGTATCAAAAACGGTTTCTACCGTTTCGCTGGCACATGCCTTACGCGCCCATCCGCATCTACTGTTCGAAGATTTGCGGATTCTGGTCATCGATCTGGACCCGCAATCATCAGCCACCATGTTCCTTAACCATCAACGTTCAGTAGGATTAGTGGAAGCTACTGCCGCGCAGGCGATGCTGCAGAACGTTAGCCGTGAAGAATTACTCAACGAGTTTATTGTTTCGTCGATTATTCCGGGCGTTGATGTTTTGCCGGCATCAATTGATGACGCCTTCATTGCATCGCGCTGGGAAGAACTGTGTGCCGCTCATTTGCCCGATCAGAACATCCACGCCGTGTTGTATGACAATGTGGTGGCAAAGCTGAAAAAAGATTACGACTTTATCTTCATTGACAGCGGTCCGCATCTGGATGCTTTCCTCAAGAACGCCATTGCCGCTTCGGACTTACTGATGACGCCGGTGCCCCCCGCGCAGGTGGATTTCCACTCCACGTTAAAGTATCTGACGCGTTTACCCGAGCTGATTGGCATCATTGAAGAATCTGGCGCTACCTGCCGTTTGCAGGGCAACATTGGCTTTATGTCTAAACTTTCGAATAAAGCGGACCATAAGCTGTGTCATAGCCTGGCGAAAGAGATTTTTGGTGGCGATATGCTGGATGCTGCGTTGCCGCGTCTGGATGGCTTTGAGCGCTGCGGAGAGTCGTTTGACACGGTTATTTCAGCCAATCCATCAACCTACGTGGGCAGCACCGAAGCCTTAAAGAATGCGCGTTCAGCGGCGGAAGATTTCGCGAAAGCCGTATTTGACCGTATTGAATTCATTCGCCTGAACTGAGGTTACTATGAGCGCAAAAAGAATCACTATTGGCCGAACCTTCAGCCAGACACCTTTGCAGACTGAGGAAAGTGCCGATGGCCATTCTCAGACATTCATTCTGGCGACGGGTAAACGCGCCCTCTTCACGCTTGAACACATTGCCGCGAAGGAAATCGAAGAGAAAACCTTCGTTAAGATGGAAACCAATGGCCGCGATCAGTCTGGTCTTACGCCTGAATCGCTGCGCGACATCATCCGTACCATCAAATTGCAGCAGTTTTTCCCAGCGATTGGCGTAAAGCGTGACGATCGCATTGAGATTCTTGATGGTTCTCGTCGTCGCGCGGCGGCTTTACACTGCAAAACCGGGCTGGATGTGCTGGTCACTGACGTCGCTATCTCCGCAGAAGAAGCGCGTCGGTTAGCGCAGGACATTCAAACTGCGCGCGAGCATAACTTGCGTGAAGTGGGTATGCGTTTACTGTCGCTCAAAGAGAGTGGACTGTCTCAGAAAGAGATCGCGCAAAGCGAAGGGCTATCTCAGGCGAAGGTCACGCGTGCATTGCAGGCTGCCAGCGTGCCACTGGAGCTTGTCACACTGTTCCCGAATCATTCTGAACTGACCTATCCCGACTATAAATCGTTGCTGCAAGCGTACGAGAAGCTGCAGGAAACCGGACAAACGGTTGATGCATTGATCGATACCATCGGTATGGATGTTGATACGGTATGCGCACGCGACGGGTTAGCTGAAGACGAAGTGAAGAATGGCATTCTGCGATTAGTGCGTAACGGCAGCCAGACGCTAATGCAGTCACCGGCCAAAGATAAAACGGTAGCGACGCCATTATGGAGCTTCGCCGATAAAGATCGCTTCGCACGTAAGAAAACGCGCGGACGTATGTTCAGCTACGAGTTCAATCGTCAGTCAAAAGAGTTGCAGGAAGAACTGGATAAAGTGATTAACGAGACGCTCAATAAGTTTCTAAACCAATAATCGTTATGCCGCCTCCGGGCGGTTTTTTTATGCCCTTTTACCTTCCTCGCCAGCGGAATTTTATCGCTAACTGTATGAAATATCGATTATCGTAGGAGAAATTTCAGGCTGAAATCGCCAGTATCTTATCGAGTTATTAAAGGAAACGATTCAAACTATTCAATGCAGGTTAACTAACTGAAGCCAATTTAACCAAGTGTGCGCTAAGGCGGCAGCAAAAATTTTATGCAAAATTAGCGAGTGGAAACCGAATGAAATTTCATCGGCTCGCCAAGGCAATTTCATCTCTATTATTATGAAAAATAAGGTTTTTTAAATAATATTTCAGGCTGAAATCGCCAATTGAGTACGTCATTTCAGTCTTTAGTGATAGAACCTAAGCGAGATTAGCCAGATGATATTCAGCGATTTATCCACAGAAAGCGTGGATAACTTTTCCGGCTGACCTCACTCAATCAACGCCAGCGCTGATGAAAATTGCCAAACGGCATCGCGTACCCGCACCGGTTTACTGATCAGCCCTAGCGCATAAAAACGATCGGCAATTATCTGTTGCTCTTTAATCACCTCAAAGGCCATCGCACGGGTCTTATGACTGCGGCGTGTCAACGCTCTTTCTACTGACGCGATGTCCATTCCAAGCTCCTGAGACAATAACATCGAAGCTTCGCGTCGCTGGCAATCAATGAACAAACCCGTTTGCTGCAAACTTTCCACCAGTTGCTTGAGTATGTCATTGTGTTGCTCGACGTAATCACGTCGTGACAGATAGAACTGATGATTATGTACACGCCCTTCACCGTTCACTAAAACCCGCAGTTCAGGATTGCTTTCAGCGGCGCTGAGCAACGGATCCCACATCATCCACGCATCCACCGAGAGATAATCACTGGCGGTCAGCGGATATTTCGGTGGCGCGTACACTACTTTGATTTCATCCAGACCAATGCCCGCTTCTTCCAGCAACTGCAGCAGTAGCCAGTGAACGTTCGAGCCTTTATTAACCGATATACGCTTACCGCGCAGATCGCTGATGGTGCGGATTTCGCTATCATGGGGTACCACGATGCCAACGCTGCTCGGCGCCGGGGGTTCCCATGCGATATACGTCACCGCATTGCCGCTCGCCTGTGCGAAAATAGGCGGCACTTCACCCGTCGTTCCGAAATCAATTTCGTTATTCTGCAGCGCATACAGCAGTTGTGGACCAGCAGGAAACTCACTCCACAGCACGCTAATGCCTTGCTGAGCGAAACCGTGTTCGAGGCTCTGACGGGCTTTCAAAACGCCTAGATTGCCAAATTTCTGATAGCCAATACGCAGTTCGCGCTCCTGCGTTGCGTGCGTAATGGATATCGACGGAGATACAGGCGCTTTGCGCCGCCCTTTAATCATTCCCTGATTCGCCAGATGCGTGCGCAAGGTATGGCGGCTGATGCCGAGTAGCGTCGCGGCCTGCGTTTGATTGTGGTCTGTCATCGATAGCGCATTGCTAATCAGGCTCCTGATGACGCGATCAAACAGTTGTTGTGGCTGGCCCTTCAGTTGCTGCTGCAGAAAGCTGTCGAGCGTAGAATCGTTTGACTCACTAAATCCATGTTCACTGTAACCAGCGAGTCGCAGCTGTGCAGGCGTTAGCGTTTCTTCGCGGCTCAGCAACACGGCGTTATGTAGCGTGTTTTCCAATTCACGGATATTGCCCGGCCAGCTGTATTCGTGCAGTGCCTCAAGCGCATCAGGCGACAGGTGACGTGCCGGGCGACCCAAACGTCGTGCATACAGTGTGAGGAAATGTTGCGCCAGCAGTGGAATGTCTTCACGACGCTGACGCAGCGGCGGCAGAGGAACTACCGCAATATTGAGGCGATAAAAAAGATCTTCGCGGAAGCGTCGTTCACGGATTGCCTGTGCCAAATCGACATGCGTAGCCGCAATAACCCGCACATCCACCTTTATCGCTTTACGCGAGCCTACGCGCGTGATTTCTCGTTCCTGCAACACGCGTAATAATTTAACCTGCAGTGAAGGGCTGAGTTCACCAATCTCATCCAACAGCAACGTACCGCCTTGCGCTGATTCGAACCAGCCAGGATGAGATTGCGTCGCGCCGGTAAATGCGCCTTTCTCATGACCAAACAGCTCTGCTTCGGCCAGGCTTTCCGTCAGCGCGCCGCAGTTAACTGCCAGAAAAGGGCCATGACGCCGCGGACTATGATGATGCAAGTAGCGCGCCACCACTTCTTTCCCAGTGCCGGTTTCGCCAACAATCAAAACGGTAGCATCGGTAGGCGCGAATTTGTCCAGCAGCGACTGAAACGCCAGTGAAGCAGGATCGACTAAGCGTGGAGAATCAGTGTGGTTAGCGTAAGTGGTTAACATGGCATTAAGTCCTGTAACGATCATAACGCTACGCTAAATGCTCTCGCTGACTATGAACACCATGTAAAAAGCATAAGCAGTTGCATATGCAGCAATTGCTGTTGCAACAAAGTCGCAAATGCAACTGCTTAAACGCATAACGGCAGGGCTAACTGCCTGAATTACGGCGATTCGCGGCTTTAAACAACCTGGCACGCTTTCTGCTAATAGCTTTATAACCAAATGAGCAGTTCAAAATGATGATTTTTTAATAAAGTTATATAGGAAAAGCATAATGGCCGATTCCGCGAACGATAAAATTAATGTCTTCTGGTTTTTACCGACACATGGAGATGGACGCTACCTTGGCACCACCGAAGGCGGGCGCCCGGTCGATTTACCCTACTTACAGCAAGTGGCGCTTGCTGCCGACAATCTCGGCTTCTACGGCGTATTAATTCCTACTGGCAAAAGCTGTGAAGATTCCTGGCTGGTGGCCTCCGCATTAGCGCCCATCACAAAACGTCTGCGCTATTTAGTGGCGGTGCGCCCTGGCCTGCAGCCGCCAACGCTGGCAGCACGCATGGCGACCACGCTCGATCGTCTGTCCGAAGGGCGTTTACTGATTAACGTGGTGACCGGCGGCGATCCGATTGAGAACAAAGGCGATGGCATTTTCCTCAACCACAGTGAACGTTACGAAGTCACCAAAGAGTTTCTCGATGTTTACAGCCGCCTGATGCGCGGTGAAAAAGTGGATTACGAAGGTGAACATATCCACGTAGAAGGCGCGGAAGTGTTATTCCCGCCGGTGCAGGAAAAGGGTCCGCCGCTCTATTTTGGTGGTTCATCAGAGGCGGCGATTGATGTTGCAGCGGAACAAATCGATACCTACCTCACATGGGGCGAGCCGCCAGCGCAGGTTGCCGAAAAGCTGGAAGTGGTGCGCGCACGTGCGGAACAGCGTGGACGTAAACTGGAGTACGGCATTCGTTTGCATGTCATTGTGCGCGAGACTGAAGAAGAAGCTAAAGCGGCGGCAGATAAACTGATTGGCCATCTTGATGAAGAGACCATTGCGCAGGCGCAGAAAATCTTTGCGCGTATGGACTCCGCCGGCCAGGCGCGGATGAGTGCTTTGCACAAAGGTTCGCGTGACAATCTGTATATCTCACCAAATCTGTGGGCCGGCGTAGGTCTGGTGCGCGGTGGCGCAGGTACTGCATTGGTGGGCAGTCCTGAACAGGTGGCAGAACGTATTCGCGAATATCAGTCATTAGGCGTCACCAACTTCATTCTGTCGGGCTATCCGCATCTGGAAGAAGCGCATCGCGTGGCCGAATTGCTGTTGCCGCTGCTACCGCTGGCTAACGCGCAGCAGCAGCGTGAACGTACGATTAACACCGGTCCGTTTGGTGAAACCATTGGTGGCGATAAGCGTCCTTCAAAACAGACGAGCGCCAGCTAATGCAGGAGAAGGCAATGTCAACGGCGCAGGTAATCATTGTTGGTGGTGGTTTCAGCGGCACGGCGCTGGCGATTCATCTCGCACGCACCTCGTTAACCGGGCTACTGATTACAGTGGTCGAACCGCGCGCCAATCTTGGCGGCGGCATTGCCTATTCCACGCAAGAGCCAGCACACCGCATCAACGTGCCGGCTTCGCGCATGCAATTAAGCGGTGAAGAGCAGGGCGCGTTTGATCGCTGGTACCGCGAACAGCCGGAATGTTCACTGGATTCAGTAGCACATTGCGATGACGGCGCAGTCTATCCGCAGCGCAGCCTATTTGGTCGCTATCTGGCAGAACAGTTTGCGGCGGCGGCGCAGGCGTATCCGCATATCACGTTGCGCCACATCCAGGCCAGTGCCGTGGCCTGGGAAGGAGAACAGCTGTTACTCAGCAACGGTGAAGCGCTGCAGGGTGATGTGCTGGCATTAGCAATCAGTCATCCGCCGCCGTCGTTGCCGCGTGCGCTGCAACCGTTCTCGGCCCACCCGGCATTGATCGCTAATCCATGGCAGCACGGCGTACTGGACGCCATCAATCCTGAAGCGTCAGTTGCGATTATCGGTACCGGCTTGAGTATGGCGGACGTAGTGGCTTCGTTAGGTACACGACAGCATTGTGGCCCGTTAATCGCTTTCTCGCGCCGTGGCCAGCTCTCTCGCGATAATTTGAGTGGTGAGTGGCCCGAATGGACGTTAGCCCCACAGAGCGTGCCCAGCGCGCGTCTGTGGCTGCGGCATATGCGTGCTGAAGTGGCGGGTGCGGCTGAACAGGGATTACCGTGGCAACGCGTGCTGGATCAGGTGCGCGTGCAAGGCCAAACGATCTGGCAATCGCTTCCACTGCGCGAGCAGCAGCGCTTTGTCCGTCACTTGCGTTCGTGGTGGGATGTGCATCGCTATCGCATTGCGCCGCAGGTGTCAGCGGTGATGAGTGCTCGGCAGCAGCAGGGCAGTATGAAGGTGCTGGCCGCGCGCCTGGTTGATATCAGCAGTCTCGGCCACCAGCTGGAAATCACGCTGCGTACGCGCGAGGGTGCCAGCGAAATTCATCGCCTCGATCATCTGATTGTCACCACCGGTCCCGGTCATGAGGCCTTAATTGTCAGTCAGCCGCTGTTGCAGTCACTCAGTCAGCAAGGTTTGATCCGTGCTGACCCGTTGGGTTTTGGTATGGATGTTGACAGCCAGTCACACACGCTCAATCTTACCGGCCAGCCCAACCCGCGTCTGTTTGTCGTTGGACCCGCTGCGCGTGCGCGCTTCGGTGAACTGATGGGATTGCCGCAAGTTGCCGATCACGCCGCTGATGTGGCGAAGAATATTTTACAAGAACTGCAAATCGCTCACGCTGAGCGATGTCCCCCCTCAACGCTTTAATCTCGGAACATCCTAAAAATTAACTGACGAACGCCAGGTCGTAACACGATCACGGCCTCGCTATGGAGATTGCTATGCCATCGCAACGTGAAATTCGCTTGAACGCATTTGATATGAACTGTGTCGGACACCAGTCGCCGGGCCTGTGGGCGCATCCGCGTGACCGTTCCTGGCAATACAAAGATCTGGAATATTGGGTGGATTTAGCGCGCCTGCTGGAGCGCGGCAAATTTGACGGCCTGTTTATTGCCGACGTGCTCGGCGTTTACGACGTATTGAACGGCAACGGCGATGCGGCGATCCGCCAGGCGACGCAGGTGCCAGTGAACGATCCGCTGGCGTTAATCACGCCGATGGCGCTGGTCACCGAACACCTTGGATTTGGTCTCACGGCATCATTATCGTTTGAACATCCTTATCCGTTTGCGCGCCGTTTATCGACACTCGATCACCTGACCAAAGGCCGCGTCGGCTGGAACATCGTCACCTCGTATCTGGAGAGCGGCGCGCGCAACATCGGTCACAAAGCGCAGACCGATCACGATAGCCGCTACGACTATGCCGACGAATATCTGCAAGTGGTATACAAGCTGCTGGAAGGCAGTTGGGAGCAGGATGCGGTAATGCGTGATCGCGAACGCCGCATCTTCAGCGACCCGCGCAAAATTCATCCGATCAATCATCAGGGCACCTTCTTCAACGTGCCGGGCATTCACCTATGCGAACCGTCACCGCAGCGTACGCCGGTGCTGTATCAGGCGGGCGCCTCGAGCCGTGGCAAGCAGTTTGCGGCGGAACACGCCGAATGCGTGTTTGTTGCTGCGCCGTCGAAAGTGCTGCTGAAGAAAACCGTTGCCGATATTCGTCGCCGCGCGGCGGAAGCGGGGCGCGATCCTTACAGCATCAAGATCTTCAATCTGCAAACCGTGATTGTCGGTGAAACCGATTTGGCGGCGCAGGCGAAATGGAAAGAGTACACCGGCTGGGTCAGCTACGAAGGGGCGCTGGCACTGGTATCAGGCTGGACCGGCATCGACTTCGGCCAGTATCAGCCGGATCAGGTGCTGAAATATATCCACACCAACGCCATCCAATCAGCGGTCGAAACCTTTTCCACCGCCGATCCTGATCGTCAGTGGACGGTAAAAGCGCTGGCAGATTGGGTTGGCATTGGCGGCTTTGGTCCGCTCATTGTCGGCAGCGCGGAAACCGTCGCCGATGAACTGCAAAGCTGGGTAGAAGAGACCGATGTGGATGGCTTCAACTTCGCCTATGCATTGACGCATGAAACCTTTGAAGATGTGGTGGAACTGCTGATCCCGGAACTGCAAAAACGCGGCGTCTACAAAAAAGAGTATGCGCAGGGCACGCTGCGCGAGAAGTTATTCGCCGCCGGCCCGCAGCTGCAGTCGCCGCACCCGGGCGCGGGCTATCGCGTGAAAACCTCCACGCTGCAGGAGGTCTCATGATCGAAATAGATCAACTCAGCAAACACTATCGCGCGCCCGACGGCCGCATTACTGAGGTGCTGAAATCCATCATCCTGCAGGTGCCGCAGGCCAACATCACCGCGGTAGTTGGGCCAAGCGGCGCGGGTAAATCGACGCTGGCGAAGTGTATCAGTTTGCTGGAACAACCGAGTGCCGGCAGCATCCGCGTCAACGGTAGCGATCTTTCCCGGTTGGATGGTGAAGCGCTGCGTCAGGCGCGTCGCTCGATTGGCACTGTTTTCCAGTCTTCCGCGCTGCTGCAACGTAAAACCGCGTGGGAGAACATCGCCTTGCCGCTGCACTATCTCGGCGTGGTGGATCGCGATATCGCAGCGCGCGTGGGTGAATTGCTCGATAGCGTCGGTCTCAGCCACAAAGCTAAAGCTTATCCCGGCCAGCTTTCCGGTGGTCAGCGTCAGCGTATCGGCATCGCGCGTGCGCTGGCGTTGCGCCCGTCGGTGTTGCTGGCAGATGAAGCCACATCAGGGCTCGATCCGGAAGCCACCGTCACCGTGCTCGACCTGCTGAAAAAGCTGCGAGATGACTACAAGCTGGCGATTGTGCTGATCACCCACGAAATGGATGCGGTACGTCAAGCGGCAGATGCAGTGGCGGAAATTCGCGACGGCCAAATCGTTCAGTATGGCGTGGTGAAAGCGTTGCTGGCACAGCCGGATTCGCTATTGGGACAGCGCCTGTTCCCACTGGCGGCGCAGGCGAGTGATGCCGAACTGCTGCTCCAGCTCAGCTATCGCACGGATGTGCCGGTCGCCAGCGACTGGATATCGCGCCTCAGCCAGCAGTTTGGTTTGCGTATTGATCTGCTCGGCGCGCACGTTGAGCAAGTTAACGGTCTGCAAGCCGGACGGCTGCAGGTGGGCATTCACTTTCAGCATGAGCGCGTGCCGTTGGCGCGTTTGCTGTCGCAACTGGAGCAGTTGGGCTTAGTTGCCAGCGTTTCCGGCAGCGTGTTGCCATTGCGGGAGGCGGTATGAGCGTATCAGTCATTAGTCAGGATACGCCGTGGCCAGAAATTCCGGCGTTGATGCTGCCCGCTCTGGGCGAAACCGCGTTGATGGTGGTGATCGTGATGCTGTTTGTGGTGACGTTCGGCGGCATCGTCGGGGTGGTGTTGTTTAACACCTCAGCGCGCGGTCTGTTTCCACATCGCGGTATTAACCGGGTGTTGAGTTGGATCGTCAACATGGGCCGCTCGCTGCCATTTCTGGTATTGATGGCCGCCATCATTCCGTTCACCTTCTGGCTCACCGGCACGACCATCGGCATTCCTGCCGCCGTAGTGCCGATGATCGCTGCAGGCATTCCGTTCTTTGGCCGTCTGGTGGACAACGCGCTGCGTGAGTTGCCTGGCGAAGTCACCGCGGTGGGTCTGGTATGCGGTGGTTCGCGCTGGCAAATCATCCGCTCGGCACAACTCAGCGAAGCGCTGCCCGCGATAGTTGCGGCGGTAACGCTCAATTTGATCTCGATGATTGAGTACTCCGCCATTGCCGGCACTATCGGCGCTGGCGGTATCGGCTATCTGGCGGTGGTGTACGGTTATCAGCGCTTCGACAATCACATCATGATCGCCACCATCGTGGTGCTGATCGCCCTTATTCAAACTATTCAACTTCTCGGCGACCGTTTGGTCACCGCATTACGCCATCCTCAGGGGACATCGCTATGACAACACAAGATTTCGAGCTGCGTAAAACACGCCGCTGGCCGTGGCTGCTACTGATTATAGTGGTCGTTATCCTCGCCGCTGGCGGCTGGTTCTGGCGCAGCCAGCAGCCGCAGGCGGTAGTTTTTGGTACCACGCTAAAGGTGCATTTTGAACCGGCAATGGCGGGCGAGCAGAAGCTGATTGAATACGTTGGCGAGCACATCGCGCCTGATTACGGCCTGAAGCTAGAGGCAGTAGGTGTGCAGGATCCGGTGCAAGCCGACCGCGCGGTAGCCGAAGGGCAATATGCCGCAACGGTATACCAGCATCAGTGGTGGCTGAAGCAAGTCGTGGATGCCAACGGCTTTGCGCTGACTTCCGCACTGCCGCTGTTCCAGTGGGCGTTTGGCATCTACTCCGATCGTTACACATCGGTCGCTGACTTGCCGCGGGGCGCGACGGTTGTAGTCCCGGATGATGGCGCCAATCAGGGCCAGGCATTATGGTTGCTGGCACGTCAGGGGTTAATTACGCTCGATCCTAACGTTGAGCCGCGCACGGCCAAACTGAAGAACATTGTTGGCAATCCGCATGGCCTGGTGTTTAAAGAACTCGATCTGCTGACCATGCCGCGTGCGCTTAACTCGGTGGATGCGGCGATTGGTTATGTCTCGCAATTTGATGCCGGAAAAGTGCCGCGCGAGAAAGGCATTCTCTTCCCGCCTGCGCCGCGTACTTTTGCCTCACAGCTGGTGATTGGCACACCTTATCTGGACCAGGAAAATATCGAGAAGCTGAAAAAAGCCTTCTCCGATCCGCGCGTACAGCAGTGGTTGAAAACCACCGATGACCCGCTGGTAAAAGGCGTATTGGTGCCGGTCTCAGCCGAATAAATTACGGATGATTGCACACCCGGATGCGCCAGGCGTGTCCGGGTTTTTGTGTTGGATAAAATTAATTTATCCTATTGATATTTAAGTAGATTAATATCAAGAATTGTTGTTTTGGCGCAGCCAATAAACCCCTTATAACAATCTCACCTGCACTACAAAACAACAACGTGAGGCGTTATGAGTTCACTTCCTTTAGAAAACACCCTGCCGGTTTCCGAACCGGTACGTTCGGTCAGTGACGTGGCCAGGCTAATCAACACCCGCAGTAAAAATGACAACTACGCGCGCATGATTGTGTTCCTCGCGCTCGGCGGCGTGTTCCTCGACGCCTACGATCTCACCACGCTTTCGTACGGCATCGATGATGTGGTGCGCGAGTTTCAGCTCTCGCCGCTGATCACCGGGTTAGTCACCTCCTCAATTATGGTTGGCACCATTGTCGGCAATCTGGTGGGCGGTTGGCTGACGGATAAATATGGCCGCTATTCGGTGTTTATGGCCGACATGCTGTTCTTTGTCGTTTCGGCGATTGCGGCGGGCTTAGCGCCGAACGTCTGGGTGCTGATTGGCGCGCGCTTTTTGATGGGCGTTGGCGTTGGAATCGATTTGCCGGTGGCGATGTCGTATCTGGCGGAGTTCTCCAGATTTGCCGGTAAAGGCAACAAAGCCGCCAGACTCGCGGCCTGGTGCCCAATGTGGTACGCCGCTTCAACGGTATGCTTCCTGCTGATTTTCGCGCTCTACTTCCTGCTGCCGAAAGAACATCTTGACTGGCTGTGGCGCGCGTCGTTGCTGTTCGGTGCGGTGCCAGCGCTACTGATCATCGCGGTGCGTAGCAAATTTATGAACGAATCGCCACTGTGGGCGGCGAATCAGGGTGATCTGAAATCCGCGGTGCGCATTCTGCGTGATTCCTACGGCATTCATGCGCACGAAGCGGAACACCAGGCACCACCGGCAGCTGCGGCACCGAAAGTGAGTTTCCGCGTGCTGTTTGAGAAACCGTGGCGCGAACGCACCATTGTTGCGGGCGTGATGAACATCTGCATCTCGTTTGAATACACCGCCATTGCGTTCTTCCTGCCGTCGATTCTGGCACAGTTCCTTGGCGCGGGCGTATTCGAAACCATCTCAGCATCGCTGGGACTTAACGCGCTGTTCGCCTTTACCGGCGGCCTGCTCGGCATGCGTCTGGCATGGAAATATCCGTCGCGGCACGTTGCGATAGCCGGGTTTGCACTGCAATTCTTTGCGCTGATCGCGCTGGCGTTGATTGGTCATCCTGAAGCCATCGCCGGCATTGTCTTCGCGGTGCTGATGCTCGGCTTGTGGCTGTTTGCCGAAGGATTCGGTCCGGGTGCGCAGCTGATGGTCTATCCGGCGCTTTCCTATCCCACTTCTATCCGCGCCACCGGCGTGGGCTTCAGTCGTGCACTTTCCGGCATCGGCAGTGCGTTAGCGCTGTTCATCCTGCCGATGCTGCAGGCCGCGCTCGGCACCAACATGTTCTGGGTGGTTTCGCTGGCGGCAATCATTCCGATCTTCTTCCTGCTGGCGGTGCGCCACGAGCCCACGCGCCACGACATCGACGATCTTTCACATCAGGAGTTACCATGAGCTTACTGGCAACACCACGCGACACATTCACTGCAATCAGCATATGTTGCCCATGTGAACAGTGATGAAATGCAGATTGTGGCGGCGAATGCTGGCTGAAGCCGAAGCGGGTCAGGTGCAGGTGATTGCCAGCGAATGTGAAGGCAGATAACAAATGGCGTAATGCTTGTCAGTTAAGAGATAAAAACCGCAATTACCGAGCGCACACATGGTAGCGGCGCGATAAATCGCGCCGCTACGAGAGATGCATTGGACGACTTACTTCTTATCCAGCGACCAGGTCGCGCTGCGCACATCTACTTTTACCGGCAACAGACCTACACGTGTAAAGGTATCCGCTAACGCTTGCTGCTCATCAAACACCTGCGGCGACATGCGTGACGCGCCATAAGGCAGGCGTTTGATCGTGGTTTGCCAGATAGCTTTATCCAGGCCGGTCGATTTCGACAGAATCGCCGCCGCGTCATCCGGATTTTTATTCGCCCAATCGCTGAGTTTGCTTAGCTCATCCACCACCTGCTTCGCGGTATCAGGATGACCTTCGGCAAACGGTCGGCTGGCGAGATAGAAGGTGTAATGCGGCACTAATCCTTCTGCATTGCGGATTTCACGTGCGTCGGCATTGGCTTCCACTTCTGCCAGGTACGGATCCCAAATCACCCACGCATCAATCGCGCCTTTCTGGAAGGCAGCGCGCGCATCGGCGGGTGGCAGGTAAACCGGCGTAACGTCCTTATAGTTGAGTCCCGCATCTTCAAGTGCTTTCACCAGCAGATAATTCACGTCAGAGCCTTTATTCAGGCCGACGCGTTTGCCTTTCAAATCGGCCACGCGCTTGATCGCCGACTCTTTCGGTACCACGATGGCTTCAGTTTTAGGGTTAGCCGGTGAATGACCGAGATAGATCAAATCGGCTTTCGCGGCCTGTGCGAAAGCGGGCGGCGCATCGCCGGTAGCCGCCAAATCAATGCTGCCGACGTTTAAGCCTTCCAGCATCTGCGGGCCAGCGGGGAATTCCACCCAGCGGATAGCGATACCTTGCTTTTTAAAGGTTTCATCCAAAGTGCCGCGGTATTTCAGCAGGGCAAAGATGTTGGCCTTCTGATAGCCGATAGTGACGGTTTCTGGGTTAGCGGCAAAGGCATGTGTGGAGAGCAGGCCAAAACTGAGAGCTAAAGCGCTCAGGACAGGAAGTGTTGCTTTCATGATGATTCTCTCGTGGTTTTTCTGCCACCTTAGCAAAGCCCTTATATAACCAATAAATAACTAATTTCGATCGCTTATAACTATTATTTATGTGATCTGGATCATTCACTGTAATCAGCAAACGCGTCTGGATTTCCATAGATGCCTACATAATTAGCACGGTAATAATTTGTATAACAAATCAAAAAGCCATTACTAAAAGCTTCTGTCAGGATAAGCAATCCCGCCGCTGGCATAAGGTTTTACCTGTTCTATGAAGTGGTTTTCAAAAAGCGCAGTGCTATTTTCTGCCAAAACCTGTCTTGCTGCTTTTCTGGCTTTTTACATTGCTTTGGAACTCAATCTGGATAAACCGGCCTGGTCACTGACTACAGTGTACGTTGCCTCGCAGCTCTATTCGGGATCGACGGTATCGAAATCGGTTTTCCGTTTCTTCGGTACCCTATTGGGTGGCCTGTTTACGCTGCTGATCTATCCCGCCACAGTGCAGGATCCGCTGCTGTTCAGCTTATGCATCTCGCTTTGGGTGGCGGTATGTCTTTATCTCTCGTTGCACGACCGCACGCCGAAGAGCTATGTATTTATGCTGGCGGGTTACAGCGCGGCAATTATGGGTTTTCCCGATGTGGTGTCGCCATCGGCCATCACCTACACGGTGATTTCCCGCGTTGAGGAGATCACCGTCGCCATCGTCTGCAGCAGCCTGGTGCATCGCCTGTTGTGGCCGGTCTCGATGCGTAATCTGTTAGAGCAGAGCGTCAATCTGTGGTACCAGAACGCGCGCAAGCTGTGCAGCGAACTGGTCACGGCGATGCCAGCGGAGAAGTCGGTGGAACGCGAAGATATTCTGATCCAGATGGCCAACTACCCGCTTAACGTCGAAACGCTGATCACCCACTGCGTCTATGAAGGCGATGCCGCGCGGCGGCTGGTGCGCTTAGTCAGCGTACAGTATCAGCATCTGTCTTATTTCATCCCCACGCTGACGGCAATCGAATCACGCCTGAATCTGCTGGCTCAGCAGCAAATCCGTTTTCCCGACTACATTGCCAATGTCTTCCAGCAATGCTTACTGTGGTTAAACGGAGAGGATCAACTGCCGGTGCGCGAAAAACTCAGCCAGGCACAGGATCAACTGAAACTGGCGTGGCAAGAGGGCAGGCTCAACAGCGAAGAGAGTATCCTGCTGTTGGGATTATTGGAGCGCTTGCTCAATTTTGTGCGGATTGTCGATGCGTATCACAGCGTTAGCGAGCGCGTGAGTGAGTGGACGCCTGCGGTAAAAGCCGGAAAGATGGCGCGCGCGCACAAACACGTCGATAAGGGATTGTTGCTGCTGTCATCGTTTACCGCCTTTATCGCCACCTTCGTCACCTGCGTATTTTGGATTGGCAGCGGCTGGGTGGATGGCGCCACCGCGCCGATGATGGCCGCGGTTCTCTGCTCCTTCTTCGCCGGGATGGACAGCCCAATTGCGCCGATGAAGCTGTTCCTCAAAGGCGTACTGATCTCCGTGGTGATCAGCCTGCTGTATATCACCTTGCTGATCCCGCAGGCGGTAACCTTCGAAGCGCTGGTGATCTGCCTTGCGCCGGGCTTACTGGCGCTGGGCTTGGTGATCGCCAATCCTTCCACCAACCTGATTGGCCTGATTGTTGCCACGCAGATTCCCGGCCTGATTGGCATGAGCCACAACTTCAAACCCGATTTACAGCTTATAGTGAACGCTATTATCTCGACGCTGGTGGGCATTACTTTCGCGGTGGTGATCACGGCGCTGATCCGCAACAAGCGTCCGTCGTGGACGGCCAAACGCGCGGTGCGCAAAGGTATTCGCGATCTGCTGCAGTTTATCGCCACGGTGCGGCTCAACAGTGTCACGCTGACCGCGCGTCAGCAGTTTGTCTCGCGCACGCTGGATAAGGTCAACATCATCCTGCCGCGTAAACGCGTCGATCCGGTGCCGGAACTGGTCTCCGGCGGTAATCTGATCGCTGAAGCCTGGCTGGGCGCTAACTGTTATGACTACTACACGCGCCATCGAGAGCTGCTGCTCGCCCATCACATTGAAAGCGCGGCGATGTTTCATGAGTTAAGCCAGTTTCTTAAGCGCAGGTTGAAGTCGCTCCAAACCTCGCCGCCGCCAGAATTGCTGGCGGAACTGAATACGTTGTTGCTGCGGCTGGAAACGGCGGCGATGCAGGAAAACACACTATTTGCACCGATGTTCCACCTGTTTAATATCCGCTTAACCTTGTTTCCGTCAGCGCGCTGGCCGGAAAAGGTTGCGCAATAAATGGCGTCGCGACAGGAACATGGCATATTTCCGTAGCGGCGGGATTTATCGCGCGCTTTGGCTTTTTCGCTTACAGTGCTGAGCAGCAGGTTTAAAACGGAGTTAAGCAGATGAAAATGATCGGTTTGATTGGCGGCATGAGCTGGGAATCCACCGCGCTCTATTACCGCATTATCAATGAGCAAGTGAAACAGCAACTGGGCGGTTTGCACTCCGCGCGTAGCCTGATGTACAGCGTCGATTTTCATGAAATCGAACAGCTGCAGGCCGCAGGCGAGTGGCAAAAAGCGGGTGAGATCCTGGCGCAAGCGGCGATCAGTCTGGAGAAAGGCGGCGCAGATTTTATCGTGCTCTGTACCAACACCATGCACAAAGTCGCGCAACAGATCACCGATGCGGTCAGCATTCCGCTGCTGCATATCGCCGATGCCACGGCACAGCGCATCCGTCAGGCGGGGGTGAAAAAAGTCGGTTTGCTGGCGACGGCGTTCACCATGGAGCAGGAATTCTACAAAGGCCGACTTAATCAGTCGGAGATTGACGTGTTGGTGCCTGATGCAGCCGGACGCAAAGTGGTGCACGACATCATCTATCAGGAACTCTGTCTTGGCGTGATCCGCGATGAATCACGCGCGCACTACCGCAAGATTATTGCCGAGCTGGTGGAGCAGGGCGCAGAGGCGATTATTCTCGGCTGCACCGAAATCACCTTGCTGGTGAAGGCGGAAGATGCCAGCGTTCCGCTGTTCGATACTACGTTGATCCACGCAGAAGACGCCGTAAAACTCGCGCTTTCGTAGGGTCGCCATTCATGGCGACCAGACGCGCACCTCACCTATTTATGAGGTGCGCTTCAACTTGCGCGCCAGCGCCTGCAACTGCTGGGCAATCTCTGCCACATCCACGCCATCCTGCTGCGGCGCCGCGGTGGTTTCACGCAATACCAATTCAGTTTTCAGCGTCCTCTCTACCACATCGCCGCCTTCCAGCTGCGCCAGCAACCGATCAACGCTGACGGTGCCCAACTGCTGCAGATCCTGACGCACAGTAGTTAAGGGCGGCTGATACCACGCGCTTTCCGCCGTATCGTCATAGCCAATCAGCGACATTTCCGCTGGGATCTTCACGCCATGCTGATGCAGGGCGCGCATCGCGCCGAGCGCCATCTGATCGTTGGCGACCAGCAGCGCCTGCGGCAGAGGGGCGTGCAACTGCGTCAGCAGCGCCTGATAACCCGATGCCGCGCTCCAGTCGCCGCTTAGCACGCAGAACGGCGTCAGCTGATGCGCCGCCAGCGCCTGCTGCCACGCAGCAAAACGTGCACGCGCCGAAGCAGAACTTGCCGGGCCATTCAACACGCCAATCTGTTGATGACCGAGCGCCACCAGGTGATCGACTGCCTGTTGTGCGCCAGATTCACTTTGATACTGGCATTGCGCGACCTCAGCGCTGCGCTCCACATCAAGAAATAGCACCGGCTTGTTATCGCACTGCTGCTGGATCTGCGCTGCTTGCGTGGCATCCAGCGGCAGGTTGATCAGCAACGCATCCACGCGCTGCGCCAGCAGTTCATGCACGGTGTCCTGCGGCGCGCTGCCGGTATTCGCCATGGCTATCACCAAATGATAGCCCTGCGCCGCCGCCCGTTGCTGAATCGCCGAGGCAATCTGTGCCGGCGCCATCAAGGCCAAATCGCTGGTGGCGAGGCCCAGCGTGCGAGTATTTTTACCTGCCAGCTGCTGCGCCACGCGATTCGGCACATAATTGAGCTGCTGCATCGCGGCTTCTACTTTGGCGCGGGTGCGCGGCGAAACCTGTTCGGAATGGTTGAGGACGCGGGAAACAGTTTGATAAGAAACCCCAGCCAGATGAGCAACATCGTCGAGGGTTACGGAGCGCGCAGTCATGAATCTCTCCTGAAGATTAAGCTGCGAGTGTAGCAAATTTTTCCCTGCCGACACGTACTTAAGCCGCTACACTGCCAAAGGTAAAAAGAGGAGAGCCGGATGCAGCTTAATAACGATCAGATTCAGGATATCATTACCCTGGCGGCCTGGCTGGCGCTGGATCAGATGCCACAAGATGGCACGCTCGACATCGATTTAGCGATTCTTGCCGGTCATGCCGTGTTACCAAACGTGGAAGCCGTGATTGCCGTAGCGAAAAAGTATCAGCTGCCGTTATTGATCAGCGGCGGCATAGGCCACTCAACTTCGCTACTGGTGGAGATGCTGGCGTCGCATCCGCTGTATCGCCAAATCGACAGCAAAGGCAAAAGCGAAGCCGAGTTGTTAGGCGATGTGGCCCGCGTATTTGCCGCGTTGCCGGATGAACTGCTATTGCTGGAAACCGCCTCACGCAACTGCGGTGAAAACGCCGCCTTGAGCCAAAAGTTACTGGATGAGCACAGCTGGCAGCCGCAGCGTGTGCTGCTGGTGCAGGATCCGCTGATGCAGCGTCGCACCCTGGAAACGTTCCGCTATCAATGGCGCGATCGCGCGGATGCGCCGGAGTTTATCAGCTGGCCGGTGTTTGTACCGCAGGTAATGATGGATGCCGGCATGCTGCGCATTATCGGCGCGCCGCCGCAGGGATTGTGGTCGATGGAGCGTTTTCTGTCGCTGCTGATGGGGGAAATCCAGCGCCTGCGCGATGACGAAAACGGCTACGGGCCGCGCGGTAGCGGCTTCCTTGGCCACGTAGAGATCCCGGAAGAAGTGGAAGCAGGATGGCAGCGTCTGAAGCAGCTGCCGGGCGTGCAGTCACGGTTGTAACAAATGATCGCGCATTCCCGTAGCGGCTCAATTTATTTGGCGTAGGGTCGTCATTAATGACGACCGTTTCAATGGCTGCACAAGGATGGTGTCCTTGTCGCCATAAATGGCTAATGCTCGTCATTTAAGAGATGAAAATCCTCATTACCGAGTGCACACAATGTAGCGGCGCAATTCATTGCGCGATAAATCGTGCCGCTACGGAAGGTGCGGCGATTTGATACGGCGCTTAACTGACGAGCATTACGCCATATATGGCGACCGCTGTTATCGATTTTGCACATACACCTGCAAATTGACATACACCGCGTTCAGCAACGGCGTCACGACGCCACTGCGCGCGCCGCGCACCAGCAGATCGCCAATCACCTGATCGGCCTCAATCTCAAAGCCCTGGGTTAAATCACGGTACATGGATGAGGTCATTGCCGCTTTGGGGTTGTTCAGCGTCTCATAAATCTTCGCCGTCACTGCCGGGCGCTGCTGATAACCTTCCGCACTCAGCACCGACAACACTTCGCCAAAAATCGTCTGCAGTAACGCTTCGCCGCCTTGGGATGTCAGCACCTGCTGCGTATTGCCACGCGCGATACAACACACCGCACCCAGCGTACTGAGCAGCAACCATTTTTCCCACAGCTCACTCATGATGTTGTCGGCAAACACGGTATCAAACTGCGCCGCGCGCAGCGTTTCATCCACGCGCTGCAAACGCACATCGTTGTTGCCATCCAGCGCACCGTAATAAAGGATGTGCAGCGGCGTCATCTGCACCACTTCGCCGTTTTCTCCCAGCGTCGCGTTGATTTTGCACAAGCCGCCAATCACCTTGTCGCCAAAGCGCGCACGCAGCGTATCGATATGCCGCATGCCGTTGAGGATTGGCATGATCAGCGTGTCTGGGCCGACAGCGGGCGCGATGTCGTTCATCGCCTGTTCCAGCCCGAAGCTTTTCACCGTCAGAATAATCAGATCGAAATGACCTTCAAGCGAACCGGCCTGCGCCAGCTGCGGCTGAATCACTTCGCTGCGGGCGGGTGTTTTCAGCACTAAACCGGTTTGCTGCAGCTGCTGAAAGCGGCGCTCGCGCACCAGAAAAGTCACATCACGTCCTGCTTGCGCCAGACGCGCACCGAAATAGCCGCCGGTGGCGCCGGCGCCGACTACCAGAATACGCATGGTCAATTTTCCTGTTGAGAGTGAAAGCCTTACCTTAAAGTGACCGGCGATGGCTTTCCAGCCCGTAAATGCTGAATCGGCTGCAAGATTCTAACGATGTTTAAAAAAGGCTCAAACTGTTCGTATTTACTCGTACAATGGGGTTAGGCTGTTGCGCAGCGGCGGGCAATGGTGCGCGCCGCATGACTAGTCGAATGACTAAGGACGCATCATGCCCCGAACCCTCCCCATCGAACGTTATCGCAACATCGGCATCTCCGCGCACATCGATGCCGGTAAAACCACCACCACAGAGCGCATCCTGTTTTACACCGGAATGAGCCATAAGTTAGGTGAAGTGCACGATGGCGCGGCAACCACCGACTGGATGGCGCAGGAGCAGGAGCGTGGTATCACCATTACCTCGGCAGCGGTGAGCTGCTTCTGGCCGGGCATGGATGGCAGCTTTACGCCGCACCGTATCAACATTATCGATACGCCCGGACACGTCGATTTCACCATTGAAGTTGAGCGTTCTATGCGCGTGCTCGATGGCGCAGTGATGGTGTATGACGCGGTCGGCGGCGTGCAGCCCCAGTCAGAAACCGTGTGGCGCCAGGCCAATAAATATCATGTGCCGCGCATTGCCTTCGTTAATAAAATGGATCGCCAGGGTGCGGATTTCTTCCGCGTCGTGCAGATGATGAAAGACCGATTGCATGCCAATCCGGTACCGATCGTTATTCCTATCGGTGCGGAAGAGCACTTTAGCGGCGTGGTCGATCTCAACAAAATGCGCGCTATTTACTGGGACGACGCCAGCCAGGGCATGAGTTTCAGTTATGCCCCGATTCCTGCTGAGTTGCACGCACTCGCCGCCGAGTGGCGCGAGAACATGGTGGCCGCGGCGGCAGAAGCCAGCGAAGCACTGATGGATCGTTATCTGGAACAGGGCGATCTCAGTGAAGACGAGGTGATTGCCGGATTACGTCAGCGCACCTTGCTGGGTGAAATCCAGCCGATGCTGTGCGGCAGCGCGTTCAAAAACAAAGGCGTGCAGCGCATGCTCGATGCGGTGATTGAACTGATGCCTTCACCGCTTGACGTACCGGCAGTGAGCGGCGTCAACGAGCAGGGCGAACACGACGAACGTCATGCGGATGACAGCGAGCCCTTCTCCGCGCTGGCGTTCAAATTGATGAGCGATCCCTACGTGGGTCAGCTGACGTTCGTGCGCGTTTACTCCGGCGTGCTGCGCAAAGGCGACAGCGTGTGGAACGCGGTGAAAGGGCGTAAAGAGCGCATCGGTCGCATTGTTCAGATGCAGGCCAATGACCGTATCGAGATCGAAGAGATTCATGCGGGCGACATCGCCGCCTGTGTGGGGTTAAAAGAGGTCACCACCGGCGAAACGCTGTGCGATCCTGTTGCTGTGATCACGCTAGAGCGCATGGAGTTTCCCGATCCGGTGATTTCGCTGTCGATTGAGCCGAAAACCAAGAGCGATCAGGAGAAAATGGGCCTGGCGTTGCAGCGGCTGGCGGCCGAAGATCCGTCGTTCCGTCTGCACACCGATGAGGAATCGGGCCAGACGATTATTTCCGGCATGGGCGAGCTACATCTGGAGATTATCGTTGACCGCATGAAGCGCGAGTTTGGCGTGGAAGCCAACATCGGTCGGCCGCAGGTTACCTATCGCGAAACCATCCGCAAAACGGTGCGCGAAGTCGAAGGCAAGTTTGTGCGCCAGTCGGGCGGTAAAGGTCAGTACGGACATGTGGTGCTGACGCTGGAGCCGCAGCAGGCGGGTGCCGGATTTGCCTTTGAAGATGCGACCAAAGGCGGCGTGGTGCCGCGCGAGTTTATTCCTTCGGTGGAGAAGGGGATTCGTGAAGCGCTGAACAGCGGCGTGCTGGCAGGTTATCCGGTGGTGGACATCAAAGCCACGCTGACGTTTGGTTCATACCATGATGTCGATTCCTCGGAAATGGCGTTTCGCATGGCGGCAATCCTGGGCTTTAAAGCCGCCGCGAAACGGGCCGATCCGGTGATTCTTGAACCGCTGATGCAGGTGGAAGTGGAGACGCCGGAAGAGTATGCCGGTGGCGTGATGGGCGATCTTTCGGCGCGGCGCGGGACGCTGCAGGGCATGGATGAACGCTTTGGTGCGCGCATTATTCGCGCCGAAGTGCCGTTGTCCGAGATGTTTGGTTATGCCACCACGCTGCGATCGATGTCGCAAGGCCGCGCAACCTACAGCATGGAGTTTGCGCATTATGCGGAAGCACCTCGCAACGTGGCCGACAGTATCATCGCGGCGCGCGCGTAAATCACTTAGCACCAAAAATGGACAGTTAATTTCTGCCGGTAAGCCGCTAGTATTCGCAGGATGAGGGATAATTACCGGAAATTAATCATGGATGTATTTTATCTGGATCAGTCCTGCTTTCACCAGCAGGGCTTATCTGCGCTTCTGGAACAATCAACTATTACCTGCTGTAAAAATATCGGTGAATTGAAAACTCGACTCAGTGAACGGGATAAAATAACCCGCCTTCCACCCGTCATTATTTTTGATTTACCTGCAAACTTCCGTACGGCGCTGACTTATATTCGTTATCTAACAAAATTGAAGATCTCCCGAAACGCGACGCTGATTTTCTTTTCTGATTTAGAGAAAAACAAAATTAACTACAGCAGTCATGCCATCAATGCTGATTGTTTTATCAATAAAAAATCGTCGACGGACTTCATCAGTAGTACGCTAGCCATCAGGCTTTGCCACCATAAAAACGGTCTGTCATTCGCCTCTCCCGTCGTCAATAATCATTTAACGAAGAAAGAATTTAATTTCCTGTGTTGCTTATTCACTTACGAATCCATTGAAGGTGTGGCGAAAATAACCGGTGAAAACAAAAAAACGCTCTACAGCCATCAGAACAAAATCGTCAAAAAACTTAATCTGAAAAATAGCCTGCATCTGTATCAGCGTTTTACCAATAACTTTTAAGCCAGCGATACAGTGGACCAATAACGTTGGGCGCGCAATAATGCGCGGCCAACGACATATTACCCCGTGAAATGTCCTTACTGACCACGTCATTGCGTAGTCGGGGTATAGATAATTCTCAACGTCCCCTGATAACGACCCGCTGTTTTTGACGATAAGGTGAAGGCCGGCGTGATGAGTTGTATGGGTGCCGGAACGCACAATACCGAATTGCTCTGTCCCGGTAACACCACTCGGCGCAATATCCCTCTATTGGTGCCACTCCAGATGATTTCATTACCGTTCTCAACCACCTGACGCGCTTTGGTCAGCGGATTGATCACTTCAATCGCATAATCGAGACGATTTTGCGCCAGATTTTTGTCCGCGCCATTGAGATATAGTGAAAACAATCCCGTGGCTCTGGCGGGCGCGGCTGCACCTTCATCCTGAAAGATCAGGCTCACCCGGTTACTGTCAGAATTATTGCCATCATACAGGCACATATCCAGCGAGCGACTGCCGCTAACGGTGGTGCTGGCGCGCGCGCCGGGGAAGGTTTTCAAACCGAGGTCAACGTTGGCGGCCGCATTGCCAAACTCTGGCAAATAGATCTGCTGATTGCCGTAGTCCGTCACCGTAAATGTCATCGTGGCGATCCAGTCACCCATCTTGGTGACGTTAGTGCATCCCACATCGACATTCTGGGAATTGCCGGTGCAGCCAGTGACTGGCCACTGCATCAGCGACATTTTCAGTGTGGCGCTCCAGGTGCCCGCCGACGGAAATTTACTCAGCTCTGAAGAGGGCAGATATGCCGAATAATCGGTACCATCGCCAGCCGGTGTGACGGCGCCGCCAAAGGCATTCAATGGCACCAAATTGGTGGCCACCACCGCGTTGTTCAGTGAACGACGTTTGGTGAGATAGACGTTCAATACGCGCGTCTGTTTGGTGCTGCTTTCGGTAAACAACACCGGCACGGGATACGGCGATGGTGACGCTTCCAGCCACACCGGAAAGGTCAGGCAGGCGCCATACTGATTGTTGGTGCGCGACTGGCAAACCAGTGTATTTCGCCCCCATTTCGGCGCGTCGTTAGTATCGTAACCCCCACTTTCATTGGTCCAGATCGGCAATTGCGCCGGTACAGACATGCGGTCAAAGGTGACGGCAATGCTGGTATTGCGCCCTGAAGGCGTAAGCATGGCGGCCTGCGCCTGCGTGCCCACCATCAGCCATAACAGTGCCAGCGCGGTGAGAAATCTACTCTTCATCCAAAGTCCCTATTGTTGTTCCTGCAAAGAAAGCGCGGTGCGTGCCAGTGGCACCTCATCCGAGCGGCGAGTGGCCGTCAGCAATTTTGCCCGCTGCTGCACGTCCTGAGGCATGGAGGCCAGTTCAATGGGTTTACAGTCGCTGTCGCCGACGTAACGCACCACGTCGTGAGTGCTTTTCACCTTCATTTCACAGCGGTACATCTGCATGCCGCGCACCATGTACAAATTTTTGATGCGGTGATCGGTTTCTGCGCTGAATCCGCCCTGACCTAAACCGGACCAGTTGGCGACATTCAGCGGCGTGGCACCTTCCAGCGGAATATGTTGATTGATCATCAGCCTGCCGAGCCAGGTATAGCGTGAGACAATATTCACCTCACTGACCAGCATGCGTCCCGGGGCGATAAACAGCGTGCGTCGTCCGGCCCCTTGGGTGATTTCACTGCGTATCCCATCAGTCGATTCAATGGAATCATTGATGCTAAGGGTGCTCTGGGTATAAGCCGGCAGGCTGAACAGCGTGCGGCCGGTACCGTGCAAGCTGGCGCTGCCTGCGCCATCGACGGAGACGTCCACCCGGCTATCGCGACTCTCATCGCTGCTCGCAACGTGCAGACCAACAGCCGCGCTGGGCAGGCCGTTGCCCCATTTTCCCCAGTACAGGCCGGAACGCGCCACCGCCAATGAGGAGTTATAACTCCCGCTGCTGCTTAAACGCTGACCGGATGAACGGGAAGATGCCGAGCTGAATGCCAGACTGCCGCTGCCATATTCGCCGCCGGTTTTGCCGTAAACGGAGGCATTCAGGGTATTTTCCTGATTGCCGTTGAGGTTCACGCCGATTTCCTGCTGGTTCTGCGCATCGAAATACCAGTTTTGCGCCACGTTATAGCCAACCTGATCTTTGTTGTTGCGATCGGTCTGGTAGGTCATGCCAACCGAACTGTAGTTTGAAGGTGATTGGGTGGCCGGCGTGCTAACGCGCGAAAGCGAAAGGGAGAGGAAGCCGCCGTTATCGCGCGTGATCCCGCTGCTGGTGGAGCGTGTAAAGAGAGTGGCGCTGGTATTAATATTGATGCCGTTGACGCTGAAGCCGCGGCCAAGGCCAGCCTGCCATGTCGTGGTCTGCGTTTTGCTGTAGGTGTTACGGCGCGCCCATACCGGCACGACCGCGTTATCATCCAGCTGGACCGGGATCACATTGCGACCTTCATTCTTGCTGGCGCTATAACCGGCATTCAGATACCAGCTGTTCACCGGCACGCTAAACATCAGGCTGCTGCTCTGATAGCAACCGCTGAAACCGTATTGCCCGCCGTTGTTGCTATAGCAATCCCGCGCATACAGGGCGCTGCGGTAAAAACTCAGAGAGAATCCGTCGTTATAGGAGACTTGCTGGATATTACCGCGCGAGCCTTCACTGCCTTTCAGGTAGCTGAAGCGGGTGGTGAGAATGCCGTCGAGCAGCAGGTTGTCGAATCCATGATTCCAGTCGAGCGCGCTTTCGATAAAGCGGTTGCGGTTGGTCAGGGCAACACCGCCGGTTAGCGCGGCATCTTCCGTCACAGGGACTTTAACCCCCGCCTGCATCACGCGGCGGTCGGCACCCTTTTCCGACGCTGTGCCGTTGCCCTGAACCTCGCGGTCGGGGATGGTGCCACCTTGTACAAACCATTCAATATTCTGGCTGGTCGCATTGCCTGTACGGCTAAAAGGAACCTGCTCGGTGCGTGACAACTGGTTATCTTCATAGATGCGTAGCGTCACGCCGTAACTGCCGTTGGGAAAAGCGGTGGTATCGAGATTTTGCGTGCCCGCATTCAGGTAAAACGTGCCAAGCAGTTGCTGACCGCGATAGGCATCAACACGCGATGGACGCGTAATAAATACCGTTACCGGCGTGCCCTGTGCCGCCTGCGCACGGTTCACCCAGGCGAGAGTCGAACCCACGCGCGCGCCTTCGATGGTGCTGAGCGGCAGCTGGCTTAAGGTAATGTTGCCGCCGGCGTTACTGAAAATATCCCGTGAATCCATGCGTCCGGCCTGAACGTAATAGCGTTTGCCCAGATCGCGGCGCAGGAAGACGTTATTGAAACGCACTTCCTGATGATTTTGCTGACGGTATTTCTGCGCGAGATAGTCCCAGTCAATGCCGGCATAACTGTTCTCAGTGAATCCGAGCGCGCCCGCACCCTGCAGCGATAACGTCTGATCACCGCGATTAGTGACGAAATTGATATTCTGCTGATGAATAAATGCCGCTTCCGTTTCTGCGGTCTGTTGGTAATAGGGCGAGTGAGGCTTTGCGGCAAGCGGTACAAATTCGGGACCAAGAAACAGTGACGCCCGGGCATTGTTTTCGTCATAGATCAGTGCAAGAGAATCCGTCTCAAGATAGTCGCATCCCGCCGCGCCGCCGTTGCTGCTGCATGCCCGGTTGCCGTTGCGTGCCAAAGGTTCACGCATCAGTTGGTCCAGGCGTTTTTCCTGTTGCGGTTCTTTTTGATAATGCTTCATCACCGCCAGCGCAACCTCATGCGGTTTTAGCAATGTGACGGTATCAAGTGAAACCGACGCTTCAAAAAGGCCGAGCGATTGCCCGTATACAGAAAGGTTGACCCACAGCGTCTGGCCAGTGACCAGCGATTCAAAACCAGGCGGAACCTGTGTGGCAGCACGGGTTGAAAGGGAAGGGATCAGGGTAATGAAAGAGGCTATTAAAACAACGCGGATATTAACCTTCATTACAGCGTCCTGCTGAAAAAGAATAACAAAGGGGGCGAAAGGCCCCCCGAAATAATTGTTCAGTCAATGCCGACAAATTAACTCTGCGTGGTGGCCTGAGTAATTAATAAGCTGACTACACCGGAATAGGTGCCGGTCGCCAGCACGCCTGGCGTAGTCTGGGAGATTTTCAATGGCAGTACTGACGAACCATTGGTGGTTCCCGCCGGGAACAGAGAGGCGTAAGTCAATGCTGTCGCGGTGGTGGTGATTCGTTTTAAATCCGCGCCCAGTGTGACCGTCAACGGTACCGCCGTACCGGTGACGGTATCGTTCAACTGGGCAGCACTCACCAGCGCAACGTTGATATTTGCGGTTTGCGAGTTCGACCAGATTTTGGTGTCCAGTGAATAGGTAGACAAACCACGGCCCGGAATATATTGCATATTAATGGTGCCCGGTAATGCGGTGCCGTCTGCCTGCGTCATATCGACCGTCGCATCGACGTTAGCATTCACTGTAATATCTTTCTGCACAGCCTGTGCATTAAATGCAGCCGTTAACGCAGCAGCGATGACGAGTGGTTTAATTAATTTTTGCATTTTTAGCTCCGTGAAAATCCTTGTACTGGCCTTGAATGACCGTCTTATTGGTAGTGAACTGCTTTATAACAACAGGTTGTTATTCCCTTAGAACATGCTGACTAATGTCCGATAACGTATTCGCTGATATTTCGCGTGTTAAGATCAACATGTTTTATTCTGATTTCCTGAGCTGCATTTAATTCTGCAGAACGCCATGCTTTGAAGCGCAGTGTTTCATCCGGATAGACCGTCGCGTGTTCTTTTTTCCACTGACAGCTGCTGCTGATATGTTGTCTGGAGCAGACCGCAACTTCACGAATCACAACGCGTACCGTACCTGTGTTTTTTACTTCCCCCGACGTTGTCGAGCTGAGAGCTAACGAGGCCGTGCGCGGCGGAATATGGACCAGCACGCCCCAAACTAAATTGATGCCGACTTGGTTGCTGATGTTATTATTCTGAGGTGATTTATCTTTCAGTTCATCCGGCGCAGCCACAGCCTCAAAATAAACACGCCAGGCGGTCTCTTTTTCCGGCGGTTGTAGTGCAATCAGGCGAATGATGCGTTGTGAACCTGAAGCCAGTGCGAACTTATCCGGGGTGGCGATAAGCGACTGTGAAACGCTATCGTTAACCAATATTTCTTTTTCAAACGGTGTCGCAGGACGCTCTATTCGCTTGATGCTGACTTTAATAAACTGCGCCTCACCGCTCTGCGATAATGTCTGGACCTGTGCCGCACCCTGGTTATTCAGGGTAACTTCCATAGGATAGACGCTCATATTTGCCCAAGCCGATGCGGATGAGAGAAAACCCATTGCTATCAGAGGGTAAGCGAGTTTTTTCGCAAGATGGGTTTTTGATAATGCGCCAAAAGAAAAGCCGCGACGTCGGGTGAAATGCAGTGAATCGTCCATGATAAATCCTTATAAAATCCATTAAAAACCTGGCGAATATTCCCTCTCCTGATCGGTTTATCTGTAAGCCAGGATGCCTTAATCACCGGAATAGCCGTGCGTTAAGAAAGTTCTCATACGGACTTTGTTGAGTCACTGTCCATTTTTGTGGTTAATTTTTTTGAGGTTTTGATCAAAGAGATTGTTTTCCAATGCAAAGCAAGCTAACGCAATGAAATAGCTATAAAAAAATAAGTTAATTCCGTGAGTTAGTATTTATTTAATCCGGTTAAAATAAATTCAGCCTTATACAAAATAAGTTGTTGATGATAGGATTATGCTGAGAAGGGCAAAAAAGACCCTTGCAGATATTAGAAAATTTCCACTGTTACTCATGTTGCCATATAGCATCCTGCACCGTTACTCATCAGGCCGTGAATAACACATCAGAAGCATGGCGAATATTTTTTTCATTTAGCAACCGGGCACACAAAACAGCAATATGAAAAGCAAACAACAACTCACGCAGTTGATTTTTCAGCGAGCAGAAGAGATTAAGTCGCATAAAAATATAGCGTTAGTGATGCAAAAGCATTACAACCTGTTGTTCAGACTCTATCTGACTAAGCCGCTCTATTTTAAAGTCATTTTTAAAGCCAATCGTTTTATTATCGGCTCAGCTATCATGGCGTATTTTTTCACCACCGATAAGCCAACACTGTGTCAGGTAAAGGACTTCTGTAAGAAAACGGGACTCATCAGCAATAACACCATTGACTCATTTCTGCTGTTTATTCGCGTAGGCGGACGTATGGAAGTGGAAAAAGATGCGCAGGATAAACGTAAGTTAACGTATAAGGTTACCCGCAAAGCATTGGATGAAACACGGGCTCTAATTAATACCATGATGATCCCTTACGGCATGATGTATGAAGATTTTGATGTCTCAGCTTGCTTAAAAATGAAAACGTTCAAAACCGAATATTTCAAAAAATACGCAGAAATTACCCTTAATCACGTCCACTTATTCGATATGGTACCGGAGAGTAAAGCATTCATTTTCAGGGACGCCGGGCATATGCTTCTGATGGATCTTTACATCGAAACCATCAAGCAAAAGAGCAGCGTGATCGAATACAACTTTTTGAAAGCATCGCTCAAATGCGGGGTGTCCCGTTCGCATATAAAACGTTGTCTGCAGGCTGCTGAAGCGGCTGGCTTGCTGACGATTGATACCGTGAACAACACCATTATTTTACATCCGTCCTTCATGCAAATGGCGTTGGATTATTTTGCCGTTTATATGGCAATGGTCGAGTATGGACTGCGCGGTTTAACCGGTGTTCCTCCGCTTGTGGCAGGTTGATACGCTAGCCGTTACCGCGATTAAACAACGCTGTTAATTATTAATTGCCATATTCTACAAATCCATTGCCACTATTGTCGTTTTACTTTTATTTGTCCGAATTTTAATAATTTAGCGGGAATATCATTGGGCGCTATTAAGGCCATTCAGAAAATAGACTCGCATTCACCAAGGACACTATGAAATTAACTTCAATCGCTCTGGCAGTAGGCTTCAGCCTACTGGGAAACGCGTTCAGCGTGGTGGCCGCCGATCAGCCGGTGAGCGGCGGCAGTCTGACGGTCGGCGTCGAAAACGAACCGACCACCTTTAATCCGCAACTTAACGGTCAGGACAAAGCAGAAATCACGCTGCGTAATTTCTGGGAATCGCTGCTGGCGCGTCGTCCGGATGGCAGCTTTGTGCCGTGGCTGGCGCAGAGTTATGAAGCCAGCCAGGATGGCAAAGTGATCCGCTTCAATCTGCGCCGTGACGTCACCTTCTCCAACGGCGAGAAGTTTGATGCCAATGCGGTTGCTGATAACTTCCGTCAAACTCAGGTCGCGCAATATTGCGCCGGCACCAGTTTGTGCCTGATGGGTTCGCACATCGAGAAGATTGAAACGCCAGACGATCACACCGTGGTGATCACCTTGAAAGAGATTTACTCGCCGTTCCTGTCCTTCGCGGCGGGCTTGCAGATTCTGGCACCGGCCAGCTGGAAATCACCGCAGCTGAAATCGGGTGGCAAAGACCTGGCGGGCACCGGGCCGTTTATTCTCGAAAGCTATGAGAAAGGCCAGCAGGTGACCTACGTTAAAAACCCGAAATACCACTGGGCGCCAGCAACCGCCAGGCATCAGGGACCGGCGTATCTCGATCGCGTGACCTATCGCTTCCTGCCAGAATCGTCGGTACGCACCGGCGCGCTGCTGTCCGGTCAGGTGGATGCGATTGAAGGCATTTCGGGCAACGATGCTGGTGAATTCAAAGACAATTCCGACTTCACCTATCAGCATGCGCTGAATACCGGTACGCCGTATTCGCTGTTCCTTAACGTGGAATATGGCCCGACGCAGGATGTCAACGTGCGTCAGGCGTTACTGCAAGGTCTGGATATCGATCCGCTGCTGAAATCAGTGTATCGCGGCGAACGCACCCGCGCGTGGGGCATCACTTCGCCAATTGATCCGCTCTACAACAAAGAGCTGGAAGGCAAATACGGCAACAATCCGGATGCCGCCAATAAGCTGCTGGATGACGCCGGCTGGAAAAGCCGTGACGGCGAGGGTTTCCGTACCAAAGATGGCCAGCGTCTGCGTATTGAGCTCATTCAGGCACAGGCAACGGTGCGTGATCAGCGCGATGTATTGTTACAGGCGATTCAGGCACAAGCGCGTCAGCGTCTTGGCGTGGATCTCAAGCTTAACTACGTCGATTCCGGTACTTATGCGGATGTGCGTAAAAGCGGCAAGTTCGGCACCATCGCTAACTCCAATACACCAACCGATGGCGTGGATATCGAAAACCATTATCGTCCGATCACACAAGGTGGCGCGATTAACTACAGCCGCGTCAACGATGAGAAGATCAATGGATTGCTCGACAAAGCGGCCAGCACGCTGGATCTGAAGCAGCGCCGCGATTTCTACAGTCAACTGCAGCAGGTGGCATTACCGCAGCTGGCGCTGGCAGTGCCGCTGTACGAACCCGAAGATCAGTTAGCCACCGCCAGCTACGTGCACGGTTACGGTTTCCGCAGCTACAAGCAGATGCCAGAGAGCGTTTACGATGTGTGGGTGAGTAAACACTGATTTCGCGATTACCGACTATTCAACAATCACATTATCACCGTAGGGTCGCCATTCATGGCGACCTATTTTGCGGTGCGCATTAATGCGCACCCTACAACACTCCGTATTTCCCATATTCAACAAATCGATTGCCGTTATTCTCGGTTTACTTTAATCCGCCGGATTTTAATACTTTCCGCAAGATTGATTAAAGGAACGGTAAATATGAGCCAGCTGATAGAAGTCGCTAAACCCGAAGACGCCGAAGAGGTTTTTGCACTGCTGCAACGCGCCTATGCCGCGCTGGTGGCGTTGGATGTGCATTTCACCATTTCGCAGGGCAACGTTGAGCAGGTTCGCCGCGTAATCGAGCAGGAAACCGTGCTGGTGCTGCGCAAATGGAAACGCGCGGTGGCCACCGTCACGGTACGTTTTCCGTGGCAGCAGGATGAACACGCGCCGTCATCGCTGCCGTTCATTCACTGGTTCGCCGTCGATCCCGATTACAAAGGGCAGGGCTACGGCCGCGACATCATCAACTATGCCGAAGAAACCCTGCTGAAAGAGACGCTGAAAGCGCCGGGCGTCTATTTGGCCACCGCCATCAAGCATCCGTGGCTGAGCGAGCTTTATCTGCGCCGTGGTTATCAACCGTTCCATCACCGCACCAACCCATTAGGCGAAGCGCTGGTCTTTCTGAAAAAGGAATTCAACCCGCCAGCCGATCAACCCATCGCCAAAATCGCCTGAACAACTAAAAAAGCACCTGCAACCATCAAGGATCTTATGAAAGCGAATGCAATTACTCTCGTGCTGGGTGTGATCTGCCTGCTGGGAAGCACAGCGTTATTCGCTGCGGAGCAACCGCGCAGCGGCGGCAGTTTAACTTTCGGCGTAGAAACCGAGCCCGTGCCGTTTAACCCGCAGTTGAATGGCCAATCCAAAGCGGAAGTGATGCTGCGCAACGTGTGGGAATCGCTGCTGGCGCGGCGTACCGACGGCAGCTTCGTGCCGTGGCTGGCGGAGAGCTTTCACGTCAGCCCGGACGGCAAAGCGTATCGCTTTACCCTGCGCCGCGATGTCACCTTCTCCAACGGCGAAAAATTGGATGCCAACGCGGTGGCCGAGAATTTCCGCCATGTGCAGGATGTAACGTATTGCGCCGGTAGCAGCATCTGCGCGTTGGGTGCCCGCATTGCCAGCGTGGAGACGCCAGACGATTACACCGTCACCATCACGTTGAAACAAGGCTATTCACCGTTCCTGTCTTTTGCCGCCAAATTGCAAATTCTGGCGCCGGCCAGCTGGAACTCACCGCAGCTCAAAGCGGGTGGTAAAGAGATTGCCGGTACCGGGCCGTTTATTATCGAGAGCTACGAAAAAGGCCAGCAGGTGACTTTCGTACGTAATCCGCACTACAACTGGGCGCCCGCCACGGCTAAACATCAGGGTCCAGCCTATCTGGAACGTGTTACCTATCGTTTCTTGCCCGAATCCTCGGTGCGCACCGGCGCGCTGCTGTCCGGTCAGCTGGACGCGATTGAAGGCATCTCCGGCAATGACGCCGGTGAGTTCAAAAACAATCCCGATTTTACTTATCAGCATGCGCTGAATACCGGCACGCCGTATTCGTTATTCCTCAACGTGGAATATGGCCCCACGCAGGATGTGAAAGTGCGTCAGGCGCTGTTGCAGGGGCTGGATATCGGTCCGCTGCTCAAGTCGGTGTATCGCGGTGAACGCACCCGCGCGTGGGGCATCACCTCGCCGGTCGATCCGCTCTACAACAACGATCTCGAAGGCCAGTACGGCAACGATCCTGACGCCGCGAATAAGCTATTGGACGAAGCCGGTTGGCAAACACGCGACAGCGATGGCTTCCGCAGCAAACAGGGCCAGCGTTTAAGCATTGAAGTGATTCAGGCGCAGGCCACGGTGCGCGACCAGCGCGATGTGCTGTTGCAGGCGATTCAGGCGCAGGCGCGTCAGCGTCTCGGCGTAGAGATTAAACTGCGCTATGTCGATTCCGGCACCTACACCGACGTACGCAACACCGGCCACTTCGGCTCGATTGCCAACTCCAACACCGAAACCGACGGCATTGATATCGAAAACCACTATCGTCCGGTGAAAGCTGGCGGGCCGATTAACTACAGCCGCGTCAACAGCCCGCAAATCAACGGCTGGCTCGATCAAGCCGCAGCGACGCTGGATATCAATCAGCGGCGTAAATTCTACAGCCAGCTGCAGCAATATGCGCTGCCGCAACAGGCGCTGGCGATTCCGTTATATGAACCTGAAGACCAGATCGCCACCGCCAGCTACGTGCACGGTGCCGGTTTCCGCAGTTTTAAACAGATGCCGGAGAACGCGTACGACATCTGGCTCAGCGACCACTAATCAGGAGGCGAAGATGTGTCTGGAAAGCATTGTCACCCGTACGCCACGCGCGCGTCGGCCATCGGTGTGGCGCAGTGACCTGACGCGCCGCATCGTCAGCCGTCTGCTGGGTGGCGTATTGGTGCTGTGGGCGGCGGTGTCGCTGGCCTTTCTCGGCGTGCATCTGGCGCCGGGCGATATTGTCAGCCTGCTAATCGGTGAGCAGCTGCGCACCCCGGCGATTGAGGCGGCAATCCGCGCTGAATGGGGCCTGAACGAACCGCTGTGGTGGCAATATCTGCACTACATGTGGCGTGTGCTACACGGCGATTTTGGTCGTTCTTACATGCTGAACACCGAAGTCAGCCACCTCCTGGCAACGCAGTTGTGGCCAACCCTCAAACTGACGCTGGCGGCGCTGCTGGTTAGCATCCTGTTTGCGGTGGTGATTGCCGTCGGCACGGCGCATCGTCGCATTGGTCGCCGCGTGGCTAACGGGATTGAACTGTTGCTGGCGTCCACGCCGTCTTTCTGGATGGGCATCGTGCTGCTGTTTATTTTCAGCTTCACGCTGCGCTGGTTCCCGGTAGCGGGCGATCGTTCGCTGTCATCGCTGGTGCTGCCCGCGCTGGCGCTCGGTCTGGCGCAGGGGGCGGTGATCGCCCAACTGCTGCGCCGCGAGCTGGAGCGCGCGCTGGATGCCCCCTTTACTCTTACGCTGCGCGCGTGGGGCGTGGGGGAAACCACCATTCGGCTGCGTCACGCGCTACGTCATGCGGCGCTGCCGGCGGTGACCTTGACCGGCTGGCTGGTGGGCGGATTGCTGAGCGGCGCGGTGATTACCGAGCAGGTATTTGGTCGTCCGGGCCTCGGCAAACTCACCGTCGATGCGGTGCTGGCGCAGGATCTGCCGGTGGTGCTGGCGGTGGCGATTCTCTCGGCGCTGATCTACGTGGTGATGAGCACCCTGGTTGACATCCTGTCGCTGTGGATTGATCCGCGTCTGCGTGGGGAGAGCAAATCATGATAGCTGCACTGCAACGCCTGCCTGTTGCGCTGCCCGCGGCGGTGTGGGCGGCGATACTGTTTCTCATGGTGTTGGCTGTCGCAGTCATCGCGCCACAGTGGCTGGCGCACAGCGATCCCTTACTGGCCGATCCGGTTAACGCTCAGCTGCCGCCGTCAGCGCAGCATTGGCTTGGCACCGATCAGCTGGGCCGCGATTTGCTGACGCGCGTCATCTACGGTAGCCGCTATTCGCTGCTGATCAGCGTGGCGGCGATGGCGTTGGCGGTGGTGTTTGGCACGTTGCTGGGATTGGCAGCGGCGCTGGCGCGGGGCGTGGTTGATGAGCTGCTGAGCCGCGCAGTAGATGTGATTTCCGCCTTTCCCGATCTGCTGCTGGCGCTGATGCTGATCGCGTTTACCGGGCCCGGCACCAACAACCTGATCATTGCGCTCGGCGTTGCTTCCATTCCACGTTTTGCCCGCGTGGTGCGGGCACAAACCTACAGCGTGATGACCTCCGGCTTCGTCGAGCAGGCGCGCACTTTTGGCTTGTCACGCGTCACGCTGATTACACGCCATATTCTGCCGCACGCCATTGCGCAGGTGCCGGCGCTGGCCACGCTCGGGCTTGGCACGGCGATTATCGGCACCGCCGGACTGAGTTTCCTTGGCATGGGGCCACAGCCGCCGACCGCCGAATGGGGTCTGATGCTGGCGGAAGGACGCAACTACCTGCGCAACGCGTGGTGGATCGCCGTATGGCCGGGGGTGTTCATCACGCTGACAGTGATTGCAGTGAATACGCTGGGCCGTTACTGGCAGGCACGTTTTGAAGGACGATCCGCATGAGCCAGCCGTTTATTGATATCCAGAATCTCTCGATCCGTTTCGGGCCGCAGCAGGTGGTGAAAAACCTCAACCTGCAGGTCTCGGCGGGTGAATCGGTGGCGCTGGTCGGTGAATCCGGCTCCGGCAAAACCCTGACCGCGCGCAGTCTGCTTGGCCTGCTGCCGGAAGGCGCGATATTAACCGCTGACCGCTTCACCATTGACGGTCGTGATATGCGCAATGCCAGCCGCAGCGACTGGCGCGCGCTGCGCGGTCGCCGCATTGGCTATGTGTTGCAGGACGCACTGGTTTCGCTCGATCCACTGCGCCGCATCGGCCAGCAGCTGAGTGATGCTTTACGCGCCGCTGGTCATCGCGACAATCTGCAGGACAAAAGCCTCGAACTGCTGAAATCGGCGGGTATTCACGATGCCGAAAGTCGGCTCCAACGCTATCCGCATCAGCTCTCGGGCGGCCAGCGCCAGCGTGCCTTAATTGCGACCGCGCTGGCCGGTACGCCAACGTTATTGATCGCCGATGAACCGACCACCGCGCTGGATATGACGGTGCAGCGGCAGATTCTGCAACTGCTGGCGCAGCGCCGCCGCGACGGTCACGGCCTGCTGCTGATCAGCCACGATTTGGCGGTGGTAGCGGAGCTGGCGGATCGCGTGCTGGTGATGCGCGATGGCGAAGTAGTAGAGCAGGGTAACAGCGGCGCGTTGCTCAATCGTCCACAGCACGCCTGGACGCAGCGCCTGCTGCGTGCGGTGCCGACGCCCGCCACGCGCGGTTTGCGGCTCAGCGCGGCAGAGCCGACGCCGCTGCCGTCGCGGCCGACACGCAGCAGCATACCGCTGCTGGAGGGTATCGGCCTGCATAAAGCTTACGGCGGTCGTCCGGTGCTCAAGGACATTAACTTCACGCTGCACGCCGGGGAGACGCTTGGCGTGGTCGGCGAATCCGGCTCCGGTAAAACCTCGCTGGTGAAAGTGGTGATGGGCTTAACCGAACCGGACAGCGGCACCCTGCTGCTGGAAGGTGAGCGCTGGGATCGCCTGCCCGAGAAAGCACGTCGCGCCCGGCGTGCGCGCCTGCAGCTGATCGCGCAGGACCCGTTCAGCTCCTTCGATCCACGTTACACGGTGGAAAAAATCATTGGCGAAAGCCTCGATAGCGCAGGGATTTACGGTGATGCGCGCCGTCAGCGCGTGCGCCAGTTGCTCGATGAAGTGCAGCTCGGCGACCGCTTCCTGCAGCGTTATCCGCAACAGCTTTCCGGCGGCCAGCGTCAGCGCGTGGCGATTGCGCGCGCCTTCGCACCGAATCCGGCGCTGCTGGTGGCGGATGAGCCGGTCAGCGCGCTCGATGTATCCGTGCAGGCGCAAGTGCTGGATCTGCTGGCTGATATGCAGGCCGAACACGCCACCGCGCTGCTGTTTATCTCTCACGATCTTGGCGTGATCCAACATCTGGCGGACCGCGTGCTGGTGATGCAGAACGGGCAAGTGGTAGAGAGCGGGGCGTTGCAGCAGGTGTTCGCCGCGCCGCAGCATCCGTGGACGCAAAAACTGTTACAGGCGCTGCCGGTCATTCCTGACTGGCAGCCCGCGAATGCCTATTAAGGAGAGCAGCATGAGTCAGACACAACGCCAGCTACGGCTGGGCGCGATTATTCAGGGCGTTTCCGGCAACATGTCGGCATGGCGTCATCCCGATGCAGTCGCAGATGCCAGCATTAATATCGATTACGTGCTGGATCTGGCGCGCAAAGCCGAGCAGGCGAAGATCGATTTCCTGTTTGTCGCCGATGGTTTGTACATCACGCCGCAGTCGATTCCGCACTTCCTCAACCGTTTTGAGCCGATCACCTTGCTGTCGGCGCTGTCGCTGGTCACGCAAAAAATCGGTCTGGTTGCGACGCTTTCAACCTCCTACAGCGAGCCGTTTACCGTGGCGCGCCAGTTCGCCAGTCTCGATCATCTGAGCGGCGGTCGCGTCGGTTGGAACGTGGTGACATCGCCGCTGGAAGGTTCGGCGAAAAACTTTTCACGCAGCACGCATCCGGAACACGACGAGCGCTACCGCGTGGCTAGCGAATATTTGCAGGTGGTGAAAGGGCTGTGGGATTCGTGGGAAGGTGATGCCTTTGTGCGTGACAAACAGAGCGGAGAATTCTTCGCCGCCGACAAGCTGCACACGCTCAACCACCAGGGACACTACTTCTCGGTGCAGGGACCGCTTAACGTGGGTCGCTCACCGCAGGGTCGCCCGATTGTGTTCCAGGCGGGCGCCTCGGAAGCGGGCAAAGCCTTTGCCGCCGAAGCCGCCGATGCCATCTATACACGTCAGGAAACGCTGGAGCAGGCGCGCGAATTCCGCGAAGACGTACGCAGCAGGCTGGTGGCGCGCGGTCGCGATGCCGATGATATTCGTGTGTTCCAGGGCATCAGCGTGATTATCGGGGAAACGGAAGATGACGCTGAACGCCGTTATCAACAAACCGCCGAGCTGGTGACCATCGATAAAGCGCTGGAGTATCTTGGCCGCTATTTCGAGCATCACGATTTCAGTCAATACGCGCTGGATGCACCCTTCCCAGATATTGGCGAGTTGGGTGCTAACAGCTTCCGCAGTACCACCAACAAGATTAAACACAACGCGCGCGAACGCGGTTTAACGCTGCGCCAGGCGGCGCTGGAAGAAGCGACGCCGCGACCGAGTTTCCTTGGTACGGCGGAGCAGGTTGCGGAAGGGTTGGCAAACTGGTTCATACAGGGCGCGACAGACGGTTTTATCGTGCGTGGCGGCACACCAACGGCGTTTGACGATTTTGTGGCGCAGGTGATCCCGCTGTTGCAGGCGCGGGGTATTTATCGCAAAGCGTATGAAGGCGAGACGCTGCGCGAGAACCTGGGGTTGGCCGAGCCAGAAAACCAGTTCGCGGTACAGCGCAATAGTCAGCAGGTTGCGTAAAGGTCAAAAGAGCGCGATGAATGGCGCCGCTACGGATAGGTGCATTATTTTGTAGCGGCGCAATTTATTGCGCATCCTTGATGATTACAACGCCGTTACGCCCAGCGCCGCGGCGCGATCCTTCCACTCCCGTACTTCGTTATAAAACGCGCGATCGGTGACGCTGAATCCGCTAATCAAACTCTCATCAAGCAGATCCTGATAACGCCGATCGCTGGTCAATTCTTTCAGCGCACTGCGCAGTTTCTCGACGGTTGCCGCATCAGTTTTGGCCGATGTGATCAGCGGCAGCGCGGCGCACAACGGCGTTTCGCCGATGATCTCTAGCCCCGCCAGCTCGTGCGGGTAATTGCGGCGTAGCAGTGCCCAGGTGATGCAATCGATCGCCGCGATATCGGCATCGCCCTCCCGCAGCACCGCCAGTGACTGACGATGGCTGCCGCTAAAACGGGTTTCGCTGAAGAATTTTTCCGCCTGCGCCAGCGGCGCAATCACGTAGCGCAGCGAGTTGAAACCGGAGTGGGAATCGTTGCTGTTGCACACCGCACGCCGTCCGCGAAAATCGCTCAGCGTCAGGTTTTCATCTTCGCTGCGCGCCACTAACCAGCTGCGATAGCGTTGGCCGTCGCAGCCCTGGGCGCTTGAATGAAAGGTGCCGACCAGTTGCACATCGGCCAGCTGTTCCACCAGCGGATACCCGCAGGTTTGGCTCAGCAGCAGCTGGTCATCGCGCCAGTGCGGCAGTAAATCCTGCGGCCAGGTGACCTCAGCTTGCACGCCGCGTTGTTGCAGCAGCGTCGTTAGCGCTGAGGTCAGGCCGATCGTAGCCTGATGATTGATGTCGTACATCGGTAACGAAATGATGGGCATCCTGTGCATCCTTTTGCCTACCCGGATGGGCATTAACCTCGACCGATTTGCGCCAGAAGCGGGTTATCCACTCGCCATAACCGGCGACGCGAAAACCGTGATTACGTTGGTAGTAGCCATCGCGATACAGCAAATAGACTTTGCGTAATCCGTACCACGGCAAACCGGGCAGATCGTGATGTACAGAATGATAGTTGAGATTGAGGAACAGCAAGCGCCACGGCAAGGCGGCTTCGTTATTCACCGAGCGTGCCAGCGGTTCTTCTTCGGCGCGATGCTCGTAGAAGGATCGCACTTTGGTCAGCATCAGCGCCGGATAACTCACCGTCAGGACGAACCCTGGCGGCGAAAAGCCTTGCTGTGTCATCCAGTAAAACAGCCCGCTTAATAACGTGAGATGGGTGATCCACATCGCCATGGCCGGTTTATCGCGTTGGGTAAAAGCCTTCACCAGGATTTTGAGTGTGGCGGCCATATCCAGCAGCGGTCCCAGCACTAAGCGGCCAGGAAAGGTATTGCGCAGATGAATGATCTGCTGCTGCCACCGCTTCAGCTGCGCCCAGCGCTCGGGAGAAATATAGTACGTTTCGGGATCGTCATCGGGATCGGTCAAGGTGTGATTGCGATGGTGCGCCAGATGCGAATCGCGATACAAACCATACGGATACCACACCGCCAACGGCAGCGTGCCGAACAGCTGGTTGAGTCGGGGGAAGCGCGTCGGGTGACCGTGAATCAATTCGTGCTGCAACGACATATACCATGTCGTAAAAAGGATCAGCAGTAACGTGCTCAACGTTACTCCCAGCGTTTGCCAGTAGACAATGCTGGCGAACCAGCCGCCATAGACCGCCGCCATTAACAGCCACGTCGGCAACTCGCTGCGCCACAGCCAGCTACGCGCCAATTGATGCACCTGGTCGCGCTGTTGTGTACTGAGATAGGCGGATGTCCCTTTACTCATGGAGAAGCCGAACCTGTAAACAGTGATTAGGCCTCCGACGATGCGTGATCCCCGTGATGAACACAAAGAATCTCTTTTTCTTACTTATGCAAAAAAGTTGATGAAGCGCGCGAAATCTATTGGCTATCAGTCACCTCGTCTGTGGCGTAACCTTGCGGTATTGAAAACGTTTGGGCCTGCGCGGCTCACGAGGAGAATTTCAGCATGAAAAATATTGGCTTCTTATCCTTTGGTCACTGGACCCCATCATCGCAATCCGCCACCCGTTCGGCGCAGGACGTCCTGCTGCAATCGATTGATTTAGCGGTCGCTGCCGAAGAGTTAGGTGCCGATGGCGCTTACTTCCGCGTGCACCATTTTGCACGTCAGTTGAGTTCGCCATTCCCGCTGCTGGCGGCGGTGGGTGCGCGTACCAAAAAGATCGAAATTGGTACTGGCGTGATCGATATGCGTTACGAAAACCCGCTGTATATGGCGGAAGATGCCGGTGCGGCGGATTTAATTTCTCATGGTCGTTTGCAACTGGGTCTTAGCCGCGGCTCGCCGGAGCAGGTTATTGAAGGCTATCGCTATTTTGGCTTTGATCCAAAGAACGGTGAGAGCGATGCCGATATGGGCCGTCGCCATACTGAGGAACTGCTGGAAGTGCTACGCGGTGAAGGTTTTGCCAAGCCGAATCCACAGCCGATGTTCCCTAACCCGCCGGGCTTGCTGCGTCTTGAGCCGTTCTCGGCGGGTTTGCGTGAGCGCATCTGGTGGGGTTCTGGTTCTAACGCGACATCCATCTGGGCAGCGCAGCAGGGCATGAACCTGCAAAGCTCCACCCTGAAAGATGATGAAACCGGCGAACCATTCCACGTGCAGCAGGCAAAACAGATTCGTGCTTATCGTCAGGCATGGGAAGCGGCGGGCCATCAGCGTACGCCGCGTGTTTCGGTGAGCCGCAGCATCTTTGCGCTGACCAATGACACCGACCGCGCCTACTTTGGTCGCAGTGGACAGGATCAGGATTCCGTTGGTTTCCTCGATGAGAAAACCCGCGCTATTTTTGGTCGCAGCTACGCAGCCGAGCCGGATCAGCTGATCAAACAGCTGGCGCAAGATGAAGGGATTGCTGAAGCCGATACGCTGCTGCTGACCATTCCAAACCAATTAGGCGTGGATTATTGTGCGCATGTGATTGAAAGCATTCTGACCCACGTGGCACCGGAGCTGGGCTGGCGTTGAGTTTCAAAGGGCGCAGCCATGCGCGCCTGATGTTTCTGCCAATTGTAGCGGCGCGATTTATCGCGCCGTTTTTTTTTATTGGGCGGAATGTTTGCTGAAAAACGCGCAATTCATTGCACCGCTGCGGGGTTGTGAATGGGTTAATACCTCATCAAAATGCTGTTTTCAGTTAATCTGTGATGCAAAAATCATCCTCCCTCAGCGGCGTACCCGGCAACAATAAATCGGCATGCTGAGCGTCCACATTATTAAGGCGCAGATGCTGTTGCAGGCATTGAATACGTCAGGCCAAAAATTGTCTGAAATACCGCAGTCGTTTACAGGTAAAAATCCGTTACAACTGATTCCAGAGGCGTTTATTTTCGCCGCTTCAGGTTGTGTTAAGGTAATTGATAATAATAACTATTCTTTTTAACACGGAGTGATGGAATGAAAACGCGCTTGCTTTTGGCATTGGGATTATTGGCTTCCACGGCGGCGGCTGCCTCCAGCTATCCGCTGACCGTCACCGATATGGACGGCAACACGCAAACCATTAATAAAGAACCCCAACACATCATTCTGCAGGATGGCCGCGATATTTTGACGCTGGCGCTGCTGGATCGTGACGATCCCTTTAAGCGTGTGGTGGCGTGGAATAATCTGCCGAAAAAACAGGACACCCAAACCTGGGATGTACTGAAAGGGCGCTGGCCAGAAGCGACGAAAATTGTCGATATGGGCTTTAACGATCAGGGTCAGGTTAATCTCGAAAGCGTGCTGGCGCAGAAACCCGATTTGATGATTGCACAGCTGCGCGCCAAACCGGCGTTACAGCAATCGGGCGTGCTCGATACGTTGCAGAATCTGCATATTCCGGTGGTGTTCGTGGATTATGAATTGCATCCCGCGCAGAACACCGCGCCGAGCGTTACGCTGATCGGTAAAGTGCTGAACCGCGAAACCCAGGCCAAGGCTTATACCGATTTCTATCAGCAGAAATTCGCGCGTATTACCCAAGGTGTGGCGGAAGTGAAAAATAAGCCGACGGTGTTTATTGAACCGATTGCCGGGAACAGTGACAACTGCTGCTTTACGCACAGCCACAATGGCTGGGGCGGATTGGTGGAAGCGGTGGGCGGCAAAAATATCGGTTCTGAACTGCTGCCGGGCAACGCCGGGTTTGTCGCGCTGGAAAAAATCATCGCGATGAAACCGGATGTGTACATCATGACCGGTTCAAAGCGTCCGAATGCCAATGTGCTGCCGTTTGGTTATGGTGTGCAGCCGCAGGAAGTGAAAGCCACCTTCCAGACGTTGCTGAAGCGCACCGGCCTGGCACAAATCGAGCCGGTGAAGCAGGGCCGCGTGTACGGCGTATATCACCACTTCTATAACCATCCGTACAACATCATCGGTATGGAAATTCTGGCGAAAGATCTCTATCCGCAACAATTTGCCGATCTGACGCCAAACGCGGATTTCCGCACTATCGTTAAAAACTTCACGACGTTGCCGGATAAGGCGATCGCGTTGAGTTACCCGAATAACCTGTAATCGGTCACATAAGTATCGTAGCGGCGCCATTCATTGCGCGATGAATGGCGCCGCTACGCAATGTGCGGTGAGTGAAGGGTTTCATGGTAACCCCTCGACCAATCAACATTCCTCAATGACAAGGTTAGATGTTATGTTATAACATAACTAAAAACAGCATTGCGCGTATGCTTATACGCCTTGTGAACCTTGTCATTCAGAGGAGTTACTATGTCCGCGTTATCCCCAACCCACGATGGTTTTAAAAAGCTTCCCGTCACTGTGCTCTCTGGCTTTCTCGGCGCGGGCAAGACCACGCTGCTCAACCATATTCTGAATAACCGCGAAGGACGCCGCGTGGCGGTGATCGTCAATGATATGTCAGAAGTGAATATTGATGCCGCGTTGGTGCGCGAAGGCGGGGCAGAGCTGTCACGTACCGACGAAAAGCTGGTGGAAATGAGCAACGGCTGCATCTGCTGCACGCTGCGCGAAGATCTGCTGTTGGAGGTCAATCGCCTGGCAAAAGAGGGCCGCTTTGATCACTTAGTGATCGAATCAACCGGCATTTCTGAACCGCTGCCGGTGGCGGAGACCTTCACCTTTGCCGATGAAGACGGGCAAAGTTTGTCTGCAGTCGCCTCGCTCGACACCATGGTGACGGTGGTCGATGGCTTTAACTTCCTGCGTGACTATGAATCGAATGAAAGCATTCAATCACGTGGAGAATCGCTGGGCGCTGAAGATGAGCGTACGGTGGTGGATTTGCTGGTCGATCAAATCGAGTTCTGCGATGTGCTGATTCTCAATAAAACCGACCTGATTAGCGAGACGGAAAAAACGCGACTGATGGCGATCCTGACGTCGCTCAATCCGCGCGCCAACGTCATCACCACTGAATTCGGCAAAGTGGGGCTGGATCAGGTTCTCAACACCGGTTTGTTTGATTTTGATGCCGCCGCGCAGGCGCCAGGCTGGCTGCAGGAATTACGTGGCGAACACACGCCCGAAACGGAAGAGTACGGCATTCGTAACTTCGTGTTCCGCGCGCGTCGTCCGTTCCATCCGATGCGCTTTTCTCACGTCATAGAAAACGAGATGCGCGGCGTGGTGCGTTCTAAAGGCTACTTCTGGCTCGCCAGTCGTCCGCGTCATGCCGGTTCATGGTCGCAGGCGGGCGGCGTTTCACGTCAGGGATTGGCCGGCATGTGGTGGGCCAGCGTACCCAAAGACCGCTGGCCGGACGATGCGGAAAACCTTGAATACATCTTAGAGAACTGGGTTGACGGTAGCGGCGACGCGCGTCAGGAACTGGTGTTTATCGGCATTGAAATGGATGAAACCGCGCTGCGGGAGAGGCTGGAAAGCGCGTTATTAACGGATGAGGAAATGGCGCTCGGACCCAATAACTGGGTTGGATTCCCCGATCCGTTCCAGCCTTGGTTTGACTGATGGCGTGTATCATTGGGAGATTGCTCAGTCTCCCTAACCCTTTCATCACGTTACCGCCATCCCTTCCGCGCTATCTCTCTCAAACGGTGCTCATATTCTGTACCTGGATCAGGGAAAAAGGCGCCGCTTTACAGTAAAAGACGGACTGGAAATCTCTGAAAGCGGTTAACAAACTCATTATTAACATTCTCAATAATCCACACCGCGAGTAAGCTTAACAAAACCTTTTTAAAGCCGAATGAGCAAACGGGAGAGCAAAATGGCAGTAAAAATGATTGCGGTGGATATGGATGGCACTTTTCTCGATGACAATAAACAGTACAACGCGCAGCGCTTTGCGCGTCAGTACGCGTTGCTGAAAGAGAAGGGCATTCGTTTCGTGGTCGCCAGCGGCAATCAGTATTATCAGTTGCTGCGCTACTTTCCTGACATCAAAGATGAGATCGCTTTTGTCGCGGAAAACGGCGCCTGGGTTTCTGACAGCAATGAAGAGATCTTCTGCGGTGAACTGGCGCCGGAGCGCGTGCATCAAATCCTTGATATTCTCGCTAAAGAGCCAGACATCAGCACGGTGGTCTGCGGCCGCAACGGTGCGTACGTACACACGTCGATGTCCGACGAAGTGATCGCCATGCTGGCGAATCATTATCATCGTCTGGAAAAGCGCGACAACCTGTACGATATCGATGACACCATTTTTAAGTTCTCACTGAATCTGGCGCATGAAGGCGTTGATGCCTTGATGGCGCGTTTGCACGCTGAACTGGGCGCGATTGAAAACATCATGCATCCGGTATCCAGTGGCTTTGGTTTTGTTGACTTGATTATTCCCGGCTGCCACAAAGCGCACGGCATTGCGCTACTGCAGGAAAAATGGGGCATCGATGATTGCGAAGTGGTGGCGGTAGGTGACAGCGCCAACGACATCGAAATGCTGCGTCAGGCTTGCTACAGCTTCTCGATGGCGAACGCTGCAGCCCCGGTTAGCGCCGTGTCGCGTTACAGAACCGAAAGCAATAATGACGAAGGCGCGCTTAACGTGATTGCGCGCATTCTGGCGCGAGAAGTCCCGTTTGGTTGAGAGATTTTCAGGTGCGCAAAATGCGCACCTGTCATCTCAGCGGCGCTTAACTGAAATATCCCGCCTCACGCATATCCTGCAGTAACCCCGGCCCGCTCGGCTGCCAGTTAAACGTCTGACGCGTCCAGGCGCTGGATGACGGATTATCGGTAGAGGCAAAAAAGGCCATCCAGCCTAACCACTCTTTGGCTTCTTCTGACGTCAGGCTTTTCACCGGTAACGCTAATCCGGCGCCGATGGTTTCGGCAATCTGTCGGAACGGCACGCCTTCTTCCTGAACCGCATGCAAAATCGCCCCAGGCTCAGCCCGTTCAGCGGCGAGACAAAACAGCTCAGCTGCATCGTCACGATGTACCGCAGGCCAGCGATTCTCCCCATCACCGACATACACCGCGGCACCTTTCTCTTTCGCCATATTAATAATCATCGGAATAAAACCGTGATCGCCGGCACCATGCACCGTCGGCGGTAAGCGCACCAGCGCCACACGCACACCGCTTTTGGCTAGCGCCAGCGCGGCCACGTTAGAATTTGAACGTGGATGCGCACCCGGTGCCGGACGAATCTGTTCAGTGGCGAGACGTCCTGGCGACACTAACGCAGTGCCGGTGGTGACAATCAGCGGTCGATCGGATCCTGCCAATACGTCACCCATTGCCAGAATGGCGCGTTGATCGACGTCGGCGGCATGATCCATACGGCTGAAATCGTGGATATAACCGGCATGGATCACGCCATCGCTCTGTTCCACCGCCTTGCGCAGCCCGACGAGATCTTGCAAATCGCCGCGAATCACCTGCACACCTTGCTGCTGCAGTTTTTCTGCGGAAGCCTCGCTGCGCGCCAGACCTTGCACCTCATAACCGCGTGCCTGCAGTTTTTTCACAATGGCGGAACCGATAAAACCGCTCGCCCCGGTCACAAAAATTCGCATATTCCTGCTCCACTTTTTCAAAGTTGAAGCACTATCATAAAAGGCTGCGACACGGCGAAAAGTCGTGAGCTTATACAGGTATATGCACTAACAGGATAAAGGCATGACTCAGCAAGATGACAATGTGCTCGGCAACTATCTGCGCGAACGCCGCCAGCGCCTGGACGCGGCGAAACTCGGCTACACCTTGCTGCGCCGCCGGACGCCGGGCCTGCGCCGGGAAGAAGTGGCGGTGCGCGCCTGCGTCAGCACCACGTGGTATACCTGGCTGGAGCAGGGCAGAGGGGGGCGCCCTCTGAAGAAGTGCTGGAACGTTTAGCTCGTGCGTTAGAGCTCAGTGCCGCCGAGCGCGATCACCTGTTTTTGCTGGCACAGAATCGGCTGCCGGGCGTGACATGGCAAGCGGGCGTGGATGTTTCGCCTTCGCTACAGCGCGTACTTGATAGCATGGAGAACACGCCTGCACTGGTCAAAACAGCTGAATGGCAGGTCGTGGCGTGGAACCGTGCAGCAACCAAAGTGTTTGTTGATTATGCCGAGCTGCCGCCCGCCCAGCGTAATATCCTGTTGATGATGTTTCGGAACGAAGAGATGAAAAAGCGTCTACCGGATTGGCATAAAGTCACGCGTGGCATGGTGGCCAACTTCCGCGCGGACGTGGCGCGGACCGGTGCTAGCGAGCATGTGCGCGCGCTGGTGGATGAGCTGTGCGAAATGAGCGATACCTTCCGCCAGCTGTGGCAATCGCAGGAAGTGAGTCAGCATGGCGAAGGTATCAAACAGCTGTGGCTGCCTGATGAAGGCGTGTTGGAGCTGGAATACAGCACCTTCGCGGTTGAAGGCAAGCCCGGTCTAAGTTTAGTGGTGTTTAATCCGCGCCAGCAGCACGATCGGGATTGTGTGTCGCGGCTAATGGCGTGTCCGTAGCGGCGCGATAGTGGGCTTCCATCGCATCCAGCGCCGCCTGATTTTCCAGTCCCCACTGATACATCTGCTCGATCGGCACCGCAAACGTCATGCCAAGCGGTGTTAAGCGATAATCAACTTTCGGCGGCACCACATCATAAACGTGGCGGGCAATCAGCCCGCGTTGCTCCAGCTCTTTCAGCGTCTGAAACAGCATCTTCTTTGAAATCCCCTGCAGGCTGCGCTGTAACTCGCCGGTGCGCGCGCGATGATTGGGCCAGTGATAGAGAGCGTGCAGAACCATGCTGCTCCATTTCACCGAAAACAGATCCATCAAGCGTCGCGGCGGCGAATTCGCATAAAAAAACAGTTTACCGTCAACTATTGCGGGCATCGCTTGCGTCTCCTCTGTGGTTACCAAATGGTAACTACTATCAATTTTGCACCATGTTCACTATAGTCTGCCGCCTTCAGCTAGCCATAGCCAGCTCATTTCGGAGGCACTATGAAAATCAATGCATTAGTCGCACACGACGCGGCCAAACCGCTCTCTTCCAGCCAAATCGCGCTGCGCCCGCTGCAGCAGCAGGATGTCAAAATTGAAATTCTGTATTGCGGGGTATGCCATTCGGACCTGCATATGGCACGCAACGAATGGGCGGTAAGTCGTTACCCGCTGGTGCCGGGGCATGAAATCGTTGGACGCGTAGTGGAAACCGGCGCGGACGTAACGAATTTCACCACTGGCGATATTGTCGGCGTGGGCGTGATGGTCGATTCCTGCCGTGAATGTCATTTCTGCCAACAGAAAGAAGAGCAGTATTGTGAATCTGGCTTTGTCGCAACGTATAACGGCATTGATAAATATACTGGCGACAGCACGTGGGGCGGATACGCGCAAAATGTAGTGGTCGATCAGCACTTCGTGGTGTCCGTGCCGCAAACTTTACCCTTAGCTGGCGTTGCGCCGCTGCTCTGTGCGGGCGTGACCGTATGGTCGCCGCTGCGTTACTTTAACGTGAAGGCCGGTGATAAAGTTGGCGTAGTTGGTTTGGGCGGCTTAGGTCATATGGCTGTTAAGCTGGCCAGCGCAATGGGCGCGGAAGTGACGCTGTTCACCACTTCACCGGCGAAAGGTGAAGATGCGCTGCGCTTAGGCGCCACGCGCGTGGTGGTATCACGCGATGCGGAGCAGATGGCTGCCGCGCAAACTTCACTGGATTTCATTGTGGACTGCGTGTCGGCACCACACGATCTCGATCCTTACCTTGCTACGCTGAAAACCAATGGTCGCTTGGTGCTGGTCGGCATACCTGAGCAACCGCATCACTCTCCTAACGTCACGCCGATGGTGAATCGTCGCTTGAGCATTAGCGGATCGTCGATTGGTAGCATTCAGGAAACCCAGGAAATGCTGGATTTCTGTGGCCAGCACAATATCACTGCCGATATCGAACTGATTGCTGGTGAAGAGATCGAAACGGCCTTCGCACGTATGTTGAAGGGCGATGTGAAGTACCGTTTCGTTATCGATATGCAAGCAACCCATTGGTAAAACACTTATCGCCTGCGCTTGTAAGCAGGCGATTTCATCCTGAAATCGCCGGGGTAAATATGTTCATTGCATTGATATAATGGAGGTTTACCCCTTAACCGGCTGTATCAGCTCGCCAGAGATAAATAGCGCATATAGTTACAACATACTTTAACGTGTTAAATTAATAGCACCTTGCTTTAACTCTGGTGCGACCAGCCGGTTCAACAGCAAAAACGCGGTTTTTATGCTCAACTTTGGCAATCCATCCATTCGAGATTTCTTATTTAACCGCATCAGTCATTTCCGCTTTAGTGGAAGTTTTGCTTCCGCTTAAAACAGGTTTTACTCCTATCCAATTGAAAATAAATCTTAATTTTTATGGCATGTAAATTGCTCTATAGGGATTTAACGTATAATCGATATCATAGCCATGAAAAAAATTATCACTTTTGGAACCTTTGATGTGTTCCATGTCGGGCATTTACATATCTTACAGCGCGCAAAAAAGCTGGGTGACTGGCTAGCCGTTGGGGTCTCTTCCGATGCCTTGAACTTTCACAAAAAAGGGCGCTGTCCCGTTTATGATGAAAATGACAGAATGTCGATTATCGCGGGAATTAAATATGTCGATGTGGTTTTTCTGGAAGAATCGCTGGAATTGAAGGCTGACTATATTAAAAAATATAACGCCGATACCTTGGTGATGGGCGATGACTGGAAAGGGAAGTTTGATAAATTTTCTTCACTCGCTGAAGTCATCTATTTAGAACGCACCCCTTCAGTATCGACAACCTCTTTGATTGAAGTAATCAAAAAGTATTAACGCTTCAATTAAAAAGCCGTTAATTCACAGCGTTTGATGCGGTTATCGGGCCCTGTTTGTTTATCAACCCGTCAGCGCCGCGGGCTTGCCTTAAAAAACCTATTTGCTGTTTTCAGCGGCGCGTCACATCCTGCAATTACTTTTCGCACAATCCTTAATAAACATTTCCCACACCGCTCCGATAACTGCTTTAGAAACTTTACAAAAACAACAAACGCAGGAGCAGGGAACATGGGGCTGGTATCCCGATTACGTAATGTGCGCATCACGCGTAAGCTGTCGGCAGGATTCGGTATAGTGCTGTTGTTAGTGGCGCTGGCGACTGGGTTGAGCGTGCAGCGCTTCAATGCTATTCACGATATCTATCAGAAAACCAACCTGATTTATGACATCAACATCGAAGTGTTCCAGGCCAAAATTAATCGCCTCAAATATCTTTATGGCGATGACAAATCCGGTCAGGTGATGGCGAATTACGTCACACATGCGCAGCAGCTCACCCGCGAAGCGAACCAGCTTTCATGGTCGGATGGCGCCAGAGTGCGGATGGATGAACTCGGCACGCACCTCGCCAGTTTCCAGAGCAGCATTGGCGCCATGACGCAAGCCACGCAGCAACTCAATAGCCTGCGCGCGCAACTCGATTCCTTAAGCCAGCAAGACATGACCTCGCGCTACACCCAACTGATTCGCACCCCCGTTACCCATCCTGAACTCACCAATCAAATTTATGAGCAGCTTTTCGCCATTAGCAACGTGCGCGAAGAAGCCTGGGCGCTGCGTTTTAACGTCAGCGATGCGCTGCGTAAAACACTGGAGAATCATTTCCAACAGGCCGATCAGGGTATGAACGCGTTGCTGGCGCAGTTGCCGCCGGAGCAGCAGGGCGGATTTACCGCGCTGTGGCAGGATACTGAAAAATTTAAAGGCCTCAGCCTGCAAGCGGCGGATGCTTATGGCCAGCTGGTTGCTGCAGAGAATACGGTAAAAGTCGCTGGCGATAAGAGCAGTGCGGCCATCAAACAGATTATTACCATCGTCAAAGCGCGCAATGATGAACTGGCTAACGGCTCAGCGGCGATGTCGCTGCTGATTGGTGGACTGGCGATTCTGTTTGGCATTTTGGTGGCGTGGTACATCATTCGCCAAATTACACGTCCGGTGTTTCATAACCTGGAACTGGCAGAGCGTATTGCCAATGGCGATCTCAGTTCACAGTTTGCTACCGATCGCCATGATGAACTCGGCAAATTGACCTCGGCAATGGGGCGCATGAATGAACGACTGCGCAGCATGATCGGTGATGTGCTGACCAGTGTGAGTAGCGTGTCGCAGGCGGCGAGCGCTATTAATCAGGGTAACCTTGATCTGTCATCGCGCACCGAACAACAAGCGGCGGCGGTGGTAGAAACCGCTGCCAGCATGGAGCAGCTGACCGCAACGGTGAAAAACAACGCCGCTAATGCGCGTCAGGCAAGTCAGATTGCCGCTGAGGCCTCGCAAAACGCCAATAAAGGCGGCATCGCCGTGCGTGATGTGGTGAACACCATGGGTGAAATTTCCGAAAGCTCGAAGAAGATCGCCGATATCACCGCGGTAATTAACAGCATCGCTTTCCAGACCAATATCCTTGCGTTAAACGCGGCGGTGGAAGCGGCGCGAGCGGGCGAGCAGGGACGAGGCTTTGCCGTGGTGGCCAGCGAAGTACGCAATCTGGCGCAGCGCAGTGCCGGTGCGGCGAAAGATATTGAGCAGCTCATCAGCGAATCAGTCGGACGCATCAGCAACGGGCACCAGCAAGTGGCGCGCGCGGGTGAAACTATGGACCACATTCTCGGCAGCATCGCGCGCGTGAATGAAATCATGGAAGAGATTTCAGCGGCGTCAGATGAACAGAGCCGCGGCATCGAGCAGATTGCCCGTGCGGTGGGCGAGCTCGATGCCACCACGCAACAGAATGCCACGCTGGTTAGCGCCTCTTCCCACTCGGCGAATTCGCTGGAAGAGCAGGCGATGATGCTGGAACGGCTGGTGGCACAATTCCGCTTACAGGGTGCTGCTCGCTAGAAAAAGTCACAGTGGAAGTCGGTCCAGATGGTCTTCCACTGTCTTTGATTAAAGCGGAATGTGGACTTTTTGTTCGGCCACATAATCGCAAGGTAAATATTCTTAAAATAAAGCGATCCGCTGCTACTTTTTCCCGTTAAACTGCAATTCTTGTCGCCCTGATACCTCTCTCGTGCATGAACTATTACTCACCTGACGATAGCCATTTGAAGCGGCGCTCTCAACGCTTCGTACGCCGCATGTTTATCATGCGCCAGCTCGGCACGATTTTATGTTTTTTCCCGATTCTCTCGGTAATGATGGAGAGGGATCGTGGCCTGGCGTTTAGCGCCCTGTTATTTTTGAACGCTTTTCTCTGGCCGTGGCTGGCCTATCGCCGCGCACTGCGTGCCGAAGATTCCACGACCACCGAGCGGCACAACTTGACGCTCGATGCCGCATTTGGCGGCATATGGGTGGCGCTAATGGCGTTGAGCCCGCTGCCCTCATTTATCATCATGGCGGTGCTGGCATCCGATCGCTATGCCGCAGGCGGACCTGCACAATTGATTGCTGCAATGCAGGCGTTTCTTTGCGCGTTTATATTGGTTTGGTTGGTAGATGGTGCGGACGTCAATCTCACATTCAGTCTGCGAACCGTTTGGCTCAGTTTGCCGCTAGCAACCTGCTACATGCTGGTTCTGAGCGTTACCTCGTACAATCTCACCTGGCAACTGCGCAAACGTAACCGCGAGCTGGAACGCATTGCGCTAATGGATCCCGGTCTGGAAATCCCTAATCGCCGTCTGTTTGAGCGGCGGCTGGAAAGTGAATTTCTCAGTACGCGGCGCGGCGATAGCGCGGGTTATTTGCTGCTGATGGATCTCGATTATTTCAAATCGGTCAACGATACGTGGGGGCACGAAGCGGGAGATTTTTTGCTGGCGGAGATCTCCACGCTGCTGCGCAATTCTGTAGGATTACAGGATATCCCTGCGCGTTTTGGCGGCGATGAGTTGGGCGTGATTGTACATCATGCCAACGACGAATCAGTGATGGCGCTGGCGCAACGCTTGCGAGAAAAGATTGCGCAGGTGCGCTTACCGGCATCGGCAGAGTATCGTTGTTCGGTGAGTATAGGTATTGCGTCGGCAGCCCATGCGGAGTCGATTCGTCACTGGCTGCGCCACGCTGATGAAGCGCTATATGAGGTGAAACGCGCCGGACGCAACGGTGTGCGCGTTTGGCAACCGTCGCTTGCCGGCGCGGCCTGAATTACCCGAATTCGGGTTCGCAGTACACAGGAACGTTCAGCGAGTTAGCGATAAAACAGGCCTCATGGGCTTGATGATGCAGTTCACGCGCGCGATCCGCATCCGCCGGATCGCGCAGTGTAATGCGCGGTTTCAGCGTGATGCGGGTAAACCGGCCACGCGTCCCTTCAATCATTGTCCCTTCCGCCGCATCCTCATACGCTTCTACGACAATGCCGGCGTCAGAACACAGATGCAGATACCACAATTTGTGGCAGGCTGAGGCCGAAGCCAGCAGCAACTCCTCCGGGTTCCAGCGCGTTGCATCCCCGCGAAACGCCGGGTCGGCGCTCAGCGCCACCGTCTCTTTGCCTGCGGCAATCAGCTCAGCGTTACGATCGTAAGCGGTATAGGAAGCAGTGCCTTTGCCGCGGTTGCCTGTCCAGCGCACCGTGACCTGATAATGGTGTTCCTGTGCTGCCATTTTTGACGCTCCTTTCGTATGAACATTACTGCAGCAGACTATCACGCAGCGCCTATTACCAAATCCTCAAAATTTTCTTTTTTCCGTCTCGCAGAGGGAGATCAAACTGGCGGCTTCATCGCTGGCGTTGCTAATGGGCGTGGCGATGCTGCAGATATCCATCAATCACAGTAGAGTGATGACACAGCTGAAGTTAGCCATATTGAACGTCATTTTAATGAGTAAAGCGTGGGTGACCGTACGGTGGCGTTATTTTTTCAAAGATATGATGGCACGGATATTGGGAAAGTTTATGGCATGGCAAAATATTTTAACGTTCGTTAAGGTCATTAATAAACGAAGCGGTTTCATTAATATAAACATGTAAAATGAATGACTGTATTGAATGGGTGAATAAAAAATAATTTCCGTGCATTTTTTTAAATTTTCTATAAATTGACCTGGCGGTCCTCACCGCACGTAACGAATGATGCTTTGCATCGCCTCTGAAAGCGTTAAGGATTTCCACTTTCAGAGGTAATTTTTTACCTGCTATACCTGCACGGTAAGATAAATCATATCAGGAATATTCATCGGTTTTAAATTAGCCCTAATAAAGCGTTCCAGTTTTGATAACATGGCGTAACTTTAATATGGGGCTTATTGATTGTCTTATAAGTGCATAAGGTTTTTAGGCAACAGAATTTAGGCAAATCTAATAAGTAACAGAGATTGTATTTTATGTCAGGTGCGCAACTCAATTTCAGGAAAAGCATGAATCACCCGCTGATGACACTGTCTGAACGGGAGCTGAACGTGCGGTAATGCGTTCATCGTTATGTGGATTTAGCGTTACATGAAAAACAGCGGTGAAGTAAACGTTTGCGATATTCGCATCGGCGAGGCCGTAAAAGCACTGCCAGCCGAAAAAGCCATGATCTCGCGACGAGCACGCCTTTTAACTCGATGTGCTGTGCAATTGCCTTGAAATCGTTGTGGGCCGCACGCCTGACGATGAAGGCCAAACATCTTGCCCACCACCACGTTTCCGGCGGGGTGAGAGGTATGAAATCCCCGCCAGTTAAGATGTTCGTCTAGTCGGATGTTGGTCAGAAAGATTTAATGGTATACTGTATATATGTCCACTGAAATCTGGAGTTCATTTGAGCGATGACACAACTGTGCAAGACATCCACGCCATCATTGGGGCAGCCGTCACTCGCCTGCTAACACCAGACCAACATCTTAAGCTTCACCAACTCATTGCTGAACTGCAGCTGATGAAGGTTCACTCTGCCGGAGTGGAGAGGCGTGATGTTTGTGAACGAGCCATTAGACTACTTGCGCAGCAGATGCACTGAGCGTAAATACGCGGAATACCATGCTCTGCCATCCCTAAGACGTTCAGCTGACATGCGTGAGATTACCCAATACGTGTGAAGTCGCAGGGTTAACTCTCTCCAGCTCGCCTCAACGAGTCATCCATTTTGCATGTATGCATCGCTCTGTTCTCTGAGATTTCACTGCTCATGAGTTACCAGTAAAAGTATGCCCAGCGATCTTCCTCACCCGGGGTAGAACCGACCACGATTTTTAATGCGTTGAGTAGCACATCAAGTTGCAGTGGATCAGAGGTGACCTCGATTTCCGTAATGAGGCGCAAAATGATGGCACTGTTAGTCACGCTCATACCCTGGCTAACTAACTGTTGCACTACGGCGTCGACAATAGCTGTTTCCGCAGAAAATTTGTCACCTGCATTGTGGAGATGATGAGCGACGTCTTTTTCACCGGACGTAAACTGTGTAGTTTGTTGCATTTTCTCTCCCCTTTTGTCAGATATTCCTGAAGCAACATTTACTTAAGCTTGTACTTTATACGCCCCACATCCCGGGGCACTCAGGATAGAAATCTGTGTTCAAGCACCGAAAAGCCATCCAGCGTTAAATTTAGAACATATTGCTGTTATTACCTGTCTTTTTACTCCCAATAGTCTTACGGCGAGGATTCTTGTCTGCCTGCAGGATGTCTAAAACCATTTTACCCAGAGTTTCTTGCTGAGCTGGGGCCGTTCACTTGCGGGAATAATGCCCGATACCGCTGGCTTTATCCGGCTATTTAGACATCTCTGGACGCAGGCGAACCTCGTAAGAGATTGAAATAGAGTCGAACCTGTTTGAGCATAAAGTTAGACAACATACCAAAACTTGTACAGAAATTACTGTTATGTACAGGTGCGTTTTTAGCGAAAAAATGCTTATCTTTTATTATCAATCAATTACAGTAGAGTAAATGGTGAAAAGATAGGCATTTCTTGTCTTCCAAAGGGAAAGTCTGCGCGCAAAAGGGGGATTTATCGGTAGGAAATGAAAGGCCAGGAGTGAGATAGGGAGGATGTCGATTGATTACGGAGCGCCCTGAGGCGCGTCCTCTGATGGAATCAGGCCGGGCGTTATTTAGCTATTTCTGCCTGGCGCCTGTACGTGACCGGATCCGGCAAGCCAGCGTAACTCTTCACGATTTCGTGGAGACGTATTGACGAAGCTTTTTAGCCAGCGCCTTGCCTCAGCAATCTGTGCAAGTCTGTAATCGCTAACGTCGTATTCGGCCATGGTGCCCAACTCTGTAATCAGTGAATCAATGTTGATTTCTTTCTGGCTGGTGGCAAGGTTAAACACTGCTTCGCCAATAATGATGTGCCCTTGTTCTTCATCATGAAATAACACTGTGTTTCCTCCAATAAATTTGTGGTAACCACAGTGGACAGTGTAGTAACAAACCTCATCATGTTCCTGTCTAAATCCAAGGGCAGTGATTTTATACCTTTATTTCGAACTTTGTAACAGTGAAAGGTTACTTCCAACTTGTTGATAAGTAAGTTAAATAAAAAGCATTATTTACATGTCGCATTTTTTATAAAGAATAGTCTCAATTTGTTATGGCCTTATTTGAAATCGTTTTCAAACCAAACGGTAGCTAAAATTACAAGATTTCTTATCCAAACATCATTAATAAGCGAATAAATATTACCAAAATAAGTAAGGGGCATGCATCCTTACAAAGTTGCAATAGCGCTGACATGAGGTAAATTTCAGAAGGTCATTTAAAACCGCTAAAGCTAAAAATACACATACCGCCATCCGCTGTTTAATCAAACGAAATCAGCCAGTTTGGTTTAGGAGTCGCGTTTAAGAGACAAGAGGGTATTTGATAGGGTAGAGAGTGTCGTCCCTGACATATTCTCCGGCCGGTACACGTTTAAACGTGACCGCTGAGGTCATCTTCGTCGTCGTCTTCCGGCCAGAGCCGGACTACGTCCTTTGGCGTCAGTTCGTCTCGTCGTTAAGGCCTGCAAGCGTCTGCAGGTAAGGCACATGTCGCACAGCACGCTCGGGCTCATCAAAACTCTTCAGCCAGTTGCTTGCTTCAGAAATATCAGACAACCGTGCATCGCTGCCGCCAGCATTTGCCATATAGTCAAGTTCGTCAATTAGCGAATGAACACTCACCACTCGTTGACCTAATGCGATGCTTAATGCCGCTTCGCCAATAATGACGTAGCCTTTCTCGTCGTGTTGAAAAGACATAATACATCCTCCATTTAACGTTTATGACAACCTCAACACCAACTGTAGGCCCAAAGGAAAATATTGCTCAAGGTTTATTCCTAAAAGTCATATAAGCATAAATTTAAATATGTTTTATAGCTGTTACTGTTTCGGCTTGTTACTAGATGGCAGCGGCAGATTTAACTCTCTTTGACAGTCTGGGAGAGGTAATAATTGCAGTGAGCAAACCCGTATAGATATTAAGGTTTTGAGCCGGGTGAATTCGTTCATTAAGCGTTACCTTCGTTTATCCTGCCTGATATTGGCACTCACTGTAGTTTTAAAGAGAAATGAACATTCCTGGCCTATGCAAGCCTATTTAAGGTATTGCCATGAATCGGTAAGTAGTTTGATGAGACGTCATGGATGTAGAGATCTGCTTTTATTAAGGATAGCGCTGAGCGCATCAATTTTTGCGTAAAATACGGGAAAATTAATCCAAAAGTCTTCAGTCCATCATATGTGAATGACGACTTGTCTAAACGTTAAGCACAGATACATTCACATCAATCACTTCTTTTCAATTATGCCCTGCGGATTAAAGATTGTGGCTGAATCAGCCGATAAACACAGATCAGCCATCTTAGCACTGCAATGGGCCATTGATGATTTTGGTCCTCTCTGTAGCTGAATGGCACCCTGGAGAATGTTGCTTAACAGGCTGCAGCGAGCGACGGCGTTTGTGCCAGCCATTCTCTTTATCAGAGATTCTTTCCGAAGCACCTGCGGGGTTTTGGAAGCAGTTTGAAATGTATACAGCATCGTCAGCAAATAACGGAACCATCAGCATGCACATCGCGATCAAACCTACCCTCTCCGCCGTTTGGTCCACGGACGAACAAGGCATTTGCATCGCTAGCCAGGAGTGCCCTGCTGGCTTAATGCCAGTACTTAAAGGCATAACCCTCAGTGAATGGCTTAGATTCGCGCAGGCTGATGAAGATGCAAAGATCGCGCTGCAACTGACCGCAGCATTAGAATTTAAAACATCCTTTCATATTGAAGTGCCGATCAATTGCCTGGATGGGACGATGCGGCATGTGATTGTTTCAGGCCTGCCAGCATGCCAGCCAGGTGCATCTCGTCTGCAGTACAGCGGCTTCGTTCTGGATATTACCGGACAGCGTAAAGCCCTTGAGGACGCGCTGCGTACGGCGACAGAATACCGTCTGTTAATTGAAAACAGCACGGATCTGATCGCCCATTGCGATGCAGATGGCCGGTACGTTTCGATCTCGCCTTCTTACAGCGAAATGATTGGCTGGTCAGCAGCTGAAATAGTAGGCCAGCGAGTGGTGGACTTTCTGCATCCCGACGACCGTACACCCGCTACGGAAGTATTGGTCAATATCTTCAACGGTGCTGAACTGCCGGACGTTGTCGAGGTGCGCAAGCTACATCGCCATGGTCACTACATTACGCTTGGCACGAAGGCCTGCGGCGTCAGCGATCCCTCTACCGGCAAAAACATCGGGGCAGTGCTGGTTTCGCGCGATATTACGCGTGACAAAGAGAAGATGATGATGCTCGAGCAGTTGGCTACCCGCGACACCTTAACGGGATTGCCCAATCGAGCCTGGATTAACGACAGGGTGCTTGGCATGCTCGCGCAGGGCGAAGACCTTTGCTATACGACGGTTCTGTTCATCGATCTCAATGGGTTCAAGGCAGTCAATGATTCAATGGGACACGCGGTGGGGGATGTGTTGCTGCAACGGGTAAGTGAACGGCTACAAAGTTGCATGCGTCCGGGCGACTCGGTCGCGCGTCTGGGGGGAGATGAGTTCGTGGTCGCAGCCAAATGTTCCAATCGCGAGGCGGCTTCCGCCATCGCCCAGCGCCTCATTGATGGCCTGAAAGCGCCATTTATACTCAATAACGTGGAAGTACAAATCGGGGCAGCTATCGGCATTAGCCTCGCACAGTTCGGGCAAGCCACCGCCAAAACCTTATTCGAAAATGCCGATTTGGCGATGTATCAGGCGAAAGCACGACGTGATGGGTCTTATCAGTTTTTCGAGCCTGCTACCTTGCCGTTGCAAGATTAGGCGAGTCGGCTTCGCTTGCTTGCTCTGAAGTGCAGCAAGATAACCGTATAAATTAAAGTAAGTAAAAAAATTGCATGATTATTTCTTGAATAAATATTAATTTTAATTCAGCCAGAATTAAATTTAAATCAAATCCATAGCCAAAAAATAGCATAATTTAACTTAAGTTATATAAGATTACTCAAGTGGTTCTTATTGTTTTCGTGCGTGATAAATTTTCACGAGGTAAGTATTAAATATCCCGCCAGGCAGACTTAATTTCACTGTCTATAATTTCCCTTCTTCTGCGAAGTATCTTGAATATTTAGAGAATCCTAAATGAAAATATCTACACGTCTGGCAGCGGGCTTCAGCCTGCTCATTCTTCTTTTCGTATTATGTACAGGTATTGCTCTAAACGCGTTATGGCAGGCGCGGGATGGAATGGAAGATACGGTTAATAACAAGATGAAGCGCTTTACGCTGGTTCAGGATATGCGGGGAATTGCCCGCGATATGGCGATTGCCGTGCGCAACCTGGCGTTACTTAACGATCCCGTTGACATGCAGCCCGAATGGCAAAGATTGATATCGCAGCAGAAGAATTATATTGAGAAGCGTCGCGAGCTGGTCGATAGCATGTCACAACATGTCTCACCTCACGGCAAGGAGGCTCTGGAAAAGGTCATAGCCTCTGAAGGCGCGGCGATGGAGACGTTAATGACGGCTGGGCAATTGGGACTTAACAACCGTCAGCAGGAAGCGACTGAGTACCTTTTGAAGACTGCTCGACCGGCGCAGCAGGCATTAATGGGATCGTTGGACGCGCTGACGGATATTGAAATGGCCCTCAGCAGGGATACGATGGCTGAGATCAGTGCATCAACAACACATACAGCGTTTGTACTACTCATTATTTCCGCGCTTTCAGTGATTATTTCCGTGGTCACGGGTTATGTCATCGTTAGGGTATTAATGCGTCAGCTAGGCGGTGAGCCTGCCCAGGCACAGGCATTGGCGGCTGCCATCGCCGCCGGGAACCTGACAACCTCAATAACCTTACGCCGTCATGATAAGCACAGCCTATTGGCATCGTTAGATCGTATGCAGGAGAGCCTGCGGGGATTGGTAACGCAAATAAAAGACTCAGCAGGATCGGTAGCTTTAGCCGCTGATGAAATATCGCAAGGCAACACTGAGCTCTCATCCCGCACTGAACAGCAGGCTGCTGCGCTTCAGGAAACTGCCGTGAGTATGGAGCAGCTCACAGTAACAGTGAAAAGTAATACCGCTGGTGCGCAGCATACGGCACAGGTCGCGCGGGGTGCCGCAGATCTGGCACGCGCAGGCGAGGCGGATGTGCAGAAAATGTCTGATACCATGAATGAGATTTCACTCAGTGCGACAAAAGTGCGAGACATAACCTCAGTCATTGAAAGCATTGCTTTCCAGACTAATATTCTTGCACTCAATGCCGCTGTTGAAGCGGCTCGCGCAGGGGAAGAAGGACGGGGATTTGCCGTGGTCGCCGGTGAAGTCAGAACGTTAGCACAACGAAGTGCGACTGCGGCACGAGATATTAAACAGCTCATTGAGCAGGCCGTAGGGCAAGTTGAAAGCGGCGTGAACGTAGCGGCAGGAACCGGACAAAGCATCATGAAAATTGTCGGCATGGTTGGTGAACTCGCGGATGCTATGGACGAGATATCATTGGCTTCGTCCGAACAGATGCAGGGGATTTCTCAGGTGAGCATTGCTGTAAGCCAGATGGACGGCGTGACTCAGAACAATGCTGCGTTGGTTGAAGAGTCCTCCTCAGCATCGCAGCAGCTGTCTACTCAGGCGCATGCATTGCGTGGCATGGTTGAAGCCTTCCAGGTTTAATCGATCGTTTTACGTTGCGGGGTCCATTCGTCCTCCGGTCCCCGCATCGTATGCTGGATTTCGCATTATCACCCTTTGCCACAGAGCCTCAGGTTGAATGCATTTGTCGCTACAATTTTTTAATTAAATCCTGTTCTCGCCTGGAGAACTACGAGGGTGAACTGCTCGTCTCTCGCACACCTGCCTCAGTCAGTGTCGCCCTGACATGAGGAAGGCTTTGTGGATAATTTTGCTGAATAAATTCAATCATTTTTTCCCGCACGTAACAGCGTAAATCCCAGGCAGTGGGGGAGTTTTGTGCCGTCATCAATAATCTAATGGTCATGGTTTTGTCACTGGTATCAGTAACCTGTAGCACCTGAGTTTGTTGATCCCAGAGTTTTGTTTCACTGAGCACTTTTTCAAAATGCTTTCGCAACGGATCTAATGGCATTGAATAATCGAGATAAAGAAAAACAGATCCTAATATTTGGGCGTTGTTACGCGTCCAGTTCTGAAAAGCATTTTCTGTAAAATAGGTAATGGGCAAAACCAGGCGGCGCAAATCCCAGATACGTACCACAACATATGTCAGATTTATCTCCTCAATCCAGCCCCATTCATTTTCAACCACCACGGCATCATCAATTTTTATCGGTTGTGTAAAGGCTATCTGAATTCCGGCAAACAAATTAACTAGCGACTTCTGCAAGGCAAAGCCAATTATTATGCCGGCAACCCCGGCACCAGCGAGGATCGTCGTACCAAATTTTCGCACGCCAGGGAAACTGAGGAGAATGAGAGAAACACAGAATGTCACCAATACAACAATAGCGACCTTCTTTACATACATTATCTGAGTGCGAATTTTTCGGGCGCGAAGGTTATTCGAAAGATTAATGTCATAGCGTATGAAAAGCATATCCTGCGCTACGTTAGTCAATCGAATGAGTACAGAGCAGAAGGATAAGATAATAAATATATTAACGGTTGTTGTAATGAAGCTAAGGGATCCAGGTTGGATGTTAACATAATTAAGCCCCGCACTGATTAACAGTAAGGGAATGAACAAAAACAGGGATCCTCGCAGATGCTTTTCGAGTGATTTAAAAAGCTTTCTGTCCCGATTTTGCCAGTAGCGGATAAACCTGAGAAGAATGAATCGCGCCAGAAAACCCACGACAAGTGAGAGAGTGACGAGCAATACAGCAGGCACCCATGTTGGAGCACCAGATAACTCAACAAATATAAATGGCATCACTTTCCCTTTTATTAAGCCAACAACCTACGTTGTCGGATAAGTTAAAACAATCAGTAACCATTCTCTTATCGGTTATCTGAGGATTATTTATTCCTGCATATCAGTATAGACGCTTCAACAGGTCAGGCTGTCAGGCGGTAAATGGGTCCGTTAAATCGAACCGCGTTAAGAGAGGTTGTGGGGCTTCCGGCCTTGCTTTGAAAGTAAAGACCACTCATAACTCTTGTCTGTATCAGCTGGGTTTAGGATCGCGAATGAGGGAGGAAAAAAGAGAAATATTTCAAAGTGAAGCGGAGCAGGCAGGTTTACGTCACGTGATGTCCTGCTCCGAAAGTCAGTAATTTTAACACTCTTAAAGCTATAACTTCAGTTGGCTGCCTAAAATAACATCTGCTTCCTGCAATGTAACATCGAGCCCGGCAGAGGGGGTAAATGTCAATTCACCAAAAATAACATTGCCGTTAAGAAGGTAGAAATCCGCGCGAACAAATTTAAAATCAGATGCCAGTTTAGCAGCATACTCTCTCATTTTAATGAACCCCTGAGGCATTTTTGGCTGCTGATTGCTCTTTATTAACTCAACAGTGTCTTCAAAGGGCAGAGGGTTCCAGTTCATATCAAAATAATAGAACTTAGGGGTGCCTTTCTCTCGTTCCATGCAGACCATTACTGCGTAAGGTTTTCCATTAAAACAGTAGAATTTATAATCTTCAGGAAAACCGCCGTGCTGGTTTTCGATGTATTTCTCGCATAAAATCTTTCTGTCTATTTTCTTATACTGCGGTTCAACAAAATTTGTGGAGAAATCCTGCTTTAACCATTTATTGAGTTGCTTATTGGTTTTTTCAATATCCAGTGATGATTTGCTATTACATATTATGTTATAGCCAGCGCCATGATTGCACTTAAGTGCAAATTTTTCGGGTAACGCATTGTAGTCAATGTCTTGTGGGTCATCATACACGCCGTAAAGTTCATTAAGGATTTCACCACACCCTTTAGATGCAATATACTCCCTGACTTTATATTTATCAGCGCACAAAGTATAAATGTCTCCACTCAATTCATTGAATTTAAGCCACTGTATTTTTTCATTGAAATTAATAGGGTTTGTTAAGTTCAGTTTTTTCTTGAACTTAATATAGTAGTGGGTTTTAGCACAAAACTCAGGGTACATGTAAGCACTGATTTTTAAAGCTGATTTAACTGTGTGTTTTATCATTTTCATTAAAATTATCTCAGTTTGAAAATGTTAAGGTGCATTTTGATAATCGTTTTATTTTTGAAGAAGTAATTGAGCAACGTGCAAGATAAAATCTCAACCGTCAAAAAACAGTAAGCGGCACCGTTAATCCCGAAGGCATTAATCATTAACCAGGATAACGGTATTGTTAAGATGCAACATAAAACCATTTTTTTAGCCAGGTAACTATATCCAGACTCTTTTATCATATAGCGATAACAAATAGTCCCTAATGATGAGAACATAGTGCCAATAATAATTATAGGGATGATGTTGACCGAATCCATATACTTGTCACCATAAAGTATATGAATAAAAAAATCGCCAAAAATATAGAACCCACCTAAAGCAATAAGTGAAAACAGGATTACGAGTCGATTAATTTTAAGCAGGAGTAACTCAACGGTGATTTGATCTTTTTCACTGTATATTCTTGAGAAGAAGCTTGTTATTAATGCCAGCACAATAAATGACCAGGCACCTCCTATGGTTAACGCGACGCTATAAACGCCTAAGTTTGAGTAAGAAAGGATGTTTGCCAGAAAAATGCTCGATATCTGAGTGTATATGTCTGCAGATAGACCTGATAAAATCAAAGCCCCCCCAGTGAATAGCATGTATCGGTTATATATCCTCACATCCTTACTATTTTCTTTAATTTGGGTAGTGTAGCGAAAATAGATGAGACGCATAATATAGGGTATGAGAGGGATGACGATGATGGGGATAGTGAAGTAATATACTGGCAGCTTGAAATGTGAAATACAGAATCGAATCAATAGGGCGGTAGATAAACCAATTACATTAGTTATTGTATTAATTTTTGATTTTAACTGAGTGTTGTTGTAGATAGAAAAGAAGTCCATCACAATATAGTATGTAGCAATGCAGTTAGCCACACCAAATAAAAACACAATTGAATCAGTGAAAAAATAGAGATAGAGTAAAACTGAACCTGATGAAAGTAAAAAGAACACTCGCCGTTGGTTTTGCGTGTGCATCGCCAGTGCGATGCCAGACTTTGTGTTTTCACTCATGCGTTTGAAAATAATATTCTGACCACCAAACCACGATAGCGTTTGTACAAAGATAAAAAGGGAAGTTGAAATGTTTATTTTACCAAAATCTTCAGGGCCAATGTATTTTGCCATCAGTGCATTGATATATATTAGTCCAATGATATTGACTGACTTTTCTAACATGATCCATATTGAGTTAGAGTACATTTAACGTTTCTCACATACATGGCTGTGTTGATGGTGTTAGTGTTGTTAATGAATCACCCTAAATTTATTTGGTTAATAGTGTGGCTGTTAGAATAAAATTAGTGAAGGTCTTTTTTATTAATCAGATTAGTGACAGGCATTTGCGAATAATGATTCCATTCATTAGTGGTGTTTTTTCACCAGATGATGTGATTAGGCGATAAGATTCGTTTTTTAGACGGGAGCACTCAGCATGTTCTCTTGATGCATTTATAGTAACCGCAAGAACGCCGGCAAACCCGATCATGTCGACTCCGATATCAGCTTTTCGCGTACTCGATCCCTTGCTGTGAATGATGGCCTTGTGGGATATCAGGCACTCCAATCAGGGATCAAAAAAAATTAGCAGGCGGTTAACCGTTGCCCCCAGCTATTGCTAAGAAAAGTTTGCCAATATCGATGATTAACGATTTGCCATATTACCCAACCTACGAATGGCAACCCGAATTTTTAATTAGCAGTGGCACTTTCTCTGCCGACGTTTTCCGGAAAGGTATTAAATCCCGGCAGATACACGCATTTTACTTCCGTGCCTGTGCATAATTACCCATGTCGGGAGGCGTCTGCGCACGGCCTATTTTGCGCGAGTCTGGTGCTGCATTCACCTGATCAGTAAAGACCGCAGCAATCCAGGTTCTGTTCTCCCGCTGTGTTGCTTGTTCCAAAATGGGTGCTGCGCAGTTGATCTGAACAGTATTGATGGCCATGACGACTTTAGGTCTTTTCTGCAAACAATAACCACCGATAAAACGCGCACGTACTTGCTGAACATTATCAATTGCCGGTTTTTTTAATTATTCATGGGACTTATTTTTCTCATACTCGCCAGCAGGGGGAATAATGAAGATTATCGTGGGGGGGAACGGCTACCCAGAAAAGAGAAATATCATTACAGACCCTTCACATCATTACCTGGATTATCGACCCCGAAACATCTGGACCTGGATCAACCTCATAAGGCAGCGCGTGCTGCACAAAAATAAACTCTTTATTTTCCGGCCGCTGCCCCTGATGTCTTCAGTTGAAGCGGACATTATCCACCTTTTTAACGAAGTCTCTTCGGGGCCGGGCGAGTGGGTAGCGACCTTTGAAACCGAATTGCCCCGTGTTCTGCCCGTCAGGGGAATACTGAAGTTTGACAATCCCGAGCTGGCACGGGAACTCCGGCATGTCTGCTCTGCACGCTGTAAAGGCATCATCGCTATCTCCGAAGCCACAAGGCAGATCCAGCTGCGGCTGCTGGAGCATTTCCCCAGAGAGCAGACCTTCATCGCGCCAAAACTGCACGTGCTGCATCCCCCGCAGCCGGTACTACAGGAAAAAAATGCTGCAGTTCAGAGAGGCCCACTGACGTTTACCTTCGTGGGCAAGGAGTTCTATCGCAAAGGAGGGGCAGAAATTGTGCTGGCCTTTAGCCAGTTGTTAAGGGAAAACCTGATAAGCGTGAACGACGTGCGCGTCAATATAGTGGGCGATACAGACAAGACGCATAACGTGGCCCACCAGGCATTCCAGGACGACGCCGTTTTTCGGGGAGGCGTGGAGAGCACGCTACGTGAATGCCCGCTATTTCGGCACCATACATCGCTGACCAACGAGGCGGTTCTGGCGCTGATTAAGACCTCTGACGTCGGGCTGCTGCCAACCTGGCAGGAGACATACGGCTTTTCCGTTCTGGAAATGCAAGCCTGCGGCTGCCCGGTGATTACAACTAACGTCCGGGCACTGCCGGAGATCAATCCGGAAAATGCCGGCTGGCTTATCCGCTGTCCCCTGAACCTCATGTCAGAGCTGACGGTAGGCTCGCTCAGCGACAAAAATGCACTGCGAAGCGCTATCGTTTCCCAGCTGAAAGCCCATATTTTGCATATCATCAGCGACAGAAAAACCATTACAGCGCGTTCTATACAGTCAGTCGCACGCATACGTCTGGAGCACGATCCCGTGGTGTTTAGGGATCGACTCAGTAAGATATATAGGGGTTTTGAGCCGGACTAAAAAAGAAATAAAAACGTTTACCTGAACGGATACAGATCATATTGCATCAGCGAAGAAAGCAACGATGCTTCCCTACAATGTGAAGTTATTAAGGCGTACATCCTATTTTGCCGGAATTGCTTTATATACAACGGAATGAGATTTATCGGTAAATGCTCATGGCTAATAGCTTACCCACATTGTTGTGCGGGTAAGCAGGATTTTGAAATCAGTTGAATACCATACCGCCATCGATTAATAGCGATTGCCCGGTCATATAATCGGAGTCGGGTCCCGCCAGAAATGCAACGCAGGCAGCCACATCTTCCGGCTCAGATAGGCGGCCCAGAGTAATCCGCTTGGCAAACTCCTCCGTAGCAAATCCGGCGGGTTTACCTGCCGCTTCCGAAATTTGTCTGTCGATGGATTCCCACATGGGCGTTTTCACAATGCCGGGACAGAAAGCATTAACCGTAATGCCTTTAGGCGCAAGATCCTTTGCCGCTGTCTGCGTAAGCCCGCGAACGGCAAACTTACTGGAACTGTATACGGCAAGTTCCGGATTGCCTACATGTCCTGCCTGAGAACAGGCATTAATGATTTTGCCGCCGTGGTTCTCAGCGGCGAAAGCGCTGATCGCCGCCTGCATGCCCCAAATCACCCCCTTGACGTTGACGTTATAAACCTTATCAACCAGCTCTTCGGTGATATCGCTGATAGGTGTTGATGGCGCAATACCGGCATTGTTCACGATCACATTAAAATCGCCCAGCGCATGGCGTGCCTCGTCAACAGCGTGAAATACCTTGTCGCGTTGGGTGACATCAACCTGCAGCGCCAAAGCTTTTCCCCCCGAGCGGACAATCTCATCAGCGACATGCTGCGCTGTTTCAAGGTTGAAATCCGCGATGGCAACGGCAAAGCCGTCTTTTGCCAGGCGAAAGGCAATGGCTGCGCCAATGCCCTGACCGGCGCCGGTCACAAATGCGACGCTGTTTTTCATAATGACATCCTTCATAGTTATTTAGAGAAGCTGACTGAGGTGTAGTTGGCTCATCAGAAGCGGGTTATCGCTGTAGTCGACCGGGATAGCGACCACTGCCGGGCCGCTGACATCCATGGCGCGGCGCAACGTTGGCTCCAGGTCCGCGGCACTGTTTACTGAGAAGCCGGCAGCGCCGAACGCTTCGGCATAGGCTTTGAAGTCAACCGGGCCAAAATTGACACCTGAAATGCGCTGATACTTTTTCTCTTCCTGCATGGCGACCATGTTGTAGGCGTTATCGACCCAGATGATGTGCAGAATATTGGCCTTGAGCCTGACGGCAGTTTCCAGTTCCATGCTTGATTGCAAGAATCCGCCGTCCCCGGAGACCGATACAATTTTGCGCGAGGGATCGACTAACCATGCACCGATAGCCCAGGGCAGGGCGACACCCATGGTCTGTTGGCCATTGGAGATCATGATTTGGCGCGCGCGGAAGCTATACAGATAACGCGCTATCCAGATGTGAAAGCTTCCCATGTCAACAGTAAGGCTGATGTCAGCGTTAATGATGTCCTGCATCGCCCGCACGATGCGCAGTGGATGCAACGCAAACTGATTCAAGCTGGCGCCTTGTATTGCCAATAATTGCCGTTGCTGCTGCCGATCTTCCAGCACAGAGGCTGCGGTGGAACTGAGCTGAAGCGGCGAGGTGATGCGGGTGGCAATCTTGCTTACGGTCTGTGCAATGTCGCCTACCAGTTCTGCGTCGGGCAGGTAAAGGTTATCCGTATCAGCCGGCAGCACATCAATATGTACCAGGATTGCTTTGCCGCTGTTCCACATGGCCGGCTCATACTCAACCGGGCTGTAACCGATAGTGATGATCAGGTCTGCCTGCTGTAATAGACGGTCTCCGGCCTGGTTATTAAATAATCCAACTCGTCCGGCAAACCGTGAGAAGTTTTCCTGTCTGACTGCACCTGCGGCCTGGTAAGTACTGGTTACCGGGATCTGGCTTTTCGACAGTAATTCATGGATTGCGGCACTGTTTTCTGGCTGACTGGCCATCAGTCCCAGCAGGATGACCGGATTTTTTGCCCGAGTGATTTCCTGGCTGACAGCCTCAATCAGGGCATCGGGAGCGGCGCCCAGCTTTATGTGCCCATTGCTTTGCAAAGGGCTGCCGGACACAGGCTGATCGACAATATCCTGTGGCAGGCTGATAAATGTGCCGCCGCCGCGTCCGTTTTCAGCATGACGAAATGCATTTGAGACACATTCAGTCAGCGCTGAGGGAGAAGTGACCTCAACAGCATATTTTGTGACCGGGCGAAACATCGAGACGGTATCCAGACTTTGGTGAACCTGTTTGGCACTGTCCGATCGTTTTACCGCTCCGCCAATTGCCACCACCGGGTCGCCTTCGCTGGTGGCGGTTGCCATGCCGGTCACCAGGTTTGAACAGCCGGGTCCGGAGGTCACGAGTGCAACACCTGCATGCCCTGTGAGTCGGCCTACCGCCGCGGCCATAAAGGCGGCATTCGCTTCATGCCTGACAGGGATGAGCTGAATGGGTGAATCCACCAGCGAATCAAACACTTTATCAATCTTGGCTCCGGGGATGCCAAACACGTGATTTACACCCTGAGCTTCAAGCTGTGCGACAACTAAATCCGCGCCGCTGTTCCAGAGTGTGTTGGTTTTTAACGTTTTCATAGTGACCTCTGCGGTTAGCTTTCGACGGCCCGAATGGCCTCATCAAGATTTTGGGGATTGAGCTCTGCCTGAAGGAATTCGCTATCCCGAGGGAGATCAATGACCAGCTTGCTAATCGCACCGAAAGTCAGCGTTCCCTCCTTGAGCACATAGTTGAGGATGTGCCCGCCGCCTTGCCGGTCATCAGTAATAAAGTGCTCGTGATAACCGGCCACGTTGATCCCCTGCATGTACTGCGGTGTCCGGAAGCCAATCAATTCACCCTGAGTCTCTTTGAATGCAAAGGTTGGCTGATCGCCCAGCACCTCAGGCATTGAGCGATAAGGGCGGCACTGACTGGGAACGGTACGTGTCTGAACGGCCTGGAAGCGGCCACTGATGCGCATGGCGCAGAACTGATTGTCTGAAGTGATTTTGCTGTCGATAACCCGGTGAACCTCTTCTCGCGTCGCGGTTCCGCTGAAGCGGTGATGATATTCAGGTTTGAAAAAGGTCATTACAGCAAACGGTGTTTGTTGCTCGGGTTTGGCAGGATTGGCGCTGCCATCGGAGCGTAGTTGATAGACTTTACTGTCGAAGGCAATGAGTTCGCCATCAAGCTGGTTGAAGGTACCCAAACCAAAATCGCCTTTGTTTAATAAGTCGGAAACCGTGGTGGATCCGTCATAAACACCACTCAGCAGTGCGCTCATGAGGGAGGTCTGATAGATAACCTTTTCTGGTGAATCATCATTGAGTTTTAAGACGGTCTCTTTCAACTGTTCCCCGCATGAACAGTCAGATACAAAATTACACATTTGCTACCTCGCAAACCAATAGTTAAGCCGTGTTAATATCATGGTGGGCTTTTTGGCTTACGGAATCCAATAGCGAAACCTGTTAACTTTGAGACGTATTTGATATGGAACTTCGCCATCTGCGTTATTTTGTAGCCGTCGCGGAGACGCTACATTTCACCCGTGCCGCGGAGATGCTGGGGATTTCTCAGCCACCGCTGAGCCAGCAAATTCAGCGGCTGGAACACGAGATCGGGACACCTTTACTGAAACGTCTGACACGCGGTGTTGAGCTTACCGACGCGGGGAGGGCATTCCTGAATGATGCCACAGAGATTGTGCAGCTGGCTGACCATGCGCTTGAGAAAGCTCGAGGCATGGCGCGAGGTATAAGCGGGCAGATGTCGCTGGGGTTCGCCAGTTCAGTCGCTTTCGGTGCACCGGTGTTTGATCTTATCCACCGTTTTAAAACGCGTTATCCGGCAATGGAGCTCAACACGCGGGAAGAGAATATGGCTTTGCTAATGCAGGATTTGCGAGATGGATTGCTGGATGCGGCATTTATTCGCCTACCCTGTGAAAGCAGCAAAGCCTTCAACCTGAAGGTCATCGCTACTGAAAGAATGATGGTTGCGTTACCTGCGGGTCATGCATATAGCCATCTGCACACCATTGCGCTATCACAACTGGTGGATGAAACATTGATTATGTTTCCGCGTGACGTCGCTCCCAGTCTCTATGAGCTGATCGCCAGCACGTGTCTGCGTGCGGGGTTCTCCACGACCCGATTTATTCAGGCGCCACAAATCACGTCTTCTCTCGGCATGGTGGGAGCAGGGTGCGGAATCGCGCTGGTACCCGCATCCCTATGCTGTGTGAATAACCCGGGTATCGCGTTTTGTGAAATAGAGAATAACACTCTGTTCACCGATATCGCTTTTGCCTGGCGACGCAATAATCCCTCCAGAAGCGTGATGCATTTGCTCAATTTAATAAATTCGTGATTTTGTGCAGAAATTAAAAGTAGGGTAGGTCATGCGATGTGTTAGACAGCGAATGTAAATTGAGTTGTTTTCATAATGATGCCCAATATTAAATATCACTCTATTCGCTGAATAAAATCCCGACCTAAACTGCCTAATGCCGATCAGTTAAGCCCCGAATTAATTACCGTACATTCCGTAGCGGCGCGATTTATCGCGCAATAAATTGCGCCGCTACAAGGTGTGCGCCAGGTAGTTGGGGTTTTCATCTCTTAACTGACAAGCATTACGACCTAAACTGCCTCAGTTTGGCATACGCAGTGTACCGGGAGACTTGCCTGTCACGCGTTTAAATGCCCGACTGAAGGCAGCTTGCGAGGAGTAACCTAAGCGTTGTGAGGCAGCGTCAATGGTGATTTTTTCTGACGACAGCCAGCGGATAGCCAGTTGCATACGCACTTCCGTTGCATAGCGCAGGGGAGGTATACCGATTGTTGCCTGAAACCTCTCCGCGAATGCGGATCGGGAGATATGCGATTCAGCGGCGAGATCTGCCACACTCCAATCCCGAGCCGGTTCGCGATGAATGGCCAGAATGGCGCGGGCCAAACGCGGATCGCGCAGGGCAGCGGCCAGTCCCGGGCTATTATCACAACCGTTTTCCACCCAACCTCTGATAAACATCGCGGCAACGACATCGGCCAGACTGGCAAGAATACCGGCATAACCCACGCGTCCGGAGCATATCTCGCGTTTCATCGCATCGAGTATATGCATGAGTCCAGGCCAGTGAGTGCCCTGTGCATCGGCTAGCATAATTTCGGGCATCGCCCCTGCGAGTCGTTGCATGCTGCCTAAATTGATTTCCATACAACCAAAAAACATCACCGCACTTGGCGTCTCCTGAGTACTGGGACAGCTATCCAGTCCACTCACATTATCATCCAGTGGTGCTGTCTCTAAATCATCGATATTCATCACGTCAACGGTGGTTGCCGACAACAGCTGATGCTCTATGCCGTGTGGAATAAAGACCGCTTCACCCGCAGAAAGCGTAAGACAATTGCCACCTGTGGTTTTAAGCAGCACATCTCCTACGGCAACATAGTGTAAATAAGCATGACCCGGCCGGCTGGCAAAGTGCAAACCGAATGTATTGCCAGTCTGTATCCGCCGATACTGCACGCCATGAAGCCGCAGACCTGCAAGCAGTTCACTGATGAGTTCAGACGACAGGGCAAAGGGATTCGTTGTGTTCATATTCGGGTTTTGGGTTAAAAATTGAGGGTTTTAGAGCATAGATCATCCACGCCAGCCTGCATAGACTTCGGCTTTTAAAGCTATTAAGAAGGAAAAACGGTAATGACAAACGAAGTCTGTGTGAATGCGCACGAGGAAGTCTTGAACCGTGATGAACCATTCAGGCCTGCCTGGCGGGCCGTGTTTTCGTTAACCATGGGCGTATTTGGCTTGCTAACCGCAGAATACCTGCCGGCGAGTTTACTCACGCCGATGGCGCAGGATTTCCAGGTGTCAGAATCGCTTACAGGTCAGGCCGTCACCATTACGGCGTTAATTGCATTATTTGCCGGGTTAATGGTCCCACGCCTAACGCGTGCGCTCAATCGGCGCACCTTATTATTGAGTTTTACGGTCTTGATGATCGTTTCAAATGTGCTGGTGGCGCTATCTACAGGCATCGTGATGTTGCTGGCAATGCGCGTCTTGCTGGGGATCGCTCTCGGTGGATTCTGGAGCATGGCGGCGGCGGTGGCGATGCGACTGGTGCCAGAGAAGTTAGTACCGCGCGCACTGTCGATTATTTTTAGTGGGATCGCGTTAGGCACCGTAGTGGCTGTTCCTCTGGGAAGCTACATTGGCGGCCTTTTTGGCTGGCGTAGCGCCTTTTTTGTCGCCGCTGGAGTAGGGGCCATCACATTGATTTTTCAGTGGTTCACGCTTCCCGGTATGACGCCGGTTGTCCGGGGCAAAACAGCATCGGTTTATTCTCTTCTGCAGCGGCCAGGCGTTGGCGTGGGGATGCTGGGTTGCGTGCTTGCACACACCGGGCAGTATGCGCTTTTTACCTACATACGTCCGGCGCTTGAAACGCTCGCGCATGTTGGAAGTGAAACACTTGCGCTAATTTTGCTGGGATTTGGACTTGCTAATTTTTTCGGAACGTTAGCGGCAGGATGGCTGATGGAACGAAGCTTGCGCCTGACGCTGATCGTGATGCCCACGTTAGTAGGGGTGGCTGCACTCGCTATGTTAACCCTGCCGGTATCACTCACAGGACTTACTCTGCTGGTTATGTTGTGGGGTTTTGCATTTGGCGGCGTGCCGGTAGCGTGGTCCAGTTGGGTAGCGCGTGCTCTACCCGATGAGGCTGAAAGTGCAGGAGGAATGGTGGTAGCCGCCGTTCAATCCTCAATTGCCATCGGTGCCGCTATAGGGGGACTGGTTTATGGCTTAAGCGGTATCACCGGAGTATTCATCATCGCCGGATGCATAATGCTGGCTGCGGCAATGATTATTGCCTATCGGGTCAGGGTATCCCCAGTCGTAAAAGATACCGGAAGCAGGTCAGCGTCTACCGCTTCGCCGGGGCAGGGGTAAGGGACAAGCTTTCGGCCTATCCGTTAAGTAAAGCTTCAGGTTGGCGTGTTAAAGAACTTATCTAAAGTGCAAGCTATTAACGCAATACTCAATCATCACGTTCTCGCTGAAGCTTTCATTTTTACTGCGTAGGGGAAGGTGATAGCTAAATCAACCAAACGAAGATTAGGTGGTCAAAAATAGTATTTAGTGAAATGACGAATCACGAATTTACTCGCAGCAATGGTTATCTTATGGAGAATGCCATAAATGATTTCATAACCGAATCATATCGCATCTTTAATAGCGACATTTATAAGTTGAGTGATAGGGAATATTGTCATCAGGATTGCTTAATTTTCTACTAATCATTGGCTTGTCTTTTTTCGCAATTTAAATCGAAGCGACTATGCAAACTTAAATGACGTTTAAATTTCTCCCCAAGGTATGCGGGTAATGAGATCTTAAAAGTTTGATTTGTCACTATTGAGAATTTAATAAACTTAACACCGTGTCACACAAATTGATTTTGATCAATTTTAAAGATAATTACAGGCGTATGATTTTAGCATGGTTGCTTATCTGGAGGTTATTATGTTAACTCAATCAGAAGTAAGGCGGTGGGCATCGCTTATGCTACAGGAGTGCCTGCGTAGCAACTTGAGCAATGAGTTTATACACAAGCAAGTTAACTTATTAACCACGAATCATGGCGATAGTGCCGCTAAAATGATGCTGGAAGCTGTATTGGTTGAAGCGGGGCATATAGGAAAATTGCATAGCAATGGCGAATTGTATAAAGAAACCTTGTCGGTTGAAGTTTTAGTTCCATAGTGCAAGTCAGAAAAGCGAAGCGAGTTAATATTCAAATCTCTACTTAAGCGTTGTCTATGGATATGAATAATATAACTATTATTTCTTTGGCATAGTAGATCACATGTTTAAAAATTTGAATGTCAAATACTGCGACGGACCGATGCCTGAACTGCATGCGAGTGGGGTGTTGCTTAGAGAAATTACCCTTTGTATTCAAACTTATTGGTGATAAAGCTTTAAATTTATCATTAAGAGGAATTCAATCATGACTTATAACCATATTTTAGTTGCAGTCGATCTTTCTCCACAGAGCAGGATTTTGGTCCGTAAAGCCGTAAATATCGCTCGACCTTACAAAAGTAAACTATCTTTAGTCCATGCTTATATCAGTTCTAATACTTTCTACACAGGTATTTTAGAGTCCAATCTTGGCCTTACAGATGAAAGCGCTTTACTCGAGATCGAAAATGCCCTTAAAACCCTGTCGGAATCAGCTAATTACCCTGTTGCTCACAGATTAAATTTGAGAGGGGAACTTCCACAGATTTTGTCCGATGCTGTGGAAAAATATCACATCGATCTGGTGGTTTGTGGCCATCACCATGACTTCTGGGGAAAACTGCTTTCTTCAGCCCGGCCTCTGGTCAATGTTTTAACAACAGATCTCCTCATCGTTCCGATTCAGGACGAGGAAGAAGATTGATAATGTTTAAGAAGGACTTTTTTGAAAGGCCTGCCTCAATTATAAAATGATACAATCATCAGAAAAGTCCCTTATCGTGTTAGCTAAAAATCGCTTATTTTTAATCAGTTAATAAAAATGCTGAATAATATAATAATTATTTTTGGAATCGAAATTAGTGTCTAAAAGAATTGAGTTATTTCTAATCTTATGGCATGAGGTATGTCTGCATCATTCATTGGCAGTGAATGTAATCGATCTGCTCCCCGCAGATTAGTACACCCCGATTTTAGCAATGTCCGCTTTGGGTACAGAGCGGACACTAACTAAGATACCGGACGATTACCTGAGGTGACATCTTATTTTCCTCTACTGGCACAGAACAAATAGCTGCTAGTCAGGGTCCCATTTGAGCGAGGAGCGAATATTCACTTTCCTGGACGTTTTGTTAACTATCAGATTGTCCAGATGAAACAGCGCTGAAATTTCCGAAATCGACAGAGGCAACGTTAAGTTAAGCTCTCTATTATCTGCTTTGCCTGAATGTAATCGTAAGACGTGAATTCGATCTTGTTATTACTGAGATCGTTAAAGTATACAGACATCGATACATCATGGTCAGAGACGGTGAAAGGGATATTATTCTTTTGAAGGGCCGGTATTAACTCGATAAAACCAGGAGCTCCCACTCCGAAAGCAATCGTATGCCCGGGACACTGGGACTTTCTCAGGAAAAGGGAAAGTGCTGTCCTGTTATTCTTTATGAACAGCGGTCCACTCTGTTCAAACCAAAAGTGAAGCGTACGATCCCGTGGAAATCCAAGCACCTCATCATACCACCGCTCGGCCTGCTCAATATCTTCAACATATACATGTATATGATCTATTAGGTCTATTTTCATCATGCAGCTTCGTGGACTTTGTTATCAGAAATACTCGCTGAAGCATTTCTGATAAACAATAAGCAAAGCACCTGACGTCACTACATTTACCATAATATTTGAGAGTACCTTCATGCATTGTTAACGTCGCTTCTGGCACAGAGCAGACTGACATGGCGCTAATGTCCGCTATGAGCGAAAAGCGGACGTAATAGGTTTTTTAGCAGACGGAGGTTTTGCTAAGAGACTCTCGTGAAGTCTTCACCTGGCAAAGTCTTTTCATGCACACAGCCAACAAGCACATGAAACCTAATTTCTGCTGAGAACGGACGGCGGAAGATAGCAATTCGAATTTCCTCACCGTGACACCCACAAAAATCCTGCTGCATCTCAGGAGCTGGAGTCCAGAAAGATTTTGCCCCCTCACAACGATGGTTGCTCCCAGATTAGTTTGGTTACAGTAAATCATACTGGCTTCGCTTATGCATTTAAGTATTTTTTAATAAATATTAGTGACTTAGGTGGGTGAAGGATTTAGTGTTATCCCTGTGGATATAAAAGTATTATTTTAATATTAATCTACTTGCGTCATAACTCATTACCAAATTAAGACAAAGGTTATTGCTCATGGAATTATGGATATTCATAGCGGCAATTTATCTGATTTATTTATTGTTTTTCAAAAAGAAAAAACACAAATCAGGCAATTCAAATTCCTATAAAGCCGAAAAAGAGTCTCCCAGAACGAGGAAAACGGGTAACAAAAACAGTGGAGATAATGTGGTAAACGATGACAGTGACGACGATGCGCTTGCAACATTTACGCTGACAACGGGACGGACTGTGGAGTACCGGATCTCTGCCGCTCCACGACAGGCTAGTTCCAAGAAAAGCGGCGTTCTCGCTCAGTGGATACTGCCGGGTAATGAGATCTCTGTAGGTGGGCTCGTCATTGCTGGCGGGTTCCTGTATTTCGGCCAGCGGATGAAGCCTCCGGGGCAAAGCCTCAGTGGAAATTATAATGATGGGAGTGAAGCATCACTGATTGATGCCACGCTAAAGACTCAGCATGTTTCCTATGATTACGAAGACGGTTCTCTGGGTTACTGGCCGCAATATTGCTCCCTTACTCCAGAGTCTCGCGGCGCATATCTCAGTTGGCTGGCAAGTGACCGATGTGATGCATCATGCCCTGTAGGATATGTGTTTATCTACCTCTATGGGTTGGAGAGAAGGGCCCTTGTGGACAGCAGAGATGAAAATATATCCGATGCTGAATTTAGCTCGCTGTTTTCTGAGGTTGAGCGGCTGAGGTCGGTATTCTTTGAAAACCGCTCCTTCCGCCACTACTCATCGCAGTTGCTGGAAGCCATGTCTATCTTGCGGCCGGAGACTGAACTCCATACCGCTTCTGGCAACGAGGCTGGATTGAGTAACGGCATGATGTTTAAGCTCTCACTTGCACAAGCGGTAGAAGCAGGAATACCCGTGTCAGCCGATCTGGCGCTTACGTGGGTGACACATCATGCGGAATACGCGATACGTATCCCTGCCCGTCGTTGTGCGAGAGAGTTTGCGATGCTTTTCAAGCGGCGATACACCCTCAAATTTGGGGACGGGATGGTCGTTAAGCCGAACAAAACACGACTGCGGCTTGATTACGCGCCCGCCAGCCCAAGCCTGCGCGGTGTACGTCTTCCGGTTGCCGATCTCCCTGATCCAAGTTCCTTAAAAGGTCCCATTCAGAAAATTGTGACACTGGCAGAGGTGTGTACAGAAGACCTGGATGCTTACAGTCGTTATCTGGGCAGGAAAGATACTTCTGAAAACGACACTGCAGCGATTATGTTACTGCCAGCAGAAATCATCAACGAAAGCGCAGGCAAAGTATTAAGTGCATTCAGGAACTGGGCTGATGGCGTCATTGCGGGTCAAGCAGGTTTAACCTCGGTTGCCGATTTCTGGGAGCATATGGGGGCGGGTATCCCGCCAAAGTTAAATAAAAAAGAAATCGATCTGATGCAGGCCTTTGCCGCAAAAATGGGATATCGGATGGCACCTGATCCGTTTTATCACCATGTGAAGTCTGAAGTCGGCGGTGTGCTGGTGTTATATGCAGCAGGAGACGGACACCGCATCTCTCCGACACCGGCATTCACTTCAGCCGTCATGATGCTGCGGCTGGGGGCGATTGTGGCCATGATCGATAACAACATAGAGCAGTCAGAACGGACCGTGCTGGAAAACGCTATCGATCATAATCCGGACTTTAACGAAGATGAAAGGCGCTCCCTGCATGCCTATCTGAGCTGGCAGCTTCACACGCCGGCTAATATGACGGGAATGAAAAACAGGCTGGCGTTGCTGAATCCTGCTGAAAAGGCAGCCGTCGGCCAGTTTATCGTGAGCGTGGCCTGTTCAGATGGACGCATCGAGGCCGCTGAAATCAAACAGCTGGAAAAAATTTATTCGGGGCTGGGACTCGATCCCTCCACGCTATCCGGCATCATCCATCAGCATTCGACGAACGAACAGCCCTCAGCACAGGTCTTCACACATAAAACTCCTGCTCCACAGGAGTTTACCCTTGATGCCAGGGTGCTGGCCCGACATGAATCGGCTACGGATGACGTGCGCAAACTACTCAGCACGATTTTTACGGAAGACGAATTAGAGCCGCGCGAGGGCGCACCCCCTCCAGAGCCACAGACGGCAGTACTGGACCTCGCTCATAGTCAGCTTTACGAAAAGCTGAGAGAAAAAGAACAGTGGTCCCGCAAAGAAGCGACCGATCTCTGTGGGCAGTTTGGCCTGATGCTGGGCGGAGCGCTTGAAGTGATTAATGACTGGTCGTTTGCAATGGTCGATGCGCCAGTACTGGACGATGCAGAAGATGATATCTGGGTTGACCTTGAAATTGCCGAAGAATTAGAGGAAGTGTAAATGTCCGAAGCACGTATAAGAACCAAAGAGCGTGATGCCATTATTCAGTCACTGAAATCAGGCGTGACGCCAAGAATCGGCATCCAGCATATTCAGGTTGGACGCATAAATGAAATTAAGGCGCTCCACCAGGATATTGAGAGAGTCGCCGATGGTGGCGCGAGTTTCAGACTGATCATCGGCGAATATGGTTCGGGAAAAACCTTCTTTCTGAGCGTTGTGAGATCTATTGCTCTGGAGAAAAAACTGGTCACTGTCAGCGCCGACCTCTCCCCGGACAGACGTATCCATTCATCGGGAGGACAGGCGCGTAATCTTTACTCTGAGCTGATGAAAAATATGTCCACCCGGAATAAGCCGGATGGTAATGCGCTTCTGAGCGTCGTGGAGCGTTTCGTTACGGAGGCGCGAAAAGAGGCGGATGCAGACAGCTCTGCCGTTTCTGCGGTGATCCACAGACGTCTGGAAGCGCTGACTGAAATGGTGGGTGGGTATGACTTTGCGAAAGTCATCGAGGCTTTCTGGCGCGGGCATGAACAGGATAATGAGGCGCTGAAATCCAATGCCATTCGCTGGCTGCGGGGTGAATACACCACGAAAATAGATGCCCGAAACGATCTGGACGTCCGTACTATTATTTCAGACGCCTCATTCTATGATGCGCTTAAGCTGATGAGTCTCTTCGTACGCCAGGCGGGCTATGCCGGACTTCTGGTCAGCCTGGATGAGATGGTGAATCTCTATAAGCTGAACAATACGCAGGCGAGAACGGCAAATTATGAGCAAATCCTGCGGATCCTGAATGACTGCCTGCAGGGCTCCGCTGAAAACCTTGGGTTTATCCTCGGTGGCACGCCCGAATTCCTGTTTGACCCGCGCAAGGGCCTTTACAGTTATGAAGCGCTTCAGTCCCGCTTGGCTGAAAATCGCTTTGCACACCGTTCTGGCGTCATTGATTACTCCTCTCCAGCACTGCATCTCGCAAGCCTGACGCCTGAAGAGCTCTATATTCTGCTAAAAAATCTCCGTGACGTATACGCTGGTGGGGATACGGATAAATATCTCGTTTCGGATGATGCGCTCACGGGTTTTCTTCACCACTGCAGTAACACTATCGGGGATGCTTACTTCCGGACCCCCCGCAATACTATCAAGGGGTTTCTGGATATGCTGGCCATTCTGGAGCAAAACCGTTCGATGAACTGGCAGTCGTTAATCTCAGGCGTTGCTATCGAGGATGACAGACCAAGCGACATGGATGACGCCGTTTCTGACGACGAAGAAGATAATGACGGCCTGGCCAGCTTCAGGTTATGAGTCGCGCTTATGACAGCCTCGATCCCCGGGTTCAGAAATGGGTCTACCGGCAGGGCTGGACGGCTTTAAGACCCCTGCAGGAGAGCTCAATTCCTGCCGTCCTGGCAGGTGACCGCGACGTGCTGATCAGTGCCGGTACAGCTGCGGGTAAAACAGAGGCGTTTTTTCTGCCAGCCTGCTCTGCAACGGCTGATGTTACCGGCGGGTTTGGCATCGTCTATATCAGCCCGCTTAAAGCGCTGATCAACGACCAGCATCGTCGTCTGGAAAGTCTGGGCGAGGCGCTTGGTATGAAGGTGACGCCCTGGCACGGCGATGTTCCTCAGAGTAAAAAACAGAAAGCCCGGGCCAATCCTTCCGGCATCCTTCTCATTACGCCTGAGTCGCTTGAGTCTTTGCTCATTAACTCATCGGGCTGGCTTAAGCAGGCATTTTCATCCGTTGCCTATGTGGTCATTGACGAGTTTCACGCATTCATTGGCACAGATCGCGGCATGCAGCTATTGTCTCTGCTGAACAGAATTGAACATGTGCTCGGTCGCCACGATAATCCGGTTCCCCGGGTCGCGCTGAGCGCCACACTTGGCGAACTGGAGAAAGTGCCTGAACAGTTGCGCCCGGACAGGCAGCTGGAGTGCATAACGATAACGGACAACAGCAGTTCGGCCATGCTTCAGGTGCAGGTTAAAGGCTATCTGGAGCCGGTTAACATCAAGGGCGAAGAGATAAAGGCGCCGGCTGAAGAGCGCGTATGTGCGGACATCTTCAGGCTCTGCCGTGGTGATTCTCATCTGGTCTTCGCCAACAGCCGAAAGCGTACGGAGAGCATTGCTGCCACGCTTAGCGACATGTGCGAGGAAAAGGTCGTCCCCAATGAGTTCTTTCCCCACCACGGCTCTCTCGCCAGAGAACTTCGCGAGACGCTGGAAAAACGATTACAGCGAGGAGATTTGCCCACTACAGCTATTTGTACCATGACGCTGGAATTGGGTATCGACATCGGTAAGGTGCAGTCAGTTATTCAGGTTACCCCTCCTCACTCTGTCTCAAGCCTGCGTCAGCGCATGGGCCGTTCAGGGCGGCGTGGAACTCCGTCGGTACTGCGAATGCTCATTACAGAACGCGAACTCACACCAACAAGTGGCATGATAGACCACCTGAGGCTGCAGCTGGTTCAATCGATGGCAATGATTAGACTCACTATCTCGCAGCAATGGTTCGAACCAGCGGATACTTCTCAGAAACATTACTCGACGCTGCTGCATCAAATCCTCGCTATCACCGCGCAGTGGGGTGGGGTTCGGGCGGATCAGCTCTGGTTACAGCTCTGTCAAAAAGGTCCGTTCCGGAATATCGATTTATCCGCTTTCAAAATACTGCTCAAACACATGGGTGCATGCGGGCTGCTCACGCAGCTGGCGAGCGGAGAGGTCGTTGTAGGCGCTGAGGGCGAGAAACTTACCAACCACTATACGTTTTATGCCGTATTCAATACGCCGGAAGAGTTTCGCATAGTCACAGGCAGCCGGATTCTTGGCACACTTCCGGTAGACTCACCCCTTTTGCCAGGGCAGCACATCATCTTTGGTGGGCTTCGCTGGAAGGTGACCGAAATTGATGCAGAGAAAAAGGTCATTTACGTCGAATCAACCAAAGGTGGCCAGCCACCGCTGTTCAGCGGTGGAGGCATGTCTGTGCACGATGTTGTTCGCCAGGAAATGCTTGCGATATACAGGGAAAGGGATTACCGCATAGCGATTGGTGACCAGAGGGTGGACTATGCCGATGCCGCCGCAAGATCGCTCTTTAAAGAGGGCCTTAACTACTTTCGGCGTTACCAACTGCAGGATGCTCACTTTATCACCTTGGGACCGCACTGTTGCGTGCTCCCCTGGATGGGGGACAAAGTCGTCAATACGATCACAGCATTGCTCGTGCGATTCGGCTTTAAAGTCAGTTCATTTGCCGGTGTGATTGAGGCTGAAGACGCAAGCGTGGCATCGGTCAGGCACGCGCTTAAACTTATGATGAACTCGGGCCTGCCCACCGAGGCTGAACTCGCCGCAGACGTTCCGGAGAAGTACCTGGAAAAATATGATGAATTCCTTCCAGATTCACTGCTTGCAAGCGGTTACGGAGCAAAGGCGTATGATGTTGAGGGCACTCGTCGCTGGCTTCAAGACAATCTTCAGTAATCTGCTTACGTTTGCTGTAAGTAGAGCCGTTAAGCTTTCATCGAACTCACAGAAGCGGCGCTTTGGGCCTGACGACTGTGGCTGATTGGGAATGATTAGTGTTGTTGCAAATTAGGTCTGCTTTGAGCGAACAACTGACATTAACACAATGCATCTGACATTTGTGTCGCTGAGTTCATGGACTTGAACCTTCTTCAAGCCATCTGATATATGCTACGTCAGTTAAAAAATGGAGTTGAGCAATGACTGAGCTGAAAGCACCCTACTGGAATCGCATGGTTCCCGAACTGACCGTAATGGATTTTACTGTCTCCCTGCACTTCTATGTTGACGTGCTTGGTTTCAACATCATGATAAGGCGTAATGAGCCAGATTTTGCCTACGTCAGTCTCGGCGAAGCACAACTGATGCTTGAGAAATATAATCCGGAAGGATGGAATACGGCTGAACTCGTCAGACCGCTGGGTCGCGGCATTAATTTTCAGATAGAAGTAGAAGATGTCGAGTCGGTGCTTGCTCGTGTCCGGGCCAATGGCTTCAAGTTGTACAGGGAGCTACGCGACAAACACTATAACATAGGAGAAACGACGGCCTGCCAAAGGGAGTTTCTCGTACAGGATCCAGATGGCTACCTCTTACGCTTCAGCCAGTATATTGAATAAAGTGCCAACGTCCGCTTTTGGCACAATACCGACGCTAAATAATGTCCGCTTTGAGCGAGAAGCCGTATTTCCAGTTTGCAGCCACTCCAACATTGAGTGGCTGACGACCTTATTGCGCTTCAGCTAGTAATGCGGCCTGCACAGCAGGACGCGCATTGATAATGTCCCTATACGCCGATAACGCCGGCCAGCGATTCAGCTCGATGGAGAACAATCTACACCAACCCAGCACAGTGAAGAGGTAAGCATCAGCAACACTAAAGGAAGGACCCGTCAGGTAGGTTGTTTCGCTGAGAGTCCTCTGGAGGAAATCGAACTGACGGAATAACTTCTCACGAAAAATTGCTTTGATGTCTTCAGATAGCATGCGGTTGAACAACGGTGCCGAACCGGCGTGTATTTCAGTGGTGATAAAGTTCAGCCATTCCTGCAGACGCACCCGAGCCCAGGTGTCTGCTCGCGGTGCCAGACCCTTCTCCGGTTTAATATCAGCAAGGTACTGCACAATGGCCGGACCTTCAGTCAGTATCTGCCCATCATCCAGTTCAAGTGCAGCCACATACCCCTTAGGGTTAATGGTCCGGAAATCGCGTCCGTCAGTGGTGAGCTTGCTTCTGTTGTCTACTTTGACTAATTCAAATTCTAGCTCCAGTTCGCGCAGCACAATGTGTGGTGACAACGAACAGGTATCCGGGGCGTAGTAGAGTTTCATTTTTTCTCCGTTTCAATTGAAAAGCCGTCAGGCAACGTCCTGCGCGATCCTGAACGCACTGTAATTTACGAGCATCACCCTGTAAAATTAATGATATAAAAAACTACTATTAGCTGAGCTACTGATAATCATGATGAATCTCTTACATTGGCGACTAATAGTGGCTGTGGCGGATACCTGTAATATCTCGCGCGCCGCCGTGGAGATAGGAATGACCCAGTCTGGTGCCAGCCAGGCTATTGCCCAATTAGAGGCTTCACTGGGATTCCCGTTATTTACGCGTGAGCGACGCTATATCGGTGTCACCGCGCTGGGTGAGCCGGTTATCGAACACGCAAGAAACATGCTTGCGCAGCTAAACGCAATCCGCGTGCTGGCTGACGAGAGCCGGGGGTTAACTAGCGGGCGCATTCGGCTGGCCAGTTTTCCATCCGTGACTTCCACATTGTTGCCCGGACTGCTGCGGAACTTTAAGCGCCTGCATCCAGGTATTGAAGTGGTAATCCTTGAAGGTACGGATGAGGAAGTAGAGGAGTGGCTGGCAGCAGACACCGTTGAACTGGGCGTGGTAATGAATCCCGTACCCGGTCGTGCAGAGGTTGTATTAGGACAGGATGCCTGGGTGGCGGTAATGCATGGCAGTAATCTTCAGGCTCGTCATGCAAGGACTTATGGCATTACGCTTGAGGAGCTTGCAGACCAGCCCTTTATTTTGGCGACAGGCGGATGTGTGGTTAATGGAAAAAGCCTGATGGAAAAGGCAGGCTTGCAACTCTCTGACATACGCGTGACAGTACGCGATTGGATCAGCGCCTGTAAGCTGGTCGGTGAAGGCATGGGAGTCGCCCTTGTACCTGAATCAGCCCTGCCGGAGGAACTGCGCGGCCTGTGCGTGGTGCCGTTGACACCGTCTATATACCGGGAATTTGGGTTGGTGTGTTCGTTATCCGGAAACGCTTCTGGTGCGACGCAGTCGCTACTTAAAGGACTACGCAAAGGAGGATGAGCTATTAACAGATAATTATGACATCCCCTTGTTAACATCCGCTTTTGGTATGATGCGGACATTGCAAGGCAGCTCCTCTATGAGTGAAAAGCCAACTAGCGTTTATTCTGGCAGCGCGGAACTGTACCTTGCACATGCCAAAGTCTTTGTATCCATCCCTTAATGATTTTATCTTTTATGAAAAACCTTTCTGTCAGCTTGCCCCGATTCATTAGGGATTAAATAACAAGGGCTAAACTCATGCCGACCCCAAATATTCGCGCCGCGATCGGAGGAACACTTTTACTGATGTCAGTCTTAGTATCAGCATCCTCAACACAGCCTGTGTCCATACCTTCAGAGCATCCAAACTCGCAGCGTATCTCTGTACAGACGCATGGGGCAGGACCGGATGCCATATTAATTCCGGGGCTGGCGTCGTCTCGCGAAGTTTGGGCCTATTTAGCATCAGGTTTACATAAGAGCCACCGCATTCATCTTATAGAACTTGCGGGCTTTGCAAGTACGCCTGCCATTTCCAACCCTGACGGGAAGGTCATCGCGCCGGCAGTTGACGCCATCGCTGATTACATCCAAACCCAGCACATCAACGCACCGGTGGTCATAGGCCATTCTCTTGGGGGAGAAATAGCAATAATGCTGGCGGCCCGCCATCCCGACCTGGTCGGTCGTTTGATGATCGTTGATGCTTTGCCGTTCTATACGCTGATGATTGACCCTGCGGCGACCCGCGATACTGCTGTCCCACATGCTACTGCTACGCGGGATTGGCTATTGGGGCAGTCGCCGGAGCAAATGGTAGAGTTTCAGAAAGCATCCATAGCCCGTCTGGCTAAGACCGTGGCGGTGAGGCCAGCTTTGGTGACTGCGGGGATTAATTCTGATCGCAAAACAGTGGCGGATGCCGTGTATGAATTAATGATTACCGATCTGCGGCCCGAGCTTGGCCGCATTAACGCGCCGATTGAGGTCGTGTACGCGTATGACACCTTATTCGGGATTCCTGCCGCCAGCGTGGATGCGATGTACCGTCAGGCCTATGCTTCTGCGCCAGATATCCATTTCACACGGATCGATAACAGTTTTCACTTTATTATGCTGGATCAGCCAGAACGGTTTTCCCACACGGTAGAGTCATTTTTAAATCAATAGATGCTGCTGCTGCACATCAGGTCAGCACGCAATATATTCAGCATAGCCTAATCATTTGTAATGTCCGTTGTTGGCTCAGCGGGCATTACGTACGGTCTTCAAGGCGGCTGTGAGAGAAAAAGAGGCGCTCTTTTTTCAATAACGATTTATAAGTTATCCCCTTACCACTATAGGTGATGAATAATCAGGGGAAATGTAATTTTAAAATTATAATAGAGCCTTTTGAACGAACGGATTAATTTATGCGACCCAAAAGCTCAATACTATTTAGCATGTGCAGAAACAACCTGAGAAGACATTTTTGCTGTTGCTATTAGTCTGCGTTGAGACATGCCCTGATAGGCCGCAGAAGATAAACCTTTCAGTGTCACCACAATAAAGTCTGTAAGGCATTCAGCTGATTGAGGACACTTAGCCATAAGCCAGTTATGAATGGCTGTAGTTCCTGGCTGAGCTATCTTACAGGCGACTTCCCGGGCATCTTTATCATCAGCGCGCATGCCCTCAGTAACCAAACAACCACGCTGATGTGTATGACGCCCGTATTGTCTGGCTGCTGCTGTAAGCAAAGCTTCCACACCTTCCGCAACAGATTTCCCGGGTGATAAAAGTTTATGTAGAGGAAGCGCGCTCTCCTGTGCGTAACGTTCCAGTGTCCTCTCATATAAACCCACCTTACTGCCATACGCAGCATAAAAACTGGGTGGCTTAATGTTCAACGCCTGAGTCAGGTCAGCAATGCTCACTGCGTCATAGCCATGTTCATGAAATAGCGCCTGTGCGATGGCCACACCAGCCTCGCGATTAAAAGCAGGGCGTCGCTGCCTGTTTACCTGCGTCATCTCACCTCCTGAATACTATTTATATAGTAAACGCTAAATGACAAAGCATCAAAGGTTAAATTTATATGATTGAATTTAATGGATTTATAAATATCCATTAAAATAAAGCTTGTGAATGAATCTCTTTCTATGTAGTGATCACTACATGATCAATCACTACCAGAAAGGAAACATCACCATGCCTCAGTCATTCCAGAACAAAATCGCAGTTGTAACCGGTGCGTCATCCGGCATCGGTCTGGGTATCGCGCAAGAGCTTGCCGCACGCGGTGCAACCGTAATCATTACTGGCCGAAATAAAAATAAACTTGAGTCGGCAGTCAGTACTTTAGGCCCTGATGCGAGTCAGGTTCAGCTGGATGTTTCAAGCCTCCCCGATCTGGATACCTTTTATGAGCAGATTAAATCCCGATTTGGTCGTATTGATATTTTAATCGCTAATGCAGGCATGGGAGAAATTGAACCACTCGGGCAAATTACTCCTGAGAAGTTTGATCGTCAGTTCACCACCAACGTAAGAGGTATTACATTTACCGTGCAGAAAGCCTTACCGCTGATGAAACCCGGTAGCAGCATTGTTATTACAGGATCGACGGCCTCAATTAATCCCGGGGAGGGGATGAGTATTTATGGCGGTACCAAGGCCGCATTACGCGCAATGGTACGTAGCTGGATACTGGATATTAAAGGTTCAGGCGTTCGCATAAATGTTCTCAGTCCGGGCCCGGTTGATACGCAGTCTTTACGCGACTTCCTGCCACAGCCTGTGGACGTAATTTTGCAATCGTTAAGAGACCGCAGCCCAATCGGGCGCATTGGGAAGATAAGCGAAATTGCAAAAGCGGTTGCTTTCCTTGCCAGTGAGGATGCCGCCTATATCAATGGCGCGGAAATATTTTCTGATGGCGGTGCATCGCAGATCTAATATTTTTAATGTAGCGAAGAGGCTAACAATTATATCTCATCTGCCGAGTGACGTTCTTCATCATTTAATGTGAGCAATACATTTGCTGCACTGCTGGGCTGAAGTTGTCATTTTCACGCTTTCTGAGTCTGTTATCAAATAAAGTTAATTATACCCGTTCGCTTTTAAAAGAATGTGGAATTTAATCCTATCCTGAGGAGTTCTAATCATGACTAACTTTAACAAAGTTGAAAATATTCAAAATTATATCGATGAATTACAAATCCAGCGTTTGCTGGCTATCTATGTCCACAATCTGGATGATGGGAAATTTGCTGAAAACGCTGAGTTGTTCAAGCATTCCGAATTTATCGTTTTAAGTGATACTGCACAGGGCCGCGAAGAGGTTGAACAATTTCTGATCCATGGCGTTCAGCGCCATGAAGACGGAACGCCCCGGACGTCGCATAACGTTTCAAATGCACTGATAGACATCTCGCCGGCCGGTGATACAGCAACGAGCATCAGCTATTTCACCGTTCATCAGGAGTTGGATGGATTTTCATTGCAGCCAATTTGTACTGGGCGCTATTTCGACAGTTTTGAGAAACATGACGGCCAGTGGCGCTTTACATCCCGCAACGTTGTTCCGCGCTTGATGGGTAATCTTCAGTTCCATGTTGGCAACTCTGCCGCCCGTTCACAGGCTGAGGAGGCGTAGTGGACACTAAAAAGAACGCTCTCGTTACCGGAGGCAATAAAGGTATTGGTTTTGCAATCGTCAAAGGTCTGGCAAGGGCAGGTATGACCGTCTGGATGGGCGCGCGCGACCGCAGGCGGGGTGAAGAAGCCGTTGAACGCTTAATCCAGGAAGGTCTTGACGTCAGATTACTTGAACTGGATGTCTCGAATGAAGCAAGCGTGGCCAATGCCGTTAATGAACTCTCGCGTAAAGTCGCATCACTTGATGTCCTTATTAATAATGCCGGCATCATCAATGATATTAATATCCCCCCAAGCCAGGTCAGTATTGAGGATCTGAAAGCGGTGTATGAAGTTAATCTATTTGGCCCGATTCGGGTAACACAGGCTTTCCTACCTCTGCTTAAAGCGTCCAGCAATGCGCGGATTGTCATGATGGGCAGCGGCGTAGGATCCTTAACGCTAATTACCGATCCGACTTCAATATATTCAAGCGTAAACCTGCTAGGTTACACCTCTTCAAAGGTTGCTCTGAACGCTGTTACCGTTTCATTCGCGAAAGAACTCGAACCTATGGGTATTAAAGTCAATGCCGTTGAACCCGGCCATGTGCAGACCGATTTAAATGGCAATACGGGTTTTCTGACGCCAGATGAGGGAGCCATTACGGCCATAAAAATGGCATTAACGGAATCAGATGGGCCGACGGGTGGTTTTTTTGGCAGCCATGGTCGTCAGCCCTGGTAGTGGAGTTCTTGTTGGATATTTGCTGGCTTAACCGAAGCTGATGAGTAAGTTTTACAACAGCTAAAGCCAGGGATTGAATGACCGACAATTCATCATTCTCTGAATGGCCGTGTTGAGCACAAGAACCCACCGAACCATGGATGATAAAAAGGCGTGACGTGCAAGGATGCACCCGCCAGCCCCTAAAAGCTGTGAAGCAAGGGACGCGCATTATACAACGATTGTTCAGATTACTGGTTTTGTCAGAGGCATAACGGCGGAAGGCCTGAACAACGGCAAGGCACAGTCTGTTTTTTGATAACGCCAATACTGAGAGAAATTTCGCGGCGTTCAATCCACGGTAACATTCATCGATGTCCACTACTGGCACTGATCGAAAATTATTAAAAATGCGGCTTAGGTGTTGTTTATTATTCAGCCATAACCTTTATGCCTTCTGCTGGCTTCCACGCATTCCACATTTCCCAAAATATCGCCGCAACGGCCTCCTTGAGCATTTCAGGTGGGAACATTTTACGCTGAGAAATCATTCCAATACTTGCATCAATGCGTGCATCAACGTCACATGTTCCCATATTCATGGCGAAGGAATCACAGTGCATGGTTAACCAAATAATTCTCCCGCATGTGCAAGAGGAGGGGTTATGCAAGGTAATATTGGTTACTGCTGGGGCTTCAGGCATATTCATTGTGCCACATCCTTTAATATTGAGTTGGAAGCAATGGCCGGTGGATTACCGGCCTGGTTGATGCAAGGACCATCGCCGCTTCAATTAGCGAACCTAAATGCGTCCGATCGTCTGTTAATAACATGCTTGGGTTAAGATGTGCCCGACAGTTTGATGTCCTTCAACATACTGAATGCCAGCTTCATATGCTCTTCGCTGACAACAAATGCCCGTAATGCCCCGTCTTCATCACGGCCTTGAGCAATAATGCCTGACGGGGATAACGCCATATCCCAGTGATAAGCTGCGTTCGCGGGATCGCCCGCCAGGTGAAGCGGCATATCCGGCGTTTTAACCTTAATCAACATGGCTGGCAGCATCAGTTTGGCGTCGTGACCGATAAGGTTTTTAGCCAGTGTCATTGCCGCAAGGGTAGCGGGCTGCAGATAGGGCATCAGTTTTCCCTGAATCTCTGCACAATCACCCAGGGCGTAGACATCGGTAGCCGAGGTGACGAGAGTGTCATCAACCACAATTCCACGACGTGTTTCGATTCCCGCACTCTGCGCCAGCGTAAGATTAGGGCGTAAGCCAATGGCACAGACCACGGCGTTAAAAATCCTCCGCTGTCCGTTACTGAACGTTGCCTCCAGTAAATCATCATGCCGTGAGATTTTGGTGAGTTCATGCCTGAAGAGAAACTCTACCCCGTTGTTCATCAAACGGTTTTGCAGACGAGCACTGATTTCCAGCGGTAACAGCGCCGATAGAAGGCCGTTACTGCGGTCTATTACCGTTACTGCTTTACCTGCACGGTTAAAATCCATCGCGAGTTCTGTGCCGATGAGACCCCCGCCGACCATCAATATTCGATGCGCATCTATCAGCGCGTTGTCATAGCGGCGGTATTCCTGCTGACTGTTCAGCGTGAAGATCAGATCACTGCCCTCTATCGCCGGAACGATGGCCTCGGCACCAGTAGCAAGCACCAGTTTGCCATAGACGTAATCGCCAGCGGGAGTTCTGATAACCTTTGCTGCCGTATCAATGCGCGAAACCGTGGTAAAAGGATGCAGCATGATGTTCTGGTTTTCCGCCCACTCCGCTGCGGTTTGTCGAGTGAGTGCCTCAGCGCGATAACCCATACTGAAAACATGACTGAGTTCGGGCTTGTTGTATTCATCACAGCTATCGGCCGCAATGATGCGAATCGGCACATGTTTATCCAGATGCCGGATGTTTTTGACCAGCTGGCGGGCGGCGAAGCCTGAGCCAACAATCACAATGTCTGCTGACATGGACTCAGCCCTCGTAAGGATCAAACACGGATTTACCCAGCGCGCATCCAGGGCATAAGAAATCGTCTGGCACGGCTTCCCATGCGGTTCCGGGTAGGACATCCTGGTTTGGTTCGCCCTCGGCCGGGTCATAAACCCACTGACAAACCGTACAAATCATTTTCTGTCCGATGTCCTCACCCGCTTCTACCACACCGACGCCATCCTGGTTTATGGATGTGGAAGCTGCCATAACCGCAGCGGTGGTATTCGCTGCGACGATGGCTACCGGCAGCGGCGAGAGCGCCCATTCACGGGCGATTTTGCGGCCATGCTCGCGGCACTCTTCCAGCGCGGAGAGGTCAGGACGCCACTTGGTTTTGAGCGCAATCGTCATATCAAAACCGGCATCCTGCAGGCGAGTGGCAACGCGATCCACCGCTCCGCCGGTCCAGCCATAAGAACCGAACGCGGAGGCGCGTTTATTGCGGAATTTCAGGCCGGTAATCTCTTCCAGCATACCCGCCACCTTCGGCATCATCACATTGTTCATGGTGGAGGAACCGACCAAAATGCCCTTGGAACGGAAGCAGGAGGTGATGATTTCGTTTTTGTCGTGGGTGGAGACGTTGTAAACCTTCACGGCAACGCGCGGATCGGTTTCGCGGATACCTTCGGCGATCGCATCCGCCATCATGCGGGTGTTATTAGACATGGCGTCGTAGAACAGGGTGATGCGATCTTCCTGATAATCCGCAGCCCATTGCAGGTACAGCTCTACAATCTGGGTGGGTTTATCGCGCCACACCACGCCATGCGAAGTCGCAATCATGCTGACCGGCAGATTAAAGCCGAGTATCTCATTGATTTTTGGGGTAACCAGACGCGCAAAAGGCGTCAGGATATTGGAGAAATAGCGCTGGCATTGATCAAACAGTTCATGTTGGTCAACTTCATCGTTAAACAGATGTTCATCGCAGTAATGCTGGCCGAAGGCATCATTACTGAACAGCACGGCGTCCTCTGTCATGTAAGTCATCATGCTGTCTGGCCAGTGCAACATCGGGGTTTCAACAAAGATCAGTTTTTTGCCGTTGCCGAGATCGAGCGAATCACCGGTTTTAACCACGTTAAAATTCCATTCGGGATGGTGGTGATGACCATTGATGGAATCAACGCCGTTAGCGGTGCAGTAAATCGGCGTGTTTGGAATCAGCGCCAGCAGTTCGGCGAGTGCGCCTGAATGGTCTTCTTCTGCATGGTTAATTACGATGGCATCGATTTTTTTCAGATCGATTTCTTCTGCCAGATTCTTAACAAAATCAGTACGGAATTTCAGATCAACCGTATCGATCAGGACGTTCCTGGCTTCGCGAATAAGATAGCTGTTATAGCTGGTGCCCCGCTGCATCTTGTACTCTTTGCCGTGAAAGTGCTCAACTTCCCAGTCACGTTTGCCGACCCAAAAAATGTTGTTTTTTACGTGAATATTCATTTGATGCCCTGTTAGCGTAAAGTGGTTTCACACTCGTTATTGCATCAGACGTGCCAAAATTTATCTCATTGATTTATACATAATTACAGATTTTGATTTGTTTAAAATACAATAAATAATGTTGTGTAACTGACATGTGGATGTATTAATGACAATGCATCAGGCATAAAAAAACCCGCCGCAGCGGGTCAGTAATGTTTTTACCTGGACGATTCTGGAATATGAACTTCGCGCTCAAATCCGTTGCCCTCTAAAGCAACGTCTGGGTCAGCAAAAAAATCAATATTGAAATAAGTGTCATCACTTAATAACTCAATATGGTGCCAGTACTGCGGTGGGCTGATGCCAAACTGCCCGGCGATAATGGTGATTTCCATTTCGTGTGCTGTCTGGTGTTCACCAGCAAAACCATAATATTTCACTGCACCGCGCATAACTGAAAGCCTGCCATAAACGCCTTTTTTCGTGTTGTGATGGGTCAAGAGCGCTTGCGGCACACTCTTTCTATCCCAGAAAGGCGTTGAGCGAGTGTGTGCAAAATGTTGAGGGATGATATGAGCCATGTTGGGCCTCCTGTTAACAGATGATGCCGCCCTGCGTGAGCCAGTTACGGCGCTGCTCGGCGAGTTCTTCTTTCTCGCTACTGTGTTTAAAAACCGCCACGCGCAGACGCTGCTGTTGGGTGAAGCGCTCTTCGCGAGTGAGCTGATGGTCGTCGCTGAGTTCGCACAGCAGCCCATTCATATCGTGAATGACATTATTGCGAATGGTGTCATCAACCGTTCTGATGACTTCATTTAAATGATTCATGGTGTTATCCGACATAAGTATTCAGCTGTTGCAACAGCAGCGCACCAGCGACGATGAGTGAAAGAGGGGTGTAAGGGATATCCAAATCGACCCATGCTTTTCGTCCGGCATATTCGGTTTCAAAATGCAGGCGTTCCGGGGACGTTTGTCGATACGTGAACACTAGCCCGCGGCTGCCACTACCAAATGCTGCCCAACGCAGGGCATCAGCGGCCGATGCAATTTGCTGTGCGCTAAGCGCCTGACTGTTTAGTTGTTCTGACACGGTGATACTCCTGAGCTACATTATCTAATCTGATAAGGCATATTCCGTGCCATTACATAACACGTTGATTTTAATCAAATGGATAATTTTATGTTGTGTTAAATACAATGTCTTTGCTTGTCTTTGAGACAATTCATGTGCAGGTGACAATATGACTCTTTCTGTTCAGACGCTGGCGGCACTGGCTGTTGATATCCAAAATGGAGTGCATGGCCGCGACCGGTTTATGCGGATGATTAACTGCATCCACGGCGCGCTAAACTGTGACGCTACCGCGCTATTACGTTACGAGAATCAGCAGTTTCGTCCGCTGGCCACCGCGGGTCTGGCACCGGATGTGATGGGGCGGCGATTCAATCTTGATGCTCATCCACGGCTTGAGGCCATCGCGCGGGCTGGCGATGTGGTGCGCTTTCCCGCCGACAGTGATTTACCCGATCCCTATGATGGATTGATTCCCGACCAAGGCGATTTACACGTCCACGCCTGCGTCGGTATGCCACTTTTTGTCGGGCAAACGCTGATCGGCGCCCTAACGCTAGATGGCATTAACGCCACTCAATTTGATGATTACAGCGATGAAGAGTTACGAGTGCTGGCGAGCCTGACGGCGGGTGCGCTGAATAATGCCTTGCTAATGGAACGTTTAGAAAAACCCGCCTCATCCTTTACACCGCCACCACACCGACGTGAAGAGAGTGAAGAGGTGGAGATCATTGGTGATTCGACGGCGTTAACCCACCTCAAACAACAGATTGGGGTGGTTGCTCCCTCAGATCTCAGCGTGTTGATCATGGGCGAAACCGGCACCGGTAAAGAGTTGGTTGCTCAGGCCCTTCACCAACATTCTCATCGCGCAGCGCGGCCGCTGGTTTATCTGAATTGTGCAGCCCTACCGGAAAGCGTGGCGGAGAGCGAGCTGTTTGGCCACATCAAAGGGGCGTTCACCGGCGCCATTCACGATCGGCCGGGCAAATTCGAATTGGCGGATAAAGGGACGCTGTTTCTTGATGAGATTGGAGAGTTGCCGCTTTCGCTGCAGGCCAAGCTGCTACGCGTGCTGCAGTACGGCGACCTGCAGCGGGTGGGCGAAGATAAGCCGCTTACCGTTGATGTGCGCATTATCGCCGCAACTAACCTCGATATGCGCAAGGCGGTGACCGATGGTAAATTCAGGGCTGATCTTTATCATCGCCTTAGCGTCTTCCCGCTGTTCGTTCCGTCGCTGAATGAACGTCGTGACGATATCGTGCTGCTGGCGGGCTATTTCTGTGAAAAGTGTCGGGTGAAATTTGGCCTGTTGAGCGTTGCGTTAAGTGCTGGCTGCCGCGCTATGCTGCAAGCCGCAAGCTGGCCGGGAAATGTGCGCGAGCTGGAACATGCCATATATCGTGCCGTAATCATCGCGCAGACCGAATCACGCAACGGCGAAGTCATTCTGCTTCCGCAACATTTTCAACTGCAGGATAGCGGGACCGTTCAGGCAGAGCCGATCAAAACGTTGCTAATCTCGCCAGTGATGAACCTCAACGAGGCGACGCGTGAATTTCAGTACGGCTACATTAAACAGGCCTATGAAAGCTGCGATCGGGTGTGGGCTAAGGCGGCTAGAAAACTGGAATTGGATCCGGGTAATCTTCATCGGCTGGCAGTCAAACTGGGACTGAAATAAAGGGTAATGTTAATCGAAAACAGGTGTGAAATTTATCTATTCTGGATGTTGGAACATTTAAATAGGGCAAAGAAAATGCGGCCTGCTCTCCATTGGTTCAAAATAAATGTTGTTAGCAGCTTTCTTGCTGACACTAAGTGGTCGCTGGAGGGGATGGTCCGCTATGAGCAAAAAGCGGACGTCAAAGTTATTACGACAGGGTAGTTCTGCCACATTAAACATAACAACTCGGCCGAAAAATAATCTCAGCACTCTCCCCAGTGCATGTTTTGAATAACAACCCTGTATCCATCTATGTCCTCGAAGGTAACGCCATTGCGGTCCCAGTAAGGATTGAATGATTTAACCCTGGTAAAGCCAGCAGCATCCATATTTTCACAGGTAATTCGCCAGCTATCTTTTTCAGGAATGTACAGAACCAGAAGATCTTCATTTGAGGGCGAAGGTATCACCGGATGATCATGGTACTGGGTAAACTCAAGGTGCCAGGATAAGCCGTTCAGTCCTAACATATATCCGCTGAATCCATCGTGGTCAGTAAAACCGCCGATTTTTTCTAACCCAAGCCCGTTACAGTACAATTCACAGCTTTTGCTGAGTGCGCTGACAGGTCTGGCTATCCTCATGTGCTGCAATACCATAAACATCTCCCTTTCTTAACCTGACTTACCATAACACCCCTGTTGCGCTCCGACTTCAGTTAAGGGAGAAAGCTATACAACGTTCTCCAATAGCAGCTTTGCCTGAAGATATTCATAGCTGGTCAGCTCAATCTTATTATCGCTAAGATCTTTAAAGTACACGGACATAGATACATCGTGATCGCATACGGTAAACGGGATGCTTTTAGCGTTGAGAGCAGGCACAAGACTGAAAAACGCAGCCGCTTCTACCGCGAAAGCCACCGTATGACCGGGATGCTGATTTTTCCTGAGAAACAGGGAAAGTGATGCGCCGTTATTTCTGATAACTAGCGGCCCTCCCTGCTCAAACCAGAAGTACAGCGAGTCGTCGCGGGAAAAGCCAAGAACCTCTTGGTACCAGCGTTCTGCCGGTTCAATGTTCTCGACGTATACGTGTATGTGGTCAATCTTCGTTATCTTCACAGTCGCCACCCTGATTGTTATTACCAAAGAGACTCTCTTAGTCATTTTTGATAAACAACCCACCAAGCACATGACAACACTCGATTTACCATAAGATCTCATCGATGGCGGCTTCAGATATTCAACATAGCAGTCGTTTACAACGTCCGCTTTTGGCACCAAGCGGACATCAACGCTAAAACTCTCCCGTTTCTTCTGTTTTCAATTCAAACATTTTCACTCCTGCACCCGCTCAAATGTCGCAATTACCCGGTCGATATGTTTCTTCATCGCGCTTCTCGCTGCCTTACCATCACGTTTTTCAAGCGCCGAGAGAATCGCCATGTGCTCAGATTCCGAATCCGACGGCATATCGCTGGGCGTATAGTGCGCCTGTAACATGCGGAACATGCTGCCATAGCGATGACCGAGCAGGTGGCCGATGATAAAGCCATAGGCAGGGTTGCCGCTCGCCTGGGCAATGCGGATATGGAACAGGCGGTCGCCGGGATGGGTACGCGATTGCGCGCGGTTATCCTCGCAGTTTTGTTGGTACGCCGCGCGGATCAGCGCCAGTTCCTGTTCACTGGCATGCACCGCGGCTAGCGCTGCGGCCTCTGGCTCGATCAGGCGGCGCGCTTGCAGCAAGGAGAATGGCGGCAACTCGGTGGAAAAATCCAGGTTGATACCCAGTTCATCGTCCGGTTCCATCCACTGATCGCGTCCGGCCTGCACCATTACCGGCTCCTGCGTACTGGAACGCGCTTTTACAATCACACCGTTGCCGACTTTAACATCCACCAGCCCAATGACTTCCAGTGCGATCAACGCTTCACGCACTGATGCACGACTTACCTGCAGCTGCTCGGCCAATTCACGTTCCGCTGGCAAGCGACTGCCGGGAGGAAATTCGTTGTTGTCGATCAACTTGATCAGTTGATCAGCTATTTGTCTGTAAAGCCTGGGGTTTTCCATCTTTTTTATCGGCATCGCACTGCTACCTGTTTAAATATTTTAAGTGATCAGATGCACAAATAATCATCAGGGCACTTGTCAATGTTACGCAATTGTCAATAAAACGTAATGCGTCAGCGAAAAAGTAGCCAGGGTTATTTTGCTAACTCAAGCGGTAAAAACTTACTTTTAATGGCCTGACCATTAGATCTTTGGACCAGAGGAAATGCAATGAATTTATCCGGAAAACGCGTGTTAATCACCGCCGCCGGGCAGGGCATCGGGTTGGCCAGTGCGCGCTACTTTGCTCAGCAGGGCGCAGATGTTATCGCCAGCGATATAAACCTTACAGCGCTACAAAATTTACCCGGTATCCGCGCTTATCAACTGGATGTTACCGATCGTCAGGCGATTAGCGCGGCGGCGCAGGAGCTGGGCACGCTTGATGTGCTTTTCAACTGTGCAGGTGTTGTGCATAGCGGCAGCCTGCTGGCGTGCAGCGAAAAGGAGTGGCAGTTCGCGCTCGATCTTAACGTCACGGCAATGTTTCGCATGATTCAGGCGTTTCTTCCCGCGATGCTGCAACAGCAGCAGGGATCGATTATCAACATGTCATCTGTGGCATCAAGCGTAAAAGGCGTGGTCAATCGCTTTGCCTATAGCGCCACCAAGGCCGCGGTAATTGGTCTGACGCGCTCGGTAGCGGCGGATTACATAGGTGAAGGGATCCGTTGCAACGCCATCTGCCCCGGCACCATCGATTCGCCTTCGCTGCGCCAGCGCATTGCCGCGCAGGCTGAGGCAGAAGGTCGCAGCGAAGCGGAAGTTTATCGCGCCTTTGTTGCGCGTCAGCCTATTGGGCGTATCGGTACCACCGAGGAGATCGCTTATCTGGCGGCCTATCTGGCGTCCGATGCCAGCGCATATACCACCGGTACCGCACAGATCATCGATGGCGGCTGGAGTAACTAACAGGAGGGGAAGAATGAAATTATTACGTGTGGGCGAGCCGGGTAAAGAGCGTCCGGCAATGGTGGATGAACAGGGCGAACTGCGCGATTTGTCGCATTTTATCGATGACATCGCAGGCGATGCACTGCTGCCCTCCGAGTTGGAGAGGCTACGCCAGCTGCCACTCAGCGAATTGCCCAAAATCAGTGGACAGCCGCGCATTGGTGCCTGTGTTGGACGTGTTGGCAAGTTTATCTGTATCGGCCTGAACTATGCCGATCACGCCGCAGAGACCGGTGCTGAAATTCCGCAAGAGCCGGTGGTGTTTGGCAAATGGACCAGCGCGATCGTCGGGCCAAATGACGCGGTGCGCATTCCTCGTGGCTCGGTAAAAACCGACTGGGAAGTGGAACTGGGCGTGGTAATCGGCAAAGGCGGCAGCTATATCGCCGAAGAGGATGCGCTGTCACATGTCGCGGGCTATTGCGTGGTTAACGACGTCTCAGAACGTGAATACCAGATTGAACGCGGCGGCACATGGGACAAAGGCAAAGGCTGCGACACCTTTGGCCCAATTGGCCCCTGGCTGGTGACCGCGGATGAAATCGCCGATCCGCAGCAACTCGATCTGTGGCTGGAGGTTGATGGCAAGCGCTATCAAAACGGTAATACCCGCACCATGGTCTTTTCGGTTGCGCACATCATTAGTTACCTTAGCCGTTTTATGAGTTTGCAGCCGGGCGACATCATCTCTACCGGCACACCGCCGGGCGTCGGCATGGGGCAGAAACCGCCGGTCTATTTACGTCCGGGGCAGGTCATCAGGTTAGGCATCGCCGGGCTTGGCGAGCAGCGTCAAATCACCGAGGGCAGCGAAGAATGACCAGGCTTACCGCACTGCGCGTAGAAGATATCCGTTTTCCGACCTCCGAACATCTCGATGGTTCAGATGCGATGAATCCAGACCCAGATTATTCAGCCGCTTACGTCATTATTGAAACGGATAATGTGGCGATCAGCGGCCACGGTCTCACCTTCACCATTGGACGCGGTAATGAAATTTGCTGTGCGGCGATACGCGCATTGGAACACTTAATTGTTGGTCGCCAGTTGGAGTCGATTACCGCCGATATGGGGCAATTCTGGCGCGACATCATCCCTGAACTCAATACTGCAGCCACCCGGCACCGCGCGGGCGGTAATCTGCAACTGGCCCGCAGGTTTGCCATAGCGCAGGGCGTTTTCAATCAACACGCTAAAAACCTGGCCCAACCTGAAGGAATCGGCGCGGCAGGTGAGCGTGCTGTCTGCGGCCACGCTGATGATCATGCCATTTGCCTCGGCTTGCGGTCGCATCCAGGCCACGCGCTCCCGCGCCAGTTCACCGGGATTTATCACCTGCAAATCCAGATTGAGTTGCCCGGCATCGGCCAGCGACAGCAGGTGAAGCTCATCAATAAGTCGGCTCATGTGGCGCAGCTGCTTCATGATCATTTCCAGCTGCTGCGGTTCGGGCTGAAACACGCCATCAAGCAGACCTTGTAACCGCCCAATGGCGGCCGTTAGCGGCGATCGTAATTCGTGTGCCAGCGCCACATGTGAGGCGCGGAGTTCGCGATCATACAGCGCCAGCTGCTGGCTCATGCGATTAAAGTCGTGTGCGAAGTGCAACAGCTCCGCCGGGGCACTGTTGACGATGGTGGCGGAGGAGCCAAACTGCCCTTCGGATACCCGATCAGCGGTTTTCTTCAGGTGGCTAAACTGCAGCGCCAGCGGACGGGCGTAGCGCAAAACGGTGAAAGCAACAAACGGCGTAATGATAAAAATCAGTATGATCACCATCAGCCAGTCAGCGGCGCCGACCGAAGGATCGGAGTAGCGTACGCCCCAGCGTTCATCAACGATTTCATGAAAGCGCGGCAGATTGGTTTGCGGATGCGCTCGCAGCGTCAGAAATTCCTGGCGCATTTCCGGTGGCATATGGTGAATGATCCACAGATTTTGCAGCGCAAAGCGCAGAAACATAATCCCCGCGACGGCAATCACCGTGATGATAGCCAGTGTCAAAATACGCACGCAAATCCAGCGCCACAGCGTTTGAGGAGGTGACTTGTTCATGGCTGCCTGAACCTATAACCCACGCCACGCACGTTGAGTAATATCTCTGACAAACCCGCGCTTTCGAGCTTCTTACGCAGATTGTAGACGTGGGTATCGATTACTCTTTCCAGCGCCTCACTCTCAGGTATACAGGTTTCGATCAGATATTGACGGCTAAGTGCGCGCACTGGCGCCCGCATTAGGGTAACCAGCAGGGAAAATTCTGTCGGCGTCAGCTCAACGCGTGTTGGCCGCTTATTTGGTTGCGCGACCAGTGCGGTCATTGCCGCCGTGTTGACTTCAAGTGCCTGCCAGCGCAGCACCTCATCCTCAGCGAAGGGTGCGCGACTGCGGCGCAGTACCGCCTGCACGCGCGCGACGACTTCACCCGGATGATAGGGTTTCACCACGTAATCATCCGCGCCGTAACGCAGAGCGCTAATTCTGTCGGGCGTGTCCGCCATCGCGGTAATCATGATCACCGGCGTATCACCACGGCGTCGCACGGCTGCCAGCACTTCGATTCCGTTCATGCCAGGCAGCATGATGTCGAGCAGAATCAGATCGGGCTTCCACCTATCAACATGCTCCAGACCGCTGAGGCCGTTAGGGGCAATCTGCACCGCATAGCCTTCACGCAGCAGATAAGCCTCTAGCACATCTGCTGCGTCTGCATCATCCTCAATAACCAATACTCGTCTGTTGTTCATGGCTCACCTTGACCGTTTCTTCATAATTCCCTGGCACTTTATTGATAAAGCTTCGGGATACTGCAATCCGTGACGCAACGCCCGGGCAAGGGGCTAAAAACAGATGGGTAACTGAGGTGACACGATGATAACCAGAAAAAAGGCGCTGTACAGTGGCTGTTTACTCGTGGCCAGTTTCAGTGCCAGCACGCGTGCAGATGACAGCACATCGCAGGATGGGGTGATGTTGGGATTGGGTGCGCAGACCACGCCGCAATACAGCGGCGCAGATAAGCAACGCTGGCAAGCGGTGCCGATGCTGCAGGCCAGAAAGGGCGCATTTTTCTTCGATGCGCAAAAGGGCCTGGGTTACGATCTGCAGAGCGACAGCGGCCTGTATCTGGAGCATACGCTGGGATATGGCATGGGCAGGACGGACAAGGATTCGGACTGGCGCGATGGCGCTGACACGTTACGGGGCATGGGTACAATCAATGCCACATTGAATACCGGTATTGCGGCCGGTTGGGCGGTCTCCCCGTGGCTGATTCTTGAAGCAAAAGCCGTGCTGCCGCTGACAGACAGTCAGGGAGTCAATTATCGCACCTCGCTAACGATGATTCCGCTTCAGAACCAAGAAGATAGCCTTTCATTGCAGACTTCCGCGCTGTTTGGTGACGCGCGCTACATGCAAACCTGGTACGGCGTTAATGCGCGTCAAAGCGCTAAGAGTGGCTATGCGACTTACTCTCCTGCAGCCGGATTTTATGGGGTAGAAACTGACCTGACGTGGAGTCATCAGTTTACTCAGCACTGGGGCGGCGCGCTGAGCGCGGGTTATACGTGGCTAGACGATCACGCGGCAGACAGCCCAATCGTATTCAGGCATAACCAGCTAACCGGAACCGTCGCAGTGACGTACGCTTTTTAGGGACCACACATGATGAATCCTGACAAAGGTGTGCTGACATTGCTGGTGGTTATTAGCGTTTGCGCCATGGTGCATCTGGCTATCTATCTTATCTACGTTGCTGAATAAAGCGGAGAGATGAAAAGCGACACGTATTGTAGCCGCGCCCTTTATGGCGCGATAAATCGCGCCGCTACCTGACGTGCAGCAGTCGCCAAACCCCCTCATCTCAGCATGAATACCTGAACTCATACAGCCCGCCAACAGTTCCTTTCACTGCGCATATGTACGCTGCAGGAACAGATCGTAATTCGAATCAAATGAGCTTTTGTTATCCGCTTAGTGGTTGATTGTGCATATGTTCACTGCCACAGGTCATTGCTGAGAGGACGATCACACCTTGAGCGCTAAAAATTACTTAGCAGGCTTATTGTGATGCCGCTCACAATGAGCAGGCAAAAAATAAGCGATAAAATAAACAAATGAACAGCGCTCGTTCATTTGCGCAAAGCGCCGTTTACAAACTCTGAACTAAACCTAAAAGGTTCATCCATGAAAAACCGATACAGTACGAAAGTGCTGGCGCTTTTCTGCGCCCTGTCATTTCTGATGTACGTCGATCGCGTCAACCTTTCGACGGCGGCAGGGCTGATTAAGCAGGATCTTGGCCTCAATAACACCGATCTCGGGCTCATTTTCTCTGCCTTCGCTTACACCTATTTAGTGTTCCAGATTATCGGTGGCTGGTTTGTTGACCGTTTCGGCGCACGCAAAACCATCATTATCTGCGGCAGCATCTGGGTGGTCGCGACCCTTTGTACCGGTTTTGCCGGGGGATTCGCGTCGCTGTTCCTGTCACGCATGCTGCTTGGCGTAGGTGAAGGCGCGGCATTGCCGTCACAAGCACGCGCCATGACATTCTGGTTCTCCAGCGAGAAACGTGGCTTCGTGCAAGGTATCACTCACTCATTCTCCCGCTTTGGTAATGCCGTCACGCCCTCGCTGGTCGCGTTGCTGGTGTTAATGCACTCGTGGCGTTTTTCCTTCATTGCGTTGGGCGTGATCACCGCCGTATGGCTCGGTTTCTGGATTGCGGGCTTTCGCGACAACCCGCATCACATTGCCGATATGAGCGAGGAGGAGCGCAAGATCCTGCCAAAACTCGACGCCTACATGACAGACAAAGTCAAAGCGCCCACGCCCTGGAAAGCGTTAATTAAGCGGATCGGGCCAACCATGGGCGTCTATTTCTGCTACGGCTGGACAGGCTGGCTGTTCTTTACCTGGCTTCCCACGTTCTTCATGAATGGTCGTGGCATGGATCTGAAATCATCCGCGCTCTTTACCTCGGCAGTGTTTCTCTCCGGTGTGGTGGGAAATACGGTCGGCGGCATCGTGAGTGACAAAATTCTGAAACGTACCGGCAATGTAGTGGCGGCGCGACGTAACGTAATTATTTTCAGCTTCCTGACCGCCGGATTGCTGCTCATTCCGGTAATCAGCTCAACCAACATGACTGTGATCACCGCCTGTCTCGGCTTGGCTTTCTTCTGCCTCGAACTGACCATTGGCCCCATCTGGGCGGTACCGATGGAGATCACGCCCAAGTACGTTGGCGTGGCCAGCGGCCTGGTGAATGCGGGTTCCGCAGTAGCGGGCATCATTTCACCGATTCTGTTTGGCATCATCATTGATAGAACGGGCAACTGGAGTCTGCCGTTTTATGGCTCGGTTGTGCTGTTAATGGTCGGCATCGTGCTCACCTTCTTTATGCGCCCAGACATTCCGTTATCTGAAGATTCCCCTTCACGCGGTGAAGTACAGCCCGCAAATAATGCTTATCACTGAGGAAATCCTGATGAAAAAACCTTCTGTTGCACTGGTGCTGGGCGATCCAGCAGGTATTGGCCCTGAACTGGTGGCGAAAGTGCTATCGCAGTCAGCGCTACGTGAGTTGGCTAACGTCATTATCATTGCCGACCGTCAGGAGTTGGAAAAAGGCATGGCCATTGCTGGCCAGCGTTTCGATTATGACGAAATCACTGATACCGCAGACATCACGTTCACGTTGGGTAAACCGTTACTGCTCAATCATGACTGGTCTACGCGTACGCCTTTTGACTATGGCAATGCCAGCGAGCAGAGCGGCGTGTATATCCTGGAAACGCTGGCGCGCGCGGTGGAACTGACACAGCAGGGCATAACCCAAGGCGTCTGTTTTGCGCCGTTGAATAAGCAAGCGATGCATATGGGCGGGCTGCAGCACCGCGATGAATTACACTGGTTCGCTGAATTACTGAAGTGGGACAGTTTCTGCTGTGAGGTGAATGTGGTGGATAACCTCTGGGCAGGACGCGCCACCTCGCATATTCCCTTCCGCGATATCGTGAAGAACCTGAGTGTTGAAGGCGTCGTCGATACCATTGCGCTGATGGATCGCACGCTGCGTCAGGCGGGCATTGCTAAGCCGAAAATTGCCGTGCAGGCCCTGAATCCACATGGCGGTGAGAATGGTCTGTTTGGTGATGAGGAACAAACCATCATTAAACCGGCGATGGCGAAGGCCAAAGAGCAAGGTATTGATGTTTATGGCCCTTACCCGGCCGATACCACTTACAAAGCGGTAGAAACACAGCAACTGGATGCTGTGGTTTCGATGTACCACGATCAGTTCGCCACCGCGTTAAAAATGCTTGGCTTCGAGCGCGGCATCACCGTGCAGGGCGGACTGCCGATTCCGATCGCGACCGCCAATCACGGCACCGCATACAACTTATATGGGCAAAATCTTGCCACGCCATCGGCGTTTGAGAATGCCTTCCGCTTGCTAGTGCGTATGGCAACCAGCGCCGCTTAAGATGGCTTCAGCACCCCAATATGTTGTCGGGGTGCAGCGATATAAGGAGAAAGCGTGCTATGCCTCATCCCCTCAAACTCGGTGTTAACACCGCGATTTTCGACGGGCACGATATGGACCTCGCCTTCGGTATCATTCGCGAACTTGGTTACGACTACGTTGAGTTGGCCTATAACCAAGGCTATGTTGGCGATCTTGATGACAGCTTGTTTAGCCCGGAGAATGCGCAACGCATTCTTACCTTGCTGAACAAGCATCAGTTGAAAACGCTGGCGCTGGGTTGCACCTTTAACCTCGCACGACCAGAAGCGGTCGAATTCCTGCAAACGCGCATTGGTTTTGCTCAGGCGATTGGCGTCAAGCTGCTCAATGCCTGCACGGCAAAGCGTGAGGATTATGCGGTATTGGTGAGTCATCTACGGCAGATCGCGCCGCATCTTGAGCAGGCGGGGTGTTGCTTACTGATCGAAAATGGCGGTGACACGAATTATGATGCCTTTGCGCTGGCAGACAAGGGTGAACAACTGCTGCAAGAGGTGGGTAGCGCGGCGGTAGCCTTTAATGGCGATGCCGGCAACATGGTGTCGCTGCGACCCGAAGCTGATGCGATAAAGCAAATGATGCAGTTGCTGCCGCAGATGCGGCATTGCCACATTAAAGATGTGTTTAAGCAGGGCGCAGAGTTTTACTTTCCACCCATCGGTCAGGGTTTGCTGGATTATCAACCGTTACTTAACGCATTGGCTGAGAGAGATATTCCTTGTACGTTAGAAATTCCGCTGCGCATGCATCGGCTGGCTAACAGCATGCCGGTACGCAGTGGCGCGCCAGTGGAACTTGAACGCATTGTTGAGGTGCTGAGGGAGAGTAAAAGGTATATCGATGGACTGCAGCGCAACGCTGGCTAAAGCAGACATAGCAGGGCGTTAAATCCGCACCGCTGGAAGGACAATCTCTTTCAGCGGTGCGGATTCAGTCAGATTATTTCTTAGGAATTTCTGAAATCTCTTTCACGTCACTCTTATTCATTTGCTGCTTCACGCCATTGGCATCGACATAACCCAGCAGGCCGGTTTCCGCATCCTGTGGTTTGCCATCAGTTACGATGGTGCGACCATCATTGGTGTGGATAGCGTAGGAAGTACGCGTACATCCGGTTAGTGCGGACAGGGCAATCACTGCAGTAATAGAAAGCAAAATTGATTTTTTCATTAGTCTCTCCAGACAGTTATAAGGATATTAATTATCCAGTTCGCTCATGTTGGTAATCTTGTCGCGATTGATCTGCTCAGTTTTACCCGTTTGCGCATCCTTGTAGGAAACAAGGCCCGTGTCGCTGTCGATTTGCGGCTTGCCAGACGTCACGATAGTGCGTCCGTCGGTAGTCTTAATGGCCTGATTAGAAGAACACGCTGACAATGTCATTGCCATAAAGGTGCCAAGAAATGCGGTTGCTAATACTGTTTTTTTCATCTTGATGAGTTCCTTTCAGTGGAATAAGTTTTAACTACCTAAATAGCTTAGAACATTTTTCCGAAACAGCCAGAAAGCGTGGTATTAACGCAACTGGCTATCCTTACTTCCGCGACGATTGTAACCGCTGTTCGCCGCCTGTTTTTTATCCATCTTGCTTTGACAGTTCACGCAATAACGCACGCCCGCTAACGCCGCGCGACGCGCTTCCGGGATCGGTTCACCGCACTCATCGCAAAACTCGGCGCTTTCGCCGTGACCGAGATTTTCGCGGGCGCGGGCTACCGCATCATCAACCGTGGCATCAATTTGTTTGTGAACCGCACCGTCTTCCGACCAACCGCCAGCCATACTTCACCTCCATAAAAACGTATAGGAAAAGTATAAGACACGGCGCGATTAATGCCGGGCAGGTGGGAATGACTGCGTAAAACGCCACCACATTTAACAGGGTTGACACATCCTCGGGCGCCACCCTAGACTGCGGCTTGTTCCAAGGGGTGCTCTGTTAAGGGGCTGAGATTCTACCGGCTGGCGTGTCTGCGCTGGCAACGTAGTGACCCTCCGAACCTGATCCGGCTAATACCGGCGTAGGGATGCGGAACCGCAGGGCGACAGTACGCCCTGATTCCCTCTTTGTGCTTTGTAGCGGACAGTTCGCGCTCTTCAGGCGATGCCTGGGAGTCTCTGCGCAATCGCAAAGGTGGCTATGCACATGAACGAAACCCAAATCATCCAGGCTCTGCTGGCATTCCTGCAGCGCGAAGATGCCTCAGACGACGATTTCAACCAGCTGGCCCTTGAAATCTTCGCCTACCAGTTCACCCATAACCCACCTTATCGCCGCTTCGCCATCCAGCGTGGCCGCACGCCCCTGACGGTGAAAAGCTGGCGCAATATTCCCGCCATTCCGATTACCGCCTTTAAAGATTTGACCCTCAGCTGCCGACCCGTCGACGAAATGGCAGCCATTTTTATGACCAGCGGCACTACCGGCACGGTAAAAGGGCGCAGCTACCACCCAACGCTGGAAGTGTGGAAACATTCAATGCTGCTCAACTTCCGCCGCCGCTTTATGGCAGGCAGAGCACGTATCCGCATGGGCATTTTGTTCCCGGACCCGGTGGTGATGCCGAACTCCTCGCTGGCTACCTATCTCGATGTGGCGCTACAGGAATGTGGTACGCCAGACAGTGCAGTGATGGTGGGCGAGCAGGGTCTCGAAACCGAACTTCTGTTCAACGCGCTGGAGCAGACCGAAGCTCGCGGCGAGCCGTATGCGCTGCTGGGTGCAAGCTACAGCTTCGTGCATCTGCTCGATGAAATGCAGCGCCAGCAGCGGCGCTTCTCGCTGCCTGCAGGCAGTCGCATTCTGGATACCGGCGGGTTTAAGGGCCAGTCACGCGAAATGGGCGCGGAAGAATTCTACGCATCGCTCGCCGCCGCATTCGGCATTCCGCGCCAACACTGCATCAACATGTACGGTATGACCGAAATCAGCACGCAATTCTACGACTCGGGGAATGAACACTGCCCGCCGGTGAAATCAGGACCGCACTGGATCCGCACGCGTGTGGTCAATCCGCTTACCGGTGATGATGTGCCGGAGGGCGAGATTGGCGTGCTGGTGCATCACGATCTGGCGCATTTCAACTCGGTTTCCGCCCTGTTAACGGAAGATGCCGGTGCGATCGTGCCTGGCGGATTTCATCTGCTGGGACGCGCGACCGGTGCTGATGCCAAAGGCTGTTCATTGACCATGGATGCGTTTCTCGCCGGCGCGCGGGCTCCGCTGTGAAAGAAATTGCCGGTCATCTGCCGGGCCTTTCCATTGATGACGTGCAGTGGCACACGCTGAATTTCAGCCATCACGGCGAAAATCTTGAGGTTTGCGTTCCGCAACTCAATGATGAGCAGATAAACGCTCTTTCTGCGCGCATCCGCGCCAACGCCCGCGCCTACCTCTGCCAGCTAAGCGTCGCGCAGATCATTGCCGTCGTTGATCAAGCGGTAGTGCGACTACTTGATCGCCAGCATCCGTTACGTATCAAGGCTGAAAAGCTGCTGCCGATTATCACCGGTTACGATGCCGAAATGGTGCGCCTTGGCCTCACCGGCTACCTGAAAACTTTCCGCCAGCCGCAGCTGAAACGCTTTCTGGCGGAAGATTTCGCCGATCCTCAAATGCTCGACGATTTCCAACCGCGCCCTAAAGGCGGTTTCGCGCGGGCATTTGGCCCGCAGCTATTGATGCACATCTGGGCGGGTAATGTGCCCGGTTTGCCGCTGTGGAGTTTGATCTGCGGTCTGCTGGTCAAAGCGGGCACCATTGGCAAACTGCCGGGCAATGAGCCACTGATGGCGAGCTGGTTCGCGCAATTGCTGGCGGAAATCGACCCAAAACTGGGCGAGTGCATCGCAGTAGTGTGGTGGAAAGGTGGCGATGCGCAAACCGAGCCAACGTGGCTGCGCCAGCCCGATGCGGTGGTGGCTTATGGCGGAAACTCAACGCTGGCGGCGATCCAACAGCGTTTGCCTGTCACCACCCGCTTTCTGCCACACGGCCACAAAATCAGCTTTGGGCTAGTGGCGAATTCAGCGCTGAATTCACGGCAGGGCGCTGAACTGGCGCGTCGCGTGGCTCACGACGTGATGCGTTACGACCAGGCGGGTTGCTACTCGCCGCAGATGCTGTTTGTTGAACGCGGCGGTAAGGTGTCGCCAAATGAGTTCGCCAGCTATATCGCCCATGAACTTGCCGCACTGGCGCATAAACATCCCCGCCGTCCGCTGGCTAGCGAAGAGACGAACAGTATTGCCGCGTGGCGTAATGGCGAGGAGATTCGCGCACTGCGTGGCGATCGCACGCTGTATGGCGATGCGACAGAGAGTTGGGCGGTGGTGAGCGTTGATCACGCGGAAGCGTTATTGCCTGGCGCCCTTGGGCGCACGTTAAAAGTGGTGTCAGTTGATGCGCTGAATGAGGTGATCGATTTGCTGGCGCCGCAGCGGCATTTTCTGCAAACCGCCGGCGTAGCGGCCGCGCCGCAGGCGTTGTTCCGCATCTCCGCTCTGCTCGGGCAAGTGGGCGTCACCCGCATCGCCGGGTTTGGCAATATGACCTCGCCGGAAGCGGGCTGGCATCACGACGGGCGTTTTAGTTTGCTCGATCTGGTGACCATCACGGAAATTGAGCAGGGCGCAGAAACGGCCGCCGAACATTACGCCCCCTATGCGGACTAACGTGGCCCCGCACCGTAGCGGTGCAGTATATTGCGCGTGACGATATAAGATCTTATTTCTACTGGAGCAAAACATGAAATTCTCCAACCAGACAGTTTTAGTGACAGGCGCCAGCCGAGGTATTGGTGCGGCAATTGCTAAAGCGTTCGCCGCAGAAGGCGCGTTTGTGATGGTGAACTATCTGCGTAATGCTGCGGCGGCTAAAAGCGTGGTTGAGGCGTGTCGCGCACTGGGCGGAGACGCGCTGGCGATTGCCGCAGATGTCACGTCTGAGCCGCAGGTCTACGCAATGATGGAGCAAATCGTCAACACGACCGGCCGACTCGATGCGGTGATCAACAATGCCTTTGCGCCTTACGTTTTCGACACCGAGAATCGTCCGCGTTTCTGGGAAACCGCGTGGTCAGGATATCAGTCGCAGTTCGATGGCTCGGTTAAAGCCGCTTATAACGTTTGCCAGGCGGCGCTGCCTTTAATGCGTACGCGAGTGCGCGGCAGCATCGTTAATCTGACCAGCGATCTGGTGGCGCGTCCCTCAGTGCCGTATCACGATTACATCACGGCTAAAGCCGCGTTGACCGGTTTTAGCCGTACGCTGGCGACGGAACTGGGGCCGCTGGGCATTCGTGTTAACTGCGTCGCGCCCGGCCTGGTTTATCCCACCGATGCCAGCCAGGCAACGCGTGAAGCGGTGCGCGATCTCCTCACCACGCAAACGCCGCTGCACCGCATTGCGCGCCCGGAAGATGTCACCGGCCCGGTACTGTTTCTGGCCTCCGACTGGAGCGAATTTGTTACCGGGCAAACGTTATACGTCGATGGCGGATTAGTGATGAATTAACCCGTGGGGTCGCCATTCAGGGTAAAACTGAGTTGCCTTTTTGCGCATTGTTCACCGGGAACATGCCAGCGGTGACAATCGAATAGTTGGGAGCTCATTACATCGATCAGACTTTTGATCCGACGGTGAATGCGATTTCGGTGATCTTTATCAGCTACGCGCTGCTGGTATTACTGGTGATTGAGAAAACGATTGGGTTGATGACGTTGAGTGAGATTGATGATGACGATTCGCACGCAGATGGCGCGGTGTTTGTGGCTAAGGAAATGTTGTAGTTTGTTATCTTTGTTCATATAATTATTCTGTTCATGAATCATGAACGAAACAAAAGTGTGAACAAATGAAGATGGAACAACTGATTTCTGATGCAATCCGCTGCCTGCCGACCGGACTTCGTCTGGAGTACGACCTCGCTCCACACGTCTTGCCTTCGGCTGGCTCGGCCATACTCTTTGCGCCGCATGATGAAAGTATAAACTTCACCCTTGAGGTTAAGCATATCCATCGTATGGAGACGCTTAAGCGGGTGAAAGCCCATATCGAAAGCTTGCAGCGGGAACGCCCAGTACTGCTTATCTGCAATCAGCTCAGTCAGTCACTTGCTGCTTACTGTATGCAAAATGACATCAATTTCATCGATACCGCCGGCAATGCAAGCATTCAGTTACCAGGATTTTTTATGCTGATTGAGGGCAAACAAGAAAAAAAATCCGTGACCTCAGGCGGAAGATTCCCGGTAGGAGTCATGAAGCTGCTGTTTATCTTGCTGTCAGACCCCAGCGTTATCGACCAACCCTACCGTGCACTGGCTGAAATGGCGGGCATCTCTTTGGGTATGGTAAGCAAAGCCTTCGAATATCTTGAGCGTCAACGTTATTTTCGCAAGACTAAAAATGGCAGGCGGCTCATCGGCGTAGATGAACTCTGTGCAATGTGGATAGATGACTATCCTCGCTCGTTAAAGCCCAAACTTGATCAGCTGAAGCTGGCTATGCCGGAGAAACCAGAATACCTTGCTTTGATTGACGATGAAATTGCAGGAGGAGAGTTGGCAGCTGCAAACCTCAGCAACGGCTATCTGGTGCCCACCTCAGCAATTGTTTACACCCCACATTCGTTGCTGCAGCGTCGTAAAGAACTCGCGCTAAAACCTTCTCGTGAAGGGGATTTCCAGCTTATTGCCGGTTTCTGGGGACGTTATCATCTGACTTCACGCGCGCGAGCTATGCTATGCCTGGCTGATCTGCTGGAAAGCGGTGATGACAGGAAGAGGGAAGTCGCAAGGATCATAAATGAAAAATATCTTAACCTTAACGAAGCCACTCTTTTCAGTTACTGAAGCACTGCTGCGTAGTATTAATAAAATCTGCGCTGAGCAAAGTATTGCCTATTTCATCGCGGGGGCTACTGCACGAGAAATCCTCATTCATAACGTATATGGAAGAAGCATTGGACGTCGAACACGCGATGTCGATTTTGCCGTATTTGTGGCGGGCTGGGATAGATTTGACGCATTGAAACAGGCTTTCAACGACGCCGGAGCACAATCGATTAACAGAAATCCCCACCGTATGGTTATGAATGGTATCGAGCTAGATATTATTCCATTTGGTGGTATTTCAGAGGGCAACCAAATTGCCTGGCCACCCGATCGTACGATAATTATGTCTGTCGATGGTTTTGAAGAAGCCTTCAGCGAATCGGTATTGGTTGAGCTATCTGATGGAGAGCTTATTCCATTTTGCTCATTACCCGGCCTTGCTTTGCTCAAGCTGTTTGCGTGGCGCGATCGCGGTGCTGAAAATGGTAAAGACGCAGCGGATCTGTACAAAATCCTTAGTGAATATGGCCTGATAGAAGAAGATCGTATTTACGAACTTCCTGTCAGAGGTGAGGAAATGGAGTGGGATGTTATCCGCATGGGAGCGTATTTACTTGGCGCAGATATCGCAGCGATCAGTGGTGTTGAATCACAGTCAGAACTGCAAAGGTTAGATAAAGAAAAAATAATCGATGCAATAGTGCGTCAGTCAAATAGCGAAACAGCGGAAAATATTGAGCAAATTATTGATGATTTCTGGGCGGGGGCAATGAAGGAAAAAGATTAATTGTTAATTGGTTTGATAAATGCTGTACGTGGACGGCAACATTGTGTGTAAGGATGGATGGAATGAGAGGATGATCGCATAGCTTTTGGCTAACACTGCTAACGCTGAGGAGGAGAACTAACATGAACAAAATAGTATTGCTCAAAGATGACATAACCAAAGTTTCGGCAGACGCTATTGTGAACGCCGCTAATACCTCGTTGCTGGGTGGAGGCGGAGTTGATGGCGCCATCCATCGGGCAGGCGGGCCAGCGATTTTGGCTGAATGCCAGAAAATCAGGAATCGACAAGGTGGCTGTAAAGTCGGAGATGCAGTGATCACCACGGCGGGTGATTTGCCGGCAAAATATGTGATTCACACCGTTGGACCACACTGGCATGACGGGCAACATGACGAAGAAACGCTGTTAAAAAATGCCTATCTGAGCTGTTTTAAGCTGATCGATGAATATGGCATCCAAACCGTTTCGTTTCCCAATATCAGCACCGGCATATACAGATTTCCTAAGGCATCGGCGGCTGAGATCGCATTGGGTGTGATTAACCAGTGTTTACGTGACAACCCCCACATCGAGCGCGTCAATTTGGTGTGCTTTGATGAGGAAAATTACGATCTGTATTCAACTATGCTTGGGCAGTAAAGTTCTAAATAATTTCATTCATCCACTCTCGCACCGCGATATATTTACTGTTGGCTAAAACCTGATGACTATCTTATTACCGCCTTAAGTCGATAAAAATTGCAACAATTAACCTTACGCAATATTCAAAACGGAAGGGTTAACAACATGGAGTTTGGTTTTCAAAATCGGCTGGCCTTATTCAAGGTCTAAGGATGAACTTAACGCATTATTTGCCAGTCTCAACTTTAGTAATCTGGAAAATGTCAGCCCAATTGAAGCATTCGATCAATTCCAAACACAGCGTCGCATGAGCGCTACTTTCATTTTCAGCCAGTTATACCTATTGCTTAAGAATGTAGTCGCGACCTTTATTACTCAGGAACCATAACCTTTTTGACGCGATTGCATTCATTTTGTCTATGGTGACAGAAGGTCTTTTGATAATCCCCGCCAAATAAAAAAAGCGGCCCTCAGGCCGCCAAAAACCTCAACTGCAGTGAACATTGAGGAAGGAGGATAATAACCGGGTTAGCCTTTTACGCCGCCGGCCGTCAGGCCGCTGACCAGCCAGCGTTGTGCCAGCAGGAACACCAGCGTAATTGGAATCGCAGACAACACCGCCGCCGCGGCAAAATCGCCCCACAAATAGTTCTGCGGGTTCAGATATTGCTGCATGCCAACCGCCAGCGTGTAGCTGTTCACATCGCGCAACAGCAGCGACGCAACCGGCACTTCGGTGACGGCAGCGATAAACGCCAGAATAAATACCACCGCCAGAATAGGTACCGACAGCGGTAACAACACCAGGCGGAATGCCTGCCACGGCGTGGCGCCATCCAGCGCGGCGGCTTCTTCCAGCGATCCATCGATGGTTTCGAAATAGCCTTTAATGGTCCAAACGTGCAGGGCAATGCCGCCAAGGTAGGCAAAGATCACGCCGCCGTGGGTGTTGAGGCCGATAAACGGCAGGTATTGTCCCAGGCGATCAAACAGTGCATACAGCGCCACCAGCGACAGTACGGCAGGGAACATCTGGAAAACCAGCATGCCTTTTAACAGCGTGGCGCGTCCGGCAAACCGCATGCGGGCAAAGGCATACGCGCAGGTGGTGGAGAGCGCCACAATACCGATGGCGCTGATGGCGGCGATCTTCACCGAGTTCCACAGCCACAGCACCACCGGGAACGGCGGCGGTGTGACGCGCCCGTCGGCGTGCTCCACGCTGAAACCTAACGCCAATTGCCAGTGTTCCCAGGAAATCTGCTCTGGGATCAGCGAGCCGGTGGCAAAGTTACCGGCGCGCAGTGAGATGGCAAAGACCATCAGCAGCGGAAACAGAATTCCCGCAATAAACATCAGCAGCAGCAGATGCGTCATCAACAGACGCAGCTTTTGCGACTTGGGTTGCACCATAGCCATAACGCCTCCTTAATCGAATTTCATCCGCACGGCTTTCAGATTGATCACCGCCAGCGCGCCCACCAGCAGGAAGATCAGCGTGGCGATTGCTGCCGCCAGGCCAAAGTCCTGCCCGCCGCCGCCTTCAAACGCAATACGCCAGGTGTAATTCACCAGTAAATCGGTGTAGCCCGCTGGCGTGGTGGTGCCGATACGATCCGGTCCGCCGTTGGTAAGCAGCTGCACCAGCACAAAGTTATTAAAATTAAAGGCGAAACTGGCGATCATTAGCGGCATCAGCGGCTTTAACAGCAGCGGCAGGGTAATCAGGAAGAAATTCTGCATGGGCCCGGCGCCGTCCATCGCCGAGGCTTCATAAAGATCGTCCGGAATGGCTTTCAACAGTCCCATGCAGAGGATCATCATGTAGGGATAACCGAGCCAGGTATTGACAATCACCAGCATGGTGCGCGCCAGCGTCGGATCGCTAAACCACGCGGGTTGGAAGCCGAACAGCGCTTTCAACATCACGTTGATTTCACCGAAGCTCTGATTGAATAAGCCTTTGAAGATCAAAATCGAGATAAACGCAGGCACGGCATACGGCAAAATCAGCATCACGCGATACACCGCTTTGCCTTTCAGCGCTTCCCACTGCACTAAGCAAGCCAACACCATGCCAACCGCCACGGTGAGCACCACCGTCACGAAGGAAAACAGCAGCGTCCAGCCAAAGATCGCCAGAAACGGTTTTTGAATCCCTTCATCAGTAAACACGCGAATGAAATTCTTCCAGCCGCTATTCACCGTAAAGCCCGGACTCAGCGCTTCGCCGCTGGCGTTCTGATAGAAACCGCTTTCGCGATTGGCCTGATACAGTACGCCGTTTTGCTGATTTTTTAGATCGCCATTAGGTTGCAGCACATACAGCGGGCGCGTGCCAGAGAACTGCCGCAGTGAACTCATCACCACCTGACGACCATCTGGCAGCTCGGCCTGAATCTGGTTCAGCGCCTGACGATGGGTGGTGACGATGCGCAGCGTGGCGCGTTCGCCCGGCGGCGGCGGGGCGCTGGCCAGTTTCAGCTGTTGCGCGCCGCCAAAGGCGAACGCCGGTGAGACGAAGGTTTGCCCGTTGGCGGCTTCGGTCAGTACCAGCTGCCAGCGATCGCCCGCCGGGATCAGCGAGAAATTAAGCGCCGATCCATCCTGATACTGACGGCTCAGCAACACCTGTTGCGCGCGTTCCAGCGTCAGCTGGTTGGTGCTGCTGTAGTTGGTAAAGGCAATCGCCACGGTACAGGCGAGGGGAAACAGGACGAACAGCGCCATGCCCGCAAGGCCGGGATAGACATAGCGCCAGGCATAAGCGCGACGATGGGCATAAATCCAGATGCCGACGGCGCTGATAATCAGCGTCACCAACGCAAACAGATATTCACCTTTTGCATACATCAGCACGAGCAGATAGCCGACCAGCAGACAGCAGATACCGAGAAAAAGAGCCTTCAGCACGGCGCTGAACCGTGCTGTTTTCGGTTTTCCTGACATGATGCGGTTTTCCTTAACAGCCAGTAACGAGCCGGATTGCGCCGGCTCTGGTAGAGAGGATTACTTGTTGAGTCGTGCCTGCGCATCTTTCAGCGCCGCATCGACGCTTTGACGTCCACTCAACGCATTCAGCGTGGCCGTGCGCATCGCGTACCAGAAGGCGGCCATCTGCGGAATGTTCGGCATGATGTCGCCGTTGCGCGCGTTGGTCATGGTGGCGGCGATACGTTCATCCTTCTCCAGCGTCTGCTGGAATGATTTCAGCGCCACCGCGCCAAGCGGTTTGTCTTTGTTGACCGCATCAAGACCGGCATCGGTCAGCAGGTAATTCTCCAGGAACTCTTTGGCCAGCTCTTTGTTTGGGCTGGCGGCATTGATGCCGGCACTCAGCACGCCGACGAAGGTTTTGGCGTTTTTGCCATGCAGCGTTGGCAGCAGCGTGACGCCGTAATTGATTTTGCTCTTGTCGATGTTGCTCCACGCCCACGGCCCGTTGATGGTCATGGCGGTTTGCCCCTTGTTAAAGGCGGCTTCGGCGATGGAGTAATCGGTATCAGCATTCAGCGTTTTGGCCTTTACCTGGTCAACCAGGAAGGTCATGCCCGCTTTGGCGCCAGCGTTATCCACGCCGGTATCTTTCACGTCGTAGCGGCCATCGGTGAGCTTAAAGGCATAAGCGCCGCCCGCCGCCAGCAGCGGCCAGGTGAAGTACGGCTCCTGCAGGTTAAACATCATGGCGCTCTTGCCCTGCGCGCGCATTTTCTTATCCAGCGCGGCGATCTCTTCCCAGGTTTTTGGCGGTTCAGGCAGCAGATCTTTGTTGTAGATAAGCGATAAGGATTCAACGGAGATTGGATAACCGATCAGCTTGCCGTTAAAGCGCACCGCGTCCCAGGTGAAGGGGAAGATTTTCTCCTGGAAGCGCGCGTCCGGCGAAATCTCCGCTAACAAGCCTGACTGCGCATAACCACCGAAGCGGTCGTGCGCCCAGAAGATGATATCCGGGCCGTCGCCAGTGGCGGCGACCTGCGGATACTTCTCTTCCATTTTGTCCGGATGCTCAACCGTCACCTTGATGCCGGTTTCCTGCTCAAACTTTTTACCCACTTCAGCCAGGCCGTTGTAGCCCTTATCGCCGTTGATCCAGATGACCAGCTTTCCCTCTTCAATTTTGGCAACGGCAGAAGCTGAAAACAGCACGGCCGTCAGGGCGGAAAGGGCAAGAATGCGTGCACCGGTTTTCATTGTCATAACTCCATCCTGTTAGCGGAAACGGAAATCGTTTTACCTGCCACATTGTGAGTATCTGCCGCCGCTTCTCATCCTCCCCGGCTCTACGCCTGCGCGCTATCAGTTGTGATCTGTGTTGCAAAACCACCCGGTTATTACGGACTGGCGCACAGAATCGCCGTGCTGCTCTGCGTGATACGTCACAAAAATGGTTGCCTGCCGCGTTGGGTCACCTGCGTCTGCACGTTCTCCTCCTCCCGCCTCCTCCCCCACGCTGACGCCCTGCGGTGGAGGATGTTGACGCTTACGTCCTTGCCCATAGTGGTCGCCGGGGTCTGTCCGTGGATTTGCGGACAAGGATTAGCAAGCTGAGAGGAAAGCATCATGTCGAGCGTTACGTTGCGCAGTGTCTCTAAGGTTTGGGGTGAAACCGAGGTGTCGAAAAACATCAGCCTTGAGATCGCAGAAGGAGAGTTCGTGGTGTTTGTCGGACCTTCGGGCTGCGGGAAGTCGACGCTGCTGCGCATGATTGCCGGTCTGGAAACCATCACCAGCGGCGATCTGTTTATTGGTGACAAACGCATGAATGAGGTACCGCCCGCCGAGCGCGGTATCGGCATGGTGTTTCAGTCCTACGCGCTGTATCCCCATCTTTCGGTGGCTGAGAACATGTCATTCGGCCTGAAGCTGGCGGGCACGCGTAAAGCGGAGATCCAACAGCGGGTCAATCAGGTGGCGGAAGTATTGCAACTGGCGCATCTGCTGGATCGCCGTCCCAAAGCGCTGTCGGGCGGTCAGCGTCAGCGCGTGGCGATTGGTCGCACGCTGGTGGCAGAACCGCGGGTGTTTTTACTCGATGAACCGCTTTCTAACCTCGACGCGGCACTGCGCGTGCAGATGCGTATTGAGATCTCACGTCTACATAAGCGCCTGAAGCGCACCATGATTTACGTCACCCACGATCAGACCGAAGCAATGACGCTGGCCGATAAGATCGTGGTGCTGGATGGCGGACACGTTGCCCAGGTCGGCAAGCCGCTCGAGCTTTATCACTATCCCGCCAATCGTTTCGTCGCCGGTTTTATCGGCTCACCGCGCATGAACTTCTTACCGGTGAAAGTCACCGCCACCGCCATCGATCAGGTTCAGGTGCGCTTACCCAACACTCAGCTGGTGTGGCTGCCGGTCGACAGCGCGGGTGTGCAGGTGGGCAGCAACATGTCGCTGGGTATTCGTCCTGAACACCTGCTCTCCAGCGATATCGCCGATGTCACCCTTGAAGGCGAGGTGACGGTAGTTGAGCAGTTGGGACACGAAACGCAAATTCACCTCCAGATTCCCGCTATTCGTCAAAGCCTGGTGTACCGCCAGGAGGACGTCGTGCTGGTAGAAGAGGGCGCCCTGATGGGCATCGGCCTGCCGCCGGAGCGTTGCCATCTTTTCCGTGAAGATGGCAGCGCCTGTCGCAGGTTACATCAGGAGCCCGGTGTTTAGCCCTGCAAAACAATAAAAGCAATGACCTCAGGAGATAGAAAATGTTAACTCTGCGCAAACTCCCTATCGCGGTTGCTATCGCGGCAGGTACACTCGCTGCCCCGTCAATGGCAGTCGATTTTACTGGCTATGCCCGTTCCGGCATTGGCTGGACCGGCAGTGGTGGGGAACAGCAATGTTTTCAGGCCACCGGTGCTCAAAGTAAATACCGTCTGGGCAACGAATGTGAAACCTACGCTGAACTAAAGCTGGGCCAGGAAGTATGGAAAGAGGGTGATAAAAGCTTCTATTTTGATACCAACGTCGCCTATTCGGTTTCCCAGCAGAATGACTGGGAAGCCACTTCTCCCGCGTTCCGCGAAGCCAACGTGAAAGGTAAAAACCTGATTGATGCGTTGCCGGGATCCACTATCTGGGCCGGTAAGCGTTTCTATCAGCGCCATGACGTCCATATGATCGACTTCTACTACTGGGATATTTCCGGTCCCGGTGCAGGTCTGGAAGATGTTGATCTCGGTTTCGGTAAACTCTCTTTTGCGGCCACACGCTCCTCTGAAGCAGGCGGCTCTTACACCTTCTCCAGCGATCAGATTCGTGATTACGCGACCAGCACCGCAAACGACGTGTTTGACGTGCGTCTGGGTGGTTTGGAAACGAACCCGAACGGCGTGCTGGAGCTGGGCGTCGATTATGGCCGTGCCAATGCGCGTGATGGCTATCGCCTGGAAGATGATGCGTCTAAAGATGGCTGGATGTTCACCGCCGAACATACGCAGAGCATGATGAAAGGCTACAACAAATTTGTGCTGCAGTACGCCACCGACGCACTGACTTCTCAGGGCAAAGGGCTGCCGCAGGGCACCAACATTAACAACAGCGGCAGCATGTATCGCGTCCTCGATCACGGCGCAATTACCCTCGCCGATCGCTGGGATCTGATGTATGTCGCCATGTACCAAAATACCGATCTCGATAACAACCGAGGTACCGAGTGGTACACCGTGGGCGTGCGCCCCATGTACAAATGGACGCCGATCATGAGCACGCTGCTTGAAGTGGGCTACGACAACGTGAAATCGCAGCAGGTGAACGAACGCAACGGCCAATACAAAGTGACCCTTGCGCAACAGTGGCAGGCGGGCGACAGCATTTGGTCGCGTCCGGCACTGCGTCTGTTCGCCACCTACGCCAAGTGGGATGAGAAGTGGGGCTACAGCAAAGACAGCGCAGGTGATTTGACCTCCTTTGCCTCTAACGACAGCAGCGGCAACGGCATCTTAACGAACAGCCGTGGCAACAATGATGAGGTGACATTCGGGGCGCAGATGGAGATTTGGTGGTAATGCTCCCGCGTCAGTCCTGATCGAGACAAACTCTTTTCGGCGCGGCGCGCCATTGCCTGGTTCGCGCCGCAGCCTGACAGCCTTTTGAGGTTTTACCATGATAATGAAAAAAACAGTTTTTGCGCTCTGTCTGAGCGCCGCGTTGTTCGCCGGCCAAAGTCTACCGGCGATCGCGGATGTCAATCTGGTACCACAGGATCTCTCTGCCGCGCCCACATTTCCTGCCGCCAGCCTGCAAACGCTGAGCTGGCTGCCGGTGGATACCTCGCGCACCCAGGTCACCACGCTGAGTGAGAGCCACACCAGGTTGAACGCTGCGGGCGTAACGGGTTCGGTGGCGGCCTACAGCTTGCCAGCCAATATCGGTGAACTCACCATTACGCTGAGCAGTGAAGTGAAACAAAATCAGGTGTTCGCGCCTAATGTGCTGGTGCTGGATGAGAACATGCGCCCGGCGGCCTGGTTTCCGGCACGCTTTTTCACCTATCAGCAGCCGGGCGTGATGGCGGCGGATCGGCTGGAAGGCGTGATGAAACTGACGCCTGCGCTGGGTCAGCAAAAGATCTATCTGCTGGTGTTTACCACCGAGAAGGATTTGACCGAAACCACCACATTACTGGATCCGGCTAAAGCCTACGCCCGAGGCACCGGCAATGCGGTGCCGGATATTCCCGATCCGATTGCGCAGCACAGCCGCGACGGCACGCTGAAACTCAAAGTGAAAACCAGTTCAGGTTCATCAATTCTGGTTGGGCCGCTGTTTGGATCATCAAGTCCTGCACCGGTAACGGTGGGCAATACGCAGCCGGTTGCGGCGACCACCTATCGCGCAGCCCCCGCGCCGGAGGCCAAACGTGAGCCGATCATGACGGATACCGAAGGTTACTTTAATCAGAACATCCGCGAAGCGGTTGAGAAGGGCAATATCGATAAGGCATTGAAGCTGCTGGATGAAGCAGAGCGTTTAGGCTCCACATCGGCCAGACAAGTGTTTATCAGCAGTGTTAAAGGCAAGGGGTAAAGCGCCCCGACACTGCTGATTTGTCCCATCTGGTGCGCTTCGGCGCACCTTTTTTATTGCAAGCTAAACACCGCACAGTTCGTAGCGGCGCGATTTATCGCGCAATGAATTGCGCCGTTACGGGTGAAGTTCGCCTTCCATGGCGAACATTCATTTCACCGTCCGCCGCCGTTGATCGATATCCGCCAGCAACGCGTTGATCTGCGGGTCTGCAAACATCTCCTCCAGCGAGGCGCTGAGTTTGCGCCGCCAGTTGGGATATTGGCTGGTGGTACCGGGAATATTCACCGGGGAAGCCATATCCAGCCACTCCTCAGGTTGCAGGCCAAGCAGCGCACTGTTGCTGTCGGCCAGATAGCGCTGCATCGCGGCATTTAGCGCCCGATCCATCACCTGTGGTTCGGCCTGTTCGGCTAGACAGCCGCTGCGTTGCAAGCTCTTAAACAGCGCGCGCCGTGCTGCCAGGCGTGACTTATTGAGCCCGGCGAGAATCTGCTTGTCAGGATAGAGTCCTAGCGCGCTGCCCAGACGTAAATCGTCGCTTTGCCACCAGCCGCGCAGGGTTGGCATATCGTGGGTGGTGGCGACCGCCATCGCCTGACGTGGCCAGCGGGAAGGGGCGCGAAAGGCCACGTTTGACGTCTGCTCAAAATAAAGCACTTTGTAGGAGTAAACGCCGGCTTGTTGGAGCTTGCCGATAATCTTCTCTGGCACCGTACCCAAATCTTCCCCAATCACCATGCAGTGATGACGCTGACTCTCCAGCGCCAGAATCGCCAGCAGATCGTCAATGGGATAATGGACATAAGCCCCTTCCGCCGCGCTTTCACCCTGCGGGATCCACCACAGCCGCAGCAGCGCCATCACGTGATCGATCCGCAATGCGCCGCAGTCGTGCATGTTGGCGCGCAGCAGCGCAATCCATGGCTCGTAGGCGCGGGCCTGCATAATCTGCGGATCCATCGGCGGCAATCCCCAGTTCTGCCCCAGCGGGCCGAGAATATCCGGCGGCGCGCCGACGCTGGCCTGCAAGCAGTAAAGCTCGCGATCGCTCCAGGTTTCTGCGCCGCCCTGCGCCACGCCCACTGCTAAATCGCGGTATAAGCCAATCGGCATTTCATGCTGCCGGCACACTGCCCAGCAGTCAGCGAACTGGCGAGCGGCCAGCCATTGCAGCCACAGATAAAAGCGCACTTCATCAGTGTGCTCGATGCGGAATGCCCGCACCGCCGCGCTGTCGGGAGATTGCAACTCCGCAGACCAGGTTGTCCAGTCGTAGCGCCGATCGTCTTCGGCGATCTGCGCGGCGTGCAGCGCATCGAAAACGCCCTGATGCAGCAAACTTTCACCGCCTTGCTGCATAAAGGCTTCAAAGGCCGCAACCTGATGATCCTCCGCACTGCGCTGCCTGAAGTGTTGCCAGGCTAGACGCAGCGCCTCCAGTTTAAGTCGGGTGACCGCTGAGTAATCAACCCACTCAGCGTTCCGCGCCGCCTGTAATGCTTGCAGCGTACTGTCCGCCTGCCACCAGCGCTGCGCATCTTCACTCAGCGTAAAATCCTCAACGGCGGCGACGTCGATATACAGCATATTGAGCCAGCGCCGCGATGACGGGCTGTACGGGCTGGCGCTTTCCGGGGTCGCCGGGAACAGTGCATGCAGCGGATTCAACCCAATGCAGGCACCGCCACGCTGTGCGACCGCGACCAGCATCTGCTTTAAATCACTGAAATCGCCGATTCCCCAGTTAGTAGCCGATCGCAACGTATACAGCTGAATACAGGCGCCCCACAGCGATTGCCCTTGCTGGATGGCTAGCGGCTCGTAACAGCGAACCGGCGCGACAATAATCCGGCTGTGAAACGCCTGCTGATGCGCGATAAAGGTCAGCTGGTGATAACCGAAAGGCAGCGCAAGCAAACGGATCGGCTGATCGGCAAGACAATGGCCTTTCCAGGTTTCTCCCTGTTCCGCAATCAGCTGCCATTCGCCTTCAATACCGGGCGCAGGCAGCACAATCTCAGCGTCTTCTCCTTGCACGATGTGCACCGGCGGCAGCGGCGAGGCGTTCATTTTTGGCGGATGCATGGCCGCCAGCAAACGCTGGCGGGTAATGGCAGAGACCGATTGCAGCTGGCCGTGGGCGTCGATGTATTCGCTGGCGATGTCTGCGGTTGGCGTGAGAGTGCTGTTCATCGCGTGGCCTGCCAGATGCGTTGCTGGTAGTCACGGATGGCGCGGTCAGCGCTGAACATGCCACAGCGTGCGGTGTTGAGAATGGCGGCGCGCGTCCAGCCAGGCTGATCGGCCCACAAGGTTTCTGCCTGCGCCTGCGCATTGAGGTAGTGGCGAAAATCGGCCAGCACCAGATAAGGATCGCCGCCTTTGGCGCTCAGGCTGTGCAGCAGCGGTTCGAACGCAGTGACGTCGCCGTCGCTGAAGGTGCCGTCTTCTAACGCTTTCAATACCCGATCCAGCTGCGCATCTTTTTTGCGCCATGCGTCAGGCGAGTAGCCTTCCGCTTTCAACGCGCTGACCTGATCGACGGTATGACCAAAGATAAAGATATTATCGGGCCCAACTTGCTCGGCGATCTCCACATTAGCGCCATCCAGCGTGCCGATGGTCAACGCCCCGTTGAGTGCCAGCTTCATGTTGCCGGTGCCGGATGCCTCTTTACCGGCGGTAGAAATCTGCTCCGACAGATCCGCTGCCGGGATCAGCCGCTCCGCAACCGAAACGTTGTAATCAGGCACAAACACCACTTTGAGGCGATCGCCAACGCGGGGATCGTTGTTGACGATAGCCGCCACTTTGTTAATCGCGTAGATGATGTTTTTGGCCAGCACATAACCCGGCGCGGCTTTGGCACCAAACAGCACCACGCGCGGCGTCAGGTTGGCCTGCGGATCGCTCACCAGCGTTTGCCACAGGGCGATAATGTGCAGCAGCGCGAGATGCTGACGCTTGTACTCGTGCAGACGCTTAATCTGCACATCAAACATCGCTTCAGGATTCACTTTGATGCCGGTGCGTTCTGCGATCCATTGCGTCAGCGCGATCTTGTTCTGTTGCTTGATGGCGCGGTATTGGGCCTGGAATGCGGCGTGATCGGCGTAGGTTTCTAATGCCTTTAGCTGATCGAGATCGGTGAGCCACGGCTGAGTGAGGGTTTTGGTGATCAATGTCGCCAGCGCCGGATTGCACTGGTTTATCCAGCGGCGCGGCGTGATGCCGTTGGTGACATTATGGAATTTTTCTGGCCACAGCGCGTGATATTCCGGGAAGAGATCTTTCACCACCAGCTGTGAATGCAGCGCCGCGACACCGTTCACTGCAAACCCGCTGGTGACACAGAGATTGGCCATGCGCAGCTGGTTGTTGTGCATCAGCGCCAGTTTCGCCCAAGTGGCTTCATCGCCTGGCCAGCGTGCCTCAACCTGCTTCTTCAACTGGGCATTAAGTTGGTTGATGATCAGCATATGGCGCGGCAACAGGGCACGCACCATACGTATATCCCAGCACTCCAGCGCTTCAGGCATTAAGGTGTGATTGGTATACGCAAAGGTGCGCTGGGTAATACGCCACGCCTCGTCCCAGCTCATCGCGTGTTCATCCAGCAGCAGGCGCATCAGCTCAGGGATCGCCAGCGTTGGATGGGTATCGTTTAGCTGAATGACCTCGTGATCCGGCAAGGATGCTATGCTGCGCCCGGCGCGTTGGTGACGGCGAAGAATGTCCGCCAGCGAGCAGGCGCACTGGAAATATTGCTGCATCAGACGCAGCTTTTTACCGTTGTCGTGATTGTCATTGGGGTAGAGCACTTTGGTAAGTTTTTCTGCCTCAATGCCCGGCTGCTCGGCACGCAGGAAATCACCGCGATTGAAGCGCTGCAGATCAAACGGCTGCGCATGTTTCGCCTGCCACAGACGCAGCGGTTGGGTTACGCCATTCTGATAACCCACCACCGGCAGATCCCAGGCTTCACCCAGAATTTGCACCGCAGGCTCCCAGCGCGGCACGCCATTTTGCGTGATGACTTTGCCGCCGAGATGCACCTGCACGGTTAACGCGGCATTGTGATTGAACCATGGATAGCTGTCGCGCTGCCAGTTGTCCGGCATCTCTTGCTGCGCGCCATCTACGAAGTGCTGGCGAAACAGACCGTACTGATAATTGAGTCCGTAGCCGGTGGCGGGTTGTCCAACCGTCGCCATCGAATCGAGAAAACAGGCAGCAAGTCGACCCAAGCCGCCATTGCCCAACGCCGGATCGGTTTCACACGCTTCCACGTCGCTTAGCGTAATATTCCACTCGGCCAGCGCCGCGTTCACGTCGTCATACCAGCCAAGATTGAGCAGATTGTTGCCAGTCAGTCGACCAATCAGAAACTCCATCGAGATGTAGTTAACGTGACGCTGCGGCGTGACTGACGCCGGCGCAGGCATCTCCGCCAGCATATCGGCCAGTGCGCCGCTTAACGCCTGCCACCATTGGTCTGGCGTCATCTCTTTTGCATCGTGCAGACCAAACCGTTGCCATTGTCGAGTTAGTGCGTGTTTAAAACGGGTGCGATCAAATTTCATAATCAGTCCTGTAACGGCGGAGGTGAATGTGCTTCATTCTGCGCGTCAGCCATTACACGCTCCTCCTCCCGCACCAAATTCAGCGGGGAGGATGAGCGGGGAGGAGAGGCTGAGGTAAATCTGAAAGCGTGACAAGAATGTGATAACCCTCGCTTTTGTTAAGTTTGCTTAATGGGTTCGCTTGCAATAGGTAAACGAATATCTGAACGTATGTGACGATTAATTACGAAGCGTAAAATAATGATGCGCCACGTTTAGGGAGAAGCGTTCACTGATGTTAATACCCTCCAAACTCAGCCGACCTGTACGCCTTGAGAACACGGTTGCGCGCGAGCGCCTGATGCAAAAACTCGGCGCGGCAGGCAATTACCGTTTGGTATTGGTGACCAGCCCGGCCGGATATGGCAAAACCACGCTGATATCACAGTGGGCGGCGGGAAAAGCCAATCTGGGCTGGTATTCACTGGATGAGGGCGACAATCAGCCTGAACGCTTCGTTGATTACTTAATTGCGGCCCTTCAACAGGCGACGCAGGGCGGTTGCGCCTCCAGCGAAGCGTTGGCGCAGAAACGGCAATATATCAATCTGAATGCGTTGTTCGCCCAGTTATTCAGTGAGCTGGCGGCGTGGCAGCAACCGACCTGGCTCATCATTGATGATTACCATCACATCACTAATCCCGTTATTCATGACGCCATGCGTTTCTTCTTACGCAACCAACCCGAAAATGTGACGCTCATTTTACTGTCGCGTAATCTGCCGCAACTTGGCATTGCTAATCTGCGCGTGCGTGAACAACTGATTGAATTAGGCAGCCAGCAGCTGGCGTTTACCCATCATGAAGCCAAGCAGTTTTTTGATTGCCGCCTGACCACGCCACTGGCATCCGAAGAGAGCGGTCGCCTGTGTGACGACGTGGCGGGCTGGGCGACTGCGTTGCAGCTGATTGCGCTCTCGACGCGTCAGGGCGCCAGCTCCGCCCAGGATTCGGCACGCCGACTTTCCGGTATTAACGCTAGCCATCTTGCCGATTATCTGGTGGAGGAAGTGCTGAACAACGTGGACAGCGCCACGCGCAATTTTCTGCTGAAAAGTGCGCTGCTGCGTTCTATGAATGACACGCTGATTGCCTGCGTAACGGGTGAAGAACAGGGGCAAATGCGGCTGGAAGAGATTGAGCGTCAGGGGCTGTTTTTACAGCGCATGGATAACTCGGGCGAGTGGTTTAGCTATCATCCGCTGTTTGGCAGTTTTTTGCGTCAGCGCTGTCAGTGGGAACTGGCGGCGGAATTACCTGCGCTGCATCGTGCGGCGGCTGAAAGCTGGATGCGACTGGGTTTCCCCGGCGAAGCGATCCATCACGCGCTGGCCGCCGGTGATGCGTTGATGCTGCGCGACGTACTGCTGCAATACGCCTGGACGCTGTTTAATCAGAGCGAACTCACGCTGCTGGAAAACTCTCTCAAAGCGCTACCGTGGGAGATTCTGCTGGAGAATCCGAAGCTGCTGCTGTTGCAGGCGTGGCTGATGCAAAGTCAGCACCGTTTCTCCGAAGTGAGCAGTTTGCTCACGCGTTTTGAACACTCCTGTAGCGAAGAGATTGATGATGTGCTGCGCGGCGAATTCAATGCGCTGCTGGCGCAGGTTTCGATTAACGACGGTAATGCCGAAGAAGCTGAGCGGCTGGCGTTGCTGGCGCTCACAGCGCTTCCCGAAAGCCGACAATACAGTTGCATCGTGGCCACTTCGGTATTGGGCGAAGTGATGCACTGCAAAGGCGAGCTCAGCAGTTCGTTGAAGCTGATGCGCCAGACCGAGCAGATGGCGCGTCGTGAAGAAGCGTGGAATTACGCGCTGTGGAGCCTGATTCAGCAGAGTGAAATTCTCTTCGCGCAGGGATTTCTCCAGTCCGCTTATGAGATGCAGGAGCGGGCATTTGTATTGGTCAAAGAGCAGCATCTGACGCAGTTTCCCATGCATGAATTCCTGCTGCGTATTCGCGCTCAACTATTGTGGGCGTGGGGCCGACTCGACGAAGCGGAACAGGCGGCGCGCGAAGGGATGAAAGTGCTAAAAGGCTATCAGCCACAGCAGCAGATTCAGTGCCTCGGTTTGCTGGTGCAGTGCTCGCTGGCGCGCGGCAATCTCGATAATGCCCGCAGCCACCTAAGTCGGCTGGAGAATTTGCTCAACAACGGATCGCTGCACAGCGACTGGATCGCCAATGCTGATAAGGTACGGGTAATTTTTTGGCAGATGACCGGCGACAGCCAAAGCGCCAGCAGCTGGATGCGTCAGACCGCGAAGCCTGAGTTTGCCAATAACCACTTCCTGCAAGGGCAGTGGCGCAATGTCGCCCGTGCGCAAATTCTGCTGGGGAATATGAGCCAGGCCGAAGTGGTGCTGGATGAACTGAATGACAATGCCCGTGCGCTCAACCTGATGAGCGATATCAACCGCAATCTGCTGCTGTTAAATCAGATTTACTGGCAAACCCAACGCAAAGCGGAAGCCCAACAGGCACTGACCGAAGCGCTGAAACTGGCGCGCAGCACGGGTTTCGTCAGCCATTTTGTGATTGAAGGTGAAGCGATGGCGCAGCAGCTGCGGCAACTTATTCAGCTCAACACCCTGGATGAACTCGATAATCATCGCGCCAGACGGATCCTCAGCGAGATTAATAAATATCATCGCCATAAGTTTGCCCATTTTGACGAAGGCTTTGTTAGCCGCCTGATTAATCATCCCGATGTGCCGGAGCTGATCCGCACCAGCCCGCTAACCCAACGCGAATGGCAGGTTTTGGGGCTGATCTATTCGGGATACAGCAACGATCAGATTGCTGGCGAGCTGGATGTCGCTGCCACCACGATCAAAACGCATATTCGCAATCTTTACCAAAAATTGGGCGTGACGCACCGCGCAGAGGCGATGAATCAGGCGCAGTCGATGCTGCGGATGATGGGGTATGTGTAATAAATCGGTCGCCATAAATGGCGTAATGCCGATCAGTTAAGCACCAAGCCACTTTCGTTCGCCATCGGCTGGGGCACTTTCAGCTATGCCGTGCGGCGACCGAGCAGAGGACGCCTGGCCGCGCCCTCTGCACTCCCGGGCCCTGCGCCAGCCCGCCGCTGCGCGGTGCCTTCACTCATTCACGCTTCCTGACGGACCGGCGGCGATTCGCTCCTGCTCAGCGCCGCCTCTCGCCGCATCCCTGCGGCGCGCCCTGGAATCCTTCACTCGCTCAGCGGACTGGGATGTCGCCTCAACACCCACGCTGGAGCATCAATGCCTATTTATTAATCAATGTCGCTGTAACGGCTGTAGGGTCACCATTCATGGCGACCAAGTTACCGAGCCAATGCGCTGCTTAACTGACGAGCATTACGCCATAAATGGCGACCCTGCGAAAAACCGCGTCAAATCAAGGTAGGGTGCGCATCAATGCGCACCTGGGAATATATGAAATCATGGTTTCATCAGTTTATTTCTCTTGCGAGCCACTCTTCGCGGGTTAACTCCCATAATTCGTAATCGAGAACACCCGCGACATACTCTTTTTTACCGGTTTTTATCAGACGCATGCCAGATTTACGTGAGATCATCACCGAGCCGGTATTCACCGCCGCTTTTGGCACGCGTAATACTTCGCGGCCCAGCGTTCTAAACCAGAAGTCGTTCACGGCGTTGCAGGCTTCACTCATGAATCCGCGTTGCTGCCACTCAGGTACCAGCCAGAATCCGCGGTTATCATTTTCTTCATCGCGCAATTCGATCAGCCCAATTAATTCCTCAGGTTTATCCTGGCGTCTGATGCTCCAGCACCAGCATCGACCTTCGTTGACAGCGGGCAACACCACGTTATCCACGTAATCTTGCGAGGCACCTTTAGGATAAGGCCACGGCACGGCAGCATTGAGATAACGCACGATCTCCCAGCGAGGGAAAGCAATTTGCATCGCCTGCCCATCGCCGCTTTCAAGTGGCTTCAGGATTAATCGTTCCGTTTTGATTTCTGGCGTCATATATCCTCCATTTTGGGCCTTTGCTCCAGCCTGGTCATCGTCAATTAAGGTTTGTCCCTGCTATCCAGCCGCAGTTGCATAAATGTTAGATCCAGCCAGCGGCCAAATTTCGTTCCTACCTGGCTAATCTGTCCGGCATCGGTAAATCCTAACTTGCGATGTAACGCGATTGAAGGTGTGTTTTCAGACTCAATGCCCGCCACCATCACGTGCTTACCTTGCTCGGTCGCATGCGTGATAAGTGACTGCATTAATGCCGCACCAATGCCTTTTCCCTGTGACGCTTTATGGACATAGACCGAATGTTCAACCGTGTAGCGGTATCCATCCCAGGGGCGCCAGTCACCATAGGAAGCGTAGCCGAGCGCATTATCCTGCTCATCAACGGCAACCAGAACCGGAAATCCCGCCGTTTGCCGATCTGACAACCATTTGATTCGGTTAGCAATATCGACCGATTGATCATTCCAGATAGCAGTGCTGTTTAGCACCGCATCGTTATAAATATCAGTGATTACCGCTGTATCTTTTTCAACTGCCGAACGTATGCTCACCATAGACACCTCGCTGTTATGCCACTAAAGTAGACACTTCGTACACTATCTTATATATCCACTATGTCAGACGAAAAATCCACTAAAGAAGATGATTTAAACGCGCGCATTGGCAAAAAAGTGAAGGCTGAAAGGGAAAAACGCAGCTGGTCGCTGACTGAATTGGCTGAGCAATCAGGCGTATCTCGGGCAATGATCCATAAAATTGAACGGGGCGAAAGCAGTCCTACAGCAACGTTGCTGGCACGTTTGGCGGGTTCGTTTGATATGAGCATGTCGCAACTGATCGCGTTGAGCGAAGTTCAAACGGGAACATTACTGAAACAGCATGAGCAGCCGGTTTGGCAGGACCCTGAAACGGGATACATACGACGCCACGTGTCGCAGGGGCAGATACCGCTCGATCTTGTCAGCATCGAATTGCCGCCCGGTGTTAGCGTGCCGATGCCGGTCATTTCCTATCTGTCGCGCCGTCAGCTTATCTGGATTTTAGAGGGCGAATTACGTTTTCAAGAAGGTGAAAAAATCTTCGAAATGCAGACTGGCGATTGTCTGGAACTGGGCGATCCTGCTGACTGTATTTTCAGGAATGACTCAGAACAACGTTGTCGCTATGCGGTCATCGTACTCAAATAAAAGTAGCAGCAGTTAAACATCCATTATTAATGGACGTAAAACTGCCGCCTGGATTGTGCCTTAATGCGCGCACCAGTTCCTGAGCGAATTAATCCCGCCATCAGGTGAGGTAAAGCCAGAACAACCTAATATCGAGTCGAATAACTTCTCGTGGAATACCGGCGTTTTGTCATTCTGCAGTTGCTGAAGTTTGGCAAATGACGCTTTGTTATTACTGTCACTTAAAAACGTATCTGATGCCCAAACCATAATCGGCACCGTTCGCTGCGCCATCGGTGCATGATCGCGTGGTGTGCCGTGGAAATGCAGATTATCGGAAATTGATTCCCCATGATCCGATGCATAAAATACGATGGCATTTTTATCCTTCAGGCTGTCGAAAGTCTGCTTAAGAAAATAATCGGTATATAAAAGACTATTATCATAGGAATTAATCATCTCCTCGGTGCTGCAGGCATCATCAATGCCCTGACACTCCGGCTTATAACGCGCAAACGCCCGTGGATAGCGCTCGGTATACATATAGTGTGAGCCTTTGGTATGAAGAATCACAATGTGTTTACCCTGCGGATGGCGCTGAATAGAGTCCTGCAATTCATTAATCAGTGCCATATCATCCACCGGCTTACCGACATTCCGCTTCTCCGCCTGAATAGATTCGCGCATTGAATAACTGTCAGCCATGACTTTGTTATAGAACCAGGCTTCGCTCTGCATCGAATAGAGATCTTCCGAGAATCCCTGCTTCTTCATCACTGTGAAGACATTCATCTCTTTCAACGTACGCTGCGGGGCTTCTGAGGCGCCGCCTTCTCTGACAAACATACAGCGCAGCGAGAGCTTGGTTGAGGTATCACAGGAATAGCCCTGCAAGTGAACCAGGTTTTTTTCGTGATCGAGATAAGGCGTGTTATCGCGATCGTAACCGTATAAACCCATGTGATCGCGGCGGGCACTTTCACCAATCACAAACACGATATACAAGTTATCCGCATTTTTCGGTGGAACGTATTTAAAGTGCTCAGCAGGATCGTAAAGATTACGGTTATCTTCAGCCTGGCTGAACGAACTATAAGCCAGCAAGCCAACGCCCGATAGCCAGTTAGACGGCGAATAAGTACCCGCAACAATGCCACCATAGCTGGCCATCATGCGATTATTTTTCTTATCCTGTTCATCCTGCACCTTGCCCATTAAATTCAACGGCAACCAGCAACCTAATGCGGCAATAACAATGGCGATAGTTTTATAAGACCAGTAACGCTTTTTACTGATATTTGTCACTGGATTGCCGCGCATTCCGCGCCAGATAAGCCATAGTGGGACGATGTTAATGATCACCATCCATAGCATAAAGTGCCAACCAACTGATTCCTTAGAAAGGTCTAATGAATCGGTGGCCAAAACGGCGGCGATAATGCCATAACCAATATCAATATTAAAGAAAATCATGTAATAACTGGCGGCGCTGGAGAATATCACCAGCATGGTCATTAATACGCGCGATAGATATTTTCCGGTTAATGAGGTTAACAACGTTAACAGCATGACCAAAAAAAATGCAGCCATGACCTCAGTCATTAATGAAAGGGTATTATCAAACTGCAGTTGCGTATAGCGACGGATGAAAATCGGAATATTAAGAAGTACGCCGATATAGAGCGAAATAAACACCGGTATATAAAACTGCTTAACCCAACCCTTTGTAAACATGTATTCCTCGTTATTATAATGAAAACTAATCACTTGCCTGTAAATTGACAGCCATAAGTAAGAGGATGGATTTGGGGATCAGTTCAACCATTGGTGGGCCTAAAGTATGTTATAATGTAACAATCAAATGCAGGCGCTTATGCTCTGATTAGGGTTCGCCGCAACCACTTTACCCGCAGACTGCTAATCAATGCAGTGGAGATCCTCATTCTGTATATGCATTTCCCTCATCATTTCATTCAATATGCATGACCTGGAGGGGGAACAGTATCAGGTAAAGTGATGGAGTAACTGACTATTTTTGTTAGGAAGAAACTTCATAATTCATAAAATAGAATAAACAGGAAATTAATTTTTTTATAAATAGCCAGGAACTTTCTGATTGTTAAGGTGATATTCTGCACAAAAGTGCTTACACAAAACTTACAATTAATTTCGCTTAAGTCTTATTATGATGGCAAAAACATGGATGTCACTGGCGCTGGGCGTCGGTATGATCACAACTTCTGCATTTGCGGCACCGTTAAATCCGGGCGACCGCGATTATATTCAGAATCAGCAACAAAAACGTTTGCAAAATGACCAGCAGCAGCGAGATGCGCTGTGGAGTGCTACAGTGCCGCAGAGCACGCCAGCAGCGGATTCTGGTCAGGCTGGCCCCTGCTTTCCGGTGCAGCATATCGCTATTCGCAACGCCACGCTAATGTCTGCCAGTCAGCAGCAATCACTGGCCGAACCTTATATTCAACGCTGCCTGAACTTAACCGAAATTAATTCGCTGGTACACGCTATTTCTGACTGGTATATGCAAAGAGGCTATATAACCAGTCGGGCTTTTTTAATTGAACAGGATTTATCGCAGGGCGAATTAATTATACCGGTGCTGGAAGGGAAGCTGGACGCCATTCGTCTCGACGACCAGCATCCGCGTTCACTACAGATGGCGTTTCCGGGCCTTGAAGGAAAGATACTCAATCTGCGCGATATTGAGCAGGGCATGGAGCAGATTAACCGCGTGCGCACAACGCCGGTACAGATTGAAATACAGCCGTCGCCTAAAACCGGTTATTCCGTGGTCAACCTTACGGCGACGCCGGAATTCCCGCTCAGCGCATCGCTGGGTTTTGATAACAGCGGACAGAAAAGCACCGGGGTTGGTCAGCTTAACGCCTCGCTGACGGGCAATAATCTGCTGGGACTGGCCGACCGCTGGTTTATCAGCGGCGCACGCAGTAGCGCTTTCAGCCAGTGGCGTGACGCGCAGAGCCTGCAGGCGGGCGTCAGCGTACCTTACGGCTACGGACTGCTCGACTACAGCTACAGCTGGAGCAACTATCACAGCAGCTTCGTCAACAACGGCTTCACCTGGCTGAGCAACGGCGACAACGTGTCGCACCGGCTTAACGGTTCATGGGTGCTGTTTCGCAACGGCGATATCAAAACCGGCGTCCAGCTCGGCCTGAATCACTATTCCAGCCACAACTATCTCAACAATACCTTGTTGCAGAGTAGCAGTCGCAAAATCACCAGCGCGCAACTGGGACTCAACCACACGCAGAAAATCCTTGGCGGCGTCGCTACGCTCAACCCGACGTTCACGCGCGGCATGCCGTGGTTCGATGCCGAAGATGACGCGGGCAAAACCGGCGATTTGCCGAAAGCGCAGTTCCGCAAGTGGAGCATCAGTGGCAGCTTCCAGCGCCCGCTGGCTGACAATCTATGGCTGTTGAGTAGCGTTTACGGTCAGTGGTCGCCCGATCGACTCTATGGCAGCGAACGCCTGACGCTGGGTGGCGAAAGCTCGGTGCGCGGTTTTAAGGAGCAGTATCTCTCCGGTGATGCCGGTGGCTATCTGCGCAACGAACTGAGCTACAGCCTGTTCACGCTGCCGGTTTTGGGCGACGTCAGCGCGCTGGCTGCCATCGACGGCGGCTGGCTTAAGAGTGACGCGCAGAACCGCGAATCCACCGGCACCTTGTGGGGCAGCGCGTTAGGCCTTAGTACGCGCGGCCGCAATTTTTATACCCAGTACACCGTCGGCATTCCGCTTAGCTATCCCGGCCATATGCAGCCGGATCACGTCAGCATTTACGCCCGCGTCGGGCTGGTTTTCTAAGAGGCAAAGATTATGGACGATCGTCAACCCGTTTCCCTCGCCCGTCGCGCGCTGAGCTATGTCATCTGCTATCTGCTGGCGGTGCAGCCGATGCTGCCGGCGATGGCGGCACAAATCACGCCCGTCACGCCAGGTACGAAAATGGATGCCGCCGGCAACGGCGTGCCGGTAGTGAATATCGCGACGCCCAACGGCGCCGGGATTTCGCACAACCAGTACCAGCAGTATAACGTCGGTAAGGAAGGGCTGATCCTCAATAACGCCACCGGCCAGCTTACCCAGACGCAGCTTGGCGGCCTGGTCCAGAACAACCCCAATCTGAAAGCCGGTCACGAAGCACAGGCAATCATCAACGAAGTCGTTGGTGCCAACCGCTCACAATTGCAGGGCTACACCGAAGTGGCGGGCAAAGCCGCTAATGTGATGGTCGCCAACCCGTATGGCATCACCTGTAACGGCTGCGGCTTTATCAATACGCCAAACGTCACGCTGACCACCGGTAAACCGCAGCTGGATGCAAATGGCAATCTGGCGGCGCTGGAGGTAACGAAAGGATCGGTGATTGTCGAAGGTCAGGGACTGGACGGCAGCAATGCCGATGCCGTGTCGATTGTCGCGCGCGCAACGGAGATCAACGCCGGGATCCACGCGAAAGATCTGTCGGTGACGGTGGGAGCTAATCGGGTCGGTGCGGATGGTTCGGTAACGCCGATTGCCGGTGAGGGCGCGGCACCGTCGGTAGCGGTCGATACCGGCGCGCTTGGCGGCATGTATGCCAATCGTATTCATCTGGTGTCGAGCGAAAAGGGCGTGGGCGTTAACCTCGGTAACCTGGTGGCGAAACAGGGTGATATTCAGCTCGATGCCAGCGGCAAACTGACGCTGAATAACAGCCTGAGCAGCGGTGCGCTGACGGCGAATGCTGAAGCAGTGACGCTCGGTGGCGAAAACAAAGCTTCCGGACAGGTCACGCTCAGTGCAAAGCAGGATGCAACGCTCAACAAAGGCACGCTGGTCAGCGACGCCGGAGTCAGCATCACGGCGAAAGGAAATCTCACCACTAATGGCACCAGCATCACGGTAGGACGTGATGTTCAGCTCAGTGGCGCAACCGTTGTTACGGACAGCAATGCCGTCGCGAAAGCCGGCAACGATATCAGATTGCAGGCGCAGGATCGGCTCAGCAACAGCGGCCAGTTGACTGCTGGAAACAACTTAACCATCACGGCAAAACAACTTGATAATCGCGGCATGCTGGCCGCTAACACCACCGGCATCACTACAAGCAGTCTGCAGAATGGTAAGGGCGCGGCCATATCTGGCGCAGAGAATCTAAACCTCAGCAGCGACAGCATGCTGAATCAGGGCGTATTGTCAGCGCCCGTGCTCTCACTCAGCAGTTTGCAAACTGATAACAGCGGGCTGATTCAGGGCAGCAAAGCGCTGACCTACAGCGGCAACCGCCTGAATAATCTGGCGGGCGGCACCCTGAGTTCGGACAACAGCTTTGCACTCAATCTGCCGCAGTTGAGTAACAACGGGCTCATCACCAGCAAGGCAGGGCTGACGCTGAGTGGCGACGCGCTCACCAACAGCGGCGAAATCAACGCTGCCAGCCTTTTTGCCTCAAATGCGCAGCTGAATAATCAGCAGGGTGGTCTGCTGCTCGCTGATAACACCCTCAATCTTCAAAACGATACGCTGACCAATGACGGTCAAATCGCCGCAGCAACAACCCATGTTGATGCCAGCACGCTGAACAACAGCGGCACGTTGCAGGGTAAACAATCCCTGCAGGCTAGCGGCAAGGCGATAACCAGCAGTGGTACGTTACTGAGTGACGGCAAACTGACAGTCTCAGCAGACACGCTCACTAACCGTGGCCAACTGCAGGGACAGCAACTGGCGGTAACGGCAGACAACTGGCATAACAGCGGCAACGCGTTGAGTGCGAGTGATGGCGTAATTAACGCTGCAACGCTTGATAACAGTGGCAAAATCCTTGGTCAGCACAGCTTACAGCTTAAAACAGATTCCGTTGATAACAGCGGCTGGCTGCTGGCGCAGGCGCTCACCCTTCAGGGAGACTTAGTTAACAGCGGGCTGATTCAGGGCAGTGATGCACTGACCGTGATGGGCGATAAGCTCAGTAATAAAACCAGCGGCCAGTTACTGAGTGCCGGCACGCTAATTGCTCATGCTGACAGCCTGGATAATCAGGGCAGCGTTCAGGCCGACACGCTTGATATGCGGCTGCAAAGCTGGCAGAACGCCGGCAGCGCCCAGGCGACCACGCAGTTCCTTGGCACCCTGAGCGGGGCACTGGATAACCGCGGCACGCTGCTGAGCCAGAACGATTTTGCCCTCATCAGCCACGACATCACTAACAGCGGTACGCTGGCGGCCAACCGCATCAGCATCACCGCACCGCTGCTGACCAACGCCGGGCTGTTGCAGGGCAACAGCGCGCTCTTACTGAACAGCGCGGATATCACTAACGCCACCCGCGGTCAGCTTATCAGCGGCGGTTCGCTGACGCTTTCCCCGGTAAAGTTGACCAATGCGGGCCTGCTTCAGGTGGCTGATGACTTCAGCATTAACGGACGTGACCTGAACAACAGCGGCCGCATCACCGCAACCAATCTGAATGCAGACCTGAGCGGCACACTGAACAACGGCGGGCAGGGTGTTTTGCTTGCGCAGCGCCAGGCGCATATTCATGCCAGCGAGCTGAACAATGGCGGTTCGATTGCGGCACAGCAGTTGAATGCGTCAGGTGATGTGCTGAAGAATCAAAGCCTGCTCCAGGGTGACAATGGACTCAGCGCGGATTTCAGGCAGTTCAGTAACCTGGGCGCGGGACAGCTACTGAGCAACGGTATTGTTGCGCTCAAAGGTGCAACCGGTGACAACGCCGGTGTGTGGCAGGGCCAAAGTATTGACTATCAGTTTGGCTCGCTGAGCAACAGTGGCACCGTTTACGGTATTGACTCACTCAAAGGTCAATCTGACGGGCTGCTGGATAACCGTGGTAGCCTGACTGCGGGCGGCAACGCCAGCCTGACTGCGGGTAACCTGCAAAACAGCGGTAAAGTGCTGGCCGATCGTCTGGTGTTACGCGGCAGCAGCCTCAGCAACAGTGGCCTATGGCAGGGAACATCCTCGCTGGATGCACAGTCGAGCGGCGCTTTAACACAGGCAACTGGCGGCAAAACGCTGACCGGCGGTGACCTGCTGCTGAACGCTGCCGACCTCAACACGGCGGGCGCAATCCAGGGTGACAACGCGCAAATCAACGCAGGCCGCTGGCAGAATCAGGGCTCGCTGCTGGGCACCACAGGTGTGTCAGCTGACGTTGCGGGTGAGCTGCGCAACAGCGGTGAAATATTGTCGCAGGGCGCGGCACAGGTCAGCGCGCAGAACCTGAACAACAGCGGCTCGCTGCTGGCGGATAAGGCGATGACGCTGAGTGGCGGTGCGTTGAATAACAGTGGCAGCGTGCAGGGCGAAACGCTCGCAATTACCCCGGCCAGCGTGACTAATCAGGGCAGTCTGATTGGTCTGCAATCACTGACTATCGGTCCGGCGCAGACCCGCGTTTTCCGCATGCTGGCGCTACAGTCGCAGCCCACACGGGAATTAATCAACAATGCTGGCGGTCAGCTGCTGACGCAGGGCACGCTGAACATTGCCGGTGATGTCATCACCAACAACGGCAGCTGGCAGGGACAGCAGATCCTGCTGAACGCCACCCACCTTGCCAACAACGGTGCAATCCAGAGCGCAGGCGATCTGACGCTTAACCTCAGCGATGCGCTGACGTCCGCCTCTGGCAGCAAAATCACGGCGAACGGCAATGCCGCGCTCAATGCGCTTAGTTTCACCAATCAGGGACAGTGGATTGCCCGCAACCTGACGTTACAGGGCGCGACGCTTAACAACGGCGGCGAGATGTCGGGCGTAGAAGGACTGACCACAACGTTGTCAGGCGCACTGACGCAGCAGCAAAACGCGGCGCTGCTGAGCGGTGGCACGCTGGACGTGCATGCAGCCACCGTGGATAACGCGGGCCGGATGCAGGGTAAGAATCTGTTACTCAGCAGCGGTAGCGTCACCAACAGCGGGCGCTTGCAGGGCGACAACAACCTGCAGCTGAACGCCGGCGGACGCCTCACCAATAACGCCAGCGGGACGTTACTCAGTCAAAACGGCCTGACGCTGACCACGCCCGAACTCTATAACTACGGCGTGATCCAGGGAGCCACCAGCCGTATTACCACCAGCGGCCTGGCTAACAACAGCGGCAAAGTGCTCTCTTCAGCGGATCTCACGCTCAGCGCGCCACAGCTGGTCAACAGCGGCTGGCTGCAGGCTTCGCAGCTGGTCCTCAATGCGGCCAGCGCCAGCAACAGCGGCACACTGATGGCGGATCAGCAGGCGACACTCACCGGCACCAGCCTGCAGAACCAGGGCATCGCACAGGGCGGAAACCTGACGGTGAACTACGCGCAACTCTCTAACAACGGCACGGTGCTGGGCGTCAACCAGCTGAATGTCAAAGCCACAAATGTGACCCAGCAGGCCGCGGGCAAGCTGTTCACCGGCGGGAATCTGCTGCTGGAAAGCACGGGATTTGATCAGCTTGGACAGGTGGTGGCGCTGGACGACGCAACGCTCAAACTCATCAACAGTTTTACCGCACGCAACACGCTGGCCGCAGGGAATCGCCTGACTATCAGTAGTAACGGCGCAATTGAGAACCAGGGAACATTGCAGGGCCAGGCGCTGACGCTGAGCGCAGGCGGCGATCTGACCAACAATGGCCAGCTCACCACCGGAACTGGCGACAGCAGCCTGAGCGGGCAGCGCATCAACATGAACAGCGCGGGCACGCTGCAGGGCGGTGGCAATGTGGCGCTTACCAGCCGCAGCGACGTGGCGCTTAACGGCTTTACCGGCACCCGCGGTAATCTCACCCTTTCCTCACCGGGCAGCATTGTGAACACGGCGCTGCTGTATGCCGGGCAGAATCTCTATCTTTACGCTAACAGCATTAAAAACCAGCGCGGCGATATGCTGGCGGGCAACAGTGTGTGGATGCAGCGCGACGCGGCGGGGAATGCCAATGGCGAGGTGATCAATACTTCGGGAACCATTGAGTCGCAGAATGGTGATATCACGATTAAGACTGGGCATCTGCTTAATCAATGGGCCTCTCTGACTGTCGGCCCCACACAAAGGGAGGATTTTGAGGAAAACTATGCATTTTTCAGCGGCACCAACATTTTTGGCATTCATGGTGCGCAGGGAGTTTATGCCCTTCCTTTGAATATTTTTGGAGCTGATGAGCTTAAATATTTTTACCAGAAAGCGCCCGGTATGGACTACTATTCGGTCGCACCCCTCCCTGTAAATTTAGACCAGAATAAAGAAGTATTAATTTCTCGAATCATATTCAGCACGCAGGTAACAGGTCAGGCAGGAAGGATCAGTGCAGGCCGTAATTTTTATGGACAACTGGGAAGAGTGGACAACCTAGGTAGCTACATCCTTGCTGGAAAAGACATGCACATGGATGGTGTCGAACTTAACAACCAGTCCTATCTCTCAGGAACGCAAAACGTATGGCGAAGTTACACACCTATTAAAAATTACTATCTTGTATATGAAGAAATTAAACCAAGTGATTATACTTTCTTAAGCCCTGAATATGATAGCAGCTCGTCAAGTTATAACGGCCTGCCTGTAAAGTTTGACGATAAAATATATTCCTTCGCGACTGATTCCTATCGTACAGAACAAGGAAGCACTATACACGGTGTGATTCAGTCCAATGGAAATCTTCAAACAAATTTTACAAACATTCTTAACAACAGTGATTCATCTGATGTACGTGGCACGATTACGCCATTGCTCAAGAACCCACGCATTGACTTATTATCGACGCAATCCGTTAGCAAAGGTTTAGAAAGCCTTGCATTAATTGACGCAGGTAGTGTCGTACCCGGTAGTCCATCATGGACTGATCAGCTTACAGACGCATTACAAGCGGTAAATGGCGGTAACTCTCTATATACTCAGAGCCAAAAAGCAACAGGGTTACAAAGTCTGGCTGGAATCGGTGAAAAATTTAAAGAAATACAAGTTACTAAAAAGTTAGAGGATAGCCCCTATAGCACCATTGCTCAGAAAGAGAATTTAACTAACAGAACGTCAGTTGATATTCAGGCCTATCCGATACCTCAGAGCACTAATGGATATTTCAACGTCTCTGCTGATCCTAAAAGCCCCTATCTCATTGTTGTAAACCCTAAATTAGCCGGACTAGGGGAACTCGATAAGGGGATTTTCAGTGAGTTGAATCAACTACTCGGTAAACAGCCCCAACAAAGTCCATTAGAGACGTCTCCGATATATACTGACAAACAAACTTTTCTGGGGTCAACATATCTTCTGGACAGACTGGGTATGAAACCTGAGTCTGACTACCGATTGCTGGGAGATGCTGCTTTCGATACCCGCTATGTCAGTAATGCCGTACTGAGTCAGACCGGTAAGCAATATATTGACGGGCTGGGTTCAGATCTCGAACAAATGACATATCTGATGGATAATGCCGCAGAGGCAGGGCAGTCCCTCGGTCTGAAAGCGGGCGTTTCACTCAGCGCGGAGCAGATAGGCTCACTTCATAAAAGCATTCTCTGGTGGGAAGCCGCTACTGTTAATGGTGAAACGGTTCTGGTACCTAAACTCTATCTTGTGGCATCAGACACTGAAGTAAACAATGGAAGCGTGATTGCCGGTAATACCGTAAGCATCGTGGGCCAAAACATTGAAAATAATTCAAGTACATTATCAGCCACCAATAAATTGTATGTTAGTAGCAAAACTAAAATCGGTAACCAAAACAGTTCATTAATTAAGTCAGGCGGAGAATTGAATCTGAGTGCTTTGGGCGATATAAATAATATCGGCTCATCCATTTCAGGGAAAAAAGTTACTCTCGAAAGCATTGAGGGAAATGTCAATAACATCACTCTGATGAAAGATATTGATTACAGTTCTCAATTCGTGTTATCCCGCTTCACTGAGCAGGAAGAACGAGCAAATATTTACTCGAGTGGCGATCTACTTATAAACGCCGGAAACAACATCAATATCAAGGGAGCTTCAGTTCGCGCTGATGAGAACGCGTCACTCAATGCCGCGAAAAACTTGAATATTATGGCAAACCACAATATGGCTGTCTTGAAAGACAGCTGGCAAAATTTCAGCCTGAAATCTGGCTCAGGTAGCAATGTGGATGTTTCAGGAGAAATCCATTTACAGGCTGGGAAAGATCTCACGATAGAAGCCAGTACTCTCAGTGCAGAACAAGATGCTACGCTCATCGCAGGTGGTAATGTCAACCTGCTTTCCGGCCAGGAGGAAACTCATACAAGCCGCACATCACGAAATTCATATTCAACGGGTACCCGTCAGGACACGCTAAGTAGCAGTAACAATCTGAATGTTTTTGCAGGTAATGACATCACAAGCCAGGCAGCTATTCTGGCTGCCGGAAAAAATATAACTCTCAGCGCAGGCCGCGATATAGATCTTAATGCAAATTCGCAAAGTGAAGGCACTGAAAGCCATTACAGAAGACAGACTGTTATCAGTGATACGGTACGCCAAAGCGGTACGACGCTTTCAGCAGGAGAGAACATCAGCTTAAACGCAAAACGAGATATCAACATTGTTGCTGGTGATGTAAGCGCTAAACGCGATATTGCCCTTAATGCTGGAGCTGACGTCAACCTGACAACTGCAGGGGAATCTGATTATTTCTACAAGGAGCAAACAAAAACACGTTACGATCATCTGAGCCGGATTAAAACGAAAACGATTCAGGAGGACAGCGCCACCAATGAAAAAGGGACTTTACTCAGTGGTCTAAATGTCTCGGTTTCTGCAGATAAAGATTTGCTGGTTAAAGGCTCTCAAATAGTAGCGGACGACAAATTAACTCTTGATGCAGGTGACAGCGTCAGTATCCTGGCGGCGACCAATACCGATACCGCATGGCGTTACTCTGAGTCGAAGAAGATTGGTATCTCAGGTTCTGGTGGGCTGGGTATTACTTTGGGCAGCAGCCACTCAATGAATGAGATGCGGGAGAAAGGGGCTACTCAGAGCCAGAGTATCAGCACGATAGGCAGTATCGGTGGCGACGTCTTAATCAGAGCCGGCGATAAATTACAAATAGCTGGCGCGGATGTAGTTGCCGGAAACAATATTACCCTGCAGGGAGACAGTGTTTCAATTCTGCCAGGTCATGATATTCGCCAGATTGATGAACGTTCTGAACAGCGCTCTAGCGGGCTGACGCTGGCACTGTCAGGCGCGGTAGCCGAAGCTGCGAACAGTGCTATTGCAGCAACACAGTCAGCCAGGCAGGAAAGCGATGGCCGTCTGGCCGCCCTACAAGCCACGAAAGCGGTTCTTTCAGGAGTGCAAGCCAGCCAGGCAAATCAGCTTTCACAGGAACAGGGTAATCCTGCTAACGGGATAGGCATAAGCCTGTCGTATTCAACTCAGCATTCAAAATCTGAGCAACAACAAAAAACCGATACGATAACCGGAACGACCATTAATGCCGGCAATAATCTGGTCATAAATGCAACAGGCGAAAGGAACCATTCTGGCAGTGGTGATTTGCTGATTGCAGGAGGGCAATTGAAGGCCGCAGGTGATACGACGTTACAGGCCGCTAACGATATCCAACTTATTGCTGCCGAAAATACGCAACAGACCACCGGTAAAAACAGCAGTAGCGGCGGAGGGGTCGGTGTAAGTATTGGTGTAGGTTCAGGAAGTGCCGGGATCAGTATTTTTGCCAGTGTGAATGGTGCAAAAGGCAGTGAAAAGGGTAGCGGTACTTTCTGGAGTGAAACTACGCTGGACAGCGGAGGAGACGTATCAATTATTAGCGGCCGGGATACCCTGCTCAGTGGTGCGCAGGTGAATGGTAATAGTGTCAACGCAAATATTGGTCGCGATCTGACGATAACAAGCCTACAGGACAGCGATAAGTATGATTCGAAACAAGCCAGCTTTGGCGCAGGAGGAAGCTTTACCTTCGGATCTATGACGGGGTCAGGTTACATCAACGCCAGCCAGGATAATATGCACAGCAATTATGACAGCGTGCTGGAGCAGAGCGGTATCTATGCAGGTACAGGCGGTTTTAATATTACTGTGGGGAACCACACGCAACTGAATGGCGCGGTAATTGCCAGTCAGGCAGATGCTGCTAAAAACCTTCTCGATACGGGAACGCTGGGCTTTTCCGACATACAGAATAAAGCGAATTATAAGACTGGGCACCAGGGTGCAGGCATCAGTTCAGGCGGGAGTATGGGAGGGCAGTTTGCCGGTAATATGGCAAATACACTGCTTGCCGGCGCTGGCGGTAAGGGGCATGCCGAAGGCACTACGCAATCTGCTGTGGCTGAAGGTACGATTGTAGTTCGCGATCAGGCTAACCAGCAGCAGAGTATGAGTGACCTGAGTCGTGATACTGAGCATGCCAACGACAGCATCAGTCCGATCCTTAATAAAGAGAAAGAGCAAAAGCGCCTGCAAACCGCGCAGATGGTTGGCGAAATTGGCGTGCAGGTGGGTGATATAGCGCGTACACAGGGCCAAATCATCGCTACGCGGGAGGCCAATGAGAAAATGTCTTCCCTGAGCGCGTCGGATCTTGCTAAGGCGAAGTCCGACTGGGAAAAAGCCAATCTAGGAAAGACAGCAGGTAACGATGACATCGCTAAGCAGGCCTGGCAGAACAATTATGATGCCGCGTTTAATGCAACAAAACTGGGAACGGGCAGTGCTGTGCAGCAGGGCATTCAGGCCGTAACGGCTGCAATGCAAGGGCTGGCAGGCAATAACATTGGTCAGGCTATCAGTGGCGCATCCGCTCCCTATCTGGCAGAACAGATTCACAAATATACCAGCGGCAATCCTGAAGCGCAGGCAATGGCGCATGCCGTAGTCGGAGCCATTGCCTCTTATGCCTCCGGGCATGACGCGCTGGCCGGAGCAGCGGGTGCCGTCAGCGGTGAGCTGATGGCACAAATTGTGATGGGTCAGTTATACCCGGGAAAAACGGTCGACGGCCTAACCGAAACAGAGAAGCAGACCATCAGTGCGCTGAGCACACTCGCATCAGGACTTGTTGGTGCCACAATCGGCGGTAATACTTCACAAGCGGTTAATGCTGCTCAGTTAGGAAAAAATTCTGCAGAAAATAACGCACTGTATGCGGCGGACGATAAAGTACGACAAGATGCAAAATGGTCGCTACCTTATCTGGAGGGAGAGAAAAAGCAGCAAGCAGAGAAGTTAATTATTGACCTCAACGCGAAGGATAAGGCATTTGATGCTGCACTGGATTCGGCGTGTAAGAATCTGACTTCGTCAGCCTGTCATGGGATGCGGCAGGAACTGGCCGTGATGGGTCGCAGCTATGACGAGAAACTCGACGGCCAGTATATTGGTAACATGGGTACCGTCTACAAAGATGGTAAAGTTCAGGTAGATACTCTGATCTGGCAATACGCCAGCGCTGATGCGAAAGCAGAGCGCGAGGCAGATGTTAATCGAATCGCTAAAAACTGGGGCATCAGTAAAGAAATAGCGGACGGCCTCTATACTGCAATGGCAGGCGTTCATACTGTTGCGGCGATAGGCGGCGCAGCCTATGGATTGAAAGGTGCGAAGGAATCTTCAGTTGCAGCTAAAGATACGGCATCGCTGGTTGAAGCTGAAAAAACTGCTTTGGACAAGATCGGGCAGAATGGTAAGAACGCTGTCGACCTGAGCGGTAAGCCGCAAGGCAGTATCTTGCAACAGCAAGCCAAAAATAAGATAAATGACTTAGCACTTCAGTTCAATAACCTGTCTGTGCAGCCCAAAGACTTTAAAATAACAGTTAATGGAAAAACAATGTCTGCAGATCCTGAAACAAGTATCGGTGCTCCAGTATTCAAAGGTGCGTCTGATGCAGATGTAATGACTTACTTTAAGCAGATTACTGGGTCAGGAAATATGCCTGATGGAAAAAACATCGCTGGCAAAGGAACTGTCTACTCCATTAAAATAACTGAAGGTCCTAATGCTGGCAGCACTATGACATTAAGAGACTTTTCAAATTCGTCGCAACAAACAGGTGCCAAATGGACTATAGATATTTTAACTCCATCTATTAACAATGGCAGAAGAGTTGAGGTTAAGTTTAAATGACAGATTCCATTGATAAAGTATGTGATGATGTTAGTGTTACTTCGTATGGGCTGTCGATGGGGACAATGTGGCAACACATAAGCGTTGAGTGCGCAAATAAACCTGAAAACTATAATTTGAGGAAAAAAATATTTTTTATTCTATTAGAAAAATTATTGAATGAAGGAAGAATAAAATTAGCTAAAGATGGTTTATTTTTAGAAGGGAAAATTGAGCAGCAATTAAGAGAATTGGAATCTTCCTGGCCTCCATATCCATCAGAAGATGAAGATGATGATTTAGATGAGTTTGGTATGTGGTTTTTTGTCAAAGCGCCAGCCGGCATCGTTTGGATTACTTCTGAAGGTGAAGAAATCTGGACGTAATGACATGTAATCCTTAGCCCTCACCAGCAAAGAGCTCCTTGAGTAGTGTGCGCCACTCCACGAGCCGTTACCTGCAAAAGGATAGTGAAAAAAGGCAGGTGATGAGCGGATGACGTACAGCTGATGCTGAAGGACAGAAATTGCCTAAATGATTAAATAAATTGATTTTGATGAATTAAAAGAAATTTATCTTCAGTTGTCGAAGGTTTTGCCAAAAAAACCAATAGATAAAGATGAACTTTTGATTGATTATAAAGCTCAACAATGCGCCTCATTTCATCGTGGACTTGAATTTCTTGGGCATGCAAAGGAGCTTCTAGAAAAGGCCTGGTTGAATGATGATAAGGTTACAATACAAGCGGCGCTGGTTTATATCCGGGTATACTCAATGAATTTATCAGGTTTTTTTGATGCATTTAAAGAAGATGCTGATGCTTTATTAAAATCTTCTGATTGGCCTGGTATACCTGAAGATTATAAAATACCTTCGCATTACAATTACCCCATTAAGTAACAATAATCCTACCCACAGTTGAACGGTACCCAAAAAATTGGGTGCCGTCTGAGTAGATGAAAGCATCGCGCGGTGACGGGTGTGACTCCTGACACAATATTTAACATAATTATGATGTTGTGAACTTCGTGTTTCATCGAAGCGCTCAGCCCGCCATTTTGGATGCCTTCCGGTCGTCCACACGCATATAAATAAGATTATGATGGCGTTTGAGCAAGGAGTAGCGTGCTGATGCATAGTCGGCACTCGAGATCCCCGACAATTCATCACTTCGATACAGTTATGACCGGCAGAATCACACTCTAACCAAAACCTGGCCGGCCTGAAGAACGGCTACCGTCCAAATGGCACAAGAGAAATTCCATTTGCTGTACCAGGAGATGCTTTCGCTACGATTTTACTAATCAATCAGAGACGCTGCGCGCTTAATTTCAGTGCAGGCGCTAATAGGAGAGAGGCAAATAATACAGAGAAATATTTTCTGTTGCCTGCAACCTAAAACCACCAACTTTATATTTGAGTTAGTCGAGGAAATGAACCGGAGTGGACATCATCATGAAAGGCAGGATGACTAAGCACTTAGCAGTTGAGCCGTGTAGTGGTAAAGAATTCTGCACTAAAGCTTTTAGCTTCGAGCGTAATTATCCATGAAGTCGACCATAGCGCCGGCATGAGCGTCAACATGCCTAATGTATCGCATCACTGTCTCTGGCTTCTTCCAAGTACCCTCCTGCATAATCTGCGCAGTGCTGCATTTTTTTGTAGCCATATCGACCGCAGCGCCTACGCGAGTGCTGTGCCCCGACCATCTCCGATATCGATTTTTATTTGGCGGCGCATCCTGCCCGGGGCCAGCTTCACGCCATGCTCGGGCAAAAATATCCTCCAGCGCGCGGGTAGGCAAAGGCTTTAGCGATACAGCTGTCGCGCAATTAGTACGGTGAACAGGACCGAAGATAAATGCATCCGGTTTGTGAATCAGCCCTGATTTATTTAGCCACTCCGTACGTCTTTGCGAAGACAGATCGCCCAGCGCTTTTATCAGGCCACCGGTCATCACAATCGTTTTGGTCCAGGCCACATCAAGAATGATTCGGCCATCTTGTGCGCGAGAGAGAGCCCGCACGCGCAGACGTCCAAGTTCGCTGACACGCAGCAACGTGGCATATGCCATAGACAGAAATGCCAAATCGCGGTGCTGCTGCATCTTGTTGTAGCCTGACCAGCAGCAGTCCCTATCTCATCACCGTGAACCCGAAATTAAACGGTCTGGGGCATCTGGACGCCAGCCTGTTTGGCGATCTCAATCAGTTGCTGGGTAAACAGTCTGGCAGCGCGCCACAGGAAAGCCGTCAGCAGTATACCGACGTGAATACCTTCCTCGGCTCGTCCTATCTGCTGGACAGGCTGAATCTCAAGTCAGACAACGATTACCGCTTCCTCGGCGATGCGGCCTTTGATACCCGCTACGTCAGCAATGTTGTGCTGAATCAGACCGGCAATCGCTATCTGAATGGCGTGGGTTCCGATCTGGATCAGATGCGTTACCTGATGGATAACGCCGCCGCGTCACAGCAGGCTTTAGGCCTGCAATTTGGCGTGTCGCTTACCGCAGAACAGGTTGCCTCGCTGGATAAAAGTATCATCTGGTGGGAAGCCGCCTCGGTGAATGGTCAGACGGTGATGGTGCCGAAAGTGTGCCTGTCCGAAAAAGATGCTGCGATGAACAACGGCAGCGTGATTGCCGGAAACAACGTGACGCTCTCCGGCGGGAACATCACCAACAGCACCAGCACTATCGTGGCGCAGAACGCTGTCAACGGTGACATCAATAACACTACCGCAAGTTCGCAGTGGACAATCGGCGGCAGCGGGCCTGTGCAGGCAAGCAAGACGCTGCTTGGCCAGACTGCGGCGATTACGTCGCTGGATGCGCTCAGCCTGAAGTCCGGCAACGATATCAACATCACCGGTGCCTCACTGAACGCAGGTGGCGATCTGCTGCTCAATGCATGGCACGACCTCAGTCTCAACAGCATCGAGACCAGCGAAAGCCGTAAAACAGGTAACAAGGAAACTCATAGCTCCGGTGCTGAACGCACGACCGTTTCCAGCGGCGGCAACCTGATGCTGGTAGCCGGGCAGGATATTACCAGCGAGGCAGCAGCGCTGGCGGCGGAAGGTGATGTCGGACTAAAAGCGGGCGGAGATATTAAAGCTGCGCTGGCACAGGACGCAGCCCCTTACCTTGCGGCTAAAGTCAAAGAAATCACAACGGATAACGCGGATTACAGCACGCTGACGAATACACAAAAGCTTAACAATCTGATGGCACATGCTATTTTAGGTGGCGTTATCGATGAGCTTAGCGGAGGCAGTGCGGTCGCGGGCGCGACGGGTGCCGTCTCAGGAGAGCTGGCTGCCCCGGCAATTGCGCTGGCGCTTTATGGTACTTCTGACAGCGATAAACTCACCTCGGAGCAGAAGGAAAACCTGAGCGCGCTGGCGACGCTGGCTTCGGGTATTGCTGCTGGCGTGGGCAGTGACAGTGCATCCGGAGCAATATCCGGAGCTCAGGCTGGTAAGAATGCGGTTGAGAATAATGCGCTGAGTCTACCAGCTCCGCCAGTTCCTGTTCCGGGGGTACCTGTTGGTCCTGGCGACCAGGTTAAACAGGATGCGGATAAGAAGATAGCATCAGGCCTTGAAGGTGCCATTAAAGATCTTGGCGATGTAATGGACAAGGCGACTCAATGCTCCTTTGGGCGAGCATGTTCTTCAGAAAGTAGTGAGGAGCAGAGCCAGCCAAATATTGGCAAGGATCTGTCGGATGCTGATAAAGCCGAGCTGGGTGGAACGGGATCTGGAACGCCAGGTGGTTGGGAGCCGCAGGACGAGGAAAATGCGAGAAACAATGAAGCTCATAGTGCTGCCAATGGTAAAAATCTGAATGCCGAATTAACGGGAAAAGAAATTGCCAATGGGCATGCTTTCGAAAAGCATGTTATTCAGCAAAATGAATTCTCTAATTTGGGTATAAAGACAAAAGAGCAGTTTGCTCAACACATCGAAAATGTTGTCAAAAATCCAACTTCTGTCAAAGAGTTAAGTGGTGGAAGATCAGCTTATTGGGATCAGTCGACAAACACAGTAGTGATACGTAACCCTAAACCTGGTGATGGCGGCACTGCGTTCAGACCAGTTAATGGAAGAGCCTACTTTGATAGCTTGAGGTAAATATGGATTTATTATCAGTAACAAAGAAAAATGCAGAAATTAATATAACAGAGGAAGAGCTGCTGATTTTAAATTCAGCGCTGAATGAAGTCTGTAATGGTATTGATATTGCTGAATTTGAAACAAGAATCGGCGCTGAAAAAAATGAGGTTGCAGCTTTGCTGGGCAAAATTGGAAGCATATTAGATAAAATGCTCTCTTAATGACAAAGTCCCGGCCATCGAGCCGGGATCTTTATTTTGTCAGTCAGCTATCCTTCCACCGCCAGCCGGATGATCAGTTGCCCCGGCTGTGTGATCACCTCGATCTTCTGCCCGGTCTCAAACCCCAGCGCCGCCATCCACTGGCCCTTCAGCGTAATGGACGGTGACGGCTCAAACTTCCTCGCATCTCTGATATAACCCACCGTATAACGCCGGGCTTAGGGTGCCGCAGGTTCTGACTTATGATGTTGCGCAGCCATGGTTAACTACCTCGCTTAGTTGCTGATGGTTAGCGGGTTGAACGTGGCGGCTGACGAAGGCGATACGTGCCGGTCGGATGTGACTGAGCTCCGGCCGGCCAGCGGTCGGGGTGCGGCCGGCAGCCGGTCGGAGCATCAGAAACCGGCTTCAGGCCATGCCGTGAAAGGCTCACAACCTGAACCGGTCGGGGCTGAGCAAAACGTGGTAATAAAAGAAAAAACAGGGACGTTACCGTCGCCATCGCCTTCGTTGCAGGCGGTGAAGAATGGCTAACTGCAAAACCGGTCCGAACCGGCTGCTTACTGTTGATGACGTGTATCGCCAGCCGGTCGGCCCGGCATTAGACCCGAAAAGCCTGTATGCGCTGCTGCTGCGGTTCGTGAAGTGGCGCAGGGAGCGTAACTGGTCGGAGACCACGCTGAAGGTACAGACGCATCACAGCTACCGCTTTATCTGCTGGGCCGGTGAACGCGGACTGTATTATGCGGCTGACGTCACGCGCCCGGTTCTGGAAAGCTATCAGCGTTACCTGTACGGCTACCGCAAAAGCAACGGCGAACCGCTGACCACCCGGACGCAGCGCACCACGCTACAGCCGCTTCAGGTGTGGTTCCGCTGGATGACGCAGCAGCATCTTATCCTGGCGAATCCCGCCGCCGACCTTGAGCTACCGAGGCTGGAGAAGCTCCTGCCGCGCACTATCCTGAGCGTGGAGTAGGTTGAAGAGGCGCTGAGCCTGTGTGACCTGACGACGCTGCAGGGCATCCGCGATCGGGCGCTGCTGGAGCTGCTGTGGTCAACCGGTATCCGGCGTGGTGAGGTGGAAAAACTGGCGATCTACAGCCCGGACTTCAGCCGCAGAATACTGACCATCGTGCAGGGCAAGGGAAAGCAGGATCGGGTTATCCCGGTGGGCGAACGGGCGCTGTGGTGGCTGCAACGTTATCTGCAGCACGTGCGCCCGGAGGTGCTCGTCGTTCCTGACTGCAGAGCGCTGTTCCTGGCAATGGACGGCATGGCCGGTCTGACGGCGAGCGGCATTACGATGGCGGTGGTGCCGTACCTGAGAGCGGCGGGTATCGCCAAAGGAAGCTGCCACCTGTTCCGGCACGCGATGGCCACGCAGATGCTGGAGAACGGTGCGGACCTGCGCTGGATACAGGCGGTGCTGGGCCACGCGAGCGTTGAGTCGACGCAGATCTACACGCAGGTCAGCATACGCGCGCTTCAGGCGGTACACGCGTCAACGCATCCGGCAGAGCAAAAGGAAATCCCGGAGCCGGACGCAGCAGCGGCGCCGCCACTGATACCGCAGGGTTAGCCGGCTCCCTGTTAGTGCGGCTGTTCCGTGCACGGCAGAGCGCCGCTTCCCGGCGGCGATCTGCCTTCATCAATCCCTGTGCAGCGCGGGGGTAAATGGCCGCACAGCGGCGCGGGCGTTGCAGAATATACCGGTCCGGCGTGGCCGCCATACGGCCATTCACCATAATGCGGGAGATTACACGCACTCTCGCGGTCAGCTGCGTCCTCCGGTCTTAATCCCCTCACGCGCTCGTGTGCGCATAATCTGCATTATGGCGTGCGCCCCGCGTTGAACTGCGGGTGCGGCCGCCCTCCTGGCGGCGTCAGCCGCATCATCGTCAGTGAGTAAAGGCAAAGCGGTTGTCGGCCTGACGGCCTCCGCTAAAAGGGCTTTATGCCCGCCCGCTGCGTCTGGCTGCGGCGGCTCGCACTGCGTTGCTCGTTCACGCCTCGCCCGCTTCCGCCCTCGCCCAGGTTGAGTGCGGACATGCAAAACGTGTGTTGGCTCAACCTTCAGCGTCTCATAGCGCCGTTCCGTCGCTTGCGGGCCTCGCCAGCCCGCGCCCGGCAGGCGGCAATCCGGCCCACAGACAAGCTGTGTCCCGGATAGCCGCCGCGATGAACGCAGGTAATGTCAGGCAGAACGGTGTTGTTAAAATGCGCGGGTGCAGGCAGGACGCCCCGGCCTGGCGGTAGCGTGCACGGGCGAAAAAAGCGCGTCGGGGCAAAAAGTTACGGTCCGGAAAACGCTACAGGGAAAACCTGTTCTAACCTGTGGAAAGAACAGGAAAAAACGTTGTACGACGGCTGGCTCTGCACCGGATAAAGTTGTTGTGGAGAATAATGGGCTGAGTGCACCGCAGATTGATGATTTCGCTGCAAGAGCGAAAGGATGTGAAGCTCGCGGTGACTGCGGTCAGATCGTTAAAGAAATGGAAGAACTGAGCCTGAAACAACGTAATGAGCTAATCGTTACTTGTGCTTCAGATGCGAAGGCTTGTAAAGAAAATTACGGTGATATCCCAGCTAATACTATGTTGGTTCATGAAGCGATCGACAGAGCGCTGGGTGAAGATATTCCGAGGGCAATGAAGAACGATTTATCGGTCTTGCTGATGCAGCAGATAGATGAATCAGGAATTGTCAACAGCACTGAATTTGCTCAACGGCTTCAGACCATGTATGGCCTGGATGACCAGAAAGCTGAAATCTTGGCTGGTGTAGCCATGGCCGCTGTTACAGGCGGTATGGGAAAAGCTGGAAAACCGAGTCAAGCCAACACAACTAAACTACCCAATGGGCAGCAAGTTAATCATTATGAAGCGAGTCTGGTTGGTTTACCACCGAGGGAAAGAGTTGCTCAAGTCAAGCAAATGGCCAGTTCAGTTGCTCAAAGTAATGGCTGGGTAAAAGATAACAAATTAACCAAAATGAACAATAGAGATGTTTATAAAGGCTCGGATGGTAATCTTTATGCGCTTGATACACAGCATGGTCGTTTTGAGTTAGTTAATCCCAAAAATGGTAAACACCAAGGGGAGGTTGATATGGGATTGAAATTTATTGAAGGTAGTAAAGATACCTCCGGTAGTCATGACTTGAAGGTTAAGTAATATGAATAACGTAATGAAATTGGTTAATTATCCTAGTAAGGCATTGGTTCATGGAACTATTTTGCGTCTTCCCGGAGAATGGCCTTATGAAGAGCTGGTTGATTTTATGGTATTCGATATGTCTGGGGGTGATCGGTCTAATGGTCTTATGGTCTCATCGGGCCATAAGGCTGGGCTAATACTTGTTTTATTACCAGAGGAAAGTGAGTTAAAAGAGGCCAGAGGCTTAAGTACTCAATGGGTCATAGATAACTGGGAAAAATGGATCTATCCAGAATGTGATGTCAATGATGTTCATGTAATTGGTCGATATATAGCAACACCTATCGAGTAACATATAGATCACGGTCTACTGTTCAGGATCTCTATTTAAGCTCTAAAGCCACATATTCTCGACGCCGTAGCTGGATCACCTCGGATACGGCGGAGAGCTCCAAATGTTACTGAATTACTTTTCAGAATGCTTAACTGCGCCCGCTCGACGCTAGTTCGAAATAACTGATGCCCACGGTACCAATAGAAATCAATAACCGTAGACGAGCGAACGGGTGAGGCATGAGTTAAGAGTTCAAGAGTTACGTTTTTTGAAATTGTCGTTGAGATTATAGTTAACGAATGCGTGAATTAACATGTTGGCTGGCTACAATTGAACGGTTACGGATTGTTGTTGAGTTGCGGATAGAATACAGGTGATAAGATTAACAGGTTATGAATGCGTATTCAGGCATTCAATTTAACATATTTATGATATTCATTAATTGACGTGTTGTTCAATGTCCCAGCCCTTAAATCAGGAACGCCTATTCTTCATGAACATCAAAATCCAGCAAGCCGATCCCCTCTCATCTGAATCCCAGTTATTGGTAGAGAAACTATCGGCCGAACTCGCGGTGATCACCGTCGATAACGGCAAAAGTCATTTCAGCGCCCAGGAGCTAAACACCGACCGTTCGTTGTGGCTGCTGGCCAGAGATGAAGCAGGCAACGCCGTGGGTTGTGGGGCGTTGAGACCGCTTGCAAAGCATACCGCTGAAGTGAAGCGCATGTACTCTGATCGTAGCGTGCCGGGCGTTGGCGCCGCGCTGTTGGAGTATCTGGAAACGCTGGCCAAAAACATGAAATACCGCGAAATCCGGCTTTCAACCCGCGTAATTAATCGCCGTGCCGTGGCCTTTTATCACCGTTCCGGCTACACCCAGATCGAGAACTACGGACCATACATCGACCGAAACGAATCGATCTGCTTTGCTAAAACGCTGTGAGTTTGACAACCTACCAATGGTAAGTTACTACTAGTAGCTTACTCATTGCGGAGGTTGTTGCCATGCATGCTCTGATCGTTACTGCTCATCCGGACCAAAATTCACACACGCACCACATTGTCACGCAGATTGCACAAGGTATTGCTGCGGGTGGCCACAGTTATGAAATCGCCGATCTGGCGGCGGAGCAGTTTGATCCGCGCTTCAACCAGGCCGATTTTGACCAGTTCAAAAGTGCTGCACCTTCGCCCGCCGATGTCGTAGCCGAGCAGCAGCGGCTGGATCGTGCGGATGCGCTGGTGCTGGTCTACCCGATTTACTGGTGGTCGTTCCCGGCGCAACTGAAAGGCTGGATCGATCGCGTTTTCACCCAAGGCTGGGCCTATGAGGATGACGGCCAAACCGTGGTAAAAAAGTTAGGCCACTTAAACGTCCATCTGCTGGCGTTGGGCGCCGCCAGCCAGCGTACGTATGTGCGTCGCGGCTATTTCAGCAGCATGCGCACGCAGATCGATGAGGGGATTTTTGGCTATTGCGGCGCGCCGGTAGTGACCAGCGAATTGCTGCTGCCAACCGATGAAAACTATCCCGACGCACACTTTGCGCTGGCAGATCAGCTTGGACAGCGACTTTTTCACATTAAGGAACCGGCATGAATCAACCCACTCGCCAGCGCATGACACATCAGGCACGTCGTCAGCAGCTGATTGGCGTGGCGTGGAATCTGGTGCGCGCGCAAGGCAGCGATGCGCTGACGTTAGGACGCGTGGCGGAAGAGGCTGGCGTCAGTAAACCGGTGGTCTACGATCATTTTGGCACGCGCCACGGTCTGCTCGCGGCGCTGTATGAGGATTTCGATCTGCGCCAGAACGCGATTATCGAGGCGGCAATGAATGCCGCCGGTGCCAGTCTTGTCGAGCGGGCTAAGGTGGTGGCGTCGAGTTACGTCGATTGCGTGTTGACGCAGGGACGTGAAATTCCGGATGTGCTGTCGGCGCTTGATAGCTCGCCGGAGCTGGCGGAAGTGAAGCGAAAATACCAGCTCGATTTCATTGAAAAATTCCGAGGCTGGTTTGCTGAAGCATCGCTGCCGCAAGCCAGCATGTGGGGAATGTTAGGCGCCGCCGATGCGATTTCCAATGCAGTGGTGTGCGGCGATATCAGCCAGCAGCAAGGATTAGCGGAACTTCAGGCGCTGATTCTGGCGCTGGTTGAACGTCACCAATAACCGTTAATCCAGCCAACAGGAGCAACAGATGTCATTGCGCGAGATTGATAACGCTTGCTGGCAACAACTGGAAACCAGCGCACGCGAGCCTGATGCCGGATTTCACTTCTTAACGCTCGCTTCCGTTGATCTACAGGGCAAGCCGCAGGCAAGGACATTGGTGCTGCGCGCGGTTGACCACATACATCGCACGCTGGAGTTTCATACCGATATGCGCAGCCCTAAGTGGCAGGCGCTGGCGGTTAATCCTGACGTGACGGTTTTAGGTTACTGCACTAAAACCCAGCTGCGGCTGCAGGGAACGGTCAAATTGCACGCCGCACACAGCGCAGTGGCTAAAGCGGCGTGGCAACGATTAACGCCCCGGACGCAGCAAACCTATGCTGGTGCTGCGCCGGGAAGTGACCTCGATTCCCCAGCCAACGATGCCGGTAATGCGGAGGATAATTTCGGCGTCTTGCAGATCCGCATTACCCAACTGGATTGGTGTTTGCTGGCGCGGGAAAACAATCAAAGAGCGTTGCTCAATTACAGCTCAGACGGAGCGCTCACCAACAGCAAATGGGTGCATCCGTAACTAAGACGTACATTGTTCCTGCGCCTTGCGCCGGACGTTAAACAGCAGATAACTGGCCAGCGCCAATCCCCACACGCCTGCCGCGCCATACAACAGCACGCCGGAAAAACCGTCTGTCAGCACCTGCGTGGCAATGTTGGGGGCCAGTAAAACCTCGCCGCCGCCGGCGATGTGCTCGGCCAGTGCATACACATCATTTTGTCCCGGCATAAGGCGTTGCAGACTCGCTGCGATGCCCGCCACCAGCAAGCTGCCCATCAGCGCGATATTAATAGCAAGCGTAATCAGGCGCGCGCTGATATCGATCCCAGAAGCCATACCCACGCGATTACCTGGCACCGATCCGGTTGTGGTGTTGGTGACAGGCGTGTTGGTCAGCCCGAGCGCGATGCCAGCGATCAGCGCGCCCGGCAGTAAACTCATCTGCTGCGCGGCGGCGAACTTCATCAGCATAAAGCCGGCGCCGATGGTGAATAATCCCAGCGGAATCGTGCGCGCCGCGCCAAAGCGCGCCACCCACTTTTCGCCGAGCGGCGGCATGAGTAAGGTCGGCAAGGTGTAAGCCAGCAGCGCCAAACCGGTTGCCATGCTGCTGTAGCCAAGTCCGCTCTGATAATACACCGGCAGATAAATCATCAGCGGCCAGAAGCTGAAGTTCATGCCAATCGATCCCATCAGCGCACCGGAAAAGGCACGGATGCGGAACACTGAGAAATCAAACATCGGGTGTGGATGGCGTTTCTCAATCCATACAAACAGCAGCGCGCTCAGCAACGTAACCAGTAAAATCAGCTGTGCCGTAAGGCTGCGCCAACCCAGACTGCTGCCCTGCGTGATGAGGTAGGTTGTGCCGACCACGCTGAACGATAAGGTGATCAGGCCGCTGAGATCGAGCTTTTTGGCTTCGGCATCGCGCGATTCCAACACATTTTTTAAAGCGAGGATCAGCGTCAGCAACGCGATAAATCCATGCACCAAAAACACCCATTGCCAGCTAAACCAGGCGACCAGCACGCCGCCGATGATCGGGCCGAATCCCAGTCCAAAGCCAAAAGTAATGCCCCACGCAGCGAAGGCACGACTGCGCGCTTTTCCCTGGGGAAACTGGAACGACAAAATGGCAATCAGGCAAGTTAGCATCGCGCCACCGCTGAGTCCTTGCAGCAAACGCCCGACGATCAGCCACTGCGCATTTCCCGCCAATCCGCACATCACCGATGTCACGCCGAAGGCGATAATGCTGATGATAAAAACGCGCTTGCGTCCATAGGTGTCTGCCAGCGTGCCGGTTGCCATTAACACGGCGGTGCAGGCGAGCGTGTAGGCATTCATGATCCACTGCAGCTCGCGGAAACTGGCGTGCATCTCTTTTTCCAGCACCGGCAAAATCACCGGCACGCTCGATATCTCCAATCCCGACATCAACGCGGCCAGACAAACCGCCATCAGCGCCAACATGTTCTTCATACTCAATCCCTGCGATACGTTAAGAGCGTGCCAGCATGAAAGATTGGCGTGGCAGTGGAAATCTGCCCGCATGCCATATATCGTCAAGATCGTGCCAATTTTTCCGGTGACCTGTAATGCAAATGATTGCTCCGCTTCATGCCCGTTCGCCTGCACCGTTCAACCGCCGACTGGTTCTGTTGGCCTATGAATGTCTGTGTACCTTTGAATTCGGCATCGCCGTTGAGGCCTTCGGACGCGCCGACGAGGTGTTCGGTCAGCCTTTGTATGATTTGAGCGTGGCGTCGGTAGAAGAGGGCGTTTTCGGCGCGCAAGGCGGCGTGCGGCTGGTGGTTGACGGCGGACTTGAGCTGCTGGAAGAGGCGGGCACCATCGTGATTCCCGGCTGGCGCAGCGTGCATGAACCGGCATCGGATCAGCTGATTGCGGCGTTACAAAAAGCCCACCGCAACGGCACGCGTATTGTTTCGATCTGCGCAGGCAGTTTCGTACTCGGCGCCGCCGGATTGCTGGATGGGAAGCGTGCTACCGCGCACTGGAACAGCACCGAGATTCTGGCGCAACGCTTCCCGCAAGTGCAGGTTGAGCACGGCATGATTTATGTTGATGAAGGCAGCATCATTACCTCCGCGGGTGGCGCGGCGGGTGTGGATTTGTGCCTGCATCTGATTCGCCGCGATTATGGCATCGAAGTGGCAAACCGCACCGCGCGCCACATGGTCACGCCGCCGCTGCGTGAAGGAAATCAGGCGCAGCTGATCCAGCAACCGGTGCCGCTACGCGCGGCAAAAAATCTTTCACCGCTGCTCGATGATTTACGCAATCACCTCAACACGCCGTTAGTGATTGATCAGCTCGCCAGGCAAGCCGGCATGAGCCGCCGCACCTTTTTGCGACGCTTTCATGACGCCACGGGAACCACGCCGGGAGAGTGGATGCTAAACGTGCGGCTGGAAAAAGCCTGTGCTCTGCTGGAGAGCGGCAAACTGAGTGTGGATCAGGTTGCCGAACAGGCTGGATTTGGATCGCCGGAAGCGCTGCGTCATCACTTCCGCCAGCGACTCAATACCACGCCGACCAATTGGCGCAAGACATTCAATGAACGAGCGTCATTAGACGAAACAAGCATTATCTAGCAGGTTTGTCCGGTTTGATTTTTCGTTCGGTTTGCTCAGAGGTGCCAAAATGGTCCGTGTCATTGTGGCCATGATCGCCTGACCCTGTTATCAGTTTAAGTTGTACGACATTACCTTGCTGCCAGGCATCTGCACCCGCGGCTACAGGGCGAGCCACAATGTCTTGCCGTTGTGCTTTGATGTCTCGGGTGTTGACACCAAAACGACGATCCCGGTCTGCAAGCAGTGCCGGATCAAGTTGCCCTTCACCGGTAAAGCCCATCATCAGCGCCGGACTGCCCAGCGGCAACGTTTTATCTCGATCAGTGTGCCAGGTGTGCCAGGTTTTACCGTAGGTGTTAACGATGTTACTCATCAACGCCTTCTCTGCAACTGCTGGCAGACCGGGTGCAATTAAACTGCCGGATTTCACCTCATACTGATGACTGTGCCAGAGTTTTTTTTCATCGGGTGGCAGCGTTTTGAACAGACGCTCTCTGATGATGTATTCAACGCCCATTAGCCGCGCATCTTTAGTATTTCCATCATAAATAACGGCTTGCATAACATCATCATTAAGCACCGTGACATAGTGATGCGCTTCCATCTGTCCGTTTTTGTCGCCATTGTAAAAATGAAAACCGTCAAGATATGCGCTGATGGCCTCCACGGGCGGGCGCGACTGCATCACCTGTGCTCCCGATTCTAGCGTACGCATTTTTGCAGACGTTTCCTTTCCAGGCAGGGGCGTATGCGGTGGCGTATTTGAGGCACCGCAACCGGCCAATAACAGAACGGGAAAGATAATCAGAGGTAAAGATTTCATAAAGTTTCCATCTTATAAGGAGTATGAAGAAGATAGACCAAATAGTAAATATTGGCTGAAATAACCGCGATTTTGGTCAATGGCTCGGTTTAATCAGCTTAATAAAATAAAAGAATGTAAGCGTATATTAATTACCGCTAATTTTCGTGTTTCCTAATAATGTCCTTTCGCCGTTTGCATATCAGGTAGATGACTTCTATGCTTTCAACGAAATCATTTAATAGTGTGAAATAATTGCGATTACGATCGCCTTTTAAAGTTGTAGAGGAGGAAAGTAAATGCAATATAGAAAACTCGGACATTCCGGCCTGCTTGTTTCCAAATGCGTGTTGGGTACGGTTCCCTTTGCGGGTAAAGCTGGCTTTGAAAAAACCGGCAATGTTAATGCAGCAGAAGCCCGCCGATTTATTGATATCGCGCTGGATCACGGTGTAAATATGATCGACACAGCCGACCTGTATTCAATGGGCGGGGCCGAAGAGGTTGTAGGTGAGGCGCTGCGAGAAAAACGCGACCAAATCATCCTGGCAAGTAAAGCAAGAAGCCCGCTGGGCGACGACCCTAACGCAAGTGGAGCAAGTCGTTTCCACTTAATTAACGCCTGTGAAGCAAGCTTAAAGCGCTTAAATACCGATCACATCGATTTGTACCAAATCCACAATTGGGACGGCGTAACGTCGGTGGATGAGACTTTGCGTGCATTGGAGGATTTGGTTAAAAGCGGCAAGATTCGTTACTTTGGTACCTCGAATTATACCGCCTGGCAAATGATGAAAACGCTGGGGCGAGCTGAAGCACAGCAGTTATTTAAACCTGTGAGTCAGCAGATTTATTACACGCCGGAATCACGCGAAGCTGAATACGAGTTATTGCCGATGGCATTAGATCAGGATATTGGCACGCTGGTTTGGGGGCCGCTGGGTGAGGGTCTGTTAACCGGCGCGGTGGGACGCAATAAGAAGGCGCCGGCCTCGACGCGTCAAGGTAGCGGATGGCCTGAGCCGTATGTGCACGATATGGAGCATGCTTATAAAGTCATTGAAGTGCTAGAAGAAGTGGGTGCTGAACTGAATGCTTCCATCCCCCAAATTTGTCTGGCATGGTTAGCCGACCGACCGGGCATTACGTCACTGATTGTGGGAAACAGAACTGAAGCGCACTTACGTGAGAACCTTAACGCTTTCGAGCTGCAATTAAGTGATGAGCAGCGTCAGCGTATTGAGCAGGTAACGCGTCCGGCACCTAATTACCCTTATTGGCACCGTTTTACCAGCGGCATGGATCGTATTGATCCTGCGGAACAGCCTTTTCTTAATGAATATCAGCAAACGCTCGATAGCAGAAAAGATCAGGCAATGAAATAGCGCATTAAGCGGGCCACACCAGATGGCCCGCAGAATAAAACGCGTTGGGTTTATAACAGGCCGCCATCAATAGCGGCCAATAAGAAGTTAGTTACCGCGATAGGTCGAATAACCAAACGGGCTCAGCAGCAGAGGAATATGGTAGTGCTCGCCGTTGCTTTCCATGTTGAATTCCACTGGAATTTCCGGGAAGAAGGTTTTTTGATTGTTGGTTTTATAATATTCGCCGGTTTTGAATACCACGCGATAGCTGCCTGCGGTCGCCGTTTGATCAGCTGGAAACAGCGCACTGATTCTGCCATTGCTGTCGGTTTTACCACTCGCTAACTTCACCCAGTTATTATTTTGTTTTTGATCGAGTTCGACTTCAATGCCTGCAGTTGGCGAGCCGGTCTGCAAATTCAATACATGAACGCTAAGCGGATTTTTAGTTGCCGCAGGTTGTGCCGCCACGGCTGAAATGGCTGCGGTTGAAAGTAAAGCGCCAATCAAAGCAAGTTGAGTTTTCATTAAATGTCCATTTTTTACAGGTGAATGTGGGTGAAGAATAGGGCGAAAAATATCGGAAGGATAATCGATCGAATTAAATGTGAAATTTCCTGGAAGATTGCGCACGTAATCGACAAAATCATCTTTTGCCGCAATTTCATACAGCAGTTTCAATCTGGTAACAGAGATTCACCCAGACATGAACTCCTCTACTTTGGCTTCACCATCTTCAAGTAAGCGGGCGTAACCCCGCTTATCTAAATCAGATTGTGGGTCTGTAAACAGCATGTAAGGCGCTCAACAAAATCAACTGTGCTTGTTTTGGCTCATTTTCACTTTTCGTTAATGTCTGGCTAATTAGTACCTACGATCATTCAGAATACACTGGCTAAGTGTGTAACATCCTGTAAGCGGAGCCGGAAATATCTTAATAAACACGCAATTTATTATTAGCCTGCAAATGTAATTTTCCTGGGAATAAGCGAAGGGTAAAGCCAGGTTAAGCGAAGCGGTAAATAAGTGGAGATTGATCAAGAAATAATCGATTGCATCGTATTATTAACAAAAATTACTCCCCTGACAGCATTGTGTCTGTATTTAAGCGAAGCGTAAATGCAGGGTCAGGAGAGTGTGGGGCAGAAGTTAAACGACGTTAATTGTGTATTCTTGTGATGCTAATGTTATTTGCGCCGGCTGATCTTCCCTCCTTTACGGCCTGCTTCAATGGCGCGTTCAGGATCGTTTTTGAAGTTGCCGCTACTCGCCTGACCACCTTTGCGCCCAGCTTCAGCCGCGCGTTCCTTATTCTCTGCGAAGTTACCTGCGCCCCCACGACGTTGCGGTTTTTTTTCTTCCTCATCGGGTAGCTTCTTAGCGTCCGTCATTGGTTCTCCTCTTTGTTAGTGCCAATGTGATGCAAAATAAATGTAGTGATGTTTTTACCAGATTCAAGCCAGGGTTAATCTTAATACTTAATTCAACAATCTTGATTGCCTAACTATCAGTCGATTTTCATTGATGTCTTCATGAAATTACCATGAATCTTTATTATTATTTTTTTAACGCGAAGAGGGAAGCTTTCCAGCCAGAAATAATAAGCGAAGCGGTAGGTGTTGTTACATTTTATCTCAGTCGCAATTCTGGGTTTCAATACTTGCGCCGCAGCGAACCGTTGCTACGTTTAATTAATCTGCTCGTTAAGTCTTAATTAACGCTTCGCTTATTTTAATTTATTAGTCTAAATGAGCCGATATTTATCCCTTCAGGCAGCTATCAGGCGGTGCGCGATCACCAAGCCGTTCGGTAGCAGAAATTCCCACTTTCGGAGCGAATTGATGACCAAAGAATTTGTGTACCTGGACTGGCTGCGCGATGCGCATGCCATGGAGAAACATGCTGAGTCACTGCTGCAAGCCGCCGCGTTGCGTCTGGATGACTTCCCGCTGCTGCAGGCGCGCATTAAGCAATACATGCAGCAAACACGTGAACAACAGCAGCAGGTTAAAGATGTGCTTAAACGTTACGACAGCAATTGGTCGGCAATGAAAGATGCGTTAGGACGTATGTCAGTGGTTGGGCAGGCAGCAAGCGATATGCTGCGTGATGAAGAGGGCGTGCGCATTGCGGTAAGCAGCTATGTTTTCTGCAACTACAAAGTGGCGACCTACACTGCATTGTTAGCAGCCGCACAGCAGGCGGCAGATGATAAAGGCGTAATGGTTTTTCAGCGTATCGTGCAGCATGAAATGCAGATGGCGGATTGGTTGCTCCATCAGCTTCCTGATGTCGCGAATGAAGCGATTTTGCAGCGTGCTGAAGTAGCATTTTGAGGGATGACGGCGGTCGGTCAGCAGGATAGCTTTGCTGACCGCTGCTTCGTGTGCTAAATCCCAAACTATGCAGATAAGTAATCAGTTTTCTCTGAGTCAAATTGCTGCAAATGATAAAAATAAGATCAATTCTTCCATATTCTGAGGGTTAACGGAATTCTTTATTATAAAATAAGCAAAATAACCAGGCGGATAATATCATTTGTTTCGTTTCTATTAACTGAAACTGATCAATGAAATCGATTTCAAGAAATATTCATTCATGCCTGTTTTTTACCAATCACCTCAATTAACGTTCAACGCTAATGTTAATGAAATAGATGACGATAACAACAAAGATGATGCCGATTCACTCTCGGAGCATTTTCTATTTTTAAAATAACACCGTTCTCTTCACTACTTTTCAATCAAAATCATTGAGGTTTCTAAATGGACGTAGTTCAAAGATTTTCGCGTAATGTAAAGTTGCGGACCAAACTAACAATATCCTCTGTGCTCAATATCGCGATGCTACTGTTAGTGGCATTGCTCGGATTAAACTCGCTATTTTTAGCCGAGACCGGCGTCAATGGCATGATGAAAGAGGATTACCCCACCATAGCGTTAGGTAACCAATTGATTGATGAAATCAACGTGACAGTGCAGCAGCAGGCACTGCTGATGAGCCCAATCGATACGTCGCGTCGGGCAACCATTCAGAGCAATCTTCAGGAGGCATCGAAGAAGATCACTGCAACCTATAAGCGATTAGGTGAGTTGGCAACGGATGAACAGTCACTGGCCTTTCTTAAGCGCGTTGAAGTGAAGCGAGCGGACTTCCTTAAAGAGAGAAACGCCTTCTTTGATTTAGTGAACAATGATGTGTCTAAAGCAGTGGATTTCTATTTTTCTACGCTTGCTTCAGCACAACGGAATTATATCAATGAAGTAGAAGGGTTTATTACTTTGCAAGAGCAGCAAATAAATGACTCTTATAATAACTTTATGGCCTCTTACAGCAAAACGAAAATTTCAATGCTGATTATTTTTGTTGCGGCTATTATGGTATCAGCGTTAATTGGCTGGATAATTATCCGCTCGATTACTGTGCCATTACGAAAGGTCGTTGCGTTTCTTGGCAGAGTGGCGGATGGCGATCTCAGCTCTGACTTTTATGAGCAGCGTAAAGATGAAATGGGCCAGTTAATTAATGCCATTCAGCAAATGCAGGAGAAAATGTCGCATATCGTTAGCCATATTCGTATGAGCGCTGAACAAATATCGGGTGGTGCCAGCGAAATAATGTCGGGCACCAACGATCTCGCTGCACGTACGGAAGAGCAGGCGAGTTCAGTTGAACAAACGGCGGCCTCAGTGGAAGAGTTCAGTGCCACCATCAACAATACGCGTAATAACACGCATGTTGCCGCTGATCTTTCCGCCAAGGCTGAAACCACGGTGGGGCGTAACGCCAGCATGATGGATAACGTTGCCACCAAAATGGCCGAGATCAATGATTCTGCCAGCCGTATGGCGGACATCATTAACCTGATCGATTCCATCGCCTTCCAAACCAATATTCTGGCGTTGAATGCGGCAGTTGAAGCCGCGCGTGCCGGTGAACATGGTCGCGGTTTCGCCGTTGTCGCGCAGGAAGTGCGCGCCCTGGCGCAGAAAACCGCGACTTCGTCGCATGAAATCCGTAATTTGATTGAGGAGTCTTCCACGCGTATTGCGGATGGGCGCGATATGGTGACGGACGCCAATAAGCTGATGAACGGCATGATGTCCAACGTGGCTGAGATGAAAGAGCTGCTGGTGCAGATCAATCAGGCCAGTAGCGAGCAGGCCGACGGCATCAGCCAGATCAATACCGCTATCAGCCAGATTGATATCACTACCCAGCAGAACGCGTCGCTGGTGGAGCAATCGCTGGCGGCTTCGGCGATGCTCAGCGAACAGGCGGCAAATATGGTGAATAGCGTGAGCGTGTTTACGCTGCGTAGAACGGCATAAGATGATGATGATCCAGAACGGCGTGTGCGTTCTGGATCATTTTTTAGATGGCCTGATATTCGCCGGTGCCTTCTGGCCACGGTGTTAACAAATCAAACCCAGTTTCGGTCACCGCAATGGTGTGTTCCCACTGCGCCGACAGCGAGCGATCTTTAGTCACCACCGTCCAGCCATCAGACAATACGCTGGTGCCCGCTTTGCCAGCATTAATCATCGGTTCAATCGTGAAGATCATGCCGGCTTGCAGCGCTAATCCTTCGCCTGGGGTGCCGTAATGCAGAATCTGAGGATCGCCGTGATACACCTCGCCAACACCGTGACCGCAATACTCGCGCACCACGGAAAAACCCGCTTTTTCCGCCACCTGTTGTATCGCCGCACCAATATCGCCCAAGGTCGCGCCCGGTTTTACCACGTTGATGCCTGCCACCATCGATTCATAGGTGATTTCCACCAGACGTTTCGCGCGTACCGATGGCTGACCGACGTAATACATGCGACTAGTATCGCCGTACCAACCGTCCTTAATAATGGCAACGTCAATGTTGACGATGTCGCCATCCTTGAGTTTTTTCTCACCCGGGATGCCGTGACACACCACGTGATTCACCGAGGTGCAGGTGGTGCGTGTATAGCCGTGATAGCCGATATTGGCCGGCACAACTTTCAATTCGTTGACGATGTATTGGTGGCAAATTGCGTCCAGCTCATCGGTGGTCACGCCCGGTTTGACGTACGGCGTGATCATCTCCAGCACTTTAGCGGCGGCGTGTCCGGCGGCACGCGCCAGTTCGATCTCTTCAGCGGTGTGCAGTTTGATGCTCATTACGCGATTCCCTGCGAGGTGAAAGAAGGATGGTCGAGCAGTTGCGCTAAATCAGCACCGCTGTCGCGTTCGACGCGCATCAATAAACGCGTCAATTCCTGATGATTGAGTGACGGATAGATCTCGGCTAGCATGCCGATTTTCATCCAGTGTTCTGCCTGCGCATTGATTGAACGGCTCATCGCCGTGCTAGCGATGCGCAGATTCTCATGCATTAACTCAGAGATTTTCACGATGCCCATGCGATAACCTGTATATGAAACGTATGCGTTATGTATATAGGCTACAATTTTAAGGTGAGATATGCAAAGGAGAAATAATGAGAGGAATAATTATCACCAGTTTGCTGCTGGTACTGACAGCCTGTTCCAGTTCGGTGGGGCGTAATTTTGATACCGCCAGTATTCAGAACATACACACAGGCCAGACAACCCGCGCTGAATTGATCGCCATGTTTGGCCCGCCTGATAAGGAATCCGCTTATCCGGATGGCCAAAGACTGATGATGTGGAACTACAGCGAAGCCCGAACGATGGATACTACGGCTGGAAAGACACTGACTGTTCAAACGAAAAATGGCCGGGTGTTCAATTATACGTTCAGTAAAAGCTGAAGGGTGAAGCCAATCCATGGCATAAAAAATCCTAAGGCGCCTTACTCAGACTTCGTTGGAGGACGACGGCTTATTTTGCCTCCCTTCCGGCCCGCTTCAACGGCTCTTTCAGGGTCGTTTCTGAAGTTGCCACCACTGGCTTTGCCTCCCGCACTACCAGCTTCTTTTGCACGTTCCGGATTGTTGGCAAAATTCCCTGCGCCGCCTCTGTAGCTCTGTTGTTTCATAGGAAGACCTCTTATCAATGTTCCATTAGATTTAAGGACTAGCTAGTCACGCTGCTATTTTAGTCCGTCGCAACAGTTAAGCCAGAGATAAAAGCGCAATCGTTTTAAACAGATCAAAAAAAGTTCATGTATCTGGCTATTTAACAGTGACCTCCGTCACATTTTGAAATTCCTGTCTATACTTCTGCCTTTTGGGTTTCAACCTTTGCGCCTGATGGCGCGTTCAACATGCAGGGAACAGGAATGGACACATCGCAGCAAAATAGTGAAGACGATTCGCCGCTAAGTAACCTTACCGTCAAACAGCGAATCTTCTTTGTGGTATTAGTGGCCACCATGGGCGCACTGGCATTTGGTTATGACACCGGCATTATCTCCGGTGCCTTGCCGTTTATGACTTTACCGCTCGATCAGGGCGGCCTCGATCTCACCCCGTTCACCGAGGGTTTAGTGACGTCATCACTGATTTTCGGTGCCGCAATGGGCGCTTTTATCAGTGGCTACGTCTCCGACCGCTTTGGTCGCCGTATTACGCTGCGTACGTTGGCGCTGATCTTTGTCGCCGGCGCAATTGGTACCGCATTAGCACCAAACCTACATGTGATGGTGGCGATGCGTTTTCTGCTTGGGATTGCCGTCGGCGGGGGTTCCTCAACCGTACCGGTGTTTATTGCAGAAATTGCGGGACCAAAGCGTCGTGCGCCATTGGTCAGCCGCAACGAGCTGATGATCGTTTCCGGACAGCTGCTGGCTTATGTTGTCAGCGCAGTGATGAGTTTTACGCTTAACGATCCGCACCTGTGGCGCTACATGCTGGCGATGGCTATGATTCCGGGCGCCTTGCTGTTCATCGGCACCTTTTTTGTCCCGGCGTCACCACACTGGATGGTGGCAGAAGGGCGCATTAAAGAAGCGAGCCGTATCCTGCACAAACTGCGTGAAACACCGCGTGAAGTGAAAAGGGAGATGGCAGAGATGCGTCAGCACGCCAAGGCGGCGCGTCAGGGGCCTTCAGCGAAAGAACTGTTGAAAGAGAAGTGGATCCTGCGGTTGCTGTTGGTGGGCGCGGGGCTGGGCATTGTCATTCAATTTACCGGCGTGAACGCCTTTATGTATTACACGCCAGTGATTCTGAAAACCACCGGCATGGGCACCAACGCGTCGATTGCGGCGACCATTGGTAACGGCATTGTGTCGGTGCTGGCTACCATGGTGGGCATCAAAGCGGTAGGACGTTTCGGACGCCGTACCATGCTGATGACCGGTTTGACGGTGGTGATCGCCATGCAGCTGGTCCTCGGCTGCGTGCTGCTGTTGATGCCACAAGATATGACGCAAAGTATCTTCGCGCTGGCGGCGATTCTGGTGTTCCTGTTCTTCATGCAGATGTGTATTTCGCCGGTTTACTGGTTGTTAATGTCGGAACTGTTCCCGATGAAAGTGCGCGGCGTGCTGACCGGCGCTGCAGTTTCATTCCAGTGGATCTGTAATGCGGCGGTGGCGTTTGCCTTCCCGCCGTTGTTGGCCGCTACCGGCAATGCGGCATTCTTTATCTTTGCGGCCATTAATGTCGGTTCGCTGATTTTCGTCATTACTATGTTGCCTGAGACTAAGGGCAAATCACTCGAGCAGATCGAAAACGAAATGCGCGAGCGGTTTAGCGAGCAAGAGCAGGATCAGCAAACCGCATAGCGATGCTTGAGAATTCCTGGTCGCGGGAGGAAGATACGTTTCTTTCACCGGGCCAGGATTTCCCATGCTAATCACCGCCGAGAACACGCGCACCTTCAATACCGATATCCGACTGGCCTGCACGTTGGCCGCCGTTGCAGGCGCACTCAACACCGCGGCATTTGAAACCGTCGGCTTCTTCTCGGCGAACATGACCGGCAATGTCTCCTCTCTCTCCGACCATCTGGCAAAAGCCAATCTGCACGTTGGCCTGTTTTTTCTGCTCATCGTATTGCTGTTTATCGCCGGATCATCGGTCTCAACGCTGATCATTAATTCCGGCAGACGACGTCAGATACGCGGCATTTACGCCATCAATATCCTGATTGAAGGCATCGCTTTACTGATGCTGGGCATGGTTGAAAGCTGGTTCCGTTTTAGCGGTTCCGGCGTGCTGCTGGTGCTGAGCCTGAGTTTTTTGATGGGATTGCAGAATGCGGTGGTGACGCGCATCTCCAACGCTCGCGTTCGTACTACGCACGTTTCCGGCACCGCGACCGATATTGGCATTGAGCTGGCGATGCTTTTTGATGTGCTGCGGCGCAAAGAATCGCCGAAAGATGCGCCGCTCTACATTGAACGGCTTAAGTTGCATTTTTACACCGTTGTAGCGTTTTTGGGCGGCGGCGTGCTGGGGATTTGGTTGCTGCAGTGGATGAGCTATCTGTTGCTGATGGTGATTGGCGCACTGCTCAGCGTGCTGGCACTGGCGGCACTGAAACGAATTTAATCGGTGACCGGCTTCACACTTCTCCACGGCATTCACTAAAACTGCTTGCCACTTTTATCGCCCTGTAAGCAAGATAGCGTCCGTTGAGGATTGTTACTGTTCGGCAGGCAAAACCTGAGACGCGCCCTTTTTCAGTTGAAGAGGGCGCGTCTCAGGTTTTTTTTTGCGCGAAATTTGGGGCATGAGTTTAAGGCAGGTTCAGGAGAAAAAGTGATGCAATATCAGGAACTGGCGGATGACATCGTTAATGGTGTTGGCGGCAAAGAGAACATCATCAGCGTGATGCACTGCGCCACGCGCTTGCGCTTCAAACTGAAAAACAGTCAAAAAGCGCAAACCGCCGCGTTAAAGGATAACCCTGGCGTGATCATGGTGGTGGAGAGCGGCGGCCAATATCAGGTGGTGATTGGTAATCAAGTGGCGGAAGTGTATCGCGAACTGACGGCACGTCACGTGCTGGATAATCAGAGCGAGGCCGCAGACACCGATGCGCCACAAGGCCTGTTTGCCCGCTTTATCGATCTGGTTTCCGGTATCTTTACCCCGTTTATCGGTGTGATGATCGCCACCGGCATCATCAAAGGGTTGCTGGCGCTGGCTTTGGTGGTGGGTGTAATGCGTGCCGATAGCGGCAGTTATAAAGTGCTGTTCGTCGCCAGCGACGGTTTGTTCTACTTCCTGCCGATTTTGCTTGGCTACAGCGCCGGTAAAAAATTTGGCGGCAATCCGTTTGTCAGCATGGCCATCGCCGCTGCGCTGGTGCATCCGATGATTCTCGAGGTGCTGCAACAGCAACAGCAGGGCCATCCGCTGACCTTCATCGGCATTCCGCTCGAAGTGCTGAACTATAGTTCGTCAGTCATTCCGATTATCTTTGCGGCCTGGGTTTCCAGCCTGATTGAGCGCTGGGTACATCCGCGTTCACCCAGCGCGGTACGTAATTTCACTACGCCGTTGTGCTGTTTGCTGATCACCGTGCCGCTGACGTTCCTGGCGATTGGTCCGGCCGCGACCTGGCTGAGCCGCATGCTGGCCGAAGGCTATTTGTGGATTTACAGTCTCAGCCCGATGATCGCGGGTGCAGTGATGGGCGCAATTTGGCAAGTGTGCGTGATTTTTGGTCTGCACTGGGGATTGGTGCCGATCATGCTGAACAACCTCGCCAACTTTGGTCATGACACGCTGCTGCCATTGCTGATGCCTGCGGTATTGGGCCAGGCGGGCGCAACGCTGGGTGTTTTTCTGCGTACCCGCGAAGTCAAACTCAAAGCGATAGCGGGATCGGCCTTTACCGCCAGCATCTTCGGTATCACTGAACCGGCAGTGTATGGCGTGACGCTACCACGTCGTCGTCCGTTTATCTTCGGCTGCGTCGGTGGCGCATTGGGTGCGGCGATTCTCGGCTTTTGGCACACCACCATTTACTCCTTTGGTTTCCCAAGCGTATTCACCTTTATTCAGGTGGTGCCGAACAGCGGCATTGATGCCAGCGTGCTGGCGGCATTCGCTGGCGCGGCGGTAGCGCTGTTATTTGCCTGCGTAACCACCTATCTGTTCGGCCTGAGTGAACCCGCAGCCGACGTGGTGGCGCCACCCGCACCGGTTTCTCAGCCCACCAGCCTGACGCGCCGCGAAAGCGTGGTCAGCCCGATAGCGGGCAACGTGATCCCGCTCGATCAGGTTAACGATGAAACCTTTGCCAGCGGATTGCTTGGCAAAGGCGCGGCGATTATTCCGCAGCAGGGCCGCGTGGTTTCCCCGATTGATGGCGTAGTGTCGTCAATGTTCCGTACTGGCCATGCGATAGGGCTGACGTCGGCGCAGGGCGCGGAGGTACTGATCCACGTCGGCCTCGATACCGTGAAGCTGGATGGACAATATTTCTCGGCCAAAGTAGTGAACGATCAGCCGGTAAAAGTGGGCGATCTGCTGCTGGAGTTCGATCTCGATGCCATTAAAGCCGCAGGTTATGACCTCACCACGCCGGTTTTGGTGAGTAACAGTGATGACTTTGTGGATGTGTTAACCCTGAGCCGCACGGCCGTGAGCGAAGGCGCTCCGTTGTTGGCGGTGCTGAAATAATAGAGGAGCAAGCAAATGACTAAACGTTTCCCGGACGGATTTTTATGGGGCGGCGCGGTGGCCGCTAACCAGGTTGAAGGTGCTTATCAGGAAGGTGGTAAAGGCTTATCAACCTCGGATTTGCAGCCGAAAGGTATTTTTGGTGCGCGCGTGGAGCGCGGCGGTGATGACTTTGGTATTAAAGATACCGCTATCGATTTCTATAACCGTTTTCCGGAGGATATCAAACTGTTCGCCGAAATGGGCTTTACCGTGCTGCGCACCTCGATTGCCTGGACGCGCATCTTCCCGCAGGGCGATGAAGCGGAACCCAATGAAGCAGGATTAGCCTATTACGATCGCCTGTTCGATGAGATGGCCAAATACAACATCACACCGCTGGTGACACTGTCACATTACGAAATGCCTTACGGCTTGATCAAAAAGTATGGCGGCTGGGGCAATCGCATCACCATTGATTGCTTCGAGCGCTATGCGCGCGCAGTGTTCACCCGCTTCCAGCATAAGGTGAAACTGTGGCTGACCTTCAATGAGATCAACATGTCGCTGCATGCGCCGTTCACTGGCGTGGGACTAGCGGAAGAGAGCGATCAGCAGGCGATCTATCAAGCCATTCATCATCAGCTGGTGGCGAGCGGACGCGCGGTGAAAGCCTGCCATGACATCGTTAAGGACGGCAAAATCGGCAACATGCTGCTGGGCGCGCTGCTCTATCCGCTGAGCTGCCGCCCGGCAGATGTGCTGGAAACCTTGCAGCAAAACCGTGAATGGCTGTTTTTTGGCGATGTACAGGTGCGCGGCGCGTATCCCGCCTATATGAAACGCTTCTTCGCCGATCGTGGCATCAGCATTGCGATCACCGAAGCCGATAAGCGCGACCTGCAAAATACCGTCGATTATATCTCCTTCAGCTACTACATGACCGGCTGCGTCACCACCAATGAAGAGGAGAATCAAAAAGCGCGTGGCAATATCCTCTCAATGGTGCCAAACCCGCATCTACCGAGTTCCGATTGGGGCTGGCAGATTGACCCCGAAGGGCTGCGCATTCTGCTTAACATCCTGTATGACCGCTATCAAAAGCCGCTGTTTATCGTGGAAAATGGGCTCGGCGCCAAAGATGTGGTGGAAGCTGACGGGCGCATTAACGATGATTACCGCATCCAGTATCTCAATGATCATCTGGTACAAGTGCGTGAAGCGATTGAAGATGGCGTGGACGTGATGGGTTATACCTGTTGGGGACCGATCGATTTGGTTAGCGCGTCAAAGGCCGAGTTCTCCAAGCGTTACGGCTTTATCTATGTTGATCGCGATGATGCGGGCAACGGCACGCTAACGCGCTCACGCAAAAAGAGTTTCTTCTGGTATCAGGATGTGATTCGCAGTCACGGTGAAGCATTGAAGTAACCATCCAATCAATCCTGCGCCGCAAAAACCGTAGCGGCGCAATTTATTGCGCATTGCCGCATAAACCGTAGCGTTATGCCTCATCCGCGTCATCCTGCAATGCCAGCGTCTCTTTACGTACCCGCTCGATATGAATAGTGAGAAACATGCGCTCCTCACTGGAGAGTTCATACAGATATTTTTGTTGAATATGCTGGTCGATTTTCACCGCACATTGATAGGCCAGCGGATACTTGTCGCGCACCACATCATGCAGAGATTCATCCTCGCTCCACACGCCCCGTTTGCCCAACATGCGCTGCGCAAAGAACTTCAGATGGTTAACAAAACGGTTGTAGCTCAGGCTGTCGGTGCGGTAATCCAGTTGCAGGCGATACTTCACGATATGCAAGATTTCCTGCATAAAATGCGTAATGTGCGAAACATCCGCGAAGTCACTGCCGAGCTGCGCGTTCACCAGATGCAGGGCGATAAATCCAGCCTCATCCTCCGGTAGCTCGACGCCCAGCCGCTTGTTAATCAGTTCAAGCGCTTCAACACCGAGTGAAAACTCTTTCGGATAAAGCGTTTTGATCTCCCACTTCAATACGTTACGAATCGGGATGCCTTGCTGATGGCGTTCGATCGCAAAATGGCAGTGATCGCACAGCGCGATAGAGAGACTTTCATGCAGCGGTTGGCCAAGCTGCTGGCGCGCATTGGCAATAATCAGTTCGCTGGTGGTGATCACCTCGAGCGGAATATCTGACAACAATTCGCTCAGTCGGCCGGTTAAGGCATCACTTTGCAGCGCAAATACTTTTTCGATCTGCTGCGCATCCAGTTCGTCGCCAACGCGCTTCTGAAACGCTAAACCGCGTCCCATCACAACTTGTTCTTTGCCGTTGTCGCCCAGTACCACCGCGACATTATTGTTGAGGATTTTGGCGATTTTCATTTTTTGTCTGCCCTGAAAAATAAAAAACCTGACCCACCGGGAGGACGGCGTGTCAGGTTTTGCCTGCGCTGAACGCAGTAACAATCTCGCAAGATCATAATCGGCTGAACTTTTCCGACAAGCAGAGCGACAGGTAAATGTGAAACGCATCATATTTCCAGCGCGATTAATCCGATGCTGCGAGAGGAGACGATGACGCCGTTTTAATGAGTGTAAAGATAGCGTAAAGAAATGATCAGGATTCCATAAAGTTTGCGTTAAGGCTGCCGATAGTACCGTAAGGTTAATTTAACAGGAGTTGCGTACATGACTGGGATTTCAACATTAGGCGTGGGTTCAGGGCTGGGTTTAAGCACCATTCTCGACAAACTGACCGCGGCAGAGAAACAATCGCTGGCACCGATTTCCAAACAACAATCCGCCGCAACCGCGAAGTTGTCCGCTTACGGCACGCTTAAAACCGCGATTCAGACCTTCCAGACGGCAAACAATAAATTAAACGATGCCGCGCTTTATACATCGACTACCACAGCATCCAGCTCGAGCGCGTTTAGCGCCGATTCCAACGGCAATGCGCTGGCGGGAAAATACACCATCAGCGTGCAGAAACTGGCGCAATCGCAGACGCTAACCAGCGAGACCAAAACCGATATCAAAGCGGCGATGGGTAGCGATGCGGCGTCCAGAACCTTAAAATTTGTTAACGCCGAAGGTAAAGAGAAGAGCATCACGCTGACCAAAGATCAGACTTCGCTTTCGGCCATGCGTGACACCATCAACAAATCCGACGTTGGCGTTACCGCCAGCCTGATCAAGGTGTCAGCCACTGAATACCGTTTATCACTGACTTCATCTGCGTCCGGCACCGCCAATGCGCTGAAATCGCTGAGCGTGACCGGCGATGATACCTTGCAGGACTTTATCGGCTTTGATGCGTCAGATGCTGCCAGCAGCGGTATGGCGCAAAGCGTCGAGGCGCAGAATGCCAGGTTGACCGTGAATAATGTGGCGATTGAGAGCAGCAGCAATGTGATCGCCGACGCGGTGGAAGGCATCACGCTGAAGCTCAACGATGAAACCAGCGGCAACCAAACGCTGACGGTCAGCAGCGATACAAATAAAGCCAAAACCGCCATTACCGATTGGGTGAATGCCTATAACTCGCTGCAGGATACGATGGCGAGTTTGACCAAATACACGCCGGTGGACGCGGGTAAAGATCCGGATGGGAAGAATGGGGCGCTGCTTGGCGACGGCACGCTGCGTAACATCCAGGTGCAATTGAAGAGTATTCTGGCGAACAGTTCGGGTTCGAACGTCTACAAAACCTTATCGCAGGCGGGCATTACCACCGATCCAACCAGCGGTAAGCTTAATCTGGATGCCGCCAAATTGACCACCAGCCTGCAGGTAAAACCGGAAGCGATTCGTGACATGTTCACCGGTGATGGCAAGAAAACCGGCGTGTCGACGGTGCTGAACACGACGTTCACCGCATTCCTCAGCAGCAAAGGCGTATTGCAGGGCGCAACGGATGGCATCAGTAAAAAACTGAATACGTTGACCGATCAGTACAATACCGCCAGCAAACGTATCGATGACACCATCGCGCGTTATAAAAAGCAGTTTACCAATCTGGATAAGATGGTCAGCGTGTTGAACAACACCAGCAACTATCTCACCGAACAGTTCAGTAATAGCACTAAGACGAATAAGTAAGGGCATAGCGGTCGCCATGCATGGTGACCGCTATTTCTGACCGTAACCTTATTTCTTTTTATTCAACATAGACTTCAAATCGGCAAAAGGATTGTAGGTCGCTTCACCGACATCTTTTTGCGCATCTTCTCCCGCCACAACCGTTGTGCCGTACTGATCAGCTTCGGTGTATTTCGAGTGTTCGTGGTCGTGACAATACAGGCACAACAACTCCCAGTTACTGCCATCTTCCGGGTTATTGGTGTGGTCGTGATCAATATGATGGACAGTTAATTCGCGCAGGTTGGAATAAACAAATTCGCGCGAGCAGCGGCCGCATACCCACGGATAGATTTTTAATGCTTTCTCGCGATAGCCGCTTTCCAGCCGCGTGTAGTTTTTAGGGATCAGAGCCATTGCCGACGTTGCCTGTTAAAGAGGTAAAACGACATGTTATCTGCGAACCCCGAGCCTGCCAATAATGTTTATCATCCCTGACCCTCCCTTCGAAAAAAACCGCCTACACTAGGCTGTAACTACGCGGAGATGAAAAGCCGCCTGCGCTAATTCGCTGGGAATTTGGTGAGAACATGATGCCCGTAAATGATCCTCCGTCAGTAAGCCGGATGCCGCGTATCGCTTTGACCATGATGGTGGCAATGCTGGCCACGCTTCCTGTGTGGACCAACAAAATTTATTATCGGGATGATCTTTACAGAGTACTGGATGGGGCGAGTTCGACGTGGCTAAGTAACGGCAGGCCGGGCACCTGGTTATTACAGTCCCTCATCTCATTTGGTAATACGGTCAGCGATGTTTCTCCGCTTAATTTACTTCTTGGACTGCTGGCGTTAAGTATTGCTAGTGTGTTTTACACAGAAAAATTGAGAATTCCGCTTACGGGTTTCTGGTCATTTGTACCGCCACTTTTTGTCGTCCTTAATCCCTTTCTGACGCAGGGCATGCTCTATACCTATGACAGTCTAACCATACTTTTGTCATTCGCTGGCGCCATGCTGGCAAGCCTGGTCAACCGAGTTAACCTGTTTCAGGCGGTCATTTACACTGCCCTGGTGTTATTGCTCATTCAGACGCTCTATCAGCCAGGACTTAATGTCTATATTGCCTGCGTAGCCTTGCTTCTCGTCTCCCGGCTCAATCACGATCAATTCAGCTGGAAGTGGCTATTCGGGAAACTCATTGCGTTGGGTATTGCTATTCTGGTTTATAAATTCGCGATGAATTATTTATTGCCGGTGAAGATCGATTGGTACAGCATGAAACACAGTCAGCTGTTATCACCGGACGCAGATTCACTGTTAGTGTTCATCGATACGATTAAAGCGTTCAGTCACCTTATTCTCAGCGCCTATCCGCGTGGCATGATGATATTTGTCTTGCTGCCTCTGCTTATGTTGTTTTCCGGCCTTATTTTGATGGCTCGAAACCTTAAACAGCAGCGGAAATTGACGCTAAGTGCGGGGATATTGATGTTCACTGCGGGAGTCGTTGTCATCGCGGCAATTCCCGGACTTTCTTTGGCATTAGCTACACCGTTAATTGCTCCACGCATGCTCGGCGCATGCAGCATTGCTTTCCTGTTCTGTTTCTACGTATCGGTGCAATCTCTACCTGCAATGAGAAACTGGCTAGCGGGCGCCAGCGTAATTTTGCTGTTTTACCATCTGGTGGTGATGTTGATAAGTTTCAATACGGTGGTGAACGATCAACGTTATCAAATGCAGGTGATGAATCAGATTAAAATCACGCTGTCAGCTCCCACTGCACAATCGATCGATTCCCTCGCTTTTATTGGGCAGTTAAATGATGCCCCGGAAGTACAAATCAATATTCGTAATTTCCCCATCATTGATCATATCCGGATGAAAATGCTGGGTGAGTCTGAGCCGTGGATTTGGCTGGCTCTTATCAAACATGCAGGCTTGAGGTTAAAAGCGGTGAAAGCAACGGACGAAATGAGAGTGATGAAACCGCGTCAGTATTTCTCGCAGGGAACGGATTTTGACGCCTTTCAGGATGGGAATACGATGGTGATTGATTTCAGAAAATCGGGTGGGCAGATTACCCAACCCTAATTCAGCTGCTCAGTCCGGTTAGTGTTTGGCAACAATTCCGGACTGAGTTTTAATTAGCGCTACTGTTTGCTGGAGTTATTTATTCAGCAGCTCTTTGCGAACAATTTCTGCACCTGCGCTCAACGCATCTAACTTGCCCCTTGCCACGCCACGAGGCAGCGGAATCATGCCGCAGTTGGTGCACGGATAGAGCTTGTCGGCATCGACAAACTGCAGTGCTTTACGCAGCGTTGCGGCAACTTCTTCTGGGGTTTCAATGGTATTGCTTGCCACGTCAATGGCGCCAACCATCACTTTTTTGCCACGAATCAGTTCCATCAATTCCATCGGCACATGCGAGTTTTGACACTCCAGTGAGATGATATCGATATTCGACTTCTGCAGTTTAGGGAAAATCTCTTCATATTGACGCCACTCGGTGCCCAGCGTCTTTTTCCAGTCGGTATTGGCTTTGATGCCATAGCCATAGCAAATATGCACAGCAGTTTCGCATTTCAGCCCTTCAATGGCTCTTTCTAAGGTCGCGATACCCCAATCATTCACTTCGTCGAAGAAGACATTAAATGCAGGCTCATCAAACTGGATAATATCGACGCCCACCGCCTCTAATTCTTTCGCTTCTTCATTGAGAATTTTAGCGAACTCCCAGGCAAGTTTTTCGCGGCTTTTATAGTGGTTGTCATAAAGCGTATCGATCATGGTCATTGGACCTGGCAGCGCCCACTTAATTGGACGATCAGTTTGTTGACGCAAAAACTTCGCATCTTCTACAAACACAGATTTTTGACGACTCACAGGACCAACGACGGTCGGTACACTTGCATCATAACGATCGCGAATTTTAACGATCTCGCGCTTCTCAAAATCCACGCCATTGAGGTGTTCAATAAAGGTGGTAACAAAGTGCTGGCGCGTTTGCTCGCCATCACTAACGATATCAATTCCTGCCTGCTGTTGATCGTCCAGGCACAAGCGCAGCGCATCGTGTTTGCCGTCGTTTAATTCCTGATCTTGCAATTTCCACGGTGACCAAAGTACCTCAGGCTGAGCAAGCCAGGACGGTTTCGGTAAACTACCAGCAGTGGAAGTCGGTAATAATTTTTTCATAGCAGGTGACCTTATATTTTTATGGGTAATCAAAGAACGGAATTAGCAAACCATTGCTCAAGAACAGTTTGGTAAGGCTTGATGAAGCACTCTTCCGTGAACTTCCCTTGTTCAACAGCCAGATGGCTACGTTCTTCGCGATCATAAACAATTTGGGTTAATGAGTAGTCCAGATGGTTCAGGCTTGGCTGATACAGTTTACCGGCAGCAGAATTCGCATTGTAAATCTCAGGGCGGTAAATCTTCTGGAAAGTTTCCATGGTGCTGATGGTGCTGATCAGCTCAAGGTTGGTGTAATCACTCAGCAAATCGCCATGGAAATAAAAGGCCAATGGCGCAACACTGTTTGCCGGCATGAAATAGCGCGCCCGCAAGCCCATTTTGCCGAAGTATTCATCAGTCAGGGAGAGTTCATCCTGTTGGTATTCAATACCTAACACCGGGTGCTCATTACCGGTGCGGTAATAGGTGTTCTTACTTGACACACTCAAACAAATAACCGGTGCTTTAGTGAAGTTCTTTTTGTAAGCATCAGAGTTAACAAAGTGCTTGAATATATTCCCATGCAGATCGCCAAAGTTATCTGGCGTGCGGAATTCGGGGTGATTCTTGTTGTGTTCAGACAGCAGTACGCTGAAGTCATAATCACGGACATAAGAGGAGAAGTTATTACCCACAATCCCTTCAATGCGCTCGTTGGTTTTTTTATCAACGATATTGGTCTTCAATATTTCAATCACCGGGAAGGTGGTGGCGTTGCCTTCGGCACTAAGATTCAGCTCGGCAGAAATAATTTCCAGCTCAACAGCGTAACGATCGCTTTTAGGGTTGTCCCAATTCGCCAGTGAATTGAAGCGGTTATCAATCATCACAAGCGCGTTGCGCAGATTCTCCTGACGTTTCTCGCCTCTGGCCAAATTCGCAAAGTTGGTGGTGATGCGAGTATTTCCAGAAGGATTATAATTTTCGTCGAAGCGAAGGCTCTTAACAGTAAAAGTAAACGCGTTATTCATTTTAGTTTTGCTTCCCGGTTACAAATATAAAGCCTTGTGAAATGCTCGATTGCAAAATTTTCCAATGTCGCTCTGGAACGCTTGATCAGCAGGCTTCATATTATCTTAAGTTATTAACAATACATCTTTTATGCCTGAGTCACCGGTTGAAAAAAAGTGATTTAATTTCATCGAACATGAAGGAATTTCATGATGACGTGAGCCGTCCGCACTGGGTGATCAACTCTGTTGCATCCACAGAGATGATCACCCAGGTGTAGCATTGGCTTTTTTTCGATAATCGCTGACCCTATTCATTGCCCAGCCTGTTCAAAAAGCTTTCATGTGATTGAGATCGCGTGTATTAAAAACGGATGTACAACCGATAAGATTGAACGCCAAATGGTAAAAAAGACTTCTCCAGAGCAACGTCGGGAACTGGGTGCTTTCCTGGTCAGCCGACGTGCGAGATTGGATCCTCAGGACTTCGGCATGCAAAAGGGTGCACGCCGTACGCCGGGTTTACGCCGTGAGGAAGTCGCCGTGCTGGCCGGTGTCAGCGTCAGTTGGTATACGTGGCTGGAGCAAGGAAGGGAGATCAAACCCTCGGCTGATGCTTTACAGCGTATCGCGAAAGTTCTCCGGCTTGACCGAATTGAGTCATCCCATCTTTTTGCGCTTTCACCGCGCGAAGAACCGACGCCACGCACGATTGAGGATGGGGTGAGTGACGGTCTGGAAAGTTTAGTGCGAGCAATCGATCCCATTCCGGCGTACGTGAGGAATGCCCGGCTGGATATTCTTGCCTGGAATAGTGCTATCGCTGATTTGTTTATCGATTATGGTTCGCTGCAACCACATGAACGTAATACGTTGCGACTCCTGTTTCTTTATCGGCCTTACCGCACGCAAATCCTCGATTGGGAGCAGATGGCGCGAGGAATGATCTCTGTTTTTCGCGCGTCACGCGCGCATGCTCAGGACAAAAGGCCTTTCGACCTTATCATTGACGAACTCGCCCAAAAGAGTCCTGAATTTAAGACGTGGTGGCAGGATACCGAGGTGAAAGGGATGGGCGAGGGAAGCAAGCGACTTTTGCACCCCATTTCGGGACATATTGAATTTACCTATGTCGCGCTTACGCCAGAGGGAAGACCCGATCTCTCACTGGTGACCTACATCCCCCGACATGTTGCGTGTGACTCACAGTCATAGGATAACAAGACGCCTTCCTGAGATGATGGGGTCTGCTTACACTGGATTTACCAGCAGCACACAACGTGCTTCTCTTAATCCACCTGGAGGCCATCACAATGTCATCTCAACCTAATACGCTGAATACACCCTCTCTCAACGTCGCGACTTCGCGAAATCCTGCGACCGACGCGTTAATTGCAACCTATCCCTTCCAGACGGCTGATGAAGTCGAACATATGCTGGCAGACAATAGCGCGGCTTTTCGTTTATGGCGTGCGACGCCGATGACAGAGCGCGTAGAAGCCTATCGCCGTTTATCGGCTATATTGCGTGAGCGTTCAGAAAGTTTGGCGGGAATTATTACCGCGGAAATGGGGAAAACCCTGTCAGCCTCCCGCGCAGAAGTTGAGAAATGTGCGGCCACCATTGATTGGATTGCCGACAATGGTCCTGCCATTCTCGCCGATGCCCCTGTCAGTGTTGAAAACGATGATGCGGTATATGTTTCTTATCTGCCGATTGGCGCCATTTTGGCCGTCATGCCATGGAACTTCCCGTTATGGCAGGTCATTCGAGCCTCAGGGCCGATTATGCTGTCGGGTAACGGCTTTATCCTGAAGCATGCGCCAAATGTGATGGGCTCTGCGTATGCTTTGCAGGATGCCTATGAACATGCAGGTTTTCCTAAAGGCTTATTCACCAATCTCATTGCGGATAACGAAACCGTTGCAAAAGTGATTGAGGATGAGCGCGTTGCCGCGGTGACGCTGACCGGAAGTATGCGGGCGGGTTCCGCCGTTGCGGCCATTGCGGGCAAAGCGCTGAAAAAAAGCTTGCTTGAACTCGGGGGCTCAGATGCTTTTATCGTGCTTGCTGATGCCAATATTGATTTGGCGGTTAAAGCAGGTGTGGAAGCGCGGTTCCAAAATGCGGGTCAGGTGTGCTTAGCCGCGAAACGATTTATTCTGGAAAAACCTATCGCAGAGGAATTCACCCAAAAATTCATTGCTGCCGTTCGTGAGTTGAAAGTCGGCGATCCGCTGGATCTGCAGAACAGAGTAGGCCCAATGGCGCGAAAAGATTTGCGGGATGAGTTGCATAATCAAGTGGAACGAACGCTGGCAGCAGGCGCGACACTCCTTTTGGGCGGTACAAAAATTGCGGGAAGCGGCAATTTTTATGAGCCTACCGTATTAGGCGAAGTCGTCCCAGGAATGGCCGCATTTGATGAGGAGACGTTTGGTCCAGTTGCTGCGATTTCTATTGCGGATGACGTTGAACACGCCATTGAGCTGGCGAATACCAGCGATTACGGCTTAGGCGGTAATCTCTGGACCAGCGATATTTCCCGTGCTCAGCGAATCGCGCGACGCTTAGAAACAGGTGGTGTGTTTATCAACGGATTTTCCGCCACTAACGCCCGTATCCCGGTTGGTGGCGTGAAAAAGAGTGGTTATGGCCGCGAACTTTCACACTTCGGGCTGCGTGAATTCACCAACGCGCAGGCTGTTTGGGCGAAAAAGGTGGATTGAAAGCCTTGTCCACTTGTAAAGATAAGCTGCAGATAAAGAGCGTGATCACCTTAACTCTTTCTGCTTATGCTTAGCGCTGTTATCAGCAGGTGACTCATATAGGCACAATGAAATATTTTACTATTATCTATAGACGACCGGTCTAATTGTTGTTAGTTTACATCCATGGCAACGATGGCTCGACAGACCAAGCCGAGAAGCGCCTTAATGTTTACGAAGTTTATAGACGACCGGTCTAATCAATGCTTTCTACTCTATGACGCAGGAGATGAATAATGAAAATTCTTATGGTTTTAACCTCACACGACACACTGGGTGACACTGGCCGTAAAACCGGCTTTTGGCTGGAAGAGCTGGCCGCCCCTTACTACGCATTTAAAGAGGCCGGCGCTGAGATTACGTTAGCCTCACCGAAGGGCGGTAACCCGCCTTTAGACCCAAAAAGTAATGAACCGGATTTTCAGACAGAGCAGACTCACCGCTTTGAGGCCGACGCTGAAGCTACTGCGCAACTCGCAGCGACGGTTCGTCTCGATACCGTTTCACAAGCTGACTATGACGCCGTCTTTTATCCGGGTGGCCACGGCCCGCTGTGGGATCTTGCCGAAGACAAAAACTCCATTGCACTTATCGAAGCATTCCTCGCGGCCAACAAGCATGTCGCTCTCGTTTGTCATGCGCCTGGCGTGCTGCGGCATGTGAAAACACCCGCAGGAAAACCTCTGGTTGAAGGCCGTAAGGTCACCGGTTTTACCAATAGCGAAGAGGAAGCGGTAGGTCTGACGCAGATAGTGCCTTTCCTGGTGGAAGATGAACTGATTGCCAAAGGCGGAATTTATTCCAAGGGTGCGGACTGGAGTTCGTATGTGGTCAGCGATGGTCTGCTGATTACCGGACAAAACCCAACGTCCTCAGCAGCGACGGCGGCAGAGCTGATTACCCAACTCAATGCATAATTAGTAATTTAATCAAAAATTTAAGGAAATTAATCATGTTTAAAAAATCAATTACTGCTGCGGCATTAAGCCTGGTGATGTCAGTCTATGCACAATCATCACTGGCTGAGCCAGTAAAAAACATTGTTCTGGTACACGGGGCGTTTGTTGATGGCTCAGGTTGGAACCCAGTGGCGCGTATTCTGGATAAAGCGGGCTATAAAGTGTCGATTGTTCAGGAGCCGCAAACATCGCTGGCGGATGATGCCGCAGCCACGCGACGTGTGCTGGCGTTACAACAGGGCAAATCCCTGCTGGTCGGTCATAGTTACGGCGGCATGATTATCAGTGATGCAGGAAATGATCCTTCAGTTGCGGGCCTGGTTTACATCGCAGCGTTTCAACCAGAGGAAGGTGACTCTTTACTAAGCCTGGCGAAAAAATATCCGTCTGCCGCCAAGTCGATTACGGAAACACCTGATCACTTCCTTTATATCAAGCCGGAAAATTTCCACGCTGACTTTGCGGCAGATCTGCCGGTGAAAGAGACAGACTTGCTGGCGCGTTCACAGGTGATGCCTGCAGTCGCAGCGTTCGCTGCGCCCGCTGGCGCGCCTGCATGGAAAACGAAGCCAAGCTGGGCGGTTGTGGCCACTCAGGATCGTGCTATCAATCCAGAACTGGAGCGCTTTATGGCCAAACGCGCGCGCAGCACCGTGACTGAACTGAAAGGCAACCATGCCATTTACGCATCACAACCGGAAAAAATTGCGGCTGTCATTGAACAGGCAGCAAAAAGCTTATCTCAGTAAGCGTTTCTACGTCGGGCACTTTTTAACTTACCCAGTCGTTAGACGACTGGTCTAATTTAAGTGCTCTCGACAGCAAGGACGGCACAGCTGATTTATCCGCTAAGCATGCCGTTGATGGAGTGAAGGTGGCAGGACGCTCGTCTGCCACCGCTCATCGTGATCACCTATGGAAAATCCTTATGAATAATAAAGCCTTGTTCGATTCAGCCACGCTCGGGCCGTACACCCTGAAAAATCGCATCGTATTTCCCCCACTTACACGCCAAAGAAGTGCACAGCCAGGTAATGTAGCCACCGATCTGATGGCCGAATACTACCGTCAACGCGCGGGTGCAGGTTTCATGGTCACTGAAGGCACGCAGATTGAACCCCGTGGGCAAGGTTATGCCTGGACACCGGGAATTTATACCGAGCAACACGTTGAGGGTTGGAAAAAAGTCACCCGCGCGGTTCATGCCGATGGAGGGATTATTTTTGCTCAACTCTGGCATGTGGGGCGCGTCTCTCATTCTGCACTTCAACCCGGTGAACATGCCCCGGTTGCGCCTTCAGCGCTCCAGGCTGAACAAGCAAAGGCGTTTATTGAGACTGCGCCAGGTAAAGGCACGCTGGTGACACCTTCAATCCCGCGTGAACTGACGCGTGATGAGATTAAAAAACTCGTGAATATGTATGCTCAGGCGGCAAAAAATGCCATCCGTGCAGGGTTTGATGGCGTTGAGATACATGCGGCGAATGGTTATCTGGTCAATCAGTTCATTTCGGAGCATGCAAACCAGCGTAAAGATGAATACGGCGGTTCTATTGAAAATCGACTGCGCTTTCTGAATGAAATTGTTCAGGCTATCAGTAAGGCGGTCGGGGCAGATCGTCTGGGTGTTCGCTTTACGCCTTTATTCACCAGCACCGATGAGGATCGCGTCTATATCGGTCTGGTGGAGAAAGATCCGCATAAAACCTATATCGAAGCGGTAAAAATCCTGGAAAAGGCGGGTGTCGCCTATGTCTCTATAGCGGAGGCCGACTGGGAAAATGCCCCCGACTTACCGGAAACCTTCCGTCGTGAGATCCGCGCGGTATTTAGTGGTCGCATCATCTACGCCGGTCGCTACACAGCAGAGCGCGGTGCCCGAATGATTGAGGAAAAGCTGGCGGATCTCATCGCGTTTGGTCGTCCATTTATCGCCAATCCTGATCTGCCCGAACGCATCGCCAATGGCTGGGCATTTAACCAACTTAACGCCGCCACCCTGTATGGCGGAGGCGAAGAAGGTTTTACGGATTATCCGGTGCACCACGCGCAGCGTTAATTATCTAAGAGGACATACCATGAATAACGGAATTGAAAATAAAGTTGTATTGATCACCGGCGGTAATACCGGAATAGGGGCTGAAGTTGCCCGACTGCTCGCCAGTCGTGGTGCCAAAGTGGCGATTGCAGCCCGCAGACAAGCGAAAACAGACGACGTTTTGCAGGACATCATCCGCAGCGGCGGCAATGCCCGAGGGTACACGCTTGATGTGACTGATAAGCAGCAGGTTGAATCAGTAGTTTCATCCGTAATTAGCGATTTCGGCAGGCTTGACGTGCTGATAAACAATGCCGGTTTGATGCCAATCCGCCCCATGTCAGAGGTCAATACTGACGAATGGGATGCGATGATTGATGTTAATTTGAAAGGAACGCTTTATGGTATTGCTGCCGCGTTGCCACGTTTTCTGGCACAGGAAAGCGGTCATATTATTAACCTCAGTTCGGTGGCGGGCATAAAAGTTTTTGCGCCTGGCGGTACGGTCTATTCGGGCACCAAATTCGCCGTGAGAGCCATTTCTGAAGGGTTACGGCAAGAAGTGGGGGATAAAGTCCGCGTGACCTCAATTGAACCTGGCGCCGTCGAGAGCGATCTTAAATACTCGACATCAGGTACGGCAGCAGAAAATGTTCTGGAATTTTATAAACAGGCTATACCTGCCGCCTCTGTTGCGCGGGCTATCGCTTTTGCTATTGAACAACCCGCGGATGTTGATATCAATGAGATAGTTCTCCGCCCGACACGTCAGGAGTTCTGATCTCCGCGGGTGCCAAATTTCATCAGGCCCGCTTCTTGTAGGGGGACCGGGCCTGATTTTCCACAATGAAATAAGGCTTCTCAACCTGGTAAAGTCGGCAAAAATCCAGCTATAATTCCTCCAAATTTTTCAACTGACTTAGAAACAAAATGACAAAGCTCACCTTACAAGAACAGATGCTGAAAGCGGGATTGGTCAGCAGCAAAAAAATGGACAAGGTCCAGAGAACGGCTAAAAAATCACGCGTTCAGGCTCGTGAAGCAAGAGAGGCGGTAGAAGAGAACAAAAAAGCCCAGCTTGAGCGCGATAAACAACTGAGTGAACAGCAAAAGCAAGCGACCTTATCTAAAGAGCACAAAGCCCAGGTTAAGCAGCTTATCGAAATGAACAAAATTGATATTTCGAAAGGCAATATTGGTTTTAATTTCACCGACAATAATTTAATCAAAAAAATGATGGTGGATAAGATCACTCAGGCTCAGCTGATTAGCGGTCGTCTCGCTATTGCGCGATTAGCCGTGGATAGCAATGGGGAGAGCCAGTACGCGATTATTCCCGCTAGCGTGGCGGATAAAATTGCGCAGCGCGATGCGAACAGTATTGTGCTGAATAGCGCACTGAGTCAGGAAGAGCAGGACGAAGAAGATCCGTACGCTGATTTTAAAGTGCCTGATGATTTGATGTGGTAATACATGATTTAAACGCCGGACGCCCGTTCGGCGGCAATACGACGTCTTCAGAACGGGCTGGCATGGCGGGCAGCAATGCATTCTCCGCTAATGGGATGCACAAAATGCAACTCACTGGCATGTAACATCAGACGAGACGTCTGTTCGGTACCTGCTAACACAAGTCCACCATACAGATCGCAACCTAAAATAGGATGACCCAACAGCTGACAATGTATGCGCAGCTGGTGAGTGCGTCCGGTTTCTGGCGTAAGTTGCACTCGCGTTAATGGCAGTATTGTTCCGTCTGCCAGCAATTGATCAATACGTTCAATTACCCGATAGCGTGAGCGCGCTGGCTTGCCATTGATGGGGCAGATTGACATGCGTGGGAAGCGTGCCGGATCTTTGGCAATCGCTGCATCAATCACACCTTCATCGTCTTCCAAATGCCCACACAGTAGCGCGCTGTAAATCTTGGTCACGCTACGCTGGCTGAACTGTTGGCAAAGTGCAGCATTAATAGCCTTATTACGGGCAATCACCATCAATCCTGATGTCCCGAAATCCAGGCGATGCACCAGCGTGCAGCCGGGGAACTGCTTAAGCAGCCGATGATGCACAGAATCGAAATTTAACGGATTTTTCCCCGACAGGCTGAGCAGCCCAGCGGGTTTATTGATCACCGCCAGATGATCATCGTGAGAGAGAATCTCTATCTCTTCAGCGCATGGCGGGGCAATAAAGGTATCGATAATCGTCGTCATCAGGCTGCCCGGCTGGAGTATGGGCGCGGATAATAGCGAAATTTTCACTCACTGGCGAATCTGACCAATTATCCATTCGCCGAGCCGAAATTTATCGTCCAGACTTAAACCAAAGACGTGGTCTGCGCAGGCAATGTGCTTTACACTGCGCGCTGAAAAAACTGAGTAGATAACGATTAGGTAGGCGGCAATGGCGATGAACGGAACGATCACGACCTGGTTTCAGGACAAAGGTTTTGGATTTATCAAAGATGAAAATGGCGATAACCGCTATTTTCATGTGATTAAGGTCGCTAACCCAGAGTTAATTAAAAAAGATGCAGCGGTCACTTTTGAACCCACCACCAATAACAAGGGTTTATCAGCTTATGCTGTAAAAGTGTCACCCGAAAGCAAATACATCTATATCGCAGGCGAGCGCCTCAAACTTACGGCGATCAAAAACTTCGTGGTCTACAGCGAAGAAGTGCCTGTCGAGACCCGCATCGATAAGGAAAATCCGGTGCTGTCTGTGGGTTTATTGATGAACAGTATTAAGCCGAAAAAAGATGTTAAACCTGATGAAATGCGCTCGTTAAAAAAACTGGCGATCACCACTTTTCAGGGTACAACCTTAATCTTTTCGGCAGATGAGATAGACGTGGAAGCTACGGTGAAAATGCTCAAAATGTGAAATTTTCAAAGCCTGGATAATGCAGGTGCGCGTTTTACGCACCTGCGAATCACTGCTTAAAAACTTTGCCAATCCGCGTCATTGACTACCGCAACGCGCGATGGCTTGACCAGCGATGGCGAACGCACCACCGCCTGCGATTGACGAATTTCTACCGCTGCAGCAACACGAAATTTGCCCACCAAATGATCAAGATTCCCGGCTTGTTCCTGCAGTGACTGGGAAGCGGCTGACGCTTCTTCCACCAGCGCGGCGTTCTGCTGCGTGACATCGTCCATTTGATTTACCGCTTGCTGAACCTGCAGAATGCCCTGGCTCTGTTCAACGGCGGCAGCGGCGATTTCGCTCACTAGCTGACTAACTTGATGAATGGCATCGTTCATGACGTTCATGTTACGACCAACATCGCTGGCCTGAGCCGCACCCGCTTCCGTTAGACGATGTGACTCTTCAATCAGCATCTTAATTTCGCGCGCGGCGGTGGTTGAACGCTGCGATAAATTACGCACTTCACCCGCCACCACCGCAAAACCTTTACCATGTTCGCCCGCGCGCGCGGCTTCTACCGCGGCGTTAAGGGCCAGAATATTGGTCTGAAAAGCGATGCCTTCAATAATAGAGACAATCTCCGTTACTTTGCGTGAGCTGCCACGAATGCTGTCCATGGTTGAAAGCATGGTGGTAAGTGAAGAGCCACTCTTCTCTGACAATGTACTGGCATTAGCGGCAAGTTGGCTGGCTTGATGCGTATTCTCGGCGGTTTGACGCACGGTTTCACTTAATTCGGTCATACTGGCGGCCGTTTCTTCCAGCGATGCCGCCTGCTGCTCGGTGCGAGAAGAGAGATCTTCGTTACCCGCTGAAATTTGCACTGATGCGCTGCTCACTGATTGCGAAGCCTGGCGCACCGAAGATAACGCTTCGGCAACGCGCACCATCAAGATATTGAACGAATGCGCCATGTTGCCGACTTCATCGCGGCGACTTTCATCCGCCTTCAATGTCAGATCAAGGTTTTCGCTGGCATCCATCATCACTTTGCCTGCCGCAGACAAACTACGACGAATACGGAGGACGGTGAACAGCGACAGCACACCAAAAATCACTACCGTCGCAATCACGCCCACGATGGTTGTCCACAGAACGCTGTGGAAGGTGCTGCGGTTAGTGACGCGCAGCTCTTCGCCAATAGCAATATTGAGCGCCAGTTGTTTCTGATAATCAGCAATCAGCTGACGTATTGCAGCACCGATGCCGTTGGGACCGTCAATTAAATCCATGCTGAGATCGTTTTGATGCGCTTGCGAAGCGGCTAAGAAGGCCGGAAGCGTCGCGTTAACGTGCTGAATATTGGCATAAGCAACGTCTGTTAAGCGCTTATCCTCATCGCTTGAAATATCGTGCGCCATGTAGTAATCCGTCTGCGACTTCAACTCCGCTAATTTTTTTTGGATTTCACTCTCAACGGCGGGCATTTTACTGTTGTCAGTCTGGCTTTTGTGCTTATACAGTGTCAAAGCCAGTCCATTACTTTCATCGATCATTTTGCCGAGATCTTTGATCGAGGGAATCGCATTGGCCTGCACATATTCAAAGCGATCCTGAAACCCGGAAAGCAAATAAATAGCCAGCACGGCTTGCAGGATGATGGCACCAAACAGAATAGAAAAAGTAGCGAACAGACGTTGCGAGATAGTCATCTTATTATCCTTGATCTAAAAAACGCCCCACAGAAAAACGCATGCAGCAGGGCAGATGAATAAACATCGGCAGATGAGGGTTTTTAGTTAATTTATTTTTATCAGCGGTTACACATCACGTTGCGGAGACATTGCGTATGCGGAGGGAATTTCAACAGAGCGCGATAAATCGCGCCGCTACGGATACCCATACTCACTCTGTAGCGGCGCAATTTAGGGCGTATCACAAGAAGGAATAATTACGGTCTACGGAACAGTGCCATGCTGCGGCCTTCCAGTTCGAAATCCTTCTCTTTGGTAATCACTAATCCCTTTTCAACGCCGTCAGACGTGGAGAGCTCCAGCACCCAACCGCCTTCTCCAAACTGCGGGATGCGGAACGGCACGTTGCCTTCGTACGGGTTAAACAGCATCAGCACGTCATGCCAGATGCCTTCTTCCGGTTGCAGATCCGGGCGGCCGAGATAAACCCCAAGCGTGGTGCCATCATCCCATTGATCGTCCTGCTGGAAGCCGCCACCCGCGTTGAACCATTTGATATCCATCCCATCGCGCCAGCTTTCGCGGCGCAATAACGGTTGCGCGGCTCTCAACGCCAATACCTGGCGCGTAAAGTCACGCAGCGCATCGGCGGAGGGCGGCAGGTTTTCCCAATGCAGCCAGGAAATCTCGCTGTCCTGACAGTAGCCGTTATTGTTACCGAGTTGGCTACGCCCAAACTCATCGCCCGCCAGTAACATCGGCGTGCCGTGCGAGAACAGCAGCGTGGCGAGGAAGTTGCGTTTCTGCCGCTCACGCACGGCGTTGATGCCTTCATCGTCCGTCGGGCCTTCGGCGCCGTAATTGTACGAACGGTTATCGTTGTGGCCGTCGTTGTTGTCTTCGCCGTTGGCTTCGTTGTGTTTCTCGTTATACGAAACCAAATCGTTCAACGTGAAGCCATCATGCGCGGTAAGGAAGTTGATGCTGGACCACGGACGACGACCGCGCTGATCGTAGAGATCGCCGGAACCCAGCAAGCGGGCGGCAAAATCATTGGTGACCATGTCACCTTTCCAGTATTCGCGCACCGTATCACGATACTTGTCGTTCCACTCCGCCCAGCCCGGCGGGAAGCCACCGACCTGATAGCCACCCGGTCCGATATCCCAGGGTTCACCAATCAGCTTCAGTTTGGACAGCACTGGATCCTGCATGATGGCATCGAAGAAGCCACTACGTTCGTCAAAGCCTTCTGGCTCGCGGCCCAGCACGGTGCCGAGATCGAAACGGAAGCCATCAACGTGCATTGACTCGGCCCAATAGCGCAGCGAGTCCAGAATCATCTGCAGTACGCGCGGATGTGAGGTGTTAACGGTGTTGCCGGTGCCGGTATCGTTGATGTAGTAACGATGCTGATCCGGCAGCGTGCGGTAGTAGGAGTAGTTATCGATGCCCTTAAACGACAAGGTTGGACCGAGTTCATTGCCTTCGGCGGTGTGGTTGTAGACCACATCCAGAATCACTTCGAGGCCGGCATCGTGGAAGGCGCGCACCATATCGCGGAAGCCCTGAATGCCGCGCGGGCCAAAGTAGCGCGTTGCCGGTGCGAAGAAGGCCAGCGTGTTATAGCCCCAGAAGTTTTTCAAACCACGATCGAGCAGATGCTGATCGTCCGGGAAGCCATGCACTGGCAGCAGTTCAACCGTCGTCACACCCAGACTTTTAATGTAATCGATTGAAGCCTGATTGCTTAAACCGTCGTAAGTGCCACGCATTTCAGCCGGCACCGCCGGATTAAGCTGGCTGAAACCTTTGACGTGGGCTTCATAAATCACGGTTTTCGACCACGGAATATTTGGACGATTGGCATCTTGCCAGTCAAATTCGTTGGGATCGATCACCCGACATTTCGGGGTAAACGGTGCGCTATCGCGGGTATCGAAACTTAAATCTTTATCTTCATGCAGGAGATCGTACGCAAAGTGCGACTCATCCCAATGGAGTTCGCCCGCGAGCTCGCGCGCGTACGGATCCAGCAACAGCTTATTAGGGTTAAAGCGATGTCCATTTTCCGGCTCGTAAGGGCCATGCACGCGATAACCATAGAGTGCGCCGGGCTGCAAACCGGGAATATAACCGTGCCACACTTCGTGGGTATACTCTGGCAGATCGAAGCGGGCAATTTCATTTTCGCCGCTCTCATCATACAAACACAACTCCACACGCTCAGCGCAGGCGGAAAACAGCGCAAAATTCACGCCTTCGCCATCAAAGTTAGCGCCAAGTACTTGTCCCGAACCTGCTGTAATTTCTGAAGGCTTACTTGTCATCAATTATTCTCCATACAGATTAATCGGGTAATGCATCAGCTGCTCAGCAGCACTAACGGCGCACTTGAGGCCGCCTCATCCAGCGCAATGTAATCGCCAATCGCCACCGTTTCGCCGGTCCATAAGTTGCGATAGTGTCGATGGGCGAGTGATTCGGTCAGCACCACTTCGGTTTGCGTCCACTGCGCGTTGTTGAAGCTCAGGCGTGGCAAGATCACCAGCAGCGCGTGATCGCTGTCCTGACGCGCAAAGGCGATGATTTTCTCCTGATGTTCTCCGCTGGCATTCAGCGGCTGATAATCCCCCATGCGGAACAACTGCGGATAATCACGGCGCAGATGCAGTAAACGCGCGATCACTTGCTGTTTAAGCTTGCCGCTCAGCCAGTGCTGCGCATCGTTAAAATCGGGCGGGGTCGATTCTTCCAGCTGCTGTTCCAGCTGCGCAAAGTCCGGCGTACGGCGGTTATCGGGATCGACCAGGCTGAAATCCAGCGCTTCGCTGCCCTGATAGATATCCGGCACGCCTGGCGCGGTCAGTTTAATCACCGTTTGTGTCAGGCTGTTGATCAGCCCGGCCTGAATAAACGGTTGCAAGGCGTGGCTAAAATCACTGAGGAAGAGCTGATTTGCCGGTGACAGCAGATGACGCGCATAATCCAGCACCGCTTTTTCGTACGCTTCGTTGCTCTCTGCCCAGTCGGTGCGCAGCTTGGCTTCGCGTAATGCCTTTTCAACAAAGGGAATAAAGCGTTCTTCAAGTTCGCTGGCATCCTGCGGCTGCAGCGTGGTGGGCCACATGCCGGCTAACGCCTGATATAGCATCCATTCGACTGCCGGTTCAGGGGCGGGTCCATCTTCCAGCGCCACCACCTGCGACTGATTGATCTGCCGCCAGCGTGTAACGTGTTCGGCCCACAGCGCGGGCGCTTCACTCAGCGTGTAGAGTCGCGCACGCGCATCCTCGCCACGCTTGGTGTCGTGTGTTGAGGTCGAGGAGATGCCATCAGGTTGCTGCTGCAGGCGCGTTTGCATCTCGCTGTGAAAATGTGCGAGCGAGAAGGGGTGCGGCAGCGGTTCTGCGCCCACTTCATTGATGGCTAACGCCACGTGGTTGCGGAAGAACAACGTATCTTCCACCGATTTCGCCATCAGCGGTCCGCTCAACTGCTGGAAGCGTACGCGGAATTCGTGCGCATCCCTTACGCTCTCTTCGGAGACCGCGCCCAGCAGAATCGCCTGCAGCAAACTCAACACCGTTGGCGATGCGCTGTTTTTCACGCGTTCCAGCACCTGTTGCAGCAGCTCTTCGCCTTCTAGCGGCATGCCATCTTGCTGGCCGTAAGTGCGATACACCGGGAAGGCGATCAGTATTTCCCGCAATGCGACATGCAGCTCCGCTTCGCCGAGGTTGCGATGTTCTGTACCGGCGATTTGTGTTGCCAGCTTGAGTAAACGCGCAAACTCACCGGCGAAATTGCGATCGACCATCAGTTCGCGCGCCACGCGCAGTCCGCCTTCAACGTCGTTGCGTTGTCCGGTGGTGGCTTCATACGCCAGATGCAGGGTATCGATCTGCGAATCATCGACCAGCGCATGCGACAGCGCGGCAATAAATTCGTAGCCGGTGGTGCCGGAAATCGGCCAGTCGGCAGGAATCTGTTCACCTTCGGCAAGAATTTTCTCCACCGTGATGTAGCAATCCGGGCCGGTTGCCTGGCGCAACTGACGCAAATAGCCTTGCGGATCGGCAAGCCCATCGACGTGATCGACGCGCAGGCCGCTGACCGCGCCAGATCGCACCAGCTCGAGAATCAGCTGGTGGGACTCAGCGAACACCGCTTCATCCTCAACGCGCACGCCGACCAGACCGGTGATCTCAAAAAAGCGGCGATAGGAGAGCTCGCTGCGCGCAGCACGCCAGCTGATTAAGCGCCACGGCTGCTGCTCATGCAGTTCAGCAATCGCCTTCACATCGGTGATTGCCAATACCTCGTCGACACGATCCTGCCAGCTGGCGGGCGTCAGCGGATAAAAGCTGTCGTAATAAGCCAGCGCGGGATGGCCGGATTCCGGATGCGCTTTGATGCTCAATTCACCGTTTTCCAGCACGTTCTCAAAGCTGTCACCAAGAAACGGCAGCGTCAGGCGGCGCGTCCAGTCAATATCGAAATGATTGGCATAGCGGCTGCTCTCGCCATATTCGATCACATCGCGCCACCAGGCGTTCTCCAGCGAGGCCGCCATGTGATTCGGTACGATGTCGAGAATCAGACCCATTTCTGCGTCCTGCAACGCTTCAACCAGGCGATTAAAACCGTCACGACCGCCAATCGCCGGTTCGATCTCATTGGCATCCGTCACATCGTAACCGTGGGTGGATTCGGCGGTGGCGCTGAAAATCGGCGACGCGTACAAATGGCTAATGCCGAGGCGTTGCAGATAGGGCACCAGCGCAGCGGCGCGATCAAAGGTCATGCCATTACGGAACTGAATGCGGTACGTCGCAGTTGGAATACTCATGTTGTTGCTCCCTGGTCCAAACGCACCACGATGGCGTGTTGTGGCAATGCTTCAGTTTCTTGCGGCCAGGCGAAAATCGTTCGGCCCGGCATCGTCGGCAACGGTTGCGTTTGCTTGCCGATGTTCAGTGCTAGTGACAGCTCGCCCTGCGGGAAACGCCAGCTGACGGCCACGAAGCCTTCAGCGGTGGTGAGCACTTTGCCGCAGTTGCCGCCGGCATCGGCCAGTAGCGGCACGATGTATTGCTGACGCAGCGCCAGCAGTTCGCGCGTTAACGCCAGCCAGCGTTGGCCTGCAGGCGTTTGCAGCTTATTCCAGTCGAGTTTCGAGCGAGTAAAGGTTTGCTCAGCATTCGGATCGGGCACCTCTTCGTCATGCCCGGCGTGGCCGGTAAACTCTTTCGCGCGACCCTCACGCACCGCTTTGGCCAAATCGCCGTGGAAATCAGTAAAGAACAGGAATGGATTGGTTTCACCGTACTCTTCGCCCATAAACAGCAGCGGAATGTGCGGCGACAGCAGCAGCGTGGCCAGCAGCACTTTGGTACGATCGCTGCCGGCAAGGCTGATCAAGCGGTCACCCTGCGCGCGGTTCCCCACCTGGTCGTGGTTCTGGATGAAATCAACGAACGCCACCGGCGGCTGGCTGGCGCTCGGCACGCCGCGGCGTTGACCGCTCTGCGGCGACAGTTCGCCCTGATAAGCAAAGCCTTCCGTCAACACACGCGCGACCAACTTTTCCGGCACGTCGGCAAAATCTTCGTAGTAAGCGTGGGTTTCGCCAGTGGCGAAAACATGCACCGCGTTGTGAAAATCATCGTTCCATTCGCCGGTAAACAGTGGCGCGTTGCCCTGTTTATCGCGGGGATGCAGGAAGATGACGTTACGGCAATCTTCGGTGGTGAGATGCACAGGGCGATCGGGAATTTCCTGACGTATGCGCTCGGCGATCTCGATTAACGCGTGTTTGCTGGAGCTGTCTTCAATTTGGTCGATGGCATCGAAGCGCAAACCATCCAGGTTGAACTCCTGCAACCAGTAAAGTGGCGCTTCCACGATGTAGCGACGCACCGCATCGACATCATAAGCAATACCGGCGCCCCACGGCGTCATACGTTCCTGATGGAAAAATTCCGGCGCCAGCAGCGGCAGATAGTTGCCTTCCGGGCCAAAGTGGTTGAGCACGATATCCAGCACCACGGAGATACCGTGGGCATGCGCGGCATCGATAAAGGCTTTGAAATCATCCGGTGAACCGTAAGCCGCATGCGGAGCATAGAGCAGCACGCCGTCGTAGCCCCAACCGCGATTGCCGCCAAACTGCGACACCGGCAGCACCTCCAGCTGCGTGATGCCCAACTCGGCCAGCCACGGCAATTTGTCGATGGCCGCCAGGAAAGTGCCTTCCGGCGTGAAAGTACCGATATGCAGTTCGTACACCACGGTCTCGTGCCACGGCCGACCTTGCCACGCGGTCTGCTGCCAGCGATAGTGTTGCGGATCGATCACCAGAGAAGGGCCGTTAACATCGGCCTTTTGCGCGCGCGCGGCGGGATCGGGCACGACCGTGCCATCGGCCAATACAAAGTTATACTCCGCACCCGGCGCAACGCCGCTGACGTGCAGTTCAAACCAACCGTCACCCCCTTGCAGCATCGCCGAATCATTGTCGGCGAGTCGCAAGCTAACTTGCTGTTGCCCAGGTGCCCAAACACGAAAACGGACGCTGTCATCAGCAAGAATTTCTGCGCCCCAGGATTTTTCAAATGATCTGAATTCCATTCAATTGCCTCGTTTAGCCCACGCAGGGGCAATGGACGACATCAAGCGATTCGCTACTGGCTGAAAACGATAAATAAATTGGGACTAACGTTGGATCGGACTACAAATCATAGTCGATATTTTGGGCTTTTCTGGCGCGAAGCGATGGATTTCAGGCGGGTTTCAGAAATTATCGAATAAGAGGGGGATTTTCACGCTTCGGTTAACGCTTGAGATGGTCGCCATGAATGGCGACCTTACAGAAATGGCGTAGGGTCGCCATTGATGGCGACCACAGATTACACAAGTGGCAAATTAAGCCGGTTTGTGCTTTGACTTACGCTTGCGCAGTTTATCGATCAAGCGATGCGCTTCTGCCTCGCTCGCAACCGCAGGCGATGAACCTTTCAGCGGTTTACGCGCCGTTTCGCTCAGGGTTAATACCGTCAACAAGCCAATGATTCCGGCGCCGATCATGTAATACGCAGGCATCAGATTATTGTGCGTGCTATCCACCAGCCATGCGGTAATCAGTGGCGTGGTGCCACCAAACAGCGAAACTGATAAATTAAAACCAATTGCCAATGCGCTGTAACGAATATCGGTGACAAACAGCGCCGGTAACGTTGCTGGCATGGTGCCGCTGAAGCAGGTATGTAATAAGCCGAGGATTGCCAGACCGGCAAAGACCAGCAGCATATTGCCGGAGCCAATCAGCATATAACTCGGGATCGCGAGCAAAATTAAGCCCAACGCACCTAAACCAATCACCGGGCGACGACCAATGCGGTCAGTCAAATGACCCCACATTAAGGTCAGAGGCATCATGATAAACATAATCACCATCACCAACATCAAGCCGGATAATTCGCTCATCCCCAGCACGCCGGTTAAATAGCTCGGCATATAGGCGGTGAGCATATAATTGGAGACGTTGAACAACAGCACCAAACCAATACATTTCAGCAGCGGTTTACGCTGATCGCGCAGCATCTGCCACACGCTTAAACGCGGCTTGTTGTGCTCCATCTCCTCGCGCTTATCCATGTGATCTTTAAACGCCGGCGTCTCTTCCAGCTTCAAACGGATATACAAGCCGAACAGACCCAACGGGGCAGCGAGGAAGAACGGCACGCGCCAGCCCCAATCCATCATGGTTTGATGCGGTAAGAAGGCAATCATTGCCGTGACCAGGCTGGCACCCAGCAGATAGCCGCCCAGCGTACCGAACTCAAGGAAACTGCCCATAAAGCCGCGGCGCTTATCGGTGGAGTATTCCGCGATAAAGGTGGCTGCGCCGCCATATTCCCCGCCGGTGGAGAAACCCTGCAGCAAGCGCGCGGCAAACAGCAGAATCGGTGCGGCGATACCAATGCTGGCATAGCTTGGAATCAGGCCAATGCAGAAGGTGCCAATCGACATCATGATCATGGTGATCGCCAACACTTTCTGGCGACCAATGCGGTCGCCGAGCGGGCCGAAGACCAACCCGCCAATGGGGCGGACTAAAAACGCAGCGGCGAAGGTACCGAACGAGGCAATCAACTGTGCGGCCGCGCTGGCATCGGCAAAAAATACCTGTCCGATGATGACAGCGAGATAGCTGTATACGCCGAAATCAAACCACTCCATGGCATTACCCAATGCAGCGGCACCAACCGCGCGCTTGAGTAACTTATTGTCGATAACGGTGATGTCATCAACGGTTAAACCACTGGATGTGGCGGGTTTGGTTGTATCCGTTCCTGTGCTCATAAATTCCCCAAGTGAAAAAATGGCGCGATCTTATAGCTTTCGCAGCCGTATTTTCATGAATGGAAAAGAAAGCTATAAGAGGCAGAAGAAGCGCAAACCCTAGTAAAGATTTTAGCGCAGCGCAAGTTTGCGACATAAAACACTGCTGCCTGTGGTCATAAATCCCACGATGCACTGGATTCAACGATCGCACATTCCGTAGCGGCGTGATTTATCGCGCAATACATTGCGCCGCTACGATGTTGCCCTCTTTAAGTGTGTGGCAACAGGGCGAAACTAATTACCCTCTAACACTGTCTCTAACCTATCTGCGAAACCTTTCTCTCTGGAAAAAATCTCATGACCTCCGTTCTGTTAATTGAGGATGATCACCGGCTTGCCCACATGATCGTGCCTTATCTGGCGCAGTACGAATTCAGCGTGGTACACAGCGCCAGTGCGCGGGACGCGCAGTGGAAAATGAAGCAGCGTGAATTTGATGTGGTGCTGCTGGATTTGATGCTGGGTGATGCAGATGGATTAGCGTTGTGCCGCGAGATTCGTCTTCAATGTCACAATGAACCGGCGATTATTATGGTAACCGGCCGCGGCGATCCGGCAGATCGCATCATCGGATTAGAGGTGGGGGCGGATGATTATCTGCCAAAGCCATTCGAGCCGCGTGAACTGCTGGCGCGTATGCGTGCGGTGCTGCGGCGCATCAAACCCGGCGGCATGGCAAAAAACGACAACGTTATACGTTCTGGCCCGTTGGAAATTGATACAGCCGCGCGTACCGTGCTGCTCAATCAGCAAGTGTGTTCATTGACCTCATTACAGTTTGATGTGCTGGTCTCGCTGGCACGACACGCCGGACGGGTGCTAAATCGCGAGCAGATCTGGCAATCGGTGCGCGGCGAAACCTACGACAGTTTTGACCGGGCGATTGATGTACATATTGGCCGTATCCGCCAGCTTATTGAGGACGATCCCCGCGCGCCGAAACGCATCATCACGGTGCGCGGCGTGGGTTATCTCTTCTCGGCGTTACCCACCGCATGAAGCGCCTCGCTGACTTCCCTTTACATCTGCAAATTTTTTTCGCCTTCAGCTGCGCGTTGTTAATTGTGGTGATCTGCACCATCTTGCTGTGGCTGTGGAACAATGACGACAATCGTCATCTCAACGCGTTTGCCACCTTTTCTGAACTGGTGGAGCAGAACTTACCGCCTGTCGATGCATCTCGTAGCGTACAAACGGCCGCGATAGATCGTTGGATGGCGCGCGCCCACACACGCTTTGCCCTGTTTGCCGCCAATGGCGAACGGCTTAGCCGTCCGCTTCATCCGCCACTGGAATTTCCCCAACCTGCAGCCTTTGGTCAACTCGAAGATGACTGGTACGGCATGCGCTTTGTCTGGCAGCTCAAGGATAAGCGTGTGCTGGTCATGCAATTGAGTAGCGATCAACAGAAGCGCCCGTGGCTGTTTATTTTGCTGATGCTGGGATTGGCGGCCAGCGTGGCACTCATTTCCTTCCCGGTGATTCGACGTTTAACCGCGCGGCTCGAGTCGCTGCAGCAGAGCGTGGAATCGCTTGGCAGCGGCAATCTTAGCGCCCGCGTCAGGGTCGGCGGGCGTGATGAGGTGGCGCAACTGGCCGCCAGCTTTAATCGCTCCGCCACGCAGATTGAGCAGTTAGTGCAGTCGCAAAAAACCATGCTGGCCAATGCCTCACACGAACTTCGATCACCGCTAATGCGCATCCAGATGGCGGCGGCATTACTGGCGCCAGACGACTCGCCAACGCGGCGTGAGCTACAACGCAGCGTTGGCGAGCTGGATGCGCTGGTGGAAGAGATCCTGACGTTGAGTCGGCTGGAAATGGCGACCAGCGCCATCAGCGGCGACTTTCACGTCGCTGATATCACGGCGATCGCGGCGGAAGAGTGCGCTGCAGTGCACATTGCGTTACAGGCTGAGCATGTGGTGGCGCAGGTCGACGCGCGGCTTATTCGGCGCTTGTTGCGTAATCTGATTGAGAACGCGCTGCGCTACGCCGGGCCAGAGATTTGTGTGGTGCTGAAGCATGCGGCAGATCGTCACTTTACGCTGGCGGTGCAGGATCGTGGGCCTGGCATTCCGCCGGATGAGATAGATCGTATTTTCCAGCCGTTTTATCGCCTCGCGCACGGCACTCACGGATTGGGCTTAGGATTGGCTTTAGTCCGTTCGATTACTGAACATCATGGTGGCAGCATTGAGGTGCAAAACCGAGCGGGCGGCGGCGCCCGGTTTTGCGTGCGTTTACCGCTGGCTGTTACATAACTTTACCCGAGGTAAAAACAGGCGTTACACAAGGCTGGTGCAATGGAATCATCACTGTGTTCATAAAGGAAGATGTCGATGCGTTCCAACCTGGCTCAACCTCTCGCGCTATTTTTATTGTTATCGCCTGCCACGTTCCCAGTTATCGCTGACGACGCCCAAAATGCATTCTCCGGCTTTATCGGCGGCGGCGTAGGTGTGAAACCGAAGTATTCCGGTGCTAAAGACAGCAAAACTGATGTTGTGCCGGCGCTTAAACTACAATACGGTCCGCTGTTTGTTGGCGGCGTGGATGATTTGGTCGCTTTCGGTTGGGATGTGGCCAAAACCGGTGGCTGGACTTTTTCGCTGGGTGTGGGAACCAACATTTCACCACGCCAGGAATCCGACGATCCCCTTCTTCATGGGCTGGGCGACATTGATGTCACGCCACGCGCCTTCACTTCAGCAATTTATGAAAATGCCTTTTTCAAAGGCGGCATGATTATAACGCAGGATGTGGGCGGCAATAAGCAGGGCTTTAAACTCGCCTCATACGCGCATGTGCAATGGCGTCCGACCGAAAGCCTGCGTTTGTATACCGGCCCGAACCTGAGTTGGGCCGACAGCGATTATATGCAGACGCAATACGGCATTACGGCAAGGCAATCGGCACGCAGCGGTTTGGCGCGCTACGCTGCCGGGGCCGGTTTGGAAAAGGTTGGTTGGGAAGCAGGATTGGAGTATACGCTGACGCCAGCGTGGCTGATCGGTGCACGCATAAATGCGCAGCATCTGGAAAACCACGCCGCCGACAGCCCGATCACCGAAGAAAAAAGCCAGATGAGCGGCGCGCTGTACGCGGCGTGGCGTTTTTAATTCAACCCGGACCTTCGCTGCCCGCCGCCAGCAGCGGCACGATCACATCGCTAATCGGTGTAGGAATGCCGCGCGCCCGACCATAACGCTGCACCACGCCGTTACGAATGTCCCACTCCAGCGGGCGATCGGCCTGGCGATCGGCAAGAATTGAAGTGCCTAAATCGGCGGGTGCGCGGTGAAAACGATCGACAATCTCCTGCGGCACGTCATCGCTCAGCGCGGCACCTTCGGCGCGCGCTACCGTCAGGCATTCCTGCAAATAGGCCAGTGCCAGTGCGGTAATATCGTCGCGCTGAAACATACCCGCGCGACGATTCGCCAGCACCATCAAACCGGCTACTGCGTTTTGCAGCAGCTTGCGCCAGGCGATAGTGAGAAAATCGGCGGAGAGATCGACCGCGCAGCGCGTGTCGCGCAGGGCGTTAACTACCCGTGCGGCGTGCGGCGTATCGGGCAACGTCAGGCGCGGTTTTTCGCGTAGCCACACCGATGCATCCGGTTCACGCTGGGCCGGGAACCACACCACCGAAGGCAGCACGCTGGCTCCGTTCACATAGGGCGCAAGTTGGCTTTTCTGCTCCACGCCATTCTGCAATGCGCACACCACAGTATTCTCATCACACAACGCGGCCAGCCAGGGCGCGGTGTCCTCAACCTGGGTGGTTTTCACCGCCACAAACACCAGATCAAACGGCTTTGCGATCTCGGCAGGATTGGTCAGCACCGGGCCGGGAACAATGATAGTGCCGCTGTCATGGCGCAACGCCAGCTGCGGATGCGCGGTACGACCACAAATGATCGGCGTGCGTCCAACTTCATGCAGGGCTGCGGCGATGGTGGTGCCAATCGCGCCCGGGCCAATTAGAGCGATGGTGGGATTCTCAGACATCTTTAGTAAGCTCCTGATTATCAAGTGGCGCATCTGTTGTGACGGCGCAATTTATTACGTTATGCTCGTCAGTTAAGCGCGAATCGGTCACCATAAATGGCGACCCTACGTTTACAGCGCTGGGTTTTCGTAGGGTGCGCATTCATGCGCACCTGTACAATTAAGCAATTTATTGCGCGATGAATCGCGCCGCTACACAATCTGCGTAAAAGAAATCTCGCGCTCAACTGTATGGCATTCCAGCGCAATGCTGTCCACTTTATTAATCGTGATAAACCTGGCTGCGCCCCCCATCGACCAGAATATCGGTGGCATTGATAAATCGCGCTTCATCGGAGGCGAGAAACAGCGCAGTGTAGGCCACTTCAGCCGGTTCACCGATGCGTTTGCAGGGCAGCAACGCCGCCTGGCGTTCGCGCTCGACTTGTGGGTCCGCGCAGCTTGCCAGCCAGGCTTCTGCGGCGGGCGTCATGATCAATCCCGGTGAAATGCTATTAATGCGAATGCCCTGGCTGGCGTATTCCACGCCCAGCGAGCGCGTCATACCGATCAAACCATGCTTAGCCACCGGATAGGGGAACGCGCCGGGAATGATTTTATGGCCATGCACCGAAGCCACGTTCACGATGTTGCCATACTGGCGCGCCAGCATCCCCGGCAGCACGCTACGGATCAGGTTGTACGGCCCCTTGAGATTCACCTCCATGCAGCGCTGCCACTCGTCATCTTCCAGCGCCAGCGGATCGCGAAACACATTAACACCCGCGCAGTTAATCAGAATATCAATTGGGCCAAGTGCGTCTTGTGCCGCGATGACCGCACGTTGTACCTGATCAGGCTGCGTGACGTCGGCGGCGTAGGCGAGGCAGCGCTGCCCGCTTTGCTGCTGTAATGCCTCTGCCAGTGCGCCAGTGGTTTCACTCGCCAGGTCGAACAGCGCGACCCGCGCACCTTGCTGCGTAAAGAGTTGGGCAATCGCGCGGCCAATGCCGCTGCCTGCGCCGGTGATAATCGCGGTTTTATTGTGCAGTCGTAATGACATGTTCGCTTCCTTATGAAGATGCCGGCAACACCAGCCAGTCGGGGAAGTGCAGCGTACGCTCGCCGCGCTGCACGCTAATCAGCGGCCATTCGTCACTGCGCGTTAGCGCTTCGCATCCCGCCGGGCTGAGCAAATAGGTGTCTTCACTTTTTACGCCGCGCAACGTGGGATTCCACGCCACAGCACTATTGCTGCGTACCTCGCCCGGGGTTTCCGGCGTGACGATCCAGTCCCGGCAGCCGTAACCGGCGGGACCACCCTGATGGTGATCCCGCCACGCCTCCGCCTCGCCGTGTTGCTGATAAGCATGGGTAATTTGCTGGAAAACCGCAGACCAGCGCTGGCCCGGCTGCGTAGCAATCAACATATCGGCATGGATTTGGCACAACCTGTGATGTCGTTGGCGCAGTGTGGGATGCATTTCACCGAGATGCACCAGGCGCGTCAGGCTGACGTGCAATCCATGCCGTTCCGCGCCCAGCGTAATCAGCATCTGCTGGTGCAGTTTTTTCGGCGTAGGCACCGGATGCTTAAAAGCGGCGATGCGCTCGTCGGCGGCCACTAAGGTGCACATTGGACGAATGCCGCGCGCCAGGCAGGCGGCGACGATCTCCGCCTCCACTTGCCATTCGGTTATGCCCGCTTTTAACTGGCGCGCCACACCTTCGACAATCTGTGCGGCTTCACGGCCCAGGACTTTATAGCGCAGCTGTTCATGAGCATTTAAGCCCTGTCGTAGCGCCACCAGCCGTTGCTGAATATCTGCCGTTTCGCCAGGCGGCATATCGCTGCCGAACTGGCCCTGTGGCAACACGCTATTTAGCGATCGAAACCACGGATAGCGTTGCGTTTCGCAGGCAAACGGCAGCGGCTCTTCAGCAAGAATGCGCGGCAGCTCATTTTCTGGCGCGAGCAGCAACACCTTGTCCGCGGTAATAAGCAAGCTGGCCACGCCGGTTTCGGCGCGCTCGACCACATAATAACTGGCACCTTCGGTCAGCCAGGCAACGTTATCGCGCCGCGTGAGTAGCACACCGTCAAGCTGCCAGTCGGCGAGGGCAGCTTGCAGTCGCATTAATTTTTCACTCATAAACCGGCTCCTTCTGTTCGGCAACCTGGGTCTGCAAAAGCAGCTCAGCAGCGCGATGCGCCACCGCCATTACGATGGCGTTGGTGTTGCCGCTAATAATGTTGGGCATCATGGAAGCATCTACCACGCGCAGCCGGTTGACCCCGCGCACGCGCAAATCATCATGCAGCACCGCCAAAGGATCGTCATCGTGACCCATGCGGCAGGTGCCGACCGGGTGGTAGCCGGTTTTCACCATGCGTTTGCAGTGCTCAGCGATAGTCGCATCCGAGGTGATTTCCGCGCCGGGGAAGATCTCATGTTGCACCATGGCGCTAATCGGCGCGGCGGCAATCACCTTGCGCGCAAAACGGAAACCGGCGATGGTGCGAGCGAGGTCGTCAGGATGACCAAAGATTTGCGTATCCACCCGCGGCAAGCTGCTGGCACTGGCGTCGCGCAGCGTTACTTCGCCGGTGGCTTTTGGCCGCAGCAGCAGCGAGTTAACGGTTACGCCGTGGCCGGGATCGGCACCCATCACGTCGCGATCGAGATAAACCGTGGGCACGCAGAACATCTGAATGGTTGGCGTGGCGTTGAAATCGAGCGGATCGAAAAAGGCACAGGTTTCCACACCGGTGGTGGTGACCGGGCCGGTTTTGAACAACATATATTGCAATCCGGCTTTCACCATTGGCCAGCCGCGATCCTGACCGTAATAGCCAAATTCGCCGTTGGTGCTGGCCACCACCGGCACTTCGTAGTGATCCTGCAAGTTCTTACCAACGCCGGGCAAATGCTGGCGCAGCGTGATGCCATGTTGTTTCAGCTGCTGCTGCGGGCCGATGCCGGAGAGCATCAACAATTTCGGCGTTTGATAGGCTCCGGCGGCGAGGATCACCTCCTGGCGCGCACGGGCACGCTGCGGATGTCCGTCCTGGGTATAGCGCACGCCGACGGCGTTCGCGCCCTCGAACAAAATTTCCTCTACCTGTGCGCCGGTGGCAATGGTCAAGCGTTGATCCTCGCGCAGCGGCGTGATAAAGGCATCCACCACGCTGCAGCGCTGGCGCGTTTGTCCGTTAATGGTGTGCTGCATAAAACCGACGCCATAGGGATTGCCGGTATTGAAGTCCGGCGTGTAGGGAATGCCCATGCCTTGCAGGGTTTTGACGTAGGCGCGGCTCAGCGGGCTAAAGTGACCGAGATGCGACACCTTCATCGGCCCGCCCACGCCGTGATGGGGCGCGCCAAGGTGATCGTTATCTTCGATGGCGGTGAAGTGCGGCAGCAGCGCATCCCACGACCAGTCGATGCCCCGATTGCCGAGCGCGCGGTTCCAGTCGGCATAATCCTGGCGATGCCCACGCATATACACCATGGCATTCACCGTTGAGCCGCCGCCCAGCACTTTCGCCTGCGGCACAATCACGCCGCGCCCATTCAGCTGCGGCTGCGGCTCGGTTTGATGCAGAGTGAGAAACTTATCCCTGGCGAGGAATTTCATGTATCCCGCCGGCATTTTTAATACCGGATGATACTCATCGCGTCCGGCTTCCAGTAGCAAGACGCGCGCGTTACCCTGCGTGACTAACCTGGCGGCGACAATACAACCGGCGCTGCCGCCGCCTACCACAATGTAATCAAACTCTTTCATGGTTCTCTCTTTACTCTGAAGCAACGGAATCTAAACGGCGCAGACGCTGCGCCTCGGGATTATGCTGCTCGCCGGGATCGAGTGGGCTGAGCAGGAAACACCAGGAGACGATGGCGCTGATCAAATACAAGGCGGCGTAGCCCCAAATCACGCCCGATGTGCCAAACAGCGCGTTGAAAGCGCCGTACAGCGCCGGGCCGAAAAAGGTGGAAAGTCCGGCGGCGAAACAGTAAATCGCCATCGCATTGCCTTTATCTTTCGGCTGGCACAGGGAAGAGAACAGGGCGGCAGCCGGAACATAGCCGCATAAGGTGATGCCATATAAACAGGCACAGATCACGCTGAGCACAAAGCTGCCGTGGCTCCACTGCGGCACGAAGTACATCAGCAACATGGAGATGCCGGAGCCGAGTCCGCCAAATACCGTCAACACTTTGCGCCACCCGAGGCGATCGCTGAGCTTGCCAACAATCGGGTTAAAACTCATGCCGACTAAACCCATAATGGTGATCAGGCTGAGATATTCGGTTTGCGTAAAGCCGATCTGCTCGGTGAAAAAGCCCGGCAGGAAAATAAAGAAACCAAAGTAGGGCGTGGTGTTGATGATGCGTACTACCGCAGCGGCCGCAATGCGCGGTTCACGCCACAGAATATCAATGCCGCCCATCAGCGTACGTGCCACGCTTTGCTGACGTTGCTGTTCATCCAGCAGCGACTGATATCCGCTGCGCTCCTTCAGCGCGATCACCATCACCAGCATTCCCAGCGCCACCAGCCCCAGCGAAAGCCAGAAGGTGGCGTACTCGCCAATCAATTTTATCGAGAAGATCGCCACGAGCGATCCCAGCGTAGGCAGGCCGCCGGTAAACGCCAGCCAGAACCAACCGGTAGCCGAGCCGCGCATATCAGCAGGTGCCGCCGCCTGAATCCACACTAAAAATGCATACGCAAACATTGGATACGCCACGCCGCGCAGGCCGTAGGTCAACGCCAACAGCAATACGCTGTGGGATGGCAGCGCAATGGCAAGGAACAGCACTTCGAACACAATCCAGATAACGCCGCCCGCCAGCATTACTTTGCGCGGGCCAATCAACGTGGAGAGCGAACCCGCCAGCCACGAGCCGAGCGTGACCGTAACGCCGTAAAAGGCAATCACCGCCGCCGCGATATTGAGGGAGAAGCCATTTTCGTGCAGATAAGGTGCCAGATAGTTGGATTCCACGCCGTCGCCAATCATAAACAGCAGAACGGCTACGTAGCCCCACGCCAGCGCCGGGGGAATGCCGAGGCGAATCAGCCACGGATGTTGAGTCGATGATGTTGTCATTTTAAGGTTCTCTAAGAGGTCGCGATGGTTCGTTGTTATAGGGATGGGGATGAACTTTAGAGCAAGGCAAGTTGCCGGGATGGCGTGATCATCACAAAAGACAGTAAACTCTGTTTAGTAAACGTGTATGGCGTGTTGCGCTGGAGTGAATATGAAGCAGGTTGGTTTGAATAATTACCAGGTGCGAAAACACAATAAGGCGTTGTTTATGGCGCTAATGTGGCGCCATAAACAGCTCAGTAAAGCGCAATTGGCGCTCCTGAGCGGCTTGACCATTCCTGCCACCAGTAAAATTTTGCAGGCGCTGCTGGACGAAAAAAAACTGCAAAAAAGCGCTGTATTGATGAGCGCGCGCGGCCACAGCAACGGCAGCTTTCAACTGCCTGCTGAAGGTGCCTGGACCTTATGTTTATGCATTAAACCGACCAGCATTGAGCTTCAACTGGCTGATGCGCAGCTGGTGGCGCAGGGCGACTATCAGCAGATCACCATCAACGCGGCAACGCCGCAGGATCTGCTGAACGAGATTGAAGCGGTGTGGCGGCAAACCTGCAAACAGTGGCCGAAAAGGCGCATCAATCTGGCACTGGCGGTGCATGGCCAGGTGGATCCGGTGACCGGAGTGTCGCAGCATATGCCGCAAGCGGCGTGGAAAACCCCGCTGCAGCTGAAATTTTTACTTGAGGAGAAGCTTGCGGTTGAGGTGCGCGTTGATAACGACTGCGTGATGCTGGCGCTGGCGGAGAAGTGGCTTAATCGCAATGTTCTCAGCGAATTCTGCGTGATTAACGTGGATTACGGCATCGGTTCATCCTTCGTGATCAACGGTGAGATCTTTCGCGGTAATCTGTATGGCAGCGGACAAATTGGCCATACCCTCATTGAACCACACGGGCAGCGCTGTAGCTGCGGACGCCAGGGATGTCTGGAAACGCTGGCGTCGCTGAGTGCGTTAAAGCAGGCCGCGCATCTGCGCGTGCCGGATGCACCGCAGCCCAGCAGTAAGCAGTTACTGGCGGCGTGGCAAGCGGGTGAACCCTGGATTGTGGCGTGGGCACAGCAAGCGGCCGAGGCGATTGGTGTGAGTTTGTACAATTTTCTCAACACGCTGAATATTAATCAAATTTGGTTATACGGTCGTAGCTGCACGTTTGGTGAAGCGTGGCTAAACACCATCGTGCGCCAGATTGATGTGAATCCCTTCGATCCGCGTGATGCGCTGAAAAGCAAAGGCACCCATGTGCATTTTGGCCAGTTGGATCGTGCCCGTCAGGTATTGGGGATCGGGTATTTGTATGTGGAAGCGGATCCCAGCGCGGCTTAAGAAAGTGGTCGCCATTCATGGTGTAATGCTGCTCACTGAAGCAAAGAATTGCCTGATGATGCAGGTGCGCATGAATGCGCACCCTACGAAAACCCAGCGCTGTAAACGTAGGGGCGCCATTCATGGTGACCTTACAGGCTCTGGATGTCATCACACCTGCGCCATGCCGCCATCAACAAACAGTTCGGCGGCATTGATAAAGCTGGATGCATCAGACGCCAGAAACGCCACAACTTTGCCAATTTCGTCGGGTTCGCCAAGACGACCCAACGGTACCTGCGCTGCCAGCGCATCAAACAATCCCTGACGCTGTTCTTCAGGTACTAAACCGCCTAACCCTGGCGTACGCACCGGGCCGGGACTGACCACATTGACGCGAATACCGCGATCTTTCACGTCCAGCGCCCACGAGCGGGCAAAGTTCCGCACCGCGGCTTTACTGGCGCTATACACGCTAAATCCGGCGGTGCCCTGCACCGAGGTGGTGGAAGAGGTGAGGATCACTGAGGCGTGGTCGCTGAGCAGCGGCAAGGCTTTCTGCACGGTAAACAGCACGCCGCGCACGTTGGTACCAAAGATGCGGTCAAAATGTTCTTCGGTGATGGCGCCGAGCGGCAACATGTCGCCGCCACCGGCGTTGGCGAACAGGATGTCGAGGCGGCCCGCTTGTTGCGCAATTTCTGCGTAAACGTTGTCGAGGTCGGTCAGTACCGAAGCGTCAGCGCGAATGCCCGTTGCGCTGGCACCGATGCGGGTTACTGCCGCATCAAGTTCCACCTGACGACGACCGGTAATAAAGACGCGAGCGCCTTGTGCCGCCAACTCTTGCGCGGATGCCAGACCAATGCCCGATGTGCCGCCCGTTACCAGGGCGATTTTACCGTTGAGTGCGTTCATGTTTGCTTCTCCAGTGTGTGATGAGGTTTCGTTCACTGCGCTGCAGTGGCTGATAAGCAATCTATCTTCACGGCGTTTGCTGATAAATGGTGTAAAATCGAAATGACTATTTCTGTGTGTGGATAATCAAATGCAGCGGAAAACAGCATGGATCAGTTAATGGCGATAAAGGCATTTGCGCGCGTGGTCGAAGCAGGCAACTTTACGCGGGCGGCGGATTCGCTCGACATGCCCAACGCGACGCTGAGCAAACTGGTGCAGGAACTGGAAGCGCATCTCGGTATTCGCTTGCTGCAACGCACCACGCGGCGCGTCACGGTAACGCCAGCAGGGCGCGATTATTACGAAAAAGCGCTGCGCATCGTACGTGATTTGGAAGATATCGATCACTCGTTCAATGCGGAAAGCACCCGACCAGGCGGCTATCTGCGCATTGATATTGGCGGCTCAACGGCGCGTGACGTGCTGATTCCCGCGCTGCCCGATTTCATCCGTCGCTACCCTGACATTCAGCTTGACCTAGGCGTGTCCGATCGAGCGGTTGACCTGATTAGCGGTAACGTCGATTGCGTAATTCGCGGCGGTCCGCTCAGTGATTCCTCACTGGTCGCGCGGCATTTAGGTGATGCAGAGATGATCACCTGCGCCGCGCCGGGCTATTTGAAAACCTATGGCGTGCCGGCCTATCCGCAAGAGTTGAAAAACGGCCATCGGCTGGTGAGTTATCTCTCGCCTCAAAGCGGCCGGGCATTTCCGTTTCGCTTTGCCAACGGTGAGCAGACGCTGGAAATCAAAACCGAGCATCGGATTGGCGTCAATGAAAGTAATGCGCATCTGGCGGCGGCGGTGGCGGGATTGGGCATCATTCAAACCTTCCGCTACGCGGCGGCGGGGGATTTGCAGGCGGGGAGGTTAGTGGAGATTTTGGCGGAATGGCGTCCGGCAAATTATCCGTTTCATGTGGTGTATCCACAAAATCGTCATCTGACGCAGCGCTTGCAGGTGTTTATCGCGTGGTTGCGTGAGGTGTTTCCTGAGCGATTGCTGGCGCTCACATAAGCAATAAATGACACATAAATAAGGGTGCGCATGAATGCGCACCCTACAAAAATCAGCGCTATCAACGTAGGTCGCCATTTATGGCGACCTTCTATCATAGCAGCGGGTTACAGCGTACCGGTACCGCCGTCAGAGCACCAAACCTGACCGGAAGTGAAGCTGTTTTTCACATCCGCGAACGTAACGTAGAGCGGGGCAATTTCCGCCGGTTGTCCCGGACGGCCCAGCGGAGCGGATTCACCAAACTTCTCCACTTTCTCTTGCGGCTGCCCACCGCTCACCTGAAGCGCAGTCCAGTATGGGCCGGGCGCAACCGCATTGACGCGAATCTGCTTTTCACCCAACTGTTTCGCCAGCGCTTTAGTGAATGCCACAATCGACGCTTTGGTTTGCGCATAATCCAGCAGAATGGCGCTTGGCTGGTAAGCCTGCACAGACGAGGTGTTGATGATGGACGATCCGGCTGGCAAATATTTCAACGCCGCTTTGGTAATCCAGAACATTGCATAGACGTTAGTCTTGAAGGTGGCGTCAAAGTCTTCAGTGGATAAAGTGAGGATTGATTCATTGAACTGCTGACGTCCGGCGTTATTCACCAGAATATCCAATCCCCCTAGCTGATCAGCGGCCTGATCGACCAGCTGCTGGCAAAACTCTTCTGAACGAATGTCACCCGGAATCGCCACCGCTTTGCGGCCTTCCGCTTCAATCAGTTTCACTACTTCTGCCGCATCAGCTTCTTCTTCCGGCAGGAAGTTAATCGCCACATCAGCCCCTTCACGAGCATAGGCAATCGCTACGGCGCGGCCAATCCCGGAATCACCGCCGGTGATCAGGGCTTTACGACCGGTCAATCTGCCGGTACCACGATAACTGGTTTCACCATGATCGGGACGTGGATCCATTTTGCTCGCCAAACCCGGCATCGGTTGCGTCTGCTTTTTAAATGGCGGAACCGGATACGTTTCAGTAATTAGGGTTTTATTGGTGGTTTGCGTAGTCATATATATCTCCTTGTCGCATGAGGTGAATAAAATAAGCCTGGCATAAATGTGATATTTGTCACGTTAGAAAGTGAGCAATTAGATTTATTAAGACGAAACGGAAAAGGAGATGTTTAAAAATGTCAGCTGTTACGTGAGGTAATTAACGAATCTTTTTCAAAATGTAAATGCGGGGATGAGATAATTCTTAGGGCGTCCATGCCCTGGCGGATTTCCAAGATACGTGGTGCTATTTACAGCGTAGGTGACTACTTCTTACCGCCTTTCTTTCCTGCTTCTGACGCTTTAGCGGGGTCGTCTTTGAAGCTACCGCCGCTTTTTTCTCCACCTTTTTTACCGGCATCTGACGCTTTCTTTTTATCGTCAGCAAAATTACCGGAACCGCCTCTATGCTCAGCCATAAAACATCCTCTCGTGAGTTGTTGTTGCACGACGGAAATAACTTCTTCGACGCCGTGCCCGTGCTGCAAATTTAAGATTAGCGAGGTTCCAGTTAATCACAAGCGGAGCGCTAATGATTATTTATTGTTCACTGGCGGAATGGGTGTGAAATAAGTTCCGCTGTAAGGAATCGGTAAGAAATCGTGAAAAATCTGCTGCAGCGTATTTTCCGGTTCAATGTCGGTAAACAGTTGCGGGTAAAGCATTTTCGCCATAAATTCGGTGGCGGCAATATGCCACGGGCTAAGATAGAAGTTCATCCAGATCACCGCCGAGTGGCCATTTTTCACGGCCGTTAATTCCCGCAAACCGTTTTGCTGCGCAGTCAGTTGTTTGAAACTGCTGAGCACGGTTCCGTGTGCCACTTCTGGCCCCAATTTGAGTAAGCCCTGCGAGGCGTTATCGCCAAAGCCGGTAGCGAAGTAATACTCCGGCTGGGCAGCAATCACGCTTTCTTCACTGAGGCGACCAAACACGCCGTGCTGAGTTTTACTGGCAATATTGTCACCGCCCGCCGCGTTAAGTAACTCGCCAAGGCTGCCGTTGATCGCCGTCACGCAGCACTCGTTACGTCGCCCAAGATGCAGTTGTAGCAGCACCGAAGGTTTGGCGCCCTGATAGCGGGCTAAGCGTTCACGAATCACCTGCATATGCTGGTCGTAGAACCGATTAAACGCCTGCGCTCGCGCTTGCTGGTTCAAAACCTCCCCAAAAATCTCTACGCTACGGCGCGTATTTTTGAGCAGATGCACGCGCAGATCGATCTTTACCACCGGAATATGCGCTGCTTTCAGCATGGTAACTAATCGCAAGTCGGCATCATCATAGCGTGCCAGACTGGGCAAAATTACCACGTCAGGTTGCAACGCCAGAATCTGTTCAGGGTTGATGGCGTTCGGACCGCCAGAACCGAGCGACGGGATTTTCAGCATCTGAGGAAACTGGCGTGCAAAGCTGTTCCAGGTTTGGCTGTCGTATTTTTTCAGGTCCTGCGGCCACGCCACAATATGCTGAAACGGATCGCCCGGCTCCAGCAGCGCCAGCGTATACAACATGCGGCTTTCGCCCAGCACGATACGTTGCGGATGATCGGGGATTTCAACGCGATTGCCGTCGATATCGGTGACCGTTTTTGCCCACGCCGCGCTGCTCAACATCAGCAAAAAACAGGTCAGTAGCACCCGTAACGGGCTGAGCAGGACAGGCGCACGTGGTGCGCCTGCCGTCAATTTCGCATCAGAATTCAACGCTGGCCTCGAGCATCAGGTTGCGGGTTTCTCCTTCACGCACGCGCAAATTGCCGCCGCTGGAGGTGTAATAGTGTTGGTTGAACAGGTTATTCAGATTGAGTTTCAGTTGTGTTTTCTCACCCAACAGCTGATTGTTCCAGGCGATAAAGCTATCCGCGACCACGTAATCAGGCAGGGTAAAACTGTTTTCTGGATCGCCCGCACGCGTGCCCACATAGCGTGCGCCACCGCCTACGCGGAAGTCGCCCGGCATGCCGGAGATGGCCAGATTATGGCTCAGATAGAGCGCGCCTGAGTGGCGGGGCGCATTCTGCAGACGATGACCATTGTTATCAGCGTTTACGCCATCATCAACGATCTCTGCTTTATCGTAACTGTAGTTGGCACTGAGATCCCAACCCGGCAGCACTTCACCATTTAACTCAAATTCTGCGCCGCTGGAACGGGCTTTATTGATGGCGCGCGTGGTGCCGTTGATGCTCAGCGACATATCGCGCTCGTCGATGCGATATAGCGCCACGCTGGCAAACAGCTTCGGTGAAATCTGCCATTTGCTGCCCACTTCCCATGTGGTGCCCTGTTCCGGTTTACCGACGTTGCCATCATCATCAACATCGGTCGATGGCGTGAAGGATTTACTCACGCTGGTATAGAGCGCCACGTCCGGCGTCACTTTGTAGATCAAACCGGCCTGCGGCAGGAATTTGTTGCCTTCGCTGTCCAGCGTTTGCACCACCGGATCGAAGCCTTTCGAGGCGCGCTGTTCGTAATGCTGATAACGCCCGCCTAACACTGCAATCCAGTTTTCCGTCAGGCTGATGCTATCTTTTGCATAGATTGAACGGCTGTGCGTGCGGTTGAGATTATTGGCATTGGCGCTGTTTTCGGTGCTGCTGTTGGCGATCGGCGACAGAATATCGTACTGCGGATCGGTGAAGTTAAATCCGGTATTGGCTTTGCCTTGATATTGATGCGCGCGATACGTTTGGATCATCTCATAATCGCTGCCCAGCACCAGATCATGCGTCATACCCAACATTTGCTGTGAGCCGATTAAGTCCCACGATACGTATTTGGTTTTATGGTTGAAGCCGCGATTGGCATCGGCACGGCGCGTCACCACGCCGGTGGTGGGATTCACTGCGGTCACGCGCACTTCATTGTTATCATATTGGCGCTGGTTCCAGCCGAGCGTGACACGCGTGCTCCAGTCGTCATTAAATTGCCACTCATAATGCGCGTTGAGGGTTTTATTATGGCCCCACGCATGATTGGCTTTGTCATCCAAACGATCTTTGTAACCAATATCAATCGGCTTACCGTTGATAAATGCAGTACCGCGGTCGTAAGGAATGTCGTACTGATAATCTGCGTAGCTAATCAGGAAACTGGCTTGCTCCCCAAACCACTGCAGCGAGGGCGCAATCAATGTATGTTTCTCACTGCCAAAATTGCGCCAGTAATCCTGATTCTGTTTTTCCGCAATCAGGCGGAAGGCAAAGCCGTTGCCGAGCGGTCCCGTGACATCGACGGTGCCCGCGCCGCCGCCTTCACTTGAGGTTCTGCCGCTGACTTTAGTGTGCCATTCATACTGCGGCTTTTTGCTTACTACATTGATCACGCCACCCGGATTCTGGATGCCATACAGCAGGGATGCAGAACCTTTTAACACTTCCACGCGCTCGGTGGTGGCATCGAAATTCAAACCCTGGCTGCTGCGGACGCCGTCACGATAGATTGAACCATCCGAGTTACTACCAAACCCGCGGCGCACAAAGCCATCTTCGGTGCCTGCCAACGTGTTGCCTTCCGTTACACCGCTGACAAAGCGCATCGCATCGGCGAGGCTTGATGCCTGATAATCTTCAAGCTGCTGCTGCGTTACCACGCTAACTGATTGCGCCTGATTGATGCGCGGTGTAGAGGTTTTACTGCCAACCGAACTATTCGTGACGTTGTAACCTTGCGCGCTATCTTCCTGCGCTGAGACAGTGAGGGTGTTGCTTTCCTCAGCTGCAAAACTGCTGGTGGAACCCCAGATGCTCACGCCGTAAATCGCAGCAAGGATGGCTGGATGGCGCTGAGATTTAAAAGCGAACAGTTTGTTGTTATTCATGGGACATTAACCTGGTGCAATGCAATTGAGAATCATTCAATCATGTTGTAATGTAGTAGTAAATGGAAATAATTACACAATCACTACAATGATATTTATTATAAATCATGCATTTATTTGCATGTCAGTTGAATAATGTGAAGAATTTACTACAAATAACCCCTAAACCCATCCCGTCATCCTCACTATTAATTGAGCAATCAGCAGATGAGTCGAAATAGCATTAAAAGTCGTGTGGATGTATTGGGGGAACGCTATCGGTCACGTGCGCCGACATTATCATCCCGTCTGCAAGCGGTGGCGCGTTACATACACGACAACCGCGAGGTGATTTTGGATGCCACGGCGCTGGAAATAGCCGATGCCACTAACACATCGGACGCCACCGTGGTTCGCGCGGTGCAGGCTCTCGGTTTTGCCGGTTTACGTGATTTAAAAACCACGCTGAACGCCTGGTTTGGTCCGGCGATGAACTCCGAAGAGAAGATGAGCGCCACCGTCAACGAACTGTCGTGCGATATCAATTCGGGCATCGATTTTGTGCTGAGTGGGCATAAACGTGCCTGCGATGCGTTATCCGAAACGCACAATCGCGAAGCTGTCGCTAAAGCGGTGTCGCACCTGATTGACGCCCGCCAGGTGGCGCTGTTTGGCATTAATGCATCGGGGATTCTGGCAGAATACAGCGCGCGGTTATTCACGCGCATTGGCATTCCGGCGGTGACGCTCAACCGCTCAGGCATTGCGCTGGCGGAACAGCTGATCACGCTGCAACGTGGGGATGTGCTGATTATGATGGCGCAGAAATCGGCGCATCGTGAAGGCATCACCGCACTGAAAGAGGCGAAACGTCTCGGCATGCCGGTGATATTGCTCACCAACGCCATGGATTCAGCTTTCGCTAAAGAGGCGGATGTGATTATCAACGTGCCGCGCGGCGGCGAGAAGGGGCGTATGCCGCTGCACGGTACGGTGTTGGTGTGTCTGGAGATGCTGATTTTGTCGGTGGCTTCGGCGACCTCATCGCGCACGGTGAAAACCATGAAGCGTATTCAGGATCTCAATCGATCGCTGAAGCCATCGGGTAAGAAGTAACGCTATTTGGCGCTGCTGTTAACCGCGGCGCGTTTGCCGAAACCCTTGCTGGTCACCAGCCAAACCGCACAGACAATCAGCAGCGAACCGCCGATAAAGCCCTGATTAATCTGCTCGTCCAGCACTAACCAGCCCCATAAAATTCCGAATGGCGGAATCATAAAGGTGACAGTCAGCGTGCGCAGCGGGCCGATATCGGCCAGCAGGCGGAAGTACAGAATGTAGGCGAGTGCGGTACAGATAAACCCAATTGCCAGAATCGAGGCCCATACTGCCGGGATCTGCCAACTGGCGACCGGCGTTTGCGGCGCGCTGAAGGCAAAAAAGGGCAGCAAAAAGAGAGTTGCGCCGAGCTGGCTGCCAAATGCGACTTTAGTGGCGTCCAAGCCACCGCGAGTACTAATCCAGCGTTTCGCTAGAAAACCGGCAAAGCCGTAACAGGTTGTTGCCACCAGGCAGGCCAAAATCCCCATCACCAAGGTTGTGCTTAAATGCGCTTCGCCGGTGGTGCTAATCACGATGATGCCGCTAAATCCAGCGATCATGCCGAGCACTTTGTTAACGGTCAGCTTATCGTCAAAAAAGGCCGCGCCGATTATCACGCCCATTAAGGGTGCAGTGGCGTTGAGAATAGCGGAATAGCCCGCAGGCAACACACGCGCCGCAAGGCAATACATCAGGAACGGAATGGCGGAGTTGATCACGCCTAACAACATCGCCCAGCTTAACTTGCCATCAAAGCGGCGAGGAATGCGCATTATCGCCATGATAAGCAATAAGCCCAACATGCCGCACAACACGCGTAAAAATGCCGTGTTCACCGCGCCCAGCGCCGGCACGGCAATGCGCATAAACAGAAAACTGGCACCCCAAATCGCGGCTAAAAGCAGCAGTCGCAACAGATCCGATGTTCGCATAAGTTTCACAATGGTTAAGAAAAATTCGCGCTTATGTTAGCAAATAACCTGCGACGTAGGGGCGCCATTCACTGCGTAATGCTTGTCAGTTAAGAGATGAAAACCCCAACTACCTGGCGCACACCTTGTAGCGGCGCAATTTATTGCGCGATAAATCGCGCCACTACGGAATGTGCGGTAATTAATACGGGGCTTAACTGATCGGCATTACGCCATTCATTGCGACCGTCTCACCCTTCACGCAATCAGGTTTTAAATTCCCCAATGTGGCGATCGTCATGTAGTATTTAGGTATCGATCGTTTCCTAAATATCTGGAGAGCAAAAATGTCAGCATCAGTTTTGAAGCATGCGCCGGGCTGGACGCAGCCCTTTAGCGAATTAGACGGATTTTCCCATCATTACGCCACGGTGGATGGCGTACGTTTGCATTATGTCAGTGGCGGTAACGTAAACGGGGAAACCTTGCTGCTGCTGGCGGGATTCCCACAAAGCTGGTTTGCCTGGCGACAGGTAATGGCGCGCCTGGGCGATCGCTATTTTATTATCGCGCCAGACTTACCCGGCCAGGGCGACTCAGATAAACCGCTCAGCGGCTACGACACCACCTCGCTGGCGCAAAAAGTGCAGGGTTTGATGCAGCAACTGGACCTCGATAGCTATTATCTCGCGGCGCACGACGTCGGTGCGTGGGTTGCCTGGCCGTATGCCACGCTGTTTAGCCACCAGGTAAAAAAGCTGGCGTTACTGGATGCTGGCATTCCCGGCGTCACCTTGCCGGAGTCGCTGCCGGCTACGCCGGATAAAGCGTGGAAAACCTGGCACTTCGCGTTCCATCTCTTGCCCGATTTACCGGAGGCGTTGATTGAAGGGCGCGAAGCGATCTATCTCGAATGGTTCCTGAAACGGAAAGCGGCCAGCCCGATGGTGTTCGGCGATGAAGATATGGCGGAATACACCCGTTTGTTACAGCAGAAGGGCGCGATACGCGCAGGCATGGCTGCATATCGTGACGTGGCGGTATCCGCAGGGCAAAACCGTGAGTTACTTCATCAACGCGGCAAACTCGCCTTGCCTTTATTAGCGATCAGCGCCGATCAAGGTTCGATTCCCGATATGGCGATGCCGTTGCGTGCATACGCGGCGGATGTCACGGGAATTAAAATCGCGCACTGCGGTCACTTCATCCCAGATGAGCAACCGCAGGCGCTAGCAGATGCGTTACGCGAGTTTTTTAGTTAAGCCAGGAAGCGGCTCAATTAAAACGACATCGTCACGCCAGCATAATAGGCGCGGCCTGGTTCGTTATAGGTTGAAGCGCCCGAGTTTTCGCGGTAAATGCGTTTATCAAACAGGTTGTTGATACCGGCATTGGCGCGCAGGTTTTTAGTGATGTCGTAATTGGCGTTCAAACCAAACACCGAATAGGGACTAATCTCCTGCGTCGTCATGCTGGACGCATCGATATTGGTCTCGACATTCTGACGCGGTTTCTGGCGCCCATACTGCGTCCAGTTGATGTTAGCGCTGAGATCCTGCGTCGCCTGCCACTCTAGCTGCGAGTTGATAGTGAATTCCGGGATCACTGACAGCGGATTGCCGGTTTTCTTGCTCTCGGAGCGGAACATATAGGTGGCGTTAGAGCGCCATTCCAGCGTGTCGGCAATTAAAGGAATGGTCAGATTACCTTCCAGTCCTTCAACAACCGCTTTGCCACCGTTTTCCCAGCGCAGCACGTTGTAAACCGGGCGGCTGCTGGAATAAACCGGCTCGGTGCCCGAGACAATTTTGTTCTTATAGTCATTGCGGAACCAGGTTATGCCCGCGACGTAGCCTTGGTCACTGAATTCCAGCCCAATCTCTTTGTTGACGCTGGTTTCCGCATCAAGATCCTGATTACCCAGCAGATAACATTGGCTGAGGCCAATCGGGCAACCGTTGCCACGCGTGGAGAGCAGATAACCCGGTGTAGATTGATAAAGGTTAGGGGCTTTAAACACGCGCGCAATACCGGCTTTCAACGTGAAGTAATCGCCCAGACCTTGCGAAACGTTGAGGCTTGGGCTCCAGTTCGCGCCAAATTGATCGTGATAATCAAAGCGCAGGCCCGGAATCACTTCGGTGCTATCGGTGGCGGCAATGTTGTCTTCGAAGAACAGCGAACTGAGGGTGGCGCTGTTTTTACTGCTGCGCTGCGACGGATCGCCTGAACTGTCCGGCAAATTCACCCCGATAGCGCTGGCCGAAAGCATCGATGCTGGGTCGTTCAGCTCATCGCGATTCCACTCCGCGCCCAGCGTCACGGTTTGATCAACCAGCAGCTGTAGCGGGAAGTTGATCTCTCCGCCCGCGCGGTAGCTTTCCAGGCGGCTGGTGGCATAAGTATCGCTATTGATCATGCCTTCGGTACGACCGGCAGTGCCTTCTTGCAGACGCGTATTGTTGGTTTTCTCGTAGTTAACATTGAACTTTGAGGTTCCCCAATCCCAGATACCGTTGTGCGCGATGCCGTAGCTTTGACGATACATGCGGTTTGTCTCATCGCCGTACAGCGATTCCACTAAACCGTCGGTGCTGGCGTTGCTGTTACTGTTTTGCGTATCACCGGCGTAAATGTTGCCCTGGCGGCTGTAGCCGTAAGAGAAGTCGATGATTTGCAACGGCGTGATTTTCCACGAAAGCACGGTGTTGATGTCTTTATTGCGCACGCCTTCACGGCCCGCGGCATAAGAACCATTTTCGGCGGTGTTGATATCAAACGCATCGGCATCGGTGCGGTTGATATTGCCGTAGAGACGCATCGTCAACGCATCACCGGCCAGCGGGCCGCTGAGATTGAAGTTAGCGCGTCGGGTATCGCCTTCTTTGTCATTTTCGGGCTGGCTGGTATACAGCGATAGCGAGCCATGCCAATCGTTAGTAGGGCGCTTGGTAATGATATTCACCACGCCGCCCGCCGCGCCAGAACCGTAGCGTGCCGCAGCCGGGCCACGAATCACTTCAATACGCTCAACCATTTCAGCCGGCACCCAATTGGTATCGCCGCGAGAATCACGTTCGCCGCGCCAGCTGTAGCGCACCGCGTTACGCGAGGAAACCGGCACGCCATCGATCATCACTAAAGTATTTTCCGGGCCCATGCCGCGGATATCGATTTGACGGTTGTTACCGCGGCTGCCGCTGGCACCGTTACCGGTGAGGTTAACGCCGGGCATTTTGCGGATGATGTCGGAGAGATCGTTAACAGGGGGATTTTTCTTGATGTCTTCAGCCGTAATCGTGGATACGCCCGGTTGCTGTTTGAGCTCCTGCTCGGCGGTAACAATCATCGACTCATCGTCAGCCAGCTTTTCGGTTGTTTCAACGGCAAAGGCAGGCGACGTTAGCATTCCCGCTAAAACAAGCGCAATCGGACGCTTTTTGCCACGCATGGTTACATTCACTTAATTTTTCTCCCTGTTAGGTTAACAATTGTAAGTAAATGCGCATGATAATGATAACGTTTCTCATTGTATATCTGGCATGACAAACCTTTACACACCGAGGCGACGTTAATTGAAGCGGGGTAGTCCTAATCGGTTAGATGAATCTGTTATGACTAAGAAGCGTTTATTCATTGCGAGCAGCAAAAGCAGGTTATTGATTCGCTAGTAAAATCTGAAATCCGCGCGCTTTTCTTTACGCACACCTGCGCGGAAATGCCTGATTTAAGGCGTTGGTCTCTCTATTCCCATTTTTCGGGAATAGATATGTATTTTTTGCATTTGTGATCGCTGTATATCTTCACAGAGAATGACGCAGGGACGTAATGAGGATGAAAATGCCAACCACTGTACGCCGTGATGCGCGGTGAGTCTGGAGAAAAAAACATCGCTACCTCAACGCCTTTTCCCGATGGGGAAACATTTTATAAATCAGGAGAAAGGTTCCAGTGAAACTCGCCAAAGGCATCACTTTTATTGCGCTCGCTCTGAGTGCCCACACCGCGTTTGCCGCCGATGAATCCGTGCCAACTGACAGCTCAATCCATGTGCAGGCCGATCCTGCGCTGAAAAGCCTGCTGCCTGCGGATGTGGTAAAGCGTGGCTACATTGTCGCCGGAACCAACCCCAACACGCCGCCAACCACCTTCTATAAAGAAGACAACAAAACGCTGGCGGGTCGTGAAATCGATATCATGAATGCCGTAGGTGAGCGTCTGGGAATCCAGGTTCAATGGCGCGATACCGGCGGTTTCGACAACATTATTCCAGGCCTGAAAACCGGTCGTTATGATGTGGCGCTTTCCAACATCAACGCCACGCCGACGCGTGCCAAAATCATCGACTTCGTCGGTTACTACGATGCCAGCCGCCTTGGCATTATCTCGCGTAAAGATGCCAATATTGCGCCATTCAAAGATCTTGCGGATGTCTGCGGTAAAGAAGTGGGGGCCGGTTCTGGCACCACGCAGGTCACGCGCCTTGAAGACGCCAGCAAAGCCTGTGAAGCCGCAGGTAAAAAACCGATCAAAGTGTCGGTGTTCCCGGATCGTCCTGCTGGCGTGCAGGCGGTGGTAAGCGGTCGCGTGCCCATGTTCCTCGGCCCGTACGAAGGCCTGCTGTGGCAGGTTAAAGTGATCAAACCGTTAACCATGAGCGGCGAAATCACCGTTCACGACGCGCCAGTTTCTGTCGCTTTCCCGAAAGACTCTGCGCTGGAGCCAGCCGTACAGGCCGCGCTCAACTCATTGATCAAAGACGGCAGCTACAACAAGATCCTCGATACCTGGGGCATCGGCTTTGGCGCTGTTAAACAAGCCAAACGCAATCAGGAAATCTTTCAATGAGTGATATTCACGACCACACCGGCGATTTGAAAATCGTCGGCAAACGTTATTACGGACGCTGGCTGAGTGCGCTGGTGGTGCTGTTGTGCGTGGTGGCGATGGCGAACTCGATGATTAACAACCCACGCTTCGAATGGAGCGTGATTGCGGAGAACTTTACCGGCGAATCGATCCTGCAAGGCGTAGTAATGACGCTGCAGCTCACCGCGATCTCTGTGGTGCTGGGTTTTGCCTTCGGTACGGTGCTGGCGCTGATGCGCCTCTCCTCCAATCCGGTGCTGGTGGGCGTAAGCTGGTTTTATACCTGGTTCTTCCGCGGTGTGCCGATGCTGGTACAGCTGTTCCTGTGGTACAACATCGCGGCGCTCTATCCAACCATCGCCCTGTCTATCCCGGGTCTCGGCGAACTCTGGAGCACGCAATCTAACGCGCTGGTGAGCCCATTCAGTGCGGCGGTGATCGCGCTGGTGATGCACCAATCTGCTTATGCTGCTGAAATTGTGCGTGCCGGTATCCAAAGCGTCGGCAACGGCCAGCTGGAAGCCGCGCGTGCGCTTGGCTATCGTCCATCGCAGATTTTCCGTCACACCGTGCTGCCGCAGGCGATGCGCGCCATCATGCCGCCCGCCGGAAACGAAATCATTGGTCAGTTGAAAACCACGGCGGTGGTCTCAGTGATCTCGCTGCAGGACGTGCTGTTCTCGGCGCAGATTATTTACCAGCGTACCTATGAAGTGATTCCGCTGCTGCTGGTGGCAACCTTGTGGTATCTGCTGATGACCTCGGTGCTGTCAGTGGGTCAGTTCTATGTGGAACGCTATTTTGGTCGTGGCGTCACACGCCGGGAAAAACGCAGCCTGTTTAAATCGCTGCCGGGCTTCTCAGCGGCGAAAGCAGAAAGGAGCGTCAGCAATGGGTGAAGCCATCGCATTACGTAAAGTCACCAAGCGCTTCTCTGGCGTCACTATTCTTGACGAAGTGAATCTGGATATTCCCGCCGGGTCAGTCACGGTAATCCTTGGGCCGTCCGGGTCGGGAAAATCGACGCTGTTGCGCTGCATTAATCATCTGGAAAAACTGGATGGCGGCACCATTCGCATTGGTGGCGAGATCATTGGCTACAAGCAAAAAGGCCAGGCGCTGCACGAGTTAAGCAGCGGTGAGGTTGCGCGTCAGCGTGCCGAAATCGGCATGGTGTTTCAGCAGTTCAACCTGTTCCCGCACCGTACCGTATTGCAAAATATCGTGGATGCACCGATGCGGGTGAAGAAGCAGAGCCGTCAGCAAGCGACCAGTAAAGCGCTGTCGCTGTTGAAGCAAGTGGGTTTGTCAGGCCGCGAAGAAGAGTGGCCGCAGAATCTCTCCGGTGGTCAGCAGCAGCGTGTGGCGATTGCCCGAGCGCTGGCAATGGATCCCGGCGTGATGCTGTTTGATGAACCCACTTCTGCGCTCGATCCTGAACTGGTTGGCGAAGTGCTGCAGGTGATTAAACAGCTGGCGCACTCCGGCATCACCATGGTGGTGGTCACGCATGAGATTGGTTTTGCCCGCGAGGTTGCCGACAACATCGTGTTTATGGAAAGCGGCAAAATCGTGGCGGCGGGGCCGACCCAGCAAGTCCTCGACGACCCGGAAAACGGGCGCGTAAGAAACTTTATTGCAACGGTGCTTTAATTTCCTCAGCCCTTGCAGCATGCACATACCGTAGCGGCGCGATTTATCGCGCTGTTTTTAATTTCATTCGTCGCTGCGGCATTGCGCAATAAATTGCGCCGCTACCCTATCTGCAGTGATTGGATTTCAATGAATGCCAGGAACAGTGATGACGCAAAAACCGGTAATGCACAGCGCCCATTGGGGCGCTTTTCATGCCCAGCAACAGGGCGATCGGCTCACCATTGAACCGTTCAAGGGCGATCCCGATCCGAGTCCGCTCCTGCAAAACTTCCGCACCGCATTAAACCATCCGGCGCGCGTTTCCCGTCCGATGGTGCGTCGTGGCTGGCTGGAGAATGGGCCTGGCCCAGACGATCGTCGCGGTAACGATGAGTACGTGGCGGTGAGCTGGGATGAAGCTTACGCATTAGTGACGCGTGAGCTGCAACGCGTCGGCGACAATTATGGTCCGGAAGGCATCTTCGGCGGCTCTTACGGATGGTCGAGCGCGGGACGTTTCCACCACGCGCAAAGTCAGGTGCATCGTTTTCTCAACACCACGCTCGGCGGCTACGTGCGTTCGGTCAATAGCTACAGTTCCGGCTCCGCTTCAGTGCTGTTGCCGCATATTGTCGGCGACATGAATGAAATTGCCCGTCGCGGCGTTAGCTGGGAAGAGATCGCCCAACACAGCGAAATCGTGCTGGCATTTGGCGGTTTGGCGCTGAAAAACTCGCAGGTCGCCAGCGGCGGTTTAAGCGAACACACCGAGCGCGGCTTTATGCAGCAGGCAGCGCAGCGCGGCACGCGCTTCATTTCGGTCAGTCCGTTGAAAAGCGATCTGCCTGAAGAAGCGCAGGGCGAATGGCTGGCGCTGCGACCGGGCACCGACGCGGCCTTTATTCTTGGCGTGTTATCAGTGTTGATCGCCGAGCAGTTGACTGATGAAGCCTTCCTCGCGCGCTATACCGTGGGTTGGCCAGAAATGGCGGCCTACATTCGTGGCGAAGAGGATGGCACACCGCGCGATGCAGTGTGGGCAGCAGCAATTTGCGGCGTAAGCGCCGAATTTATTAACGATTTTGCCCGCCAGCTGCACGGCAAGCGCGTGCTGGTGACGGTAGCACATGCCCTGCAGCGCGCCGAACACGGTGAACAGCCTGTGTGGCTAGGGTTGGTGCTGGCGGCAGCGCTTGGGCAACCGGGCTTGCCGGGCGGCGGTTATACCTATGCACTTGGCGCGCTCGGCCATTACGGCAAACATCACAATCTGGTGAGTTTCCCGGCGCTGCAACAGGGCAAAAACGGCATCGATCGCCTGATTCCGGTGGCGCGTATCGCCGATATGCTGCTCAATCCCGGCAAGCCATTTGATTACAATGGTCGCCGGTTAACCTATCCGCATATCCGTCTGGCATATTGGGCGGGCGGCAATCCGTTCCATCATCATCAGGATTTGGCGCGCCTGCGGCAGGCATTCTGCCAGCTGGATACGCTGATCGTGCATGAAATTGCCTGGACCGCCAGCGCGCGTCATGCGGATATCGTCTTGCCCGCCACCATGACGCTGGAACGTGAAGACATTGGCGGCGCGCCAACCGATCGTCACCTGTTTGCCATGCAGCCGGTGGCAGAACCGTTCGGCGAAGCCAAAGATGATTACGCGATTTTCACCGAGCTGGCGCGGCGTTTAGGCCGCGAAGAGGCGTTTACTGAAGGACGTGATACGCGCGGCTGGTTGCAACATCATTATGCCCAGCTGCAGCAAAAGCTGGCGGCGCATCAGGTTGAGATTCCTGAGTTTGATAAATTCTGGCAAGAAGGCGTGCTGGCGTTGCCGCAGCTGAAGGATGGCGGCCGTATGATTAACGCCTTCCGCGCCGATCCAGATACCTCGCCGTTGCCAACGCCAAGCGGCAAAATCGAAATCTTCTCCGCCACTATCGCCAGCTTTAACTACGAAAACTGCCCGGGTCATCCGGTATGGCGTGAACCGCAGCAGAAACCGAATCCCGATCATCCATTTTGGCTGATCGCCAATCAGCCAGCGACGCGTTTGCACAGCCAGCTCGATTTCGGGGATTACAGCCAGAGCGGCAAACGGGATGGGCGCGAAGTGTGCAGTTTGCATCCGGCTGATGCGGCGTCATTAGGCATTCACGATGGCGACATTATCGAACTCTACAACGCGCGCGGTCATGTGCTGGCCAGTGCGCGTCTGACCGAAACCATTATGCGTGGCGTGGTGCAGTTGCCGACCGGCGCCTGGTATGATCCGGTTGATCCCACCGCACTACGTCCGCTGTGCCGTCACGGCAATCCGAATGTGTTGACGCTGGATATCGGCACCTCATCACTTGCACAAGGCTGCAGCGGGCAAATCACGGTGGTGCAGGTGCGCAAATACCGTGGCGAACTGACGCCGGTGCAGGCATTTACGCCGCCACAGTGATCATGATGTCCGGCGGGACAACGTAAATCGGTCGCCATCAATGGCGACCGTACAGTCAGTTGGCGAAATTTTTGTCGGGTGCGCAGGGATGCGCACCGTTAATTACGCGGTGGTTTTCTGGTTATGCGTCAAATCCTTGACCGTTTCCGCTGCACGTTTCCCGGCAAGAAACGCGTGATCTGAGTTGTAATATTCCCACTCACTGTAACGTCCTGAAAGATGTATACCTTGCGTCGCCAGCCAGCTACGAATCAGCGCAACATTGGCGCTGCGCTGATGGTCGTACACCACGTAGGCATACGGCATATCCACTTCGCTGGCGGTAACGATCGCATCATCGGCATTAATAATGCCCACGCGAATACAATCCGCGATACAGCGTTCAATCAACGCGTCGCCTTCACAGGGCAGCGGTTGATCATCGCGATAGGTCATTTCGCAGGTCAGGCCAAAACCGCCTGCAGGATTACAGTGTGGACTGGCGTTACCTTGTAAAAAGATGCGGTGGAACAGCGTGTTACCAGGATAGTAAATCCAGTGCTTATCGCTGATGGCCGCGCGGCCAATGCCCAGATTGACGCAGCGTACCGAGATATGCCGCAACTGTTTTGCCGATTTTTGTACCGCTTCCGGCGCAAAGTTGCCCATCAATCGCACCAGTTCCGGCAGCGGCAAGGTGCTGATCATTTGGTCATAGTGGAATTGTCGGCCATCACTCAACAGTACGCGTCGTTGCAGCGGCTGAATCTCATTGACGCTCGCCTCCATCTCCAGCGAGCAAGCCAGATGTGGCAGGAATCCTTCCATCAACGCCTGAAAACCGCCGCGCAGCGGATAACCAAAGCGTGCATTGGGGCCGACAGGTTTATCCAGCGGTGCCAGTGCGCCAGAAATGATTTGCTCTAAATCTGGCAAGGGTACGCGTCCGCCGAGCCATGAGGTTTCCATATTTGCCAGCGGCGTTTTCCACAGTTTTTGGTTATAGGGCAGGGCAAAATGTCGGGCGATGCCTTTACCCCAGGTGCGGAAAATAAAGCTTTCGAAATCTTCACTCTCCGGCTGACAGGCCAGGCTTTCACCATCCGGGATGGCACCATCAGCGCAGCAGTCATGCCGCGCTTCTGTGGCGACGGCTTGCAGCACAGGAGCCGACTCATAGCGCGCTTCAATCGCACCCAACACGCATTCGCCAATCACCTCGGCAGGCAAACCATGCAGCGCCGACTGGAACGGATAGCGGGTGTAAACATCATGGCTGTAAACCCAGGCTTCACGCGTTTGCCAGTGCTGATTGTCGCCCAGCAGAATGTCGTACAGGCGCAACACGTAAGGATCGTTAGAAAACATGATGTGGCCGGCGTGATCGAAAGTGAATCCCTGATCCTCGACAGAACGGCACCAGCCGCCTACGCTGGCATTCTTCTCCAGCACCACTGCACCTGCACCGTAATGATATCCGGCACTCAATCCGGTGGGGCCGGCACCCAGGATCAGGCACTCAATGGTGTTATGCGCCAGCGCTGGCGGGGCGGCGGCGGCCACTTCGGCAGGGGAAGTCGGGTGTTTCATCAGCGCCACGATGTGCGCTTGCATCTCTTCAGCGGTGCGATCCCATGAAGTCTCGGCGACGCGTGCTGCCATGTTTTTCGCCAATTGATAACGGGTTTCTACCGGCATGTTGAGCGCCGCTTCGCAGGCCTGAATAAAATCCTGCTGTGAATCGGCGATGCTCACCACCTCGGCATAATGACGTGTTACATCGGCAATTGCCGTGCTAACGATCGGCAGCTGCGCCGCCATGTATTCCAGCACTTTGGTTGGGCTAATAAAGCGCGTAGATGAATTTAACGCGAAGGGCATCAGGCACACGTCCCAACCGGCGAGAAAATGCGGCAAGGCGGCGTAAGGCTGCTGACCAAACCAGTGCAGATTGCTGCGCTGCGGCAAGCTGGCGACGTCAATTTTCACTACCGGACCGACCATCACAATCTGCCAGTCAGGATGTGCATCTGCCAGCGCGGCAATCAGCGTTAAATCGAGGCGCTCATCAATCACACCGTAATAGCCCAGGCGCGGTTTCGGCATGTTTTCCTGCAGCGGATGGCTGTTAGTCCGGTCCAGCGCCTGCTCAAAATGCGCGGCATCTACGCTGCTTGGGCAGCAGTAAACCTGCGGATGGCGATGTTTTTTCGCTTCATACAGGCTGGTGCCGCCGGTGAACACAATGTCTGCGCGGCTTAACAGCGCGGATTCACGTTGTTGTAACTGACGTGGAGCCTGGTTGAAGGCAGAGAGCTCATCCATGCAGTCATAAATAATGGCACTTGGGGTGAAACAGGCCAGTAGCGGCAGCGCCATCGGTGTGTAAAACCACACCAGCGGCGTTTCATCGTCATCAAGCAGTTCGGCCAGCAGCGGTTGCAGCACGGCGATTTGGCTGTCATGGAAACCGGGTGCAGCCACATCGGTATGCGGCTCGATCACCGTCACATTGGGTGCTGGTTGATATTGGCGTAACGCCGCTTCACCGGGCTGATAAATCGGCTCTTCAATAAACACGATGCGGTGGAACTGTGCGAGGCGCGACAACAAATGCTGCGGACGTTGAAAAACAAATCCCCAACGTAGATGACTGAATACCACTAATACGGATTGTTTCATGACGCTTTCCTCTGGCCGGTTGGCCACGGTGATAAGACCCTGGAAACGGGCTAATACGCGTTGTGATTGCAGTAATGACGCGGCATAAACCGGGTTCAGCTGGCGCTTTTTGTGGGGATCTACATCCCACAAGCCGCTGCGTGGCCAGTGCTGGAGATCCTCCCAAAGTGGGCGATCGATAATCGGATAAAGGCATATGCCGCGAATATCACAGCCGCTAAGCTGTGCCTGCGCGACATCGGCAGTGACCTGAGCAATCCAGGCGGCGCGTCCGCTGCCGACATGGCTGGTTTCAGCCAGCAAAATCGGCCGCTGATAGCGCTGGGTTAACTGCGTCAGCAACGGATGCAGCGGCACGCGGCGCTTATCTCCGAGATGCCAGTCCAACAGACCACCAGACCAGGCAAACCACTGGTTACTGTGGTAATAATTGGCACCCACCACGTCGAGATAGTGTGGTTTACCGCCGAGTTCCGGCTCGCGCAGACCGGCAATCATGTCCCACGCCTGATATTGTGACGCGTTGATCTCGCGGGTGCGCTGCCGACACGCCTCGCTGTCTTCATCCGGCACCACATGAATAATCGGGTCACAATGCAGAAAGCGTGCGCGCGGATCGACACAGCGAATCGCGGCGCAGCCCGCCAGCGTGGCGCGAATGAGCTGGCGTTTAATTTCGTCGGGATCGTTATGCGCATTATTGCCAAACAGGCCGACAGATATTCCCCATGCCATAAACGAGATTTCATTCATCGGCGAATATATGGGTGCGTCTTCATAATATTCAGCGAGAAATAGCGCCATGCGCTGACAAAATGCGGCGAAGCGCGGCACAAATTCGCTGGAAAATAAGGTTAAGTCGTCCGGCCAGCCGTAATGGCAAAAGGTCCAGTTAATTTGCACACCAAATGAGCGCGCGGCATTCATGCGCTTTTTTAAACTTTCGAGCGTGGCTTGCGGTTCCATTTCCGCCAGTCGCCAGCCAATACTTTCGCGGGCCGATGTAATTCCGAACTGCTGCAGCGCGGCATAATCGGTATGGTATTGTGATAAATGGTCGGTCAACGCATTCATTGAAAGCCGTTCCCCGCAGGGATTGATATGATCTGCTCCCTCATAACCGGCTTGCCAAAAGCTGGAAAATGGCGGCATGGTGTTCCCCCGGAATAGAATTCAGGAAATAAAAAGTGAGAGAATTTAATTTATTAATTAAGTGGTACGCATAAATATTTATCTGCGCACATCTCGTGGCGGCGCAATTTATTGCGCGATACATCTCGCTGCTACGATATGTGCGGTCATTTACCGATCGTTAGACTGCGTATCTAAACGACACATTTTTTGGAAAAACCAATTAAAATTATAACCACGCTTTGGCTTAACGCAAATGACTGAGCTGAAAAGAAAATAAGCACAGCGTGAGTTCTGGTTAAATAAGTGAAGCGGCAGGTGAGTCTTTAAGTGATATAGTTAAATTAATTCTTACGCTTAACTCACATAATGGAGAGAAGGGTGCTTTTAAATTTATTTTATTACTACAATTTAATTAACCCATTTCGGGTTTACGGAGGTACCTATGTCAGAGCGTCCAGATGATGATGTAATTCCCCTGCCAGGTGATGATGAACCATTACCCGACGAAGATGATGATTTACCCCGCGATACTGAATTCCCAGAAGATCAGCAACCTAAAATCTGAAAATGGCGTGAGCCGCCAGTGGCGGCTCACTATTTAGATAGCACTCTGCTGTAATTGCCCCATAATACCTCTCCTGAATTCATTTATTTTTTTAGCACTTGAGGGAGAGATACGATGGTCAACGACTATTTCACACAGCCAGCGATTGGCGTCACAGTTGAGCAGCATAAGCGTACCGTTGCGGTTGCTGCAGCGTTAGCGGTGGCAAAAGAGTCAGTGAGCGCCTCAACCTCTGCCAGCGGATCAAAGGCATCGTGGGATTTGCAGGCGGTTGCCAATGAGATCGCAAATCTGGCCGATGCCATTCAGGATGCGCTTGAGCCCGTCGAAACGCTTTAATGTAGCAGCTGAGTTAATGCCATCAAATGTGTGGTATTAACCAGTTCGCTACTGGTGAGCAGCTGGTGCTGGCGTTGCGGAGATTCCTGCTGCAACGCCGCACGCAGTTTGCCTGCGACATCGACCGCATCGGCCAGCGATTGCTGACGTGTGCGGCGATGCTGCAACTGTGAGCCATCTCGCAGCGTGATCGTTACCAGATGAAAACGCAGCGCTGGATTAATCGCATCCGGCGGCGCAGTACTATCCGGGGCGCGACATACTTTGGCCGCCAGCGGCATCACTTCTTGATTTAACTCGCCCTCCGCAAAATCCTGCAAGCGTAAATCGCCGTAAATCAGCATCGCGGCAATCACGTATTCCAGACTGAAACGTGCTTCAATGCCATTAGTCGGCACGCGCACCGAGGCGGCTATATCGCCGCCGGGCGGAAACGCCACGCTAATATCGCGAATACTTTCCAGCAACGACGCCAGGGATTTACCGCTCGCCAGCCATTCATTGCGCAAAATGCGCGTGGCTTCCGCGGCGCTGTGCGTACCGGCGCAGGTGGGGAACGGTTTGAACTCAAGACCTGGCGAGACAATGCGCCACGGTTGCCCCCAGTTCTCAACCAGCTTTTCTGGCTGCGCCTGGCCGTTGCTGGTGGCAGAGATGAACGCATCAATCACGCCATCCTGTTTACCCTCAAAACCTGCCAACGTTAGCTGTGCCGCGGTTACCGCACGTTCTGCGGCAAAGCCAGCGTGCAACGGCTTCACTGCCGAACCAAACTGCGCACGCAAACCGCTGGCCTGGGTAGTGGCAATGCCGAGCAGCGTCGCGGTGGCGGTCACATCCAAAGCCAGCAAACGCGCCAGCGCGGCGGCGGCGGCAACTGTGCCAAGCGTCGCGGTGTTGTGATTGCCTAATGCGTAATGCTGCTGGCTAACGGCGAGGCCTAAACGTCCGGCGACTTCCACGCCAATCGCATAGGCATCAAGGAAATGGTCCCGCTCAGAAGGCTGCTGTTGCTGCCAGGCAAACAGCGCGGGCAAGATCACCACGCTGGGGTGACCGCGAAAATCCGCATGAAAATCATCGTAATCCAGCGCGTGACTGGCATAACCCAGCAGCAACGCATTGGATCGCGCACTGCCGTCGCCGTACACGCTGCGCAGCGCCGGTAAACCGCTGTCCGGCACCTGGCCTTGCAGCACCGGCCAGCTGACGGCGAGAAAATCACGCACGCCTGTGCGCGCCGCGTCGCGTGCGGCGGCATCCGGTTTGCTGTGAACAATGCGCTCAGCCAGCGCGGCAGTCAGGTTCATCAGCTCACGCTCTTCAAGGCCGCGACCGCCAAATTAGCGAGGTAGCGCGACGTGGGCAGCAGCACATCATCATTGATGCGGAAGGCCGGATGGTGCAGCGCATAGGGCTCGCCCGTGCCGATCATCATGAACGCACCCGGCAGCTGTTGCTGATAGAACGCGAAGTCCTCGCCAATCGGGCTGGCTTCGACCACGCGCGCCTCAAAGCCGCTTGCGCTGGCCTGCTGCAAGGCAAAATCCGCCCAATGCGCATCATTCACCACGGAGGGCGGACCTGCATGCCAGTTGAATTTCACCTCGGCGGCAAAGGCTGCGCCGATGCCTTGCACGATTTCACGGAAGCGCTGCTCAAGACGTTCGCGCGTCTCCTGTGAAAACGAGCGCACCGTGCCTTCCAGCCAGGCGCTGTCTGGAATGACGTTCCACGTACTGCCGCTGTGAATCTGCGTAATCGATACCACTGCGTTGTCGCCGGAGGGCGCATTGCGGCTGATTAACGTTTGCGCTGCCGAGACAATTTGCGCGGCGATCACAATCGGATCGTTGCCCTGATGTGGCTTAGCGGCGTGGCTACCCATACCGGTGATGCTGATATCAAAGCGATCGACCGCCGCAGTTAGCGGACCGGCTTTACTGCCAATCACGCCCGGCGGCAGTGACGGATCGTTATGGATACCGAAGATCGCCACCGCGTCATTCAGCGCGCCAGTGGCGATCACGTCGGGCGCGCCCTGGCCGGTCTCTTCAGCGGCCTGAAACAGAATGCGCACGCGGCCTGGCAGTGTCTCTTCTTGCTGTTTCAACAGAATCGCCGCGCCCAGCGCCGCTGAACTGTGGAAATCGTGGCCGCAGGCGTGCATCACGCCAGGACGTTCAGAGCGGAACGTAACGTCTGACTGCTCTTCAATCGGCAGCGCGTCGATATCAGAGCGTAACACCATCAGCGGACCTGTTTCCGGTCCGATTTCAGCGACTAAGCCCGTTTTGAGCGGCAGATCCAGCACGCGAATGTGGTGTTGCTCTAACTGCTGGCGAATACGTGCGGTGGTTTCAAACTCTTCATTGGAGAGCTCGGGAAAACGGTGCAGTTCGTGGCGGAAAGCGATCAGCTGTTCGCCTAAGGTGTCGAGTGATTGACTCATGCGTTTACTCCTTGTTGCGCCGCCTGGCGTGATAACCACGCATCATGGGCGGCTGCATCCAGTACTTTCTTCATATATTGGGTAATGTGGCCTTTGCCGAGATCGGTGGTGTGCATCAATTGGAAACCGCGCTTCTGGTACATGTCAATCAGCCACGGATGGCTGGTGGCGGTGCCAAGCGAAACGGCGGGGGCGCGTAATTTGCCCCAGAGAATGTCTTCTTCGAGGCGATCCTGCACCTGGCGGCCATACTGCTTGCCGGGATAGTCGGGATGCGCACCGAACCAGCCGATATGTGGCAAGCCAAAGGGGCCGGGCAGCGGTCCCCACGGATAGCGCACGGTAACGGACGAGACCATCACCTCATCTGCATAAAGGGCATAAACACCGTGGCTTTGCAGGTGGCGCAGGGTTTTCGCGCGATCGGCGGTGGCGGCATCAAACTTAATGCCCAGTGCCAGCGTGGGCGCATACGCGGCATGCATGAGCGCCTGATAGGTTTCCACCTCGTCTTCTCTAACCTGACGAAATTCAAGTGACATAGACATCCCCGGAAAACCGCCAATAGGCGGCGAATAAAAAAATATGCACAATCCGTAGCGGCGCGATTTATCGCGCAATAAATTGCGCCGCTGCGGATTGAGCTTGCAGTCATAAAGATCAGATTACCAGCAAAGCCTTACCGCGCTATATGTGAAAAATAACTAAGCTAATGCGAATTTGTGAAAATGAAATCGCCGGTTTTGCATTGCTTAAATCGTTATTTACCGTAGTATGCAGAAAATACATAGCGCTATAACTATTCTGTATTAACCCTCTGAATTATCTTAATTTTAATCCGTTATAGCCTTATTCTTAATCAGGGTGACGCCGTGTTAGCGATCAAATCTCCGCGTGCATACGCACATGAATCCGGTTTGCGTGCGCGCGCCGGTGAATTTATCAAACCTTACGCTTCGCATATTCGCATCTTTACTTCTCCTCGTGCCTGGCAGGCCGTTAATCCGGAATTAACGCAGAGCCTGGAGGCCAACGGTATTCGCTGGGAACTTGAATATTTATCGGGCGAATGTACCGACGGCGCCATCGAAAGCCTGAAGCACAATGTGGTGCAACAAGGTGCTGAACTGCTGTTTGCGGTGGGCGGCGGACGTGTATTGGATGCGGCGAAAGCGGTCGGCAGCCAGCTGCCCGATCTCAAAGTGATTAACTTCGCGACGGTGGCCGCCACCTGCGCGGCCTGGTCGCCCATCGCCATCATTTACAATGAACAGGGTGGCCATGTGCGCAGCCAGCCGCTGGGCAAAATGCCGGATTTGGTGCTGGTTGATAGCGAAATTATTGCACGCAGCGATGTGCGTTATTTAAAAGCCGGCATCGTTGATGCGCTGGCAAAATACTACGAGTTCTACCCTTATCAACGTAATAATCCCAACGATCTGGCGCTGGATCTCAAAGTGATGACCGCCAAACGCGCGTTGGATCTCTATCGCGAGCTGGGTGCAGCGGCTGTTGCCGCTAACCAACAGCAGCAGGTAACGCCGGAGCTGGTGAAAATCATCGATGCCAATATCGTGTTAGCCGGTTTGGCCAACAGCGTACGCGATGTGTTGCCGACGCCGGGCTTTGCCCATGCCATCCACAATCGTCTCACCCATCTGCCGGAACTGCACGAATGGCTGCACGGCGAGAAGGTGGGTTACAGCCTGCTGGTGCAATCGTTGATTGAACATAACGGCGTGCCGGATGCCGATCTGCTGGCGCTCCTGCGTGAGTACGATATGCCTTTAACGCTAGCACCCTTAACCGGCAACCGCGCCGTGGCGATCCGCACTATCGCGGAACACATCAAATTCCCGGCGGCCAGCGCTGAACGTCTGCCCTTCCGCATCTCAGCCGATGCGCTGGAACAAGCGCTACTGGCGACCGAGAACACGTTTTAAAACGCACCACTTTTTATTGACCAGGACAAATTAATGGCTAACTCACAACAACAACGCCGCATCCGCTTAGGCCTTTTCGTACAACCGGTAGGACAACACGTTAGCGGCTGGCGTCTGACGGAAAAACTCGGCGATCCTACCGACATTGACTGGCTGATCACCATCGCCAAAAAAGCGGAAGCCGGTAAATTCGATCTGTTCTTCGTCGGCGATGCGCTGGCCACCAGCATGTATCGTCTGCCATCGACTATGGCGCGTCTCGAGCCGCTAACCATGCTGTCGGCGCTGGCGGTGAACACCACACGCATTGGCCTGGCAGCCACGGCATCCACTACCTTTAGCGATCCGTTCACGATGGCGCGCAGCTTCTCCTCGCTGGATCATATCAGCCGTGGTCGCGCCGCATGGAACGTGGTGACATCGTTTTCTGCCGATGTGGCACGCAACTTTAGCCGCAACGATATGCCGAATCACGCCGAGCGTTATGCGCGTGCGCGCGAGTTCCTCGAAGTGGCGGAAAAACTGTGGGCCGGCTGGGAAGAGGGCGCAGTGCAGCCAAACAAAGAAACCGGCGCGTACTTTGTTGATGACAAAATTCAGCCGATTAACCACGAAGGCGAACATTTCCAGGTGCAAGGCCCGCTTAACATCACCCGTTCGCCGCAAGGTCGTCCGGTGATTATCGAAGCGGGTTCATCCGCCGATGGCCAGAAACTGGCGGCGGAAACTGCGGAAGTGATCTTTACCGCCGCCGCCAGCCTCGAAGAAGCGCAAACCTTCTATCGTTCGCAGAAAGATCAGGTGGTTGCCGCCGGTCGTAATCCGGATCACGTGGTCATTATGCCGGGTGTGATGCCGATTGTTGGCCGCACGCGTGAAGAAGCCAAAGCACTGTGGAAAGAGCTCAACACGCTGGTGGATATCGAAAACGGTCTGCGCCAGCTGTCGCTGCGTTTCAGCATGGATCTCAGCCAGTTCCCGCTGGATGGTCCGGTGCCAGAAGTACCGCTGGGTGAAGGTAACCAGAGTCGCGTCAAACTGATGACCGACATGGCGAAGCGTGAAAATCTGACGCTGCGTGAGCTGGCGGCAGTGGCTGCTGGTTCACGTGGACACCGCGTGATTGTCGGCACCGCCGAAGATATTGCCGACGATTTCGAGCTGTGGATGAAAGAGGGCGGCGCGGATGGTTTCAATATCATGCCAGCAATCATGTCTGAGCAGCTGGATCTGTTTGTTGAGCTGGTGATCCCTGAACTGCGCCGTCGCGGCCTGTTCCGTGACGACTACGAGTTCGCCACGCTGCGTGAAAACCTTGGCTTACCGGTGGCTTAACTTATTCAGGAGTTCAACATGGTCACCTTATCAAAGCGTGTGCAGTCCGTGTCGCTCTCTGCCAATGCTGCGGCGCGTCAACTAACGCGCCAGCTAAAAGAGCAGGGCGTCGATATTCTCGATCTCACCACCGGTGAGCCAGATTTTGATACGCCCGCGCATGTTCGTCAGGCGGCGGTGGCAGCAATGGAAGCCGGTGAAACGCGTTACACGCCAACCAACGGCACCACGCCGCTGCGCAAGGCGGTGCTGGCCAAGCTGAAAAATGAAAATCAGCTCGATTATGAACTGGCGCAGATCTGCATCGCTAACGGTGCCAAGCAGATCATCTTCAATGCCTTTGCCGCCACGCTGAATGAAGGCGATGAGGTGATAGTGCCGGTACCGTATTGGCCGACTTTTCCCGATAGCGTGCGTTTTAATGGCGGTAAAGCGGTATTGCTTGAATGCCCGCTGGAGCAGGAATATAAGTTGCAGCCGCAGCAGCTGGCGCAGGCGATCACGGCGAAAACTCGCTGGCTGGTGTTGAACAATCCCGGCAACCCTTCTGGCATGGTGTACCGCGCCGATGAACTGACCGCGCTGGCGGCGGTGCTGCGCGATCATCCCAATGTGCTGATCATGCTGGATGAGCTCTACGAGCATATTCTGTTTGATGGCCGTGAACACGTCAGCCTGTTGCACGTCGCGCCGGATTTAGCCGATCGAATTCTGCTGGTGGGCGGCGTGTCGAAAACCTACGCCATGACCGGCTGGCGCATCGGCTTCGGTGCCGGGCCCAAAGCTTTGATTGATGCGATGGTGGTGGTGCAGTCGCAAAACAGTTCCGGTGCCAGCGCTATCAGCCAGGCCGCGGCGGTGGCGGCGTATAATGGTGGACTCGACTTCCTGCCGCCGCAACGCACGGCTTATCAGGATCGCCGTGATGCGATTATGGCGCTGTTAATGCCGGTGCACGATATTGAAGTGTTGAATCCTGACGGCGCGTTCTTTATTTTCTGCCGCTGCGCAGGTTTACTGGGCAAAACGCGTCCCGATGGTCAGAAGATCGAAAACGAGCAAGATGTGATGAATTATCTGCTGGAGAGCGGTGTATCTGGTGTGGCGGGTAGCGCGTACGGTTTATCGCCTTATTTCCGCTTGTCGATTGCCACCGATATTGAAACGGTGCGTGAGGCGGGCCGCAGAATTGCGCAGGCCTGTGCAGCGCTGAAATAATCCTGCTATTAAATGATGTCAGATATTTCCTGAGATTTATCTGGCGTCTTATCACCATAACTTCATCAATGAATTAACAACTTTCCAACGCGCGTGTCATCGCGCATAATGATTTTTTTCATTATTTTCGGTTATTATTTCATGCCTAAACTATTGTTGAATCTGAATACCGCATTGATCAGCGGCGTGGCTATATTCTCACCGCTGCACGCCCTGGCAAATACAGAAACGTCTCCAGCACCGATTATTATTCAGGGAGCGATGCCGGTAGAAGCAGAACATTTTGCTGCCAAACTGGATAACGTTAAACAGCGCCAGATTGGCGAATGGCGTTTTTGGCAGGGCACGGTTGACGGTTATCCGGTGATTGTTTCTGAAACATTAAAAGGCATGTCGAATGTGGCGGCAGCAACCTCGATTGCTGCGGTCGAATTTAAACCCAAAGCCATCATTAATCAGGGCACGGCGGGCGGTCACGATCCGGCATTACATGTTTATGACATCGTGGTAGGCAAATATTCGGTGAACCTCGGTGCGTTTAAAACGCCGCACAAGTTACAAGGCGCAGGCAGTAATTCCGTTGAGTGGAAACCGATGGATCTACTGGCCTCGAAAGGCAGCGCAGGTGAAGATAAAAATGCCCACAGCATCCGCCAGTTTGCCGCCGATCCGCAGCTGATGAAAGCGGCCGAGCAGGCGATACCGGCCTACACCAAAGGCAAAGTAGTGGAAGGCGTGATTGGATCTGCGGATGTGTGGAATAGCGAGTTAGACCGTATTCGCTTCTTCCATGAGAATTTCAGCACCTCTGTCGAGGAGATGGAGACCGCGTCTGCAGCACAGATATCATCGCTGTTTACTATCCCGTTTATCGGTATCCGTGTGTTATCCAACAACATCACCAATAACGGTAAGTACGATGCGCAAACCGGTATCGCTTGCCAGGATTATGTTTACGACGTTTTAAAGGCGTATATCAAACAGATTAACGTTCAGAAGTAATAAGTAAAAAACGCAGCACATGTGCTGCGTTTTTTACGTTCATGCGCTGTACTGCATGGTGTCGATTAAATCAGGAAATCATCCATTGAACCGCCGGCATCAAGTGCAGCCTTAATCGGTGACGGCGTGCGGCCCTGGCCGGTCCACAATTTTTCGTTACCCTGTTCATCGATGAACTTATACTTAGCTGGACGCGGCGCACGTTTCGCTTTTGGTTTACTTTCCTGCAGGTTTAATTGCGCCAGGTCATTAATATCGATGCCGTCATTCAGCAGCATCTCTTTGTACAGCGCCAGTTTTTCTTCTTTTTCTCGCTGTGCTGCAGTTTCTGCATCCACTTCTTCACGGCGTTCGGCGACTACCACGGCGAATTTTTCCAGCATCTCTTCTAATACTGCGACCTCAATATCACGCGCATGAGCACGCAGCGTACGAAGATTGTTCAATGCTTTAAGTGCATCGCTCATGAATAAATCCTTATTACTTATATAAATGGTTTGAAGCCGCGCATTCTACGAGATTTTTCACCAAATTAAAATAATCTACTATCAACAGAATTGTCCGGAAAATAGGGATGAGATCAGGTATTTCTTTATTTGACTTGATGATTATTCACACTATTTGACGTTTTTTTATGACGCAAAGCAATGCGAGTAATAAATGTGCACGTACTCCACGTTTTATGCCGTTTAGTTAAGTTCATCATTATTTCGCCGCACATTCTGTGGCGGCGCGATTCAATGTGCAATTCACGCGAAATAAATTGCGCCGCTACAGGGTGAATCCGTTTAATTTCACATAGTTGCCGGAAATGCCAAGCGGATACTCCTAAAAATAACGCCTCTCAACTATTACTCGTTGAAGATTAAGGTTTTTCTTGAAGTGTAAAAGTGTCAGTAAACCGGTAACAATTTCTTGCATTGGAAATCTTAATGCGTATATTTCTCATTTGCTTTCTTAACGGCTTCCTTACTGTCGTTCCTCTTTCAGACGTCAGCAGCGGTGCCGCAAAAAAATAACGATAAGTTGATCGAGGAATCGTATGTCTTTCGAAGATTTGCGCGTCAGGAAACCCGGCAGTGTGCCTCAGCGTGCATTGCGTCTCTCTTTACTGGCTATGTTGGTTGCGTCGGGTATCGCGCAGGCAGCAGAGACCAGCCAAACCGAACAGACACTGAACGTTGATGCCAGCGCTACTGCGGAACAGGAACAGCAGGCGGCACAGGATTACAGCGTTCCGGTGACGCGTGCCGGTACCAAAATGGCGCTCACCGCGCGCGATATTCCGCAATCGGTTTCGATCGTAAGCAAGCAGCGTATGCAAGATCAGCAGCTGCAATCGCTCAATGACGTGCTGAAGAACACCACCGGCATTCACGGCGTCTCGTCCGATATGGACCGTACTAATTACTATTCGCGCGGTTTTATTATCGACAACTATATGGTCGATGGTATTCCCACTGCCTTCGCATCACGCTGGAACCTGGGCGATGCGCAAAGTGATATGGCGCTGTATGAGCGCGTAGAAGTGGTGCGCGGTGCCACCGGTTTGTTAACTGGCCCAGGCAATCCATCCGCCTCGATCAACATGGTGCGTAAGCACGCCGACAGCAAAACGTTCACCGGTGATGTCTCCGCCAGCTATGGCAGCTGGAATAAGCAGCGTTATGTTGCGGATCTCTCCGCACCGCTGTCGCCAGAAGGCAACGTGCGTGGTCGTTTGGTCGCGGGTTATGAAGATAAAAACAGCTTTATCGAACGTTACGGCGCAGACAAAAAGTTCGTCTATGGCGTGGTTGACGCTGATCTGACCGACTCCTCCAAATTGTCGGTGGGCTACGAGTTCTCGCAGGTCAATACCGATTCGCCAATGTGGAGCGGTTCACCGCGCTGGTATACCGATGGTTCGCAGATTAAAGCGCGTCGGGGTTACAACACCGCACCGGATTGGGCTTACAACAACAAAGAAAACAAAAAGGTCTTTGTTAACCTGCAGCAGAATTTCGATAACGGCTGGAACATTACGCTTAACGGCACGCACAACGAAATGTTCCTCGACAGCAAACAGCTGTATATCGATGGCTTCTTTGATAAAACCACCGGTGCGGGTTCTTCTTCTTACGCCGGCTATCCGGTTATCGGCGGTACGGGCTACAACACCGGTAAACGTAAAGTGGATGCGGTGGATGCCTTCGCCAGCGGCCCATACGAATTGCTAGGCCGTCAGCATGAGCTGATGATCGGCGTTAACTACAGCCGTCAGGACAACAAGTACTACAGTTCGTGGGAAAACATCTCATCCGCCGAGCTGGGTAACTTCAATAACTACAACGGCGATTTCCCGGAATCCAACTGGGATCCGCGTGAACCTGCGTCAGATACACAACGGGTACATCAGAAATCTGCTTATCTGGCAACCCGCCTCTCGCTGGCCGATCCGCTGCATGTGATTCTGGGCGCACGCTACACCAACTGGAATCGTCAGACGCTGAGCGAAGAGATGGAGAAGAACAACATCACGCCGTATGGTGGCGTGATTTGGGACTTCTACGACAACTGGTCTGCGTATGCCAGTTACACGTCAGTGTTCCAGCCGCAGGATTATCAGGATGCCTCGGGCGGATTCCTGGCGCCGGTGATTGGCAAAAACTACGAAGCGGGCGTGAAATCAGACTGGTTTAACAGCCGTCTGACCACCTCTATCTCGTTATTCCGTACCGAACTGGATAACGTTGGCGAGGCTACCGGGCAAACTAACCCGGAAACCGGCAATGCTATTTATGTGGGTAAAAGTGGTGTAGTCAGCCGTGGTGTCGAGTTTGAAATCAACGGTGCGGTAACTGATAACTGGCAGATGACCTTCGGCGGCACCAGCTATGTGGCTGAAGATCGTGATGGCGAAAACTACAACTCTCAATTGCCGCGCACCTCATTCAATCTCTTCACCAGCTATCGCTTGCCGATGCTGGATCAGTTGACCATGGGTGGCGGCGTGACCTGGCAGTCGAAAACGTACGGCGACATTGGTGGTCCAGAGGGTGAAGGCACCTGGCGTGCTCGTCAGGGCAGCTACTCGGTGGTGGATCTGTTCGCGCGCTATGACGTCACCAAAAACGTCTCGCTGCAAGCGAACATCAACAACCTGTTCGACAAAGAGTACGATACCAACGTCAGTAACGGCGGCATCGTGTACGGCGATCCGCGTAACTTCTCAGTCTCGGCAACTTATCGCTTCTGATGAAAGGTCTGGGTGCGCAGGATTGCGCACCCTACGAAATCCTCATCCACTCGGCAATGATCTCACCATACAATTGCTCGGCTTCACCCAGCTTGCTCACCAGACAATACTCATCGGTTTGATGTGCCATCGTCGGCTCGCCAGGACCTAAAATAATACACGGCGGATGATCCAGCGCGGGCAGCAGTAAGGATGCATCGGTAAAATAGGGCACCACGCGCGCGTGTAATGGCTGCTCGAACATCGCCTGACAATGACGGTAGATCGACTGAATCCACAGGTTCTCTTCTGAACTCAACACCGCAGGCAGGTCGACTAAGGTGGTGATGTGTACGGCTTCACCCATCAAGTCGCCTAACTGCTGACGAATAGTGGCGTGTTGCAGGTTGGGCGCGCTGCGGATATCAACATCAAACGCCGTGCGATCCGGCACCGAATTAATATTCAAGCCACCCTGAATACGGCCAACGTTGAGCGTGGGCTGCTTCATTAAGGGATGCGGCGCGCCGGGAGAAAAGTGGCGGATTTTACCTAACGCATCGGCGGCAAGATAAATGGCGTTAATACCCAATTCCGGCATTGCGCCATGCGCGGTTTTGCCGCGCGTCTCACAGCGTAACCACAGCGCGCCTTTGTGACCAATTACCGGGTAATTTGCCGTGGGTTCGCCAACGATCAGCGCACCAATCGCCGGCAACGTTCCCGCCTCAATCAGCGCCTGCGCGCCATCGCAGCCGGTCTCTTCACCGCCAGTGATGAGCAACACCACGCCGCGTCCGGCACGAATTGCCTGCTGTTGCTGGATGCAGGCGAGGGCAAACGCGGCGATGGCTGCTTTCATGTCGCTCGAACCACGCCCATACAGCCGATCGTCGGCCACCTCCGAACCAAAAGGATCGTGCTGCCACGGCTGATTGCCGAGCGGCACGGTATCGATATGTCCGGTAAACGCCAGCGGTTTGCCCGGAGCAGTACCGCGCATCTGCGCCACGAGATTGCTGCGACCTTCGCCAAACGATGATAGCTGCACGTCAAAACCCTGCTCGCTCAGCCATGCGGCAAAAAACGCCATACAGGCGGCTTCGTTGCCCGGCGGATTGATGGTGTCGAAGCCGAGCAGTTGCTGGGCGAGTGCGAGTGAAGCCGGCTGCATCAGGCGCGCTCCGTCAGCCAGTCAAAGCAGTTAATCCACAGCTGGCGATAGCCAGGCCATTGGGTAAACTCTTCCGGCAACCAGTGCGCCGACATATCGCTGGTCCACACTAGCGAGCGGCCTTGCTGATATTCGCGCACTGCTAATAAAGGATGCAAAGTCCCGGCGACGGTCGCCAGCAGCGTGCCTTCGGGCTGCATCTCCACTTCGTTGTAGCCCAGCATCCACGGCCATTCGTCAGAGATACCATCGAACAGCGCGTGTGATTGTGTTATCTCCAGCGTGGAACCTTCCGGCGTTTCGATGCGGTCATCCCAGGCGAGGCAGCGCACCGGCAATACTTTCTCGACCAGCGTATTGCGGAAACGCGCGCCGCCATTGATGCCCTGAAAACTGAAGTAGCCGCCGATCATCATCAGGCTGCCGCCGGCGGCAACGTAATCGTGGATCAATGACAAGCGGTTGGCGGTGCGACGGCTTTTCAGCCAGGTATCAGGATGCAGCAGCAGCGTATTGGCGCCAATATCCGACAGGATAATCACATCCCATTTTTGCAGCCCTTCGAGCGTCAGCGGGAAATCCGTGGCGGCGGCATGCGCAGGCATGTGGGTAATGGCGTAATCGCTATCCTTCAGCGCCGCGATAAAATCGTTGGCACCGCTGTGCCAGGTCGCGGTGGAAAATTGGTCAAAGCCTTTAATATGGTTCGAGGTGCTGGTCCAGGATTCGCCCACCAGCAAGACTTGTTTCTGCATAATATTTCCCTTTTACCCGCCAAATACGCGCTGCGGGTTAGCAATCATTAAGGTTTCGAGTTGTTCGCCGCTAACACCGTGACGTTTGAGGCGCGGGACAAAATGTTTGAGGATGTAGCCATAACCGTGACCGCCAAAGCGGGTCAGCATGGTTTTCAGGAACACATCCTGCGACAGCAAAATTTGCTGGATGTAGCCGTCATCGATCAGTTCGCAGATGGCGCGCGCGTTCTCTTCATCGGAAGGCGATTGCGCGGATTCATCGGCGTAGTAATAACTCATGCCGATCATGTCGTATTCAAGGAACACGCCGCGGTCGGCCAGTTCACGCTGATAGGTTTTATCGGCAAAGCTGGGATTCATATGGCACAGCACGGTATGACGCAAATCGGCGCCTTCCTGCTGCAGAATATCCAGCACGTTGTGACCTAAACGCTCCCAACCCGGTAGATGCACCTGAATCGGTACGCCGGTCGCCGCACTGGCGCGCCCGGCAGCCCGCAGCGACTTCTCTTCATCGGCGGTAAAGCGGCTGGAGATGCCGATCTCGCCGATCAATCCGGCGATCACCTCGGGTTTTTCCGCTGCACCGCCGAGGTCAAAAATCAACTTCTCAGCGAGTTGCTCGACGCTGATGCGCTTCACCCATTCCGGATGTGACGGTTCCAGATACAGCCCGGTACCCATCACGATGTTGAGTCCGGTTAAACGCGCGATGCGTTGCAAGCCTTGTGGATCGCGGCCAATGCCGATATTGGTAGGATCGACGATGGTTTCGCCGCCCAATGCGCGGTACTTCATCAACTCGTCAATCGCCATCTCGACGTCAAACAGCTGGCAGTTGTCGCGGCTCATCAACGGATTCATGTTGAGTTCGCCGAGGTTCTCCATTTTGACCGGCATCTCAGCGAGATGACGATCGCTGCAGCAGCAGGGCGGCACCCATTTGCCGGACGCATCCAGCAGAATGTGTTCGTGCATTAAAGTGACGCCCATCTGGCTCAGCGGCAGCGGCCCCAAAACTGTCATCACTTGTCCACTGCGTACGCCGAGCGGTAACGGATCCGCATGACGAAAAATCGATCCTTTCATGAGCTATCCTTTTGCCGGCGCGCGGGTGGGATTGAGAATGCGGGTGTTGAGCCAGATGGCTAGCAGGATGATGGTGCCGGTAGCGATTTGCGTATAGAACGGCGAGATGTGCGACAGGATCAGCCCGTTCTGAATAATCGCTATCGACAGCGCGCCCAGTAGCGTACCGATAATGGTGCCGAAGCCACCAAACAGGCTGGTGCTACCGAGAACGACAGCTGCGATCACCTGCAACTCAAAGCCTTCGCCCTGATTAGATGAACCGCTACCGAGACGCGCGGTAATGATCATCCCGGCCAGCGCCGCAGCCATGCCGCTGATAATGTAGACCTTCATGGTGACCGCTTTGGTATTGATGCCGCTGCGGCGCGCGCCTTCGGCATTCGAACCAATCGCCGTCACGTAGCGGCCAAACCGCATATGATTGAGCACTATATGCCCGGCGAACAGCACCACGATACCGATCAGTGCGGGCATCGGGATGCCCAGCACCCACGCGCGGCCCATAAAGGTAAACAGGCTGTCAGCCGGGATCGGAATTGAGTAACCCTGAGTGACCAGCAGCGCGATACCGCGCACCACGGCTAAAGTGGCTAAGGTGACGATAAACGCCGGAATCCCCTCAAAGGCGATAAAGAAGCCATTAATCGCGCCAACCAATCCGCCCAGCAACAGCCCGCCAATTAACACCACCGGCCACGGCAATCCCCAGTTATTCAGCGCGATAGCCGAAAGCGCACCCACCAGCGCCAGCGTCGAACCCACCGATAGATCAATGCCGCCGGTGGTGATCACCAGCGTCATCGCGGTGGCGACGATCAGCAGTGGGGCGCTCTGGCGAATGATATTCAGCCAGTTAGTGCTGGAGAGAAAGTTGCTGGTGATCAGTGAAAACACGACGCAGCAAAAAATGAAAAACAGCGCAATGCTCACCACGCCCGAATGGTTGTGCAGCAGGCGACGCGGTAGCGAATGCTGGATCATGCGCGAACTGCTTAAATTCATGATGCTCATCCCGTTACCTCAGTGTGCCGCCGCTGAGTGAGCGGTAAACTTCTCACCCACGATCAAATTAACGATATCGCTCAGGCTGGTATCCGCTACGCGCCGATCCGCCACATTGGTGCCTTCGTACATCACCATGATGCGATCACACACCAGGAACAGATCCTGCAGGCGATGGGTGATGAGGATGACGCTGACTCCACGTGCCGAGACACGGCGGATCAGTTCCAGCACCGCTTCGACTTCCGCTACCGCTAATGCGGCAGTCGGTTCATCCATGATCAGCACCTTGGGCTCGAACGCGGCGGCACGCGCAATTGCAATCGCCTGACGTTGTCCGCCAGACAAATTGCGCACCAGTAAACGCGTATCCGGAATTGAAATGCCTAAGCCTTTCAGCATCTCGCGCGCCTCAGCGTGCATTTTGGCTTGATCGAGAAAAGGAATACCGAGCACGCTTTTCATGGGCTCGCGACCCATAAACAGATTTCCTGCGACGTCTACGGTGTCGCACAGCGACAAATCCTGATAGACCATTTCGATGTGACAGCGGCGCGAATCGGCCGGATTAGTAAAGTGCTGTTGTTCTCCATCAATGCGAATGGTGCCGCTGGTGGGCACTACCGCGCCAGAGAGCACTTTGGTTAACGTCGATTTACCCGCGCCGTTATCGCCGACTAAGCCCAGTACTTCGCCCGGCGCCAATTGCAGATTGACGCCGCGCAGGGACCGTATTGAACCGTAAGTTTTGGTGATGTTAATCATCTCTACCCGCGCTGAGGTAGCGTGTGGCTGCAGCATCTGAACACTCCCAATCGGTTGCCGGGAACAGGCTCTGTTAGCGCGAAAAATGCCTTATCTGACACGATTTACAGTCTAGTAAACCGGTTTACCTGTCAGATAAATTATTATCCGAACTCACAGAGCAATAGGTTACAACGATATTTGTTTGCCGCTGGGAACGTTGCAGCTTCTGTGCCAGGTTAGAATGTAGTCAGTTTAGCTAGGGTAAAACTGATTCAAATTCAGCAGGTTAATAATTTAATGTTTAGTAAACCGGTTTACCTCGCGCCGTTTGACGTCACTGCATTGATCAACATTTGCGCCAATGTTGTGCAATTTTGCGCCATTGTGGGTCAGCTAAGGCAAATCTGGATTGAATCGCGTCCCACCCACTCAACGGGCAGGCGCGTTTCCAGCGGGATAGTGGTGTCGTTATTGAGCAGGCGCAGCATGATGTCCACTGCGGTATAACCCAGTTGCCGTGCGGGCTGGCGGATGGTCGAGATACGCGGCTGCGTCAGGTCGGTATAGTTGGCGTCATCAAAGCCAACCAGTGAAAGGGCATCTGGTGCCTGTAATCCACTGGCGCGTAAACCATCCAGCAATCCCAGCACCAAATAATCACTGGCCGCAAATACCGCTGAAGGGCGTGGCGACTGGCTAAACAGGTGCTGCAAGGCCTGCTGGCCGAACTCGCGTGCGTAGTTGCCGTACATCACCCATTCGTCCGGTATCGCCAAACCGGCTTGCTTCATTGCAGTGCAGAAGCCGAGATAACGTTCGCGCACACTCATTAACTGTTCCGGGCCACCGATAAACGCAATATGACGATGTCCGGCGGCGATGAGGTGTTCCGTGGCGATACGCCCACCTTGCACGTTGTCGGCAAACACTTTTGGCACGCTGCTGCCGGGAATGTCTTCATCGAGTAACACAATATGCTGATGGCGCTGGATCTCTTTACGCAACAGGCCGTTATCGGGGCGGTTGGTGGTGAACAGCAGACCATCAACCTGACGTGTATCCAGCCAGCGAATGAACTGCGCTTCTTTGTCGGGATTGTTGCGGGTGATGCACAGCACCAAACTGTAACCCCGCGCTGACGCCGCTTCTTCTGCGGCATCGGCCAGTTCAGCAAAGAAGGAGTTGGTGATATCGGGTAGCACCAGGCCGAGGGTTTCGCTGCCGCCTTTGCTCAGGCGCCGCGCCAGGCTGTTGCCGCGATAATCGAGCTGACGTATCGCTGCTTCGATGCGATCAATCGTCTCCTGCGGCAATACAATGCTGTGATTCATATAGCGAGAGACCGTGGCTTTGGAAAGCCCGGCTAACTGTGCCACGTCGGATAACAGCACGCGTTTGGTATTCATAGTCCTCGCCATATTGAGTTATTGGTCGCCAAAAATGGGGTAATACCGTTCACTTAAGCGCCGTATCAAAACACCGCACATTCCGTAGCGGCGCGATTTATCGCGCAATGAATTGCGCCGCTACAATGTGTGCGCTCGGTTATTGAAGTAACTGACAAGCATTGCGCCAAAAATGGCGACCTCACTAAGCGCCGCAATATCTGTAACACACATAAGCACAGCTGATACAGCGCTTTCCTGTATTCACTGGCGCGTAAATAAACACTTGACAAAAAAAGTCACTCAGCGAATTGTATGCACAGTTTACCGCATTACCGGGAATCCATTCCCAAACCGACTTAAGTTATTTCACCAGGTATTCCTAACGGATGGGTTACCGAAAAAAACTTAAGCAGGTCGTTGTAAAAACACGGCTACGTTGCCGTGTGTACATCTCGCCATCGATATTTGCCCGCCAAAAAATAATCTCAGTGTCTTAAGGCTGGGAAACGCTGATTATTCTTTATTCCCGACGAGGAACACCATGATGTTATCTTTCACCGGAAAACTGCGTTCATTGGTTTTGGCTTCCACCTTAATTTCTGCGGGTTCATTTTTCTCCCTGGCGCAGGCCGCGCCGACTTATGCATTAGTGCAAATTAATCAGCAGGCGCTGTTCTTTAATCTCATGAATCAGGGCGCGCAAGAAGCGGCAAAAGCCAGCGGTAAAGAGTTGGTTATTTTCAATGCCACCGATAATCCTGTGGCGCAGAACGATGCGATTGAAAACTATATTCAGCAAGGTGTGAAAGGTATTTTAGTTGATGCCATTGACGTCAATGGCATTATGCCAGCGATTAAAGAAGCCGCCGCCGCAAAAATTACCGTCATTGCCATTGATGCGGTATTACCCGCCGGTCCGCAAGCGGCACAGGTCGGCGTGGATAATCTTGAAGGTGGAAAAATCCTCGGTAAATATTTTGTCGATTACGTGGCGAAAGAGATGGGCGGCAAAGCGCGTGTCGGTATTGTTGGCGCATTAAATTCGGCAATTCAGAACCAGCGGCAGAAAGGCTTCGAAGAGACGATTAAAAGTAACAGCAATATCACCGTCGCCGATGTGGTGGATGGGCAGAATATTCAGGACAACGCCATGACGGCAGCGGAAAACCTGATCACCGGCAATCCTGACTTAACCGCAATTTACGCCACCGGTGAACCGGCATTGCTCGGTGCGATTGCGGCAGTGGAAAATCAGGGCCGCCAGAAAGATATCAAAGTATTTGGCTGGGATCTGACGGCAAAAGCCATCAGCGGTATTGATGGCGGCTACGTCACCGCCGTGTTGCAGCAGGATCCAAAAAAGATGGGTGAAGAGGCGTTGAAAGCATTGAACGCGCTTTCTGAAGGCAAAACGGTGAGCAAAACCATTCTGGTTCCGGCCACCGTGGTAACCAAAGCGAACGTCGATAGCTACCGTCCGCTGTTTAAGTAACAGATCACTCGCTGCGCGTGGCAAGCAGCGCAGCGAGTTCTTGCTGGCTGGGAAAAGCGTTAACGGTGCCGGTGCGACCTACCGTCATCGCGGCGGCCAGGCTGGCGTGGTGTAAAGCAAGTGCATCGGGTTCCACGCCGCGTAACAGCGAGGACGCGAGCAGCACGGCGAGGAAGGTATCACCCGCGCCAGTGCTGTCCACCGCGCGCACCGGCGCTGCCGGGCAGAAGTGGCGTTCCGTTTCATTGATTAGCCAGGCGCCCGCCGCGCCCTGGGTGATGATTAAGCTGCTCACGCCAGCGGGTTGCAGCAACTCCGCTTCCAGCTGATTGACAACCGCGATATCGACCAGCGGCCAAAGTTGCGTGAAGTCAGCATTGACCGGCGAGGGATTAAAAACTGTTTTCAAGCCGTTGGCTTTTGCCCACATGAAAAGGAGGCGCGTTTTCTCAATAGAGAAGTTGCCTTGCTGCAATAAAATATCGCCTGCTTGAGCATCGGCTAAATAAGGCAGCATCTGCTCAACGGTTAATGTGTCTGCCGCCGCCGTCGTGGTAATAATGGCATTATCGCCATCGCGGCTGTTTAAAATAATTGAGGCGTCGCTGGGCGATGATGAATATTCAGTGGGGAGTAGCGTAACCGGCTCTTGCGCTATTTTTTCACGCAGCCACTGGCCATTGCTGTCGTCACCGATGGCAGCAATTAATCGTGTATCGATACCACAGCGTGCAATAACAATCGCCTGATTAGCGCCTTTGCCGCCGATATCCTGCGAGACTTTAACGCCGTGAATAGAGGCGCCTTTTTGCGGAAGATCGATAATCGACCAGGTTTCATCAACAACAATATTCCCTGCAACATAAATTTGCATAATGGTTCTCGTTAATAAGGTGGAGAAGATGGTTTCTATATCAGCAGGAAAAGTTAGCGCAATACAAGATATTTTTTCCAGAAAGAAAGCAGTGATTGGCGTCGTGCATTGCGATGCTTTTCCAGGGTCGCCTAAATATCGTGGAAAACCACTGTCAGCTATTATTGAGCGTGCGCTACGCGATGCTGAAAATTATATTTCTGGTGGCGTGCATGGTTTGATTATCGAAAACCACGGCGATATTCCTTTTGCTAAACCAGACGATATTGGCCCGGAAACCGCAGCCTTTATGGCGGTGATAACGGAGAAGATTCGCGAACGTTTTGGCGTGCCATTGGGGATTAACGTATTGGCGAACGCCGCCATTCCTGCCTTTGCTACCGCCTTAGCGGGCGGCGCAGATTTTGTGCGTGTCAATCAATGGGCGAACGCCTATATCGCCAACGAAGGCTTTATTGAGGGTGCAGCAGCGAAAGCGCTGCGCTACCGCAGCCAGCTACGCGCCGAACATATCCGTGTGTTTGCCGATAGCCACGTCAAACACGGTAGCCACGCCATCGTGGCCGACCGCTCGATTCAGGAGCTCACACGCGACGTTGATTTCTTCGAAGCCGATGCGGTAATCGCCACCGGGCAACGCACCGGCGACAGCGCCACGCTGGATGAGATCGACGAAATCCGCGCCGCCACCGAGCTGCCGCTGCTGGTCGGTTCCGGCGTCACGCCCGCCAACGTGTGCCAGATTCTTGGCCGCACGCAAGGCGTGATTGTTGCCAGCACCCTGAAAGTCGATGGCGTGTGGTGGAACGAGGTAGAACGCGCGCGCGTGAAGCACTTTATGTCCGTGGCGCAAGCGGCGCTGGAGGAAGCGTAATGAACAGCTTTACTGACCAGCTTTTGCAGCAGCACCACGCACTGTGGCAGGCGATGCAACAACATCCGTTTGTGAGAGATATTGAGCGCAATCAGCTGCCCGACGCGGTGTTTAACCGCTATCTGGTGTTTGAAGGTAACTTCGTCGCCACCGCCATCAACATCTTCGCGCTGGCGGTGAGCAAAGCGCCCGATATTCGTCAGCAACGCTGGCTAATCGGCGTGCTGAATGCGCTGGTGGATACGCAAATCGCCTGGTTTGAGGAGGTGCTGGCGCGCCGCCACATCAACCCATTGGATTATCCCGATGATCTGCCCGGCGTCACCGCGTTTCGCGATGGCATGTTTCACGTGGCAAAGCAGGGCAGTTTTGCCGAAATCCTGACCCTAATGTTTGGTGCCGAGTGGATGTATTACCACTGGTGCGCCCGCGTCAGCGCTCAGCCGCTGCTGGATGATGACATTCGTCATTGGGTCGATATGCATGCCGAAGAAGCGTTTCACCAACAGGCGTTATGGTTGAAAGCCGAATTGGACCGCAGCGCGCTGGCATTGGCGGAAGAGGAAAAGCAGCGTTTATCCGATCTCTACGCGCAGGTACTGCAGTGGGAGATCGATTTTCACAGCGCCGCCTATCTGAGTGCCGGGGAGGCAAGATGACGACGTGTTTTATTGAAGCGCGCAACATCTGCAAACGCTTTGGCGCCTTAACCGCCCTCAATCAGGTGAATCTCAGCATTCATCGCGGTGAAGTTCTCGCGCTGCTGGGTGACAACGGCGCGGGCAAATCCACCTTCACCAAAGTGCTGTCGGGCGCATACAGCGCCAGCGACGGCGAATTATGGATCGAGGGTAAAGCGGTGAAATTCAGTTCGCCGCGCCAGGCATCCGAACACGGTATCGCCACCATTTATCAGGAGCTGGCGCTGGCGGAGAACCTCAGCATTGCGGAAAACGTGTTTCTTGGTCGTGAGCTCAAGCGGCGCGTGCTGGGCATTCCTTTCCTGCGACGCCGGGAGATGCGCGAGCAGGTTGATCAACTGTTAAAGGATCTGGATGCACACATCTCCGATGCCGAAGCCTCGGTCGGCAGTCTCTCCGGCGGACAGCGTCAGGCGGTGGCGATCTGTCGCGCGCTCAACCTTAACGCGCAACTGGTGATCATGGATGAACCCACCGCCGCGCTGGCGGTGGCCGAGACGCAGAAGGTTTTGCAGCTTACACGCCGACTCGCTGAACGCGGCTGCGCGGTGGTGCTGATCAGCCACAACATCAGCGATGTGTTCGCGGTGGCCGATCGCATGGTGGTATTCCGCCGTGGGCGAAAAATTGCCGAGCGCCGTCATGCCGAAACCTCACCCGATGAAATCGTTTCACTCATTACCGGCGCGCATCCCGATGCGCGCGCGTTTGAGAATCAGTAATTGTTATGCCATTAACCCAGGGGAAATAAAGATGCGTCGAATTACCACTGCAGTCTGTTCTCTCTCATTACTGTTTTCAGGTTATGCCCTTGCCGCCGAAAAAGTGGCCTTTGTGCCGCAGATCATCGGTATTCCCTATTTTCAGGCGATGGAGGCGGGCGGTAAACGTGCAGCCAGCGATCTGGGCGTCGAGTTCGTGTACAGCGGCCCGGTGGATACCAACCCAATGGATCAGTTGCAGATTGTGCAGAACCTGATCGCGCAGAAGGTGAATGCGATTGGCATCAGCGTGCTCGATGCATCAAGCATCGCGCCGGTGCTGGCGCAGGCGAAAGCCAACAATGTGCATCTGTTCACCAGTGATAGCGACGCACCCGACAGCGGACGCCCGGTTTACGTGGCGCAGGCCACCGATCAGGGTTTAGGTGACGCCATTATTGATGAAATGGTTAAGCGCGTGGGCGATCACGGCAAAATCGGCATCGTCTCCGGCGAGGCCACCGCCTCCAACCTCAACAGTTGGATTGGCTTTATGCAGCAGCGGGTCAAAAGCAAATATCCCAACATCACGTTGCTCAAACCGCAGTATGCCGGCGGATCCGCCAGTCGCGCGGCACAGATTGCTACCGATTTGATGTCCGCCAATCCGGATATTAAAGGCCTGATCGCCATGGCATCGACCACATGCCCAGGCGTGGCGCAGGCGATTGAGACCGCAGGTAAAAATGGCAAGGTGATCGGCAGCGGTTTCTGTAGCCCAAACACCGCGCGCGCCTATCTGAAAAGCGGTGCTTTTGGTTACACCGTGTTGTGGGACCCCGAGAAGCTCGGCTATCTCACCGTGTGGGCGGGCAAACAGCTGATTGACGGCAAAGCCTTCAGTGCCGAAAACCGCGTACCAGGCTTCACCGAACCGGTGAAGTTTGATAGCAAAACCGGCGTGTTGCTGCTCGGTTCGCCTGCGGTGTTCACCAAAGAGAATGTCGATCAGTTCAAATTCTAACGGGGCTTCACATGCACATGACTTCACGGGAGATCGCCTTGTTGGCGATTGCCCTGTTAGCTATCGCCGGTTTTTCCTGGTTTTCACCCTGGTTCGCGACGGTCGATAACCTGCTCACCATTCTGCGCAACAGCAGCGAACTGCTGCTCATCGCACTAGGCATGACGCTGGTGATCGCCATGGGCGGCGTGGATGTGTCGGTCGGCGTGGTGATGGGCGTTGCCGCATGGGGTGTCGGCCAATTGCTGCTCGTCAACTCGCCATGGTTGGCGGCGTTGGCCGGTCCGCTGCTCGGCTTGCTGCTCGGGCTGATTACCGCACTGGTGGTGGTAATGGGCCGCATTCCGGCTATCGTTGGCACGCTCGGTCTGTTCGGCGTGTGGCGTACCGGGCTGTTTGCGCTGCTCGGTGGACAGTGGTTATCCGGATTGCCCGGCAGCTTAACCAGCGGCCTCATGCATCCCCTGCTGGGACTGCCGGTGATGGCGTGGATCATCGTGCTGGTCTGGGCCTGCGTCTGGCTGGTGTTACGTCACACGCCTTACGGTTTGTGGTTGCTGGCAGCGGGTAATTCGGAGGAGAAAGCGCGGCTGGCGGGCATTCCTGTCACACAGGTGCGTATCGCGACCTTCATGATCAGCGGCCTGCTGTGCGGCATCGCTGCGACGTGCTACATCGCCACCTATCGCAACGTTGAGATGACGGTCGGCGGCAGTCTGGCGCTGGAAGCCATCGCCGCGGTGGTGCTGGGCGGAACGCGCATTACCGGCGGTGCCTGCAGTTTGTTGGGCACGCTGCTCGGCGTGCTGCTGCTGCGCATCCTGCAAAACGGCTTATTGCTGGTGGGCATTCCCTCGCTGTGGCAAACCGTGGTCACCGGCGCGGTGCTGCTCGTCGTGCTGAGCAGTGAAGCGGCAAGCGGTCGCGTTATTGCTTTCAGGAGGACCGCATGAGTTGGTGGCGCAAATCTCCTGACTTAACGCTGTTGAGCGCGCTGTGGTTGCTGCTGGCCATTGGCATTGTGCTGGTGTTGCCGCAGATGCTGGCATCCTGGTCGATCACCTCGATTCTGCAGTTCGCGACCTTGCTGTCGCTGGTGGCGCTCGGTCAATCATTCGTGGTGATGAGCGGCGGTGGCGGCATCGATCTCTCGGTGGGCGGCAACGTTTCGCTTTCGGCGGTGATGGGCATGCTGGCGCTTCATCAGGGCATCAATCCGCTTTGGCTACCGCTGATCTGCCTGCTCACCGGCACGCTGGCGGGTGCGATAAACGGCTGGTTGATCGCGCGGCTGCGCCTTTGGCCGCTGATCGTCACGCTCGGCAGTTTCTATCTGTTTTCCGGGCTGGCGCTGGCGCTAACCGGTGGCGCCGCGGTTGCCGGTGTGCCCGCCGAACTCACGCAGTGGGGGCGCGGTACGCAATTCTTTGTTCCCTTACCGTTCCTCACCTGCGTGATTCCAGCCTTCCTGATTGCCTGGCTGATTCTCAGCAAAAGTGCGTGGGGAAAATGGATTTACGCCTGTGGTTTCAATGAACACGCCACGCGGCTGGTGGGGATTCCGGTCGATCGCCTGCGCTTTCTTACTTACTGCCTGAGCGGCATGCTGGCGGGCTGCGCAGGATTCGTCTCGCTTAGCTGGTTGGGCAGCGCGCGACCAGAAATTGGCGTCAATCTGGAGCTCGAATCCCTCACCGCCGCATTACTCGGCGGCATCGCCATCTTTGGCGGACGCGGCAGCGTGATCGGTGTATTAGCCGCCGCACTGATGCTGGTCACCATCAAAACCTGCATGTTGCAACTGGGATTGAACAGCGTCTGGCAGCTCGGCGTGGTGGGCATTTTGTTAATTATCGTGTTGATGGCACAACGACTTTTTATCTATCGGAGATAACCAATGAATCTGACTGAACAAATCAGCGCGCACGTTGAAGCGAGCGCTGAACGCATCGCCAACACGCTGTGCGATCTGCTGGCGTTTCCCTCTATCGTCAAAGTCGATCCGCGTGAAGCTGGGCCAGGCGAGCGTGATTGCCAGCTTTACCTGCAACAGCGTCTTGAATCGCTGGGCATGGAGACCGATCTGTGGGATCCCGATGGTCCGGCGCTTTTCGCCAAGTATCAAGGCCGAGCCGGCGCCAATAAAGGCCGCACTTTTGAAGGCCGACCCAATCTCGGCGGCACGTTAGCGGGCGCGGGCGGAGGAAAATCGCTGATGCTCACCGGCCATATTGACGTGGTGCCGCCGGGTCCGCCGGAACATTGGCATACCGATCCCTTTGTACCGGAGATTAAAAACGCGGCGGTGTATGGTCGCGGCGCCGTCGATATGAAAGGCGGCGTCGCCTGCATGTTGATGGCGGTGGAGCTGTTGCAGGATCTTAACATCCGTCTGGCGGGCGATGTGGTGTTTACCACCGTGGTGGATGAAGAGATCGGCGGCATGGGATCGCTGGCGATGGTCGATCGCGGATTTAAAGCCGATGCGGGTATTATGACGGAACCCACGGCTAATCGCATTTCACCGATCTGCCACGGCATTTTATGGGGCCGCATTATTCTCGACGGCATTGGTGGTCACGCGGAGCTGACGCCAAACAGTTGGGACAGCAGCGGGCCGGTGGATGCAGTGATGCTGTGTCGCCAGATGCTTGATGGCCTCGATGTGCTTAACCGCCGCTGGCAGACGCAGCCGAGCAAAAACCATCCGCTGATGGCATTGCCGAACCAGATCATCGTTACGCAGCTGAAAGTCGGTGAACACCCGGCCTCCATTGCTGGCCGCGCCGAGATTGTGATTGATGTGCAGTATTTGCCAGCCGAGAAGGATGAGATGGGGCTGGGCGGTAACGTCAAAAAAGAGATTGAGGCGCACGTTGCCAAAGTCTGCGCGCTCGATCCTTATCTGGCAACACACCCGGCTAAAGTCGAATGGATTCTGGATGCTGATTGCGCAGAAATCGCCGCGGAACATCCGTTCGTCACCACTTTCCAGCAGGGCGTGACCGATGCCGCACTCAATCCGCAACTGGCTGGATTCGGCGCACACAGCGACATTGGTTTGCCGAGCACGCTGGGGCAGACGCCGACGGTGAACTTCGGCCCCGGCGATCCGGCGATGTCACATCAACCGAACGAGCATGTCGCAATCGCCGATCTGGTGGCCTGCACCAAAGCGATTGCATTGACGTTAGTGCGCTGGTGTGGAACCGCCGTTTGACACGACGTCGCGCAATAAATTGCGCTGCTACAGAACCTTGCACCTATCCGTAGCGGCGCGATTTATCGCGCACTTTTTATCTCTCTGCTGCAAGCGCCGCTTTTCCCACGGAAGTGAAGATGGCGTCGTCCTGCGGCGTGTGAATGCGACCGCACAGCACATTGCGTAGGTGACGTTGTAACGGATGGTGGCGCGTCAAGGCGTGATTGCCGATGCTCTCCACCATCAGCTGCACGCTGCGAATGGCGTTTTCGGTCACCACCTGTTTGATTTGTGCGGCATGTCCGCTGGCGATGTGGCCATGCGCAGCGCTGCTTAATAGCGTTTGATTGGTGAACAGCAGCGTATCGATGCGACCCACCAGCTCATGAAAACGCGGCAGCGATGCCAGCGGTGCGCCAAGATTGGCGGGTACCCGCTGCTGCAAGAAGGAGATAAACCAGTCGCGCGCGCTGTGCGCAATCGCGTCATACAGCGAACCGAGCAGCACCGCCATCCACACCGATTCCTCTTCATTCAGACCCGGACGCGGCGTGCTCCACCGCGCTACGTTCACCGCGTGATCGAGCGGGATTAGCACGTCATCCAGCACCACGCGGTGACTGCAGGTGCCGCGCATGCCGAGGTGATCCCACTCATCAATAATCTGAACGCCGGGCGCGTTGGCCGGCACCAGATAGCCGCCCACCAGCGGATCGGCATCATCGCTGCTGGCCCAGACCAGAAACCAACTCAATCCATGGCTGCCGGTGGAGTAAATCTTCTCACCGCTGATGCGCCAGCCTTCAGTGCTGCGGCGGGCGCGGGTGGCGGGCAATCCACCGCGCGCAGGCGTGCCTAATTCGGGTTCGACGCGCAGTGCGTTGATTAGCGCACCGTCACGAATCACGCTCTCCGCCACCTTGCGGCGCACGGCATCTGGCCAGTTTGAGGTGTCGTCGAGCCGACGCGTATTAAGATATTGCATGATGAGGATCAGCGCGGCGGAAGGTTCGCCGCGCGCCACGGCCTGGATAATCGTCTGGCTAGCCAGCAGATCGCCGCCGCTGCCGCCTGACGCCGTCGGTAATACGAAATGCAGCAAGCCATGCTGCTGCAACACATTAAAAGCCTGCCTGGGAAATTCGCCGCTGCGATCAACCTCTTCTGCGTCTTTTTCTAAGGCTTGAATAATCACCGGCAATATTTCAGCCAGAAAGGGCGGGTTATTTGCCATGCGCTATTAATTCCTCAATCCAATCAGACTTAATTGTTTGCTTTTCTGCTACCGCTGTAAAAGCAATAAATCGGCTATATACATGCGTAATCGGCATAATTCTGCGGCCAGTTGAAGTGTTAATTTGCCATGGCTACTTCTGCGCAACTTTTTAATTAGGGTTAACAACTTCACCTGCATTTATTTTTTGGGAGTCATTTAATGCCAAATAATTATTTAGTTTCCCGTCGGCATTTTCTGGGATATTCCGCCGCGGCGGCGATGGCGGCAACGTTACCGGGCCGCGTATTTGCTGACGATCATAGGGCAGGCATGTCGATGCCCGGCGATTTACTGCAAGATGGCCCAGGAAAATGGGCGCTGGCGAAGCCGACGCACGTGCGTCTGGCGGTGAATCTCAACGCGATTTGCCTCGCGCCGGTGGTCGTGGCCGATCAACATCACTTCTTTAAAGCGCACAACCTGGACGTAGAGTTTGTTAACTTCGGCAACTCAACCGAACTGCTGTTGGAATCCATCGCCACTGGCAAAGCCGAAGCTGCCATCGGTATGGCGCTGCGTTGGCTCAAAGCGCTGGAACAGGGCTTTGACGTTAAACTCACCGCCGGCACGCACGGCGGCTGTATGCGCCTGCTGGCGCGCGAGGGTGGCCCAACCACGCTGGAACAGTTGAAAGGCAAAACCATAGGCGTCACCGACATGGCCGGCGCGGATAAGAACTTTTTCTCGCTAATGCTGAAAAAGCACGGCGTCGATCCCAACACTGACGTCGACTGGCGCGTGTTCCCGCAGGATTTGCTGCCGATGGTGCTGGAGAAGGGCGAGATTCAGGCCGCCAGCGGTTCTGATCCGGTGATGTGGCGCTTAACCCAGAAGCCGGGCTATCGCGAGATTGGCACCAACTTAATGGACGAGTACGCCAAACTGAGCTGCTGCGTGGTGGGCACGCGCGGCAGCCTGATTCGCGAGCAGCCGGAAGTGGCCGCCGCCATTACTCACGCCATTCTGCAGGCGCATGCCTATGCGGCGCAGCATCCGGAAGCGATTGGCAGCGAGTTTAACGGCCATGCGCTCAACACCACGCCGCAGGAGATCGCCAGCGTGTTGAAAACCCATACACATGGGCACTATTCGGTGGGTCACGCGTTTGTAAAAGAGATCGACGTGTATGCACGCGATTTGAGAGCGATCAACGTGTTACGACCGGAAACCGATCCGATGTTGTTCGCCAAAGGGATTACCAGCAACGTGTTGGTTTAAATTGAAAGCGCGCGATAACTTCCGTAAGGTCGCCATTCGTGGCGACCTGATGCGCATAAATGCGCACCCTATGAAAAACGCGCCAATCCTTTGTAGGGTCGCCATTTATGGTGACCGAAAGATGCTTAACAGAAGAGCATTACGCAATGTATTGCGCATTATTTTTAGGCGATTTTCCTGGAGGTTTGCACGGCGCTCGCCAGCTTCAGCGATTCCGCGGGCACCTGATGAGCGAACAGCTGGGTGGTCAAATAACTGCTGCCGCCGTCGGCCAGTAACACCACGATGCGCTTGCCGCGATTCTCCGGTCGCGCAGCGACCTGTTGCGCCGCCCACAACACGGCACCCGACGAATCCCCAACCAGCACGCCTTCGCTCAGCGCCAGCTGACGCGCCGCCGCATAGGCTTGCCAGGTTTCCACCGCAATCACCTCATCGTAAACCCGGTGATCGAGATTGGCAGGAATACGCTCCGGCGTCTGGTTGCTAAACGCATGGACGCCGGTGATCTCCAGCGGATCCGGACGCAGCTCGCTCGGCTGTGAACCCACACCCGGTTCCACGGCAATCACCTGTAAGCCCGGATGCTGCTGTTTGAGATAACGTCCGGTGCCAGAGAGCGTGCCGCCGGTGCCGACGGCGGCGATAAAGATATCCAGCTCGCCTCCGCTGTCGCGCCAGATTTCCGGCCCGGTAGTGCGCTCGTGTACCGCCGGATTGGCCGGATTATCCAGTTGCAGCAGAAAATGCACTTCCGGCTCTGCGGCGGTGACCTGCTCGGCCAACCATTTGGTGGCGGCGACGAAATCGCCGTTGCTGGCATCGTAAAATTCTTTAAAGCCTTCAATGGTGCTAAACGGCACCACTTCGGCACCGTAGGCCTGAATGATCTGGCTGCGTTCGATGCTGACGAAATCATTGATGTAGACGCGGAACTTGTAGCCTTTTGCCGCCGCAATCGCCGCTAAACCAATACCGGTATTGCCGCTGGTGGTTTCAACCAGTGTATCGCCGGGCTGAATAATGCCGTTGCGTTCTGCGGCTTCAATCATGCTGAGGGCAATGCGATCTTTCACACTGTGATTAGGGTTGAACAGTTCCAGTTTGGCGATTAAATCAGCCTGAATCTCCTGCTGCTGCGCATAGCGCGACAGACGAAGCAGCGGTGTGTTACCAATCAGTTCGGTGATAGAAGCAGAGATTTTTGCAGCCATAATCGACCTCGGAAATAGATGATTTGAGCCTGATTAATTGCGCGATAAATCGCGCCGCTACGGATGCGTGCACATACTGTAGCGGCGCAATTTATTGCGCAATCTGTGTGCTTACCATTTCACCGCGCTGCGCTGCCACGACAGCAGGCGGTCACGCACCAGAAACAGCAGGGAGATCAGTGATGAGAACAGCAGTGCCATGACGATCAACGCGGCGTACATATTGGCGTAAGCCGCCCAACCTTGTGCCCACTGCAGATACCAGCCGAGCCCGGACTTCACGCCCATCATCTCCGCCGCCACCAGCACCGAAAACGATGCGCCCAAACCCATAAACAGGCCGACAAACAGATGCGGCAGCGCGGCAGGCACCGCCACGCGCAAGACGAGAAACAGCGAATTGGCACCCAGCGTGCGCGCCACATCGTAATAACGGGTATCAACGCTGGAGACACCTGACCACGTCAGCACCGTCACCGGGAACCAGGTTGCCAGCGCGATCAGGAATACCGCCGCCGAGAAGCTCGACGGGAAGAAGTAGAGCGACAACGGCAGCAGCGCAGTTGAAGGCACCGGACCAAGAAAGCGCAGAATCGGATGCACCCAATAACCCAACCCGCGCGACCAGCCAATCGCCACGCCGGTAATGAAGCCGACCACGCTGCCGTAGATAAAGCCGAAGGCCAGCAGACGCAGCGAATTGAGCACGCTATCCAGCTGGCGCGGCCAGTCGGTGGCGTAGGCTTCTACCAGCGCACGCGGCGGGGCGAAGAAGGGCGCTGGCAGCAACCCCAGTTTGCCGGTGACGGTTTCCCACAGGCCAATCAGCAGCGCCAGCACCATCAGCCAGGGACCGCTGCGCTTGAGTGGCGCGCGCAGCGTCAGTCGCGGGAACAGGCCTGAGGCAATCGTCAGCCCGGTGAGAATGAGCGCTATGGCGGCAAACAGCTCGTGCGTTTCATTAACAAAGCGCGGGGCGGCAAAGCCCTGCGGTTTATCCGGCACCGCCACCATCAGCGCTACCAGCGCCCACCACAGCAGGAGTGCCCCCCAAACCGCCGGTTGAATGCGGCGCGGCACATCGTGGTTGCGGGCAATCGTCAGGGTTTCACTGGCCATTCTCGTCTCCTTAGCTGGACATGTTGCTCATGTGCGCCATGTTGCTGGCGTGTTGATGGGCCGCTTCGGCGGGCAGCAGCTCCGGCACATAGTGCTCAGCGAAGCGCTGCGCATCGGTATCCGGACGGATCACGTTGATTTGTTTTAGCTCATTGATATACACCGCCACTTCTTTGCGCAGCTGCACGCCAGTGGAGTGATGACTATGTGTGTGCTCTTTTAGCATCGCGGCTATATCCTCAACCGCCACTGAGCCCGGCACAAACGGCTGGAAGATTTTCGCTGTCTCCTCCGGATGCTCGGCGGTCCACTGCTGCGCATCGACAATTGCCTGCGTGATGGCGCGCGCAGTGGCGGGATCGTCACGCACCAGCGAGCCGCGCAGGCCCAGCACGCAGCAGGTTAGGTTGGCGTATTCGCCTTTTAGGTTGTTATCCACTTCCACCAGGTCGTGCTGCTTCTTCAGCAGCCAGCCCTGCGGATCATCAGTGGCCAGCGCCTGCACTTCGCCTTTGCGCAGCGCTTCGCCAAACAGGTCAGGTGGATATTGTAACCAGTTAACCTGTTTATCGGGGTCGATGCCCTGTTTCGCCAGCTGAATGGCGAAGAAGTTGCGAATCGGACTGGCCTGATCGCTCACCGCCACCGATTTACCCACTAAATCTTTCACATCGCGGATACCACTGTTCTGCGGGGCGAGTAAACGCATGCAGCCGCCGTGCGTGCCGACCGTGAGGTCAACATCAAAGCCTTGCTCCAGCGGCTTCAGCCAGCGCAACGCCATGCCAATCCCGCCATCGGCCTGTCCAGTGGCAATCGCCTGTAACAGCGCATCGGTTGGGCCACTGAAGTTCACCGGTTCCACATTCAGGCCGTACTTTTTAAAGAAACCTTGTTTCAGCGCCACCGAAATCGGTGACTGACACACTGCGGTTTGTCCCCACGCTAGCTTGATGGTTTTGAGGGATTTATCGTCGGCAAACACCTTGCTGCTCAGCAACGGATTCACCGCCACGCCGGCACTAAAGAGACCCAGGCCACGTAATAATGCACGACGGCTCAGAGAGAATTGTTGAAATGCCATCCTGTCTTCCTTGTAGATAAATTTTACAGGCACTATGGCAAAGGCAATAAGCGCGACCAAATAACATTCCCGCATGACATCATGCAATTTTTCATTATGAATATTTACGGATAAGTTTGCCGAAATGGCTATTTCGAGCAGGCAAAGGTGCGGCTTATGCTTTATTTCTTAGCATATCTTGCAGGAGCATAAATATGGCCACCACCTCGGCGGGTGTGAATATAGCGATTGAGCAGGTTAATCATCACTTCACCTTAGAAGGCGAAGCGTTGCCGGTTCTGGAGAATATTAATTTGCAGGTCAAGGCCGGAGAATTTGTCGCACTGCTGGGGCCGTCCGGTTGCGGCAAATCGACGCTTTTGCGTCTGCTGGCCGGACTGGAACCCCCAACCAGCGGTTTACTGGCGGAAGAGGGCAAGGCGATCACCGCGCCCGATCCGTCGCGCGTGGTGGTGTTTCAAGACCCAACACTCTATCCGTGGCGCAATGTCTATGACAACGTTGGCCTCGGCCTGCAGATTCGGGGTGAAAGTCGCCCCCTGCGTGAACAACGCATTAATGCCATGCTGGATCGCGTTGGGCTCAGGCAGTTTGCCCGCGCCTGGCCGCATCAGCTCTCCGGCGGGATGGCGCAGCGTGCAGCGCTGGCTCGTGCGCTGGTTAACGTGCCGCGTTTGCTGATCCTCGATGAACCGCTCGGCAAGCTTGATTCACTGACGCGGTTGCGTATGCAGCAGGAGATTGTCGATCTGTGGCAGGAGCAGCAGTTCACCACGCTGATGGTAACGCACGACGTGGAAGAGGCGCTGGTGATGGCTAATCGCGTGGTGGTGTTCAGCCCAAGACCGGCAAAAGTGGTGGATGTGATCGCGGTTAATCTGCCGTGGCCACGCCGTCGCGACGATCCACAACTGGTGGCGCTGCGTAGCCGTATTCTGGATTTACTGGGGGCGGATCGGGCGGCGGCGTGACGTTGGTCGCCAGCAATGGCGACCTTACAACGGCTCCGTAGGGGCGCGATTTATGGCGACCTTATAGCACTAACCCTGCGTGGCCCGACAACTGGCCAGAATATCGTCCTTAGGCTGATATTCACCGGTTTGAATCCCCGTTAATCCCAGCAGGGTGGAGAACAGATTATCCTGCGAATAATGCTGATGCGTCGCGAGCTTATCGACACAGCTTTTACTCACGCCATAGCGCTGTTGATAATCCGGTGATAACCAAATCAGCATCGGCACATGTTTCTGCACATCAGGCGCAATTGCATACGGCATACCGTGCAAATAGGCACCGTTTTCACCTAAAGATTCACCGTGATCGGAAAGATAAACCAGGTTGGTGGTAAACTGATCCTGATGCGCTTTCAGCACATTAATCGCTTTATCGATAATGTAATCGATATACAGAATAGTGTTGTCATAAGTATTCACCAGCTGCTGTTGCGAACAATCCTGAATTTGATTGGTATCGCACGTCGGCGTGAATTTTTTAAACTGTGGCGGATAGCGGTTGTAATAGGTTGGGCCGTGACTGCCAATGGTATGCAAAACAATTACGCCGTTGCCTTTGAGGTTTTTAATATAATCCTCAATGCCGTTGAATAACACCTCGTCATAACATTCCCCATCGTGACACATATTCGCCAGATTCAGACTGGTCATATCCTGATGCGGCACGCGGACGCAGGCACCTTTGCAGCCGCCGTCATTGTCTTGCCATAAAACCTGCACACCGGCACGCTGGATAATATCGAGCATGCCTTCCTGATGATCAGCGAGCTGATCGTCATAATGTGCGCGCGGCATATTAGAGAACATACAAGGCAAAGAGACCGCAGTAGCCGTGCCGCAAGACTGGGTATTTGGAAAATAAGAGACATCATCTTTCGCCAGCAACGGCGTGGTTTCACGGCCATAACCATTCAGCTGGAAATTCACCGCGCGCGTGGTTTCACCCACCACTAAAATCGTCAGGTTTTTCTTTGCACCCGCCAACATTGCTGGTTGTTGTTTGGCGTCTAAACCAATTTTTACCAGCGGCCGATTAGCGGTGCGGCTGTGGTGGTACCAGGAAAGCGTCGCCACGATCGAATTGGAAGGACTGAGCGATTTAATCAGCTCTTTTTGATTACGGAACAGCGAGGCGTAATCTTTATAGAAAAACGTCGCCACCAAGGCGATGCAGATTATCGACACGACGATGGACGCAGCGCGTTTGGCGATGTTTTTCCAGAGAGGTTGGCTATTATTGATTCCAATCCAGAAAACCAACAGGGCCGCGAGCAAGCCGCTGCCACCCAGGGTAATAATTAACTTGGGTGACAATAAGGCCAAGGATTCTGACGGTGTGGTATCCAGAATATTCACGATCATCGAGCGATCGATAACGATACCGAAGGTCCAGATGAAATATTGCGCCGCAGCCGCAACCAATATAAACAGCGCGAGAATCAGCCGATCGAGCCACACAAAGGAGGCGAGCGTGGCAATAATATTGATTACGCTAAAGGCCACTAGCGGCATGGAGGCGAAGACGGCTATTGTGCGCAGCGTATCAAGCGGCATCTCTTCAATCACCTGACGATAAAAGGCAATATTCAGGAACACCGCAATATAAAGTGAAAATAGCGTAATAAAGGTCAGCCGACTTAGCGTCGGTCTTTTGCGCAGCGAAAATATCATTGGTCCATCCATAAAAGTTAAGATGGGCCTAGCTTAAGCAGTGAAGGTTAAGTAAACCTTAATTTAGAACCAGATGGCCAGAAAGCTCACTACGGTGAACACACTTACAGCGACGGCCAAAAATTCACTGAAAGGTCGGGACATCATCGATTTCATAAAAATTTCCTCTTTGGTTGAGGACATTTTCATTTCTGAAGATTAAGTGAACCTTAGTATGAGAATAAATGACATTACGCGGCTTAATTGCACACAGCTGTCGGTCGGCGAGTTTATCCACCCTGATCGCCGCGGGTATAACGCGCAGATGCAGTTGACGTTATGAGAGCAGGGATCAATAAGGGCAGCCTTTATGGATTATTGGGCTGCCCGAGTGACTGAAACGCATGTATTCAGGAATATTTATGATGCTGGCTGAACAATCTGCATCTGTTCCTTGTTCATACGACCGCCAAACACGGTTAATCGGGCCAGTGCTGTATCCATTTCACTCAATTCAGCTGCAGTAAATCGAATATTTACCGCACCCAGATTTTCATGCAGATGATTGATATTTCGGGTGCCAGGGATCGGCACAATCCAGGGTTTCTGCGCCAGCAACCATGCGAGTGCAATCTGAGGAGGCGTGGCATTTTTTTCCGCCCCGATTTTTCTTAGCAGATCAACAAACGGCTGATTAGCTGCCAGATTTTCAGGTGAGAATCGTTCAAAGCCTGTCCGAAGATCTTTTTTTGCATCAAAATGGGATCGCGCGTTCAGTGCTCCAGTTAAAAAACCCATGCCAACTGGGCCCCAGGGAACAAAGCCAATCCCCAACGCTTCACAGGTTTGCAGAACGCCGTTGTGTTCCGGGTCGCGGTTCATCACTGAGTACTCAGTCTGTACTGCCGCTACCGCTTGAACAGCATGAGCGCGGCGAATAGTTTCAGGGCTGGCTTCGGAAAGACCAAAATGCAGGATTTTGCCTTCGCTTATCAGATCTTTGATGGTGCCGGCGACGTCTTCAATCGGCACGTTGGGATCAACCCGATGCTGATAATAAAGGTCTATACGATCGGTTTTCAGGCGGCGAAGGGATTCTTCAACAACCTGACGAATATGCCGAGGCTGACTGTTTAGTCCACCGTTTTTGATATCGAAGCCAAATTTACTGGCAATGACCACCTGATCACGAATCGGCGCTAATGCTTCTCCAACCAGCTCTTCGCTGGTATAGGGACCATAAACTTCCGCCGTATCGAAGAATGTCACGCCCTTATCATGTGCTTCACGCAATGTGCGGATACCCTGTTGACGATCGGCCGCCGGTCCGTAATTGGCACTGATGCTCATACAGCCTGCACCCAGTGCTGAAACGGTAAGGTTGCCGAGTTTTCGCATTGGCATAATGTCTCCTGCTTGCGATGGATGGTTAGTGTTCTGTGCCCCGGAAGCGAGGGATGTGGAGGCCCCCCACGACAGCGAGCTGACCGCCATACCTGCGCTTATCACTGCTGTCCGGGAGATGAAACTGCGTCGACTCATTGTTCCTGCCGACGTTGATAATGCCGCTGACGAAGCATCGAACTTTTCTACTTTCATGATTATCTCCAGAGGGAAAATGGCATTAAGCGGCAGCGCTGAGTTAAGGCTGACGGTGGCAAATAAAAAGAGAGAATTATTCCGCCCAGTTCTTTAGCCAGTACGCATAAGCAACGGGTAATACTGACTCTGGCGAATTGATCTGAAGTTCCCGTGCAGCATGGAATACCCAATGGGGATTGGCCAAAAGCGTGCGGGCAAAAAACACCAGGTCAAGTTTTGCATCCTGGATAAAGTCGTTAGCATCGCTGGCTTTGGTGATCATCCAACTGGTTGCAACGGGGAGGCCGGTTTCTCTGCGAACCCGTTCAGCGTAGGGAACCATGAAATTTGGACCCCAGGGTACCTGTTCATCGGGAGTTGAGAGCGCTAACCCAACATCAACAAAGTCGATCCCAGCTTTTTTCAGCCATCGAATGACTTCCAGGGATTCAGCAAAACTGTGTTCAGGACAGGCATCAAATTCAATGACACCGAGTCGGGCGGTGAGTGGCAGATGTGCAGGCCAGACAGATTTCACGGCCTCGACCACATCAAGCATAAAGCGTGCACGGTTCGCTAAAGAACCGCCATACTGATCTTCACGAAGGTTGGTTTTTGATGACAGGAATGTTTGTGCCAGAAAGCCGTGTGCAAAATGAAGTTCAAGCCATTCAAATCCAGCTTCCGCAGCGCGGCGCGCGGCCTCTTTAAAAGCATGAATGGTATGCTGGATCTCTTCGCAAGACATCTCATGCGGAACATAGTCGCTACCTTCTACGTAAGGCACTGCGCTGGCAGCAACGGGGACCCATGCCTTTGGATCCTGCTGATCCAAAGGAGCGCCACCTTGCCACGGCGGCGTGCACCCTGCTTTTCTGCCCGCATGCCCAAGCTGAATTCCCGCTACCGCTCCGGCTTGTTTGATGGCGGTAACAACGGATGCGAATCCTTCAGTGTGAGCATCACTCCACAGACCAAGATCACCTGGTGTAATTCGCCCTTCTGGCAAAACGGCGGTTGCCTCAACGATGAGTAAACCCACGCCACCGTTTGCCAGCATCGAATAATGCGACTTATGCCAGTCATTAATGAAGCCACCGTCAGCCTGATATTGGCACATCGGTGACGCGACGATTCTATTGCGAAGGGTAGTGTCTTTGAGCGTGTAGGAATCAAATAAACCAGGCATCTTTCGTCTCAGCTTTTCAGGTTAAGTGTTGACCTATTATGGGATGGCTGTTGCTTGTTAGGCTTGTCGGATCTGCCGAGAGAATTGCCTAAAACGATGCATGTGCCTCAACGAGTACATTTTTTAATTTTACTGATGTTAAAATCACCTGACTGAATCTGCGGCGATGGGTGGGCTTAAATGGTCGATAATAATGTGAATTCTGGACTTGGAAATTTGGCTGCGCTGATTAGCAGGATTGCCCAAAACGAGGGGGACCACTTAACCGCTATAGCTTCACTTTCTGTTCATCGCCGCAATATGGCAACGTTGCCAGTGCACTGTATTTATCAGATGGGTTTGGGTGTGGTGGTGCAGGGAGCAAAAGAGATCATGCTGGCGGGGAAACAGACGCATTACAGCGCGGGTGAGTCCTTGCTGACAACGATCGATTTGCCGGTGGTATCGCATGTAACGCAGGCTAGCCAGCATGAGCCATTTTTAGGAATGATGTTAACGTTTGATCCTCGCATGGTGATGCAGATTGCCGCGCTGATGCCGCCGGCGAAGCCTGGTAGGGAGATATCACTCAATCCACTGTCTGTCGAACCTTTGGATGAGGGGTTGATTAATGCGTTAAGCCGCTTAATTACGTTACTGGATGAGCCGGATTTAATAACTCACCTGGAACCCCTGATTCAGCAAGAAATTGTTATGCGCCTATTGGCCAGCAACCATGGTCCACTATTAAGGCAAATAGCCACGGCCGGTTCGCCAAGCCAGAATATTTCGAAGATCGTTGGCTGGCTAAAACAAAACTTCACACGGCCTATTAGCATGGATGAACTGGCTGCGAATGCTTTCATGAGCCCATCGACTTTTCGCCAGCATTTTCGCTCAATGACGGGGGTGAGTCCCTTGCAGTACCAGAAAAAGCTGCGATTGCAGGAAGCCAGGCAACAGATGTTGAGCAAGAATCTTGATGCCAACAGCGCAGCGTTAACTGTTGGCTATGAAAGTGCATCGCAGTTTAGCCGCGAATACAGACGCGAGTTTGGCGAATCTCCGCAACGGGATATCAAACGCATGCGTTTGAATGGAGAGGGCTAAGTCGAAAACTGCTTGATTACATACTCTATCCGCTGCGCAGCAACCCAAACAGCCAATCGTTATGCCATGCATTTCTCAGCCAGTAACTTTCGCGCAGTCCACCTTCCAACACGAAACCGACTTTTTCCAGCAATCGACGTGACGGCATATTGCCTGCGGTGACGGTGGCGATCAGTCGTCGCATGCCGCCGTCGCTGAATGCATAGTCACAAATCGCCTGAAGCGACTCGTGTGCATAGCCTTTGCCTTGCGCTTCTGGTGCGAAAAGAAAGCCGACTTCGGCGCAGTCATTTTCACGATGGATATAGCCGCTGACGCCGATGCGATTACCCATCTGTTTTTCACGCACCACCAGACAAAGCCAATGCTCGCTCTGCGGCGACCAGATCGGCAATCTTGCTGAAAAGTCTGCGAGAATTTTTTCTTCTGTTTTTTGGTCAGCGACGTGGTGCATAACGTCTGGCGAGAGCTGGAGTTGACGGAAGAAAGCCCAGTCGGCCTCCTCAATCTGCGAGCAGGTGAGTCTGGAGGTTTCAAGATGCAGTTTCGTAGGCAATGTTCACCTTCGGTAACAGGACAAGGAGGATGAACCTATTTTAGAACGCACTTAACGTAGCGGCGCAATTTATTGCGCATCATCTGGAGGTGCGCGGAGTCGCCTTTGCTATGCGCGATAAATCGCGCCGCTACGGATTTGTACCAGGCTCGGTATACGCGGATTTTTTATTGCTCAAACCGTAACGCCACGCCAAACGCCTGCCCGGCACCGACGATAATCGCGGACTCTTCTTCGCGGAACGGTACGTCGCCGAGCAGCAGGCTGGCTTTCACCTTGCGCAGATCCGTGGTACGCAAGCTCAATCCCGCCATGCGCGCGCTGCCATCGTAATCGATCGGTAAACCAGCGAAGCGCTGCGTCACGTATTCTGCGGCGGCAAAGCGCACCGTCGCTACGCCCGCTTTGAGTACAAATGCGCCTTCCTGACAGGCGGTGAGCTTATCGGCGCCAAACAAACGGCTGTAAGGTTGCGCGGCAGCAGCGGGATCCTGAGCAACCACCACAAATTCAACGATATCGCTCACGCCATTGGGATGAACGCGCCACGCGTCCTGCCATACCGAATCCGGCGTGTCGTGTTGGCAAAAGAAGCTGCGACCATTTGCAACCAGCGACGGGCGCAGCCGCACGGTGCGGAAGCGCGCTTCCTGCTCGGTGCCATCCGGCAAGGTCACCGGACGGAAAAAGCTCGCCGGCAAATCGCCGTCGATGTCCTGACTCTCCAGATAGCGCCACACCGCATCAGCATCTTCGGTTTTCCACACTAAACCGCTGAGACCCATCGGTGACTGCCACAAATCCTGGCGCAAATTGCCACGCCCGGCTTCAAAACCTAATAACTCCAGATAGTTATCACCAAATATCGCCAGATGATTGCTGGAGCCGAGCGAATGATGGCCGCGCTCGGTCAACTGAAATCCGAGTCGACGAAACAGTGCGCTGGCATCATCCAGCTGGTTGGAAACGTTAATCACCACATGGTTGAGACGTGGAACAGGTACTGAAATCGCCATCGCTTTTCTCCTTGCTCTCATGGTCACGATGCCAGCGCCTGTTGTTGACGCAGCATGTGTAGCGCGCGCTGGGCCAGCTCGGTGAAGTAATGCACCGCCGGTTCCAGCATTGCTTCATCCGGATCGAAACCGGCGTGATGCAGGCCAAATTCACTGGCACTGCCAATGCTCACGAACGCTCCGGGTAGCTGTTGCAGGTAGAAGGCGAAGTCTTCACCCCCCATCTGCGGTGTGCCAACTAACGTTTGATAGCCGTGATCCGCTGCCACATCTAGCGCGAAATCGGCCCATTCCGGTGTGTTCACCAACGAGGGCGGGCCTTCCTGCCACACCAGCTCCGCCTGCGCGCCAAATCCGGCGGCGATCCCATTAATCAGCGCTGCTATTCTCTGCGGGATTTGCGCGCGAATCGCTGCGTTATGGGTGCGCACTGTGCCTTCCAGTTCCACCGTTTGTGGCAGCACGTTCCAGCTGTTGCCTGCAGTGAAGCGCGTCACGCTGACGACAACCGATTCCAGCGAACTGAACACGCGGCTCGGCAGCGTTTGCAGCGCGGTGACGATGTGGCTGCCAATCACGATGCTATCGATGCCTTCATGCGGACGCGCGGCGTGTGCGCCTTTGCCGGTAATAGTGATCTGGAAGCGATCGACATTGGCATAATAGGCGCCGCCGCGCGTGCGCAGTGTGCCCGTGGGCAGATCTGGCGCGTTATGCAGCCCGAAAATCGCCTGCACATCTTGGAGCGCGCCTGCCGCCAGCAGCTGTTTCGCGCCGGTAAAAATCTCCTCGGCAGGCTGAAACAGAATACGCACGCGACCGGGTAATTCAGATTCGATGCGTTTTAGCTGCTGTGCGACGCCCAGCATCACGCTGCTGTGCAGATCGTGGCCGCAGGCGTGCATCACGCCCGGCTGCTGGGAGCGCCACGGCTGGTCGGTTTGCTCGTCGATCGGCAGGGCATCGATGTCGGCACGCAGCGCAATCAGCGGTTGGCCGTGACCGATTTCTGCCACCACACCGGTTTTCAACGCCAGCGGCAGCAGCTTGACGTTCAATTCCTGCAGCCAGCGGGTAAGTCGCTCGGTGGTGGCAAATTCCTGATCCGACAGCTCGGGATGCTGATGCAGCTCGCGTCGCCAGCGCACCAACTGTTGATGGGAAAGATCCGTCATGGTCATCCTTGTGTTTGTGCAGGTAAAAAAGGTTCGCCCAGCGTCAGCATCAGACGGTTCGCCCAGGCGAAGAAGGCGGCGGACTGAATCAGGTCCAGCAGCTCTAGCGTGCTGAATCCCTGATCGCGCAGCGCGTGCAGCTGTTTCAGGCTAGTGGCGGCGGGTGTGATTGATAAGGTGGCAACCAGATCAATCTGCGCTGCCCAGCGGGCCGATTGTCCGTGCGCCAGCTCAGCGCCGGGCGCGACATTCAGCAGCTTCTGCACCGCGGGTTCATCTTTGGAGAGCTGGCTGGCTTTTCGCGCATGCACCGAGGCGCAGTAGATGCAGCCGTTGACCTTGCTCACTACCGTGGCGGCGAGTTCGCGTTCGGCACGCGAAAGGCCACCGGCGGTATAGAAGATGCCTTTATCGGTCAGGGTGCGTTGCTCAAGCAGCGGCTGATTACGGCCCAGCAGGCGGAAGTAATCGGAATCACTATGGCCGAATTTCGCCAGTGTGCTCTGCTCTTCAGGGCTAAATTCATGCAAGGGTTTCGCCGCCAGCCACGGCTCCCAGCCGAGTTCCTGTTGGGTAAATGCGGTGAGGGCAGTTTTACCCCTCACGGTGAGCGGCGCATCATGCCATTTACCCGCTACCGCATGCGGCTGCGTGGCGGTCTCTTCGCCGTTGAGCAAACGCAAACCCGCGAGTAAGCGGCTCTGGAAGCTGACAAACGCAACCAGCTGCGCCAGCGTGACGATACCGCGCGGCGACCAACCGGCACGTTGCAGCGTCTCGATGTGCTGCGGCGCGGCATCCACCGGGTGCAGGCTCAGCAGTTCAGCAAACGTTAAACCGGCATCGAAGCGTGCGCCGTGCGGCTGATTCGGCTGCCGGTAATGTGCTTCGAGGCGTGATGCGCCATGCCAGGCCGCCACCTGCGCGGCGAGGGCGAAGCGTTCAGCCAATGGCAAATCTTCATCATCTTGTGTAAACAAAACGTCATAGCTGCCTTGCGTATGTTGCGTGGCAGCATGGCGCTCGGCGCGGGCTTGCGCCAGTTCAGATGCGGGATCGATATCCGCCAGCGCGGCGAGTAAATCTGTCGGTTGAGACATAAAATTCTCCAGTTAAAGCATGAGTAGGTCGCCATAAATGGCGACCCTACAAAACAAGGTGAATCCGTCGCAGGTTCGCCATAAATGGCGACCCTACAAAACAAGGTGAATCCGTCGTAGGGTCGCCATTTATGGCGACCGCTAATCTTGTGGGCACCGACTTAGCCGCGCAGCGCGGGCGCAATATGGTCGGCAATTAATTCAATGGAACGCAGAATGTCGGCGTGTGGCGGATCGATGGAGTGCACCTGGAAACTGATATCGGTGACGCGTTGCAACACGGTATCTGCCAACAGGGATTGCTGCACCCGTTCGGCATCGCCGAAGTGCGCATCTAACTGGCGCGCCTGCTCATCCAGCGTGTGGCCAACCACATATCCTGATTCGCGGAAATGCTGCGCCTGACGCTGCAAGCCCGGCTCGGCAAGGCGACGCGCGTAGTCGTTGGAATCGGCGACAAAGGCGGTGCGCGAGGCCAGAATGCGCGGCGCAATGCCCGCCGGTAATGCGGCAAGATAAGCATCGATCATCGGGTTCTGGATGTGATCGAGCGCTAAATCCGGCTGACCCGCCGGACGCGGCTGGGTGCGGGACAGCATCAAACCGTGCCCGGCTTGCCCGGCGCGCGCGGCACCTTCCACCGAGAAAGTGGCAATCCACACGCGTTGTGCCAGCGTCGGTGCAGCGGGATAGAGATGATTATCCGGATGTCCCAGCGTATCGCCGCGCCATGCGCTGAGCAGCTGATGAAGATGATCGGCAAACACGCTGGTGCGTTGGTCGATGGTGATGCCAAACGGCAGAAACGAGGTCGCGGTGCCGCCCGATCCTAAACCTACTTCCAGGCGACCATTACTGAGCAGGTCCAGCACCGCCGCATCTTCAGCAACGCGCAGCGCATTCTCCATCGCCAGCGTGATGATACCGGTGCCAAGGCGAATCGTGCGGGTGTGTGCGGCAACGTGTGCCAGAAACAGCAACGGCGACGGCAAGCCGCCTTCTTTCTCATGAAAGTGATGCTGAGCAATCCACGCGCTGTCAAAACCGGTGCGCTCGGCGTGCTGAATCTGCTCGGTTGCCAGGCGATAGCGCTGCTGTGCGGTGGTGTCATCCAGCAGGCGGGTGAAAAAACCAATGCGTTTGCGCGTCATGCAGACTCCTTAATCAGCGGGCGGAAAGCCGGAATCGCGTCAATCAGCGATCGGGTATACGGATGCTGAGGCGCGTTAAAAAGCGTGACGGTGTCACCTTGCTCCACCACTTCACCCGCGCGTAGCACGGTGACGCTGTGTGCAATGCGGCGCACGGTTGCGAGATCGTGGGTGATGAACAGATAGGTGAGGCCCAGCTCACGTTGCAGTTGTTGCAGCAGGTGCAGAATCTGCGCCTGCACCGTGACGTCCAGCGCCGAGGTGGCTTCATCCAGCACCAGAATCGCCGGTTGGATAATCAGGGCGCGGGCGATGGCTACACGCTGACGCTGGCCGCCGGACAACTCGCGCGGTTGGCGTTGCAATAATTCCAGCGGCAGCGCCACGCGTTGCGCCACGGCTTCGACGCGTTCGCGCCGCTCGTTACGGCTTAGCTGCTCAAAGTTACGCAGCGGTTCCTCAATGATGGCGAACAGCGTCTGGCGCGGATCGAGGGAGGCAAAGGGGTTCTGATAAACAAACTGAATCTTGCGGCGCAGTTGACGTTGCGCTTCACCGCGCAGCGCGGTGGCGTCAATCCCATCAATCACCACGCGACCGCTGTCGGCCTGCTCAAATCCCAGCAGAATGCGCGCCAACGTGGTTTTACCCGAACCGGATTCGCCGACCAACGCGTGGGTGGTACCGCGCGCCACGCTAACGCACACCGCTTTGGCGACCTGCAGCTGCTGCTGGCGACCGAGGGCAAACTGTTTATTGATGTTCGAGAGCTGGATCGCGGGCGACGAAAAGTTGGCTTTGGCGGGCACCGCCAGCGCACTGTCGCCCGCATCGGCGTCTTGTAACAGTTGTCGCGTGTAGGGATGTTGCGGCGCGGTGATCACCTGCGCCGCCGGGCCTTGTTCCTGCACTTCGCCATGACGAAATACCAGCAGACGATCGGCGCGTTCTGCTGCCAATGCCAAATCGTGCGTGACAAACAGCACCGCCGTGCCGGATTCGCGGCGCAGCACATCCAGCAGATCGAGAATGCGTTTTTGCACCGTCACATCCAACGCGCTGGTGGGTTCATCGGCAATAATAATCTGCGGACGTAGGGCGAGGGCGATGGCAATCAGCACGCGCTGTTTCATGCCGCCGGAGAGCTGATGTGGATACTGTTTTAAGCGCTGTTCCGGATGGCTGAGACCGACCTTTTGCAACAGCTCGAGCACGCGTAGCTGGCGTTCGGCTTTGCTGATTCTCAGGTGTAGCTGCAGCATTTCACCGACCTGATCGCCGATCGTTTTTACCGGATTGAGCGAGTTGCCGGGATCCTGCGGTACTAAGCTGATGCTGACGCCACGCAGGCTATCAAGGCGTTTGGACGACCAACCGGCGATATCGGTGCCGTTCAGCACTATCTTGCCGCTATCACGGCGGCCGTTTTCCGCCATCAGACCAATAATGGCCTGTGCGGTGGTGGTTTTGCCGGAGCCGGATTCACCGACCAGCGCCACCATTTCACCAGGCTGTAACTCAAAGCTGACGTTGTGAACCACCGCGCGCCACTCGCCGCGCTGGCGATAACTCAGGGTTAAATTTTCGATGGCTAATAACGCGCTCATGCGTCACCTCCGGCCAGTTGACGGCTGATGCGATTGGCGGCCAGTACCACGGCGACTACCACGATGCCAGGGAAGGTGGTGAGCCACCACGCAGTGGCCAGATAATTGCGTCCTTCGGCGATCAGTAATCCCCACTCAGGCGTTGGCGGCGGCGTGCCGTAGCCCAGGAAGCTGAGGGTAGATAACGCCAGGATTGCCTGACCAAACTGCAAGGCGGCAAAGGCGATCACCGCCGTCAGCGAGTTAGGCAAAATGTGACGCCACAATACGCGCCAGAAACTGCCGCCGCTGCCGTAGGCCGCTTCGACGAATTCACTGCGGCGCACGCGCACCACTTCACCGCGTGCAAGGCGAGCGAAGCTGGCCATAGAGGCGATGCCTACCGCCAGCGCGGCGTGTACGGTGCCGAAGCCCAGCAGAATCAGAATGCTGAGCGACAGCAGCAGAGAGGGAATCGACAGCAGCACATCGACTAAGCGCATCAGCCAGTTCTCGGTGCGCCCGCCAATCGCGCCCGCCAGAACGCCGAGCGTGGTGCCGCCAATCAACCCCATCGCCACGGCTGCGACCGCCGCCGACAGCGACTGAGACGCACCGTAAATAATGCGCGCGTAAAGATCGCGGCCTAGCTGATCGGTGCCGAGCCAGTAAGCGGCCTGTGGCGGCAGACGCTGCGCGCCGGGGACGCCTTCAGTTGGGCTAAAATGGGTAAACAAGCCAGGCGCAAACGCCGCCAGCAGCGCCAGCAGCATCACGCCCCACGCCAGCCACAATCCCGGCTGGAGGGGGAGCACGCGTAACGCACGCGCGTTGCCATTGCTTTGACGCGCAGTTGAGTAATCGACCAGGCTCATCGGTTGCCTCCGGCAATAGATTGCAGACGCGGATCGAACAGCGGCATCAACGCATCGACCAGCAGGTTAATTAGCACAAACGCCAGCGCAGAGATCATCACCACCGCCTGTAACACCGCGACGTCCTGATTATTCACCGCCTGCTGCGTCAACTGTCCGACGCCGCTCAGGCCAAACACGGTTTCGGTTATCAGCGCACCGGCAATCAACTCACCGAGTAGCAAGCCCGCGACATTCAGCACCGGTAGCAGCGCATTGCGCATCACGTGATGCCACAGCACGTGGCTTTCGCTGGCGCCTTTGGCACGCGCCACCGCCACGAACGGCTGGGTTGAGACCTGATCGATGCTGCGCAACAGAATTTGCGCCAGCGGGGCGGAAATCGGAATCGCCACGGTAATCACTGGCAGGATCAGGCCTTGCAGGGCTGAAGGATTGATCACTGGAATCCAGCGCAGTTGGAAAGAGAACAGCTGAATCAACGCGATGCCAAGCCAGAAGGTGGGCAGCGAGATAAACAGCGCCGGCACCGATTGCAGCAGCGAACGCAGGAAACGCAGCGCAGGCAAACGTGATAACGCCGCCAGCGTAAAGGCGATAAGCGTCGCCAGCGCAAAGCCGAGCAGTGCCAGTTGCAGCGTAGCGGGCAGATTGCTGATCAGCTGTTCACTCACCGGCACGCCCGCCTGCACCGAGTAACCAAAATCGCCGCGCAGCATCGCCAGCAGCGTGTGCACGTACTGCTGCCAGAGAGGATTATCCGCGCCGTAAGCAAGGCGCATTTCGGCGATTTGATCCGGGCTGAGGCCCAGATCCGGGTTCTGAAACTTGATCAGCACCGCATCGCCGGGCAGCACCTGCAGCAGAAAGAACGACAGGGTAAACGCGGCCCACAGCACCAATACGCTTTGACCCACTCTTCGCAGCAGTGAACGTTGCATCATTGACCCGCCTTAGTGTTTTTCCAGCCACGCGCCGTAGAACGATGGACGACCCACGGCTTCAAAATTCACCCCTTTCAACCACGGCGCACCAGCAAACACCTGCGGCTCTTCAAAGATCGGAATCACATACGCCTGGTCGAGCAGATAACGCTGCGCATCACCGGTCACCGCCAGGCGTTTTGCCGCATCGACTTCGGAGGAGATACTCAACAACAGCGTGTTGAGCTTGTCGTCGCGGAAGTTCTGCACTTTGTCGCTGGAGCCGCCTTTTTGCAGCAGCGCATCGCGGTTTGTCGGATAGAACTGGCTTTTCACCACGTCAGGATCGGCGCGGCCCACTTCGGATACCACCAGCGGGGTTTTCAGCGGATCGAGGTTATCCAGTACGCGGCTGCCGGCGTCACCGGCTTTGACCGCCAGCGCGACGCCAACCTGACGCCATTGCTGCGCCACCAGCTGCAGCACTTCTTTGTTCTGCGGCTGCGGTAGTGATTCGTAAATGGTTAACGCCAGTTTTTTGCCATCTTTCTCGCGGATGCCGTCGCTACCCGGTTTCCAACCCGCGTCATCCAGCAGTTTTTTCGACAACGCGGGATCGAATTTCAGCTTGTCGGCCAGGTTGACGTAACCGGCGGCCGATGTGGCGATCACCGAGGTGGCTTGCGGATAGTTGGGTGAGAACAGGGTTTGCACCACTTGCTGCGCGTTGGTGGCGTGTAGCAGCGCCTGACGCACGTTCACATCGCTGACCAGCGGGTTATCCGGGCGGAAGCTGATGCTGTCGTTGACACCGCGCGTGGGGGCGGCATAAATCGGGAAGTTTTGCTGCTGCGCCTGCTTCTCGTCATAGGCTTGCACCTGACGAATAAAATCGGCCTGGCCGGCCAGCAGCGCGCCGATGCGCACGCTGTCTTCCGGCGTCACAATAAACTTGATGCCGTCGAGATTGGCAGGACCTTGCTGGGCGCTGTTTTTCGGGCCCCACTGGTAATCTTTGCGCGCGGTTAAATCGACTTCGCGCCCGAGTTTTTCATCGCTGACGACAAACGGGCCGGAGCCAATAATATGGCGCGCATCGCCGAGTTGGTCGAAACTACGCTGCAGGGTGCTGAGGGAAACCAGACCTGAACCAATGGTTGCCGTGCCCTGTAAAAAACCGGGTGATGGTTTCCTGAAATAGAATTTCACCGTCTGCGGATCAATAACCTCACTGTGATCGTAATTATTAATCACTTCGGAAACCGGCAGGCGCTGGGCTTTATTTCCCAGACCGTAAGTATCAAAGTTTTTTGCTACCGCATTGGCATCTAATGGCGTGCCGTCGGAGAACGTGACGCCGGGACGAATTTTAAAGGTATATTCGGTTTTATCGGCGTTACTGCTCCAGCTTTCGGCAATCCACGGTTCTACTTTTAAGGTTTCCGGATTCTGCCACGTCAGTTTATCGGTGATTTGATTCAGAATACCGCCATTGGGATAAAAGCCACCGGCGGGTGGATAAAGGTTGGTATGCGCCTGTTGTTCGAGATAAATCAGCGTGCCGCCTTTGACCGGCGTATCCGCCGCGTGGGCACTAAATATCCCTGATAGCAGGGCCAAACTCAGAGCCTGCAAGTGAAAGTGCTTAGTCATGGTGATTCCTTTTTTTATCAATAGCCCGACGGGCGGTTTTCATCATTGAATGCCGCACCCGTGAGTTGAACCAAGGAATTGCACTAAGCTTTTCTGAAAAAGATAAATAGGATTGAAAAAGGTGAAGAGATGTCGTGGCGCTTCTTTACCTCTTTGTTGATATGAACAACGATAGTGCTTATCGCATGTATTGTAGCGGCGCAATTTATTGCGCGATAAATCGCGCCGCTACACAATGTGCGAATATTAAATAACCTGCTCACGCCTTATAAATGCGCGTTGCTACATCACCCCCATTAATTGCGGTAGCCAGAGCGACAATGCCGGAATATAGGTAATCAGCATCAGCACAATAAACAACACGCCATAGAACGGCAGCATGGCCTTAACCACTTGCTCAATTTTCTGCTTACTCACTGCGCTGGCCACAAATAACACCGTGCCGACCGGCGGGGTAATTAAACCAATGCCAAGGTTGGTTAGCATAATCATGCCGAAATGCACCGGGTCAACGCCCAGTGCGGTGGCCACAGGTAATAATACTGGCGTCAAAATCAGGATCAGCGGCGCCATATCCATTAATGTTCCCACCACCAGCAACAGCAGGTTAATACACATCAAAATCACATATTTGTTACTGGAGAACTGGGTAAAGGCCTCGGTAATGATGGTGGGCAGTTGCATAAAGGTCATCACCGCACCGAAACCGGCTGCGAAGGCAATCAGCACCATCACAATCGTCACCGTCTTGATGGTGCGAAAAACCAAAATGTGCAATTGATTCCATTTGAAATCGCGGTAGATAAACATCGTGACGAAGAACGCCCAAATACAGGCGATTGCTGCTGACTCAGAGGCGGTAAAAATACCTGAGAGAATCCCGCCGAGAATAATAAAAATAGTGAACAGGCCCCAAAACGCATCGAAGAAGATTTTCACCGCCTGCTTATAAGGGATGCGCTCACCTTTAGGGTAACCACGTTTACGCGCAAAGATCAGACACATCACCATTAAGCATAATCCCAGTAACAGACCGGGAATAATGCCGGCGACAAACAGCGAAGAGATGGTGACGATACCGCCGGTGGCGAGTGAATAAATTACCGAGTTGTGGCTGGGCGGGGTTAAAACCGCTTGCACCGACCCGCTGGCCGTTACTGCCGCAGCAAAATCACGGGGATAACCTTTCTCCTCCATCTGCGGAATCATGACTGAACCAATTGACGCGGTATCCGCGACCGAAGATCCGGAAATAGCGCCAAAAAAGGTTGAGGCGACAATATTAACCAGCGACAATCCGCCCCGAATGAATCCGACAAAAATATAAGCAAAGTTGACTAGCCGTCGGGCAATGCCGCCTTCCGCCATAATGGCGCCCGCCAGGATAAAGAAGGGAATAGTCAGCAGAGAAAATTTGTTGATCCCGTTGGTAATTTGTATCACCACTGCTTCCAACGGTAATTCGATCCACCATGCGCCGATAAATGCGCTTAACCCAACGGCAAACGCCACGGGAAAACCCAGCAACAGCAATACCACCAGACTGCCAATTAAAATGAGTGCGTCCATTTTTTGCTCCGCTTAATGGGTGCCACCAAGAGTGACGATTGCTCGCTGGCTTTGATCGCCATTAATTAATCGCTCAGCTACAAATAACAGCGTAAACACCGCGCCGACCGGGATGGGTAAATACATTTCGCCATACGTCACCACCGGCAGTGAGGCCAGCGTTTGAACCCACATCGCTTCACACAGGTTGTAGCTGGCGCGGAAAATCACCAGACAGGTGATGATCATTAAGATGTCAGACAGTTTCAGCAGCCAACGCTGGTTGGTGGGCGAGAGCCTGTCGGTCATCATTGATACACAGATATGTGTACCGGCACGAAATCCCACCGGCGCACCAATAAAGGTAAAGATGATCATGCAAATGATGGCGACCGGTTCTGGCCAGGAAAGCGCATCGTTTAACACGTAGCGTGAAAATATCCCGATGGGGATGACCGTCACCATAATTAATAGCGCCACAGCGGCAATCGCCATGCACAGTAAATAAAGCCCATCCATCAGACGAGAATATGCAGTCATAGTGTTTACCTGAGTAAAACGCCACGTTGAGACGTGGCGTGGAAAGGGTTACTTCACATCAGCAATCTGTTTCATCAGGTCCTGATATTTTCCACCAAACTGATCGCGCACCGGCTGAGTCGCCTTGATGAATGTTTCACGATCGGTTTCCTGGAAGGTCACGCCGCCGGCTTTCATTTTTTCAATCGATTGCTGGGTGTAGGTTGCCCATAACTGACGTTCCTCATCCTGCGCTTCTTTGCCGAGTTTCTTTAGCAGCGCCTGATCGTCAGCCGATAGCCGATTCCACAACAGTTTGGAGTAGAGGATCATTTCGGGCTGAATGAAGTGCCCAGTCAGGGTGTAGTACTTGGTGACGGGCATATAGTTATGGGCGACAAACGTCGGTGGATTGTTTTCGGTGCCATCTACAACCCCTGTTTGCATGGCGCTAAACACTTCGCTCACCCCCATCGCCACGGGATTGGCCCCCATCGCTTTCAAGGTGGCCAGTGAGATAGCACTGTTTTGCACGCGAATCTTCATGCCTTTCAGATCGTCGGGTTTAGCAATCGGTTTTTTGGTGATCATGTTCCGCACACCGGCGTCGGTCCAACCGAGGAAAATCATGCGGGCGTTGGGATCGTTATCGAATTTGTCGACAATCTGTTTGCCGATATCGCCGTCCAACACCTGATGCATATGATTCTCATCGCGAAAAACATACGGCAAGGTTAAGACGCTGGTCTCTGGCGCGATGGTGGTGACCGGTGCCAGCGACACGCGAATCATATCGATGGCCCCGAGTTGTACCTGCTGCAGCGTTTGGTCTTCATCCCCCAGCACACCACCGGCATAAACTTTCATTTCTAAGCGCCCGTTAGTGGCTTTTTTCAGCTTCTCGCCCATGTGCTCAAGTGCCACGACGGTCGGATAGCCTGCGGGTTGCACTTCCGCCACTTTGATGACTTTAGCGGACACCGCGGCAGGGAAAAATGCTGCAGCGGAGGATAACGAAACTACCAAGAGTAATTTTTTAAACGTCATTCTTTTTTCTCCAGCAAAGGATGAAGCAGAGGTGCGGCACAATGACTTTCCAGAGGGGGGCCGCGTGGTGCCAGCATAGAGAAATTACTTCGCGGAAAAATAAGGCAATTGCGATTGGATGAATTGCGTCACATTTTGAAACGATGTTTTAATAATTTTATATTGAGTGTCACATTTTCAAAACATCGCCTTAACAATTCCTGCGGGTTTTACTTAATTGTGTGTTTTAAAAGGAATTAAACCCGGTGCATATAGCCTATCTATCTGATATGCATAAAGTAAATATAGATACGACAATATGATGTTTTACGAATCAGTGATTACCGCACCACACTACTCGCCATATTCACTTTGATAAGGATAAGGCGCATGTCATACCGACTGAGTTTGCTGGATAAATCGCCGATTGCCGATGGAGAGACGGCCAGCCACGCGCTTCATCGCACTTTACAGCTGGCGCAGCAGGCGGAAGCCTGGGGCTATCACCGTTTTTGGTTAGCGGAACACCACAATACCGATCGTCTGGCGAGTCCCTCGCCGGAACTGCTGATCGCCTGGATCATTGGCCAGACACAGCATATTCGCGTCGGCTCCGGCGGCGTGATGCTGCAGCATTACAGCCCGTATAAAGTCGCAGAAAATTTCAACTTGCTGGCGTCATTAGCGCCGGGACGAATCGATATCGGTGTTGGCAAAGCGCCGGGCGGCTTGCCGCTCTCGACGCGTGCGCTGCAGCTCGGCGTGCATCTGCAGGAGAAAGGCAGCTTCGCCGAGCAACTGACGCTGCTGGATAGCTGGCTGCACGTGCCGCCGGTGGGTGATGAAGAGATTTTGCGCGCCACGCCGCAGCCGCCGCGTCCGGCGAATCGCTTCCTGCTGGGTGCCAGTGAAGAGAGCGCCAAACTGGCAGCGGAACTGGGCTGGCAGTTGGTGTTCGCCGCACACCACAACGGCGATCCGCAATTAATGGAAAAAGTGCTCAACGGCTATCGCCAGCATAGCAACGGCCAGCGCGCGCTGGTGGCGGTGCAAGTGGTGGTGGCAGATTCTCCAGCGGAAGCCGATTTGCTGGTGGATAACCTGCGCGTGTATCACGTCAGCGTGAAAGAGGGCCCCAGCGTTAACGTCGGCAGCGTCGAGCAAGCCGAGCGTTATGTGCGTCAGGGCGGTTACACCGATTACGTGATTGAACCGCGCACGCCATCGCTGCTGAAAGGCACCGCCGCGCAGGTGCATGCCAAACTGGATGCGCTGCATCAGCATTTCGGTATTGAAGAGTTCGTGATTGATACGCCAGTGGCGGAAGAGCAGGCGCGGGTGAAATCACTCGAACTGTTAGCCACACATCGTTTAGTGACGGCATGATTCGCCGCTTCCGGAGGCAGGTATGACGCAATTTAGCGAACATCAGCTGATTGACTGGCGACGCGAGCTGCACAGCTGGCCGGAGTTGTCCGGTCGCGAAGTCGAAACCACCGCACGCCTACGTCGCTGGTTACAGGACGCCGGTTTGCGTCTGCTGGATTATCCGCTGGAAACCGGCGTGATAGTGGAAGTGGGAAGCGGCGACACGCTGATTGCGCTGCGCGCCGATATCGATGCGTTACCGATTCACGAAGCCACCGGACTTGCTTACCGTTCGCGCAACAGCGGCGTGATGCACGCTTGCGGGCATGACGTACACAGTGCCGTGATGCTTGGCGCGGCATTAAAGCTGAAAGCGATTGAAGATCAATTGCCGGGCCGCATCCGTATTCTGTTCCAACCGGCAGAAGAGAACGCCACCGGCGCACGCCAGTTGATCAACGCTGGAGTTCTGGACGGTGTGCAGGCGATTTTCGGGATGCACAATGAACCCGGTTTGCCGACCGGCACCTTCGCGACACGCGGCGGTGCGTTTTATGCCAATGCAGATAAATTTATCGTGCACGTTGCTGGCAAAGGTGCGCACGCAGCGCATCCGGAAGAGGGCGTGGACAGTATTGTGGTCGCCAGCCAGATCATTCAGGCGCTGCAATCGCTCACCAGCCGTAGCTTCAATACGCTGGACAGCTTAGTGCTCAGCGTTACGCGCATCGACGCCGGCAAAACCTGGAACGTGCTGCCCGGCGAGGCAGAATTTGGTGGCACGGTGCGCACCCACGACAAACAGGTGCGCGCCGAGCTGGAGCAGCGCGCCCGCACGCTGGTGGAGAACATCGCGGCGGCCAACGGTGCCAGCGCCACCTTTAGCTGGCATCCGGGTCCGCCAGTGCTGGAGAACGATGCGCGTTGGGCGCAGTTTGCCAGCCACGTGGCGCAGCAAGCGGGCTACCGCGTGCAAACCGCGGAGTTGCATCTTGGCGGCGAAGATTTCGCCTACTACTTACAGCAGATCCCTGGCGCGTTTGTCAGCATTGGCAGCGCAAGCGAATTTGGTCTGCATCATGGCGGCTTCAATCCTGATGAAGCGCTGATTGCCCCCGCTGCACAATACTTTGCGCAATTGGCTCAACACGCGTTGCAGCACCTCAATGTGCGATGTCGTGACGCCATTCTGAACTAACTCGATTCACGCATTTAATACCGATTCTGTACGGCGACACGATGTCGCCGTCAGGCTGCGCCTTGGCAAAAGAGAGAACATTATGACTGCAAGACAACTGCGATTGGGCACCATCCTGCATGGCGCATCCGGCAACATGTCCGCATGGCGACATCCGGCGGCGCTGGCTGATGCCAGTATCAATTTCGATTACGCCAAACACATTGCGCGCAAAGCGGAAGCGGGCAAGCTGGATTTCCTGTTTGTCGCCGATGGCCTGTTTATCAACGAAAAATCGATTCCTCACTTTCTTAACCGTTTCGAGCCGCTGACCTTGCTGTCAGCGCTGGCGGGCGTCACCGAGCATCTCGGTTTGGTCGGCACCGTTTCCACTTCGTACAGCGAACCCTTCACCGTGGCGCGTCAGTTTGCCAGCCTCGATCATTTGAGCGGCGGTCGCGCGGGCTGGAATGTGGTGACCTCTCCGCTGGAAGGGTCGGCGAAAAACTTCTCGCGCCAGCAGCATCCTGAACACGCGCTGCGCTACCGCATCGCCGATGAATATCTGCAAGTCGTGAAAGGGCTGTGGGATTCGTGGGAGAGCGATGCTTTCGTGCGCAATAAAGAGAGTGGCCAGTTCTTTGATCCCGAGAAGCTGCACACGCTAAATCACCACGGTGATTTCTTCCAGGTGCAGGGGCCGCTGAACATCGAACGCACGCCGCAAGGGCGACCGGTCGTGTTTCAGGCGGGCGCTTCGGAAGATGGCAGAAAGCTGGCGGCGCGCCATGCCGATGCCATTTTTACCCATCAGCCGACGCGTGAAGAAGCACAGGCGTTCTACCGCGATGTGAAAAAACAGCTGGTGGAAAACGGCCGTGAACCAGGCGACCTGCACATTTTCCAGGGCGTCGGCGTGATTGTTGGCGACAGCGCAGAAGATGTGGAGCAGCAGTATCAAGCCACCGCCGCGCTGGTTTCCATCAAAGATGCGCTCAATTATCTCGGTCGCTTCTTTGATCATCATGACTTCTCGCAATATCCGCTGGATGCGCCGTTCCCGGAGCTGGGCGATATCGGGCAAAACAGCTTCCGCAGCACCACCGATGAAATCAAACGCAAAGCGCGCGAGCACGGCCACACGCTGCGTCAGGCGGCGCTGGAAGCGGCGACGCCGCGTCCGCTGTTCCACGGCACGCCAGAGCAGGTAGCCGATGGTTTGCAGCTGTGGTTCGAGAGCGAAGCCACCGATGGCTTCATCATTCAGGGCGGCACGCCCGATACCTTCGAACGCTTTGTCGATCGCGTGGTACCGATTCTGCAAGCGCGCGGCTTAAGCCGCACTGAATATCCCGGCACCACGCTGCGCGCCAGCTTTGGTTTGAAAGATCCCGTTAACCAGTTCACACAACAATAAGAGTCGAGAATACGCTATGCAGAAAAAATCCCTTATCGCGCTGTTACTACTGGGCATGAGCAGCGCCGTATTCGCCGAAGACGTGGCGGTTAACGGGCAGAACATCAGTGTTGAAGCCAACAAAACGCCAATCAATACTGCGAAGAATGATGCCGCTGTGGCGCAGATTCCGGCCGGACATCGCTTCGCCGTGCCGGGCTCGTTCACCGTGGCGGTCGCCGCCCTGAATTCACCGCCGCTGACGGTGTTCAGTGATGACAACAAAACCCTGCTTGGCAGCGAAGTGGATATCGCCCGCCTGGTCGCCGACAGCCTGGGTTTGAAACTCAACGTGGTGCCAACCTCGTGGGAAGACTGGCCGCTTGGCGTGGCATCGGGCAAATACGATGCGGCGATCAGTAACGTAACCGTCACCAAAGAGCGCAAAGAGCGCTTCGATTTCGCTACCTATCGCAAAGATTCACTCGGTTTTTACGTCAAAGCCAGCAGCCCGATTAAGTCGCTGACCAAAGCCGAAGATATCGCCGGACTGCGCATTATCGTTGGCTCCGGCACCAATCAGGAGTCGATCCTGTTGGCCTGGGATAAAGAGAATCAGGCCAAAGGGTTGAAGCCGTTTACGCCGGTCTATACCAAAGACGATGCGGCGCAAACGCTGGCGTTGCAGTCGGGTCGCGCGGATGCCTTCTTCGGTCCGAACGTAATTGGTGCCTGGAAAGCGGCGCTAACCAGGCAAACGCGTTTAGTCGGCAGCGTCGATGGCGGCTGGCCGAAAGCGGCACACATCGCGGTGACGGTGAAGAAGAATGGCGGTCTGGTGCAGCCGATCAACACCGCGCTGAATGGCGTGATCAAGAACGGCGATTACGACAAGGTGCTGAAGCGCTGGGGTGAAGGCGTTGAGCGTATCGACAGTTCAGAAATCAATCCGGCCGGATTGGGTGATTAAGGAGGCCGCATGAGCGAGCAACTGTTCCGCGAAGTGTCACCGGAAGCGCCTGAGCTGCAGCCGATTTTGACCGGGTTGTTTGGTGAATACACCGCGCGCTACGGCGCGTTCTTCACCAGCCAAAAAGAGGTTGAGTTGACCGAATGGTATTTGCCGCCGCGCGGGCTATTTATCGTGCTGGAGCGTGACGGCGAAATCATCGCGATGGGCGCGTACAAACCCTATGACGCGGTGACCGCCGAATTTAAACGCATCTGGACGCGCAGCGATCTTCGCCGTCAGGGGCTGGCGTTGTTGATCCTGCAGGAACTGGAGCGCCGTGCGCTGCGTGCTGGTTACCAGCGCGTGTTTCTCACCACCGGTTTCCGCCAGCCGGAAGCGGTGAAGTTATATATCGGCCACGGTTATCAGCCGCAGTTTGAGCTGCTGGAGGATATGGAAGTCTACAGCCAGCCGCCACACGATGGACGCTTGCGCTTCCTGAAAGTGATTGATGTGCATAGCGTGGCGCAGGCCAGCTAAGGAGTTGCAATGAGTAACCAACAACGTTTAACCGTGGTGCCGGCGCGATATCCGGCACGTACCGTCGGCGCGATTGTCGCGCTGTTTATTCTGGCCAGCGTGATTGATTCTGTGGCCTTCAATCCGCGCTGGGAATGGGGCGTGTTCGCCAAATGGTTTTTTGATCCGGTGATCCTCAGCGGTTTAGGGCAAACGCTGCTGCTGACGCTGTTCGGCACTATCCTCAGCCTGATCTTCGGCGGTCTGTTGGCGCTGGCGCGGCTTTCGTCATCGTGGCTGCTCAGTACGCTGGCATTCGGTTATATCTGGCTGTTCCGCTCGCTGCCGCTGATTGTGGTGCTGATCATCCTCTACAACTTTTCTTATCTTTACGACACGCTGTCGCTCGGCATTCCGTTTACCGCGCTGTCATGGGGCCATTTCCAGACCATTAACGTACTCGGCCAGTTCCCTGCGGCGGTGATTGGTTTGACGCTGGTGCAGAGCGCCTACAGCGCCGAAATCATTCGCGGCGGCTTTTTGGGTGTCGATCACGGCCAGTTTGAAGCGGCTTCGGCGCTGGGATTATCCTCCACGCGTCGCACCTTCCGCATCATTCTGCCGCAGGCGCTGCGCGCGATAATGCCAACCACCTTTAATGAAATTATCAGCCTCGCCAAAGGTACCTCGATGGTGTACGTGCTGGCGATGCCGGAACTGTTTTACACCATCCAGATGATCTACAACCGCACGCAGCAGGTGATTCCACTGCTGATGGTGGGCGCGGCCTGGTATCTGATTATCACCACCGTGCTGTCCCTGCTGCAGCACAGCGTTGAGCGCTGGCTGGCGCGCAGCGTCACCCGTGAACCGCAGCCATCGCGCTGGCGTCAATGGCGCAACCGCAGCGCCAAACCTGTCACCGAGGAGCTTTCCCATGTCCGAAGCCATTGATTACCGCAAGAATCTGCATACTGCTGGCGCCATTAGCATCACCGGCGTGAGCAAGTCGTTCGGCAAACTGAAAGCGCTGGATGAGGTGTCGCTGGAGCTTGAACCGGGATCGGTGACGGTGATCCTCGGGCCTTCCGGGTCGGGCAAATCGACGCTGCTGCGCACCATTAATCATCTCGAACGTGTCGATGAAGGCTATATCCAGATCGATGGCGATTACATCGGCTATCAGCGTCGCGGCGACAAGCTGTATGAGCTGAAAGAGAAGGCGATTCTGCGTCAGCGCATCAATGTCGGCTACGTGTTTCAGAACTTCAATCTGTTCCCGCATCTAACGGTGCTGGAGAACCTGATTGAAGCACCGATTGCGCATCGCCAACTGTCACGCCGAGCAGCGATTGATCGCGCCGGTGAACTGTTGGATGTGGTGGGCCTGCGCCATAAAGCCGATGCCTGGCCGCGCCATTTGTCGGGCGGCCAGCAGCAGCGTATCGCGATTGCGCGTGCCCTGATGCTCAATCCACGCGTGATGCTGTTTGATGAACCGACGTCAGCGCTCGATCCTGAGTTGGTGGGCGAAGTCCTGGATGTGATCAAAAAACTGGCGCGTTCAGGCACTACGCTGGTGATTGTGACGCACGAAGTCGGTTTTGCGCGTGAAGTCGCGGACAACGTGGTGTTTATGGTCGATGGCCGCATTGTGGAGCAGGGCAGCAGCACTCAGGTGCTTAATCAACCGCGCCACGAGCGCACTAAACGTTTTCTGGCGCGGGTACTTTAATGGAACGAGTGATGATTACAGCGTTACTGGCAGTGATGTTAACCGCGCCAGCCATTGCAGCAGAAACGCTGGATGCTAAAAATAACGAAACGCCGATTAATATTGCGGCGAATCCACAGGCTATCGCTAAAATTCCGCCGGGTTTTCATTTCGTTAATCCCGGCTATTTAACCGTTGCCACCACGTCGATGAATTCGCCGCCGATTGGTTTGTGGGCATCAGATAATAAAACGTTGATTGGCAGCGATCCGGATATTGCGCGTTTGCTGGCAGATAGCCTTGGCCTGAAATTAAAACTGGTGCCGGCGGCCTGGGAAGATTGGCCGCTGGGTATCACCGCCGGGCGCTATGACGTGGCGATGTTTAATATTGCCGTCACCGAAGAGCGGAAGAAAAAGTTCGATTTCGCCACCTATCGCGCCGATAACCATGCGTTTGCAGTGAAAACTAACAGTGCGATTACCGCGATTAAAGGGCGGGAAGACGTGGCGGGCAAACGCATTATTGTCGGTTCCGGCACCAATCAGGAAAGGATTTTGCTCAGCTGGGATGAGAAAAATCGCGCGCAAGGTTTAGCGCCGGTGCAACCGATTTATCTCAACGATGATGCTGCGGCCACGTTGGCGCTGCTTTCTGGGCGTGCCGACGCATCGTTTGGCCCGCAGGCGATGGCGGCATGGAAAGTCGCTTCGCGCGGGCAAACCAAAATTGTCGGCCACGGCCCATTCCGCGCGTGGGTGGCGGTGACCACCAAAAAAGGCAACGGATTGGATGTGGCGCTGCAGCAGGCGATCAATGGGGCGATCGCGAGCGGCGAGTACAAACAGGTGTTGGCGCGTTGGGGTGAACAGGAAGAGGCGGTTGAAACCTCGCAGGTGAATCCACCGGGAATTGTTTATCAGTAATTGTTTAAAGGGGATTGGTTTGATAGTTAAGAGATAACAATTCCCATTACCGAGCGCACACATTGTAGCGGCGCAATGTAGTGCGCGATAAATCGCGCCGCTACGGTATATGCGTAGATTATATTTTCGCTTTTTTAATCCATACCAATGCATCAGGGGCTGGCAGCGGGCGGGCGAAATGGTAGCCCTGAAACAGATGACAACCTTTATCACGCAGGTAAGTGAAATACTCTTCACTTTCGATGCCTTCGGCGAGGACGGTTATGCCCATTTCGCGCGATAACTCGATGGTTTTTTGTACCACAATGGCCGATGACTCATTTTTGAAAATTTGCAGGGTGAGTGATTTATCGATTTTAATATCATCAATGGCAAAATCACTGATCGATTTAAGCGACGAATAGCCAACGCCAAAATCATCAATCGCCCACTTAACACCTAATTGGCTAAAGTGATTGATCACCTCACCAATACGCTTTTGATCGTAGATAAAGGTGGTTTCAGTGATCTCGAATTTCAGTCGTTCCGGGCGGATTTTATAGTGCGAGAGCGTCAGTAAGGTTTCCTGAGTAAAATCACGGTGCATCAATTGTAGCGGACTGATGTTAACGGAAAACACCAAATCACCGAGGTACTGCGTACGATCCCATTCAGCGATTTGTTGTAAGGTGCGCTCCATCACCCATTTCCCAATTTCAATAATCAAGCCGCTTTTTTCTGCCACGGGAATAAACACTTCGGGTGAGATATAACCTTTCGCAGGATGTTTCCAACGCAGCAGAGCTTCAAACCCGATGAGATTTTTATCGCTATCAACCTGTGGTTGGTAATAGAGTTCCAGCGCGTTTTTTTCAATGGCCTGTGAGAGTTCACGCTTAATCAAATCGGTTTCAGAATAGTTGCCGCGCAGCGTGAAGGCGGTTAACAGTAACGCGATCATCGGTACCGCACAGTTAACGATATAGAATCCAGACTCTTGCGGAATATTGAATTGAAAATGCTTAACTTGCCATGTCAAACCGGTTGAGATAAAAAACAGATAAACGACCAGACAGATTATCGGAAATATTTTACTTAAGTAGGGTGATTGCTGCCGCAATACCAATACTGAACCAACGGTTAATGCCACCAGATAATTGTACTCTGAATGCTTTTCAATGGCATGACCGTTGTCCAGCAGAAACAACAATATAATGATCAGTAACAAAGCGTGGACGATGATATAGAGGTGCTTAGACAGTTTGTCACTAAAAGCCACAGCAGCAATATAAAACCCTAATGATAGGCTGATGCAATATAATCCCGCGACGCCATTCCGGCCACTGGAGACATTGATTATCACCATATAGAGACCTGCTAAAATGCTGGAGAATCCAGCAATTAACAAGGTTAAACGTAATTTCTTCTCTGGATTATCCCCCTTCATTGCGAAGGGTAGATCCTTTACCATAGAATATCGTGAATTAAAATAAGAGTTCATCTGTAGTTCTCATTTCTTTACTTTCATATTAATCACATTTCTTTTCATCGCTATTCTAGAGTTAAGCGAGGCGAGTGTCATAAATTTTTTTCGTATTATACTTTTATTACCATCAGAGATTGTTCCTATCCAGTTATCTCTCCACGCGTTAGAATGAAATCGAAATGGAAAGTCTCAAACAGCACGTAAATTCACTCTTAACTTAGTGATTGCAATGAAAATACGTTTCCTATCTGCAAATGAGCTAAAGCTGGCCGAGGTCCGTACCATCCTTGGGCCAGTGGGTGTCGAAGTACTCCCTATCGCGCGCCGTATCGAAGAGATTCAGACTGAAAATGAGGTTGAGCTGGTGCGCGACAAGCTCACCAAAGCGTTCTCGATTATCGGTCGTCCACTGTTTGTTGAACATACCGGGCTCTATCTGGATGGCTTGAACGGCTTACCCGCCGGGCTCACGCGCATCTTCTGGAGCCGTCTGAACGCCGAGCGATTTACCAAGCTGGTTAACGGTCTGGATAGCCCCTGCGTTACGGCGAAAACGGTATTAGGTTATTGTGACGGGCAAAAGATGTATCAGTTTGAAGGTGAACTGCGCGGCACCATCGCCACTGAGCCTGCTGGCCCACGCGAATTTCAGTGGGACTGCGTATTTATCCCGGAAGGGCACACGCAAACTTTCGCCGAAATGGGCGAACTAAAAAATGAGATTTCTATGCGCCGTTTGGCGTTGGATCGCTTTGCTACCTTTTTGAAAACGTCGCGAGGACTGGCATGAAACCGGAGCTTAAACGCGCCTACGACGCCGGTAAACTGATCTTGTTTGCGGGGGCGGGCATTTCACGCAATCTTGGCCTGCCTGAGTGGCATGAGCTGATTGCTCATCTGGCCAAAGAACTCGGCTACGACCCGAAAATCTTCAATACCTACGGTACGCATTTGTCGCTGGCGGAATATTACAAACAGCGTAAAGGCTCGCTGGGGCCGCTGCGCAGTTGGATGGATCGCGAATGGCATCGTCCGGATATTGATGTGCGCAGTTCTGAAATCCACACCATGATTACGCAAGGTAACTTCTCTCGCATCTACACCACCAATTACGATCGCTGGCTGGAGATGGCGCACGAGGCGCACAATGTACCTTACAGCAAGGTGGCAAATGCGGCAGATTTGGTGTCTCTGACCGAAGATAAGCGGCATATCATCAAGCTTCATGGTGATTTCGACGACGATACCTCAATCGTGCTCGATGAGAGCAGCTACTTTGAGCGCCTCTATTTTGATTCGCCGCTTGATATCAAACTCACGCACGACGTGATGGGCAATTCGGTGTTATTCGTCGGCTATAGCATCAGCGATTTCAATATTCGTCTGTTATTCTACCGCCTGACAAAAATGTGGGGCCGCACTGGGCTGGCTACCGCACGTCCCAAATCTTATCTGTTCACTAACCGCAATAATCCGGTGGCGAAAGAGGTGCTGGGACAGTGGGGCATTGAGATGATCGTCTCGGAAGAGGACGATCCGCGTAAAGCCCTGGCGCTGTTCCTGGAAGAATTACTCGCTTAACAGCAGAAAGTCATTGCCTGGAAAAGTTTGATCAGAATATACTGTATATAAATACAGTTAACCGAGGTGCATCATGGCAGTCGAAACCAAATATGTTGTAGTCAGAAAGGGTGAAGAAAAGATGACGTTTGCCAATAAAAAAGACGCGGATGCCTGGGACAAAATGCTCGATATGGCAGACGCCTTCACCGATTGGTTGCAGCAACATCAGCCAGAACTGGGTGAAGCGCAGGCTGAAGCATTGGGTCTGTTGTTGGCTGAACAGAAAGATGCGGTGCAGCATATTTTGCGCACCAGTAAACGCCCTGACGTGGTCAAGCGTGACGTAGCGGACGCTGAGGAACCTGCTGAAGCCTCTACAGCATCGGATGCTGAAACAGAAGCTGCGGCGCCGGAAAAGAAAGTGCGCGCGGTTAAAGCGGCCTAATTGGGCTGGGTCGCCATGATTGGCCTCATCACTTTGCACATACCGTAGCGGCGCAATTTATTGCGCGATAAATCGCGCCGCTCCGGTATATGCGGTGATTAAATTTAATGTCAAAGTGCGCCGTTTTGTAATCGGCCCCTTCAGCATTTAATCTGGTAGCGCGTACTGCGTCCGCCGCCGGGTAATTTCTGCAGACAACCTTTCGCCAGCAGTTCGGTCAGATGCCGTGTGGCCGTGGCTTTACTCACTTTCGCCACCTTCTGATACTGACCTGCGCTGATGCCTTCGCTAAAACCGTGTTCACCGCCATCCAGCAAGCGATTCAGCACGCGGGTTTGCTCCGCGCTAAGCTCAGCAGCGTTATGCATCAGCCAGAAACGCGCTTTATCTTGCGTGCGCGTAACGGTTTTCAACGCGTGTTCCAGGCTGTCATTCATCACATCGCAAAACCACAGCAGCCAATCTGTGACGTCCATTGCACCGCGCTGCGTCTCCTGCAGGATGCGGTAATAATCCGCACGTCGCGCCAGGATCGATGCCGACATGGCATACAAACGGATGCTTTGGCTATCAGCCTGTGCTAACGCCAAATCGGTTAGTGCGCGGGTGATGCGCCCATTTCCATCCTCAAACGGGTGCAGCGTGACGAACCACAGATGGCAAAGCGCGGCGCGCAATAGCGGATCGAGCAGCGGATCCTCGCGACTGTGATTAAACCAGGCAACAAATTCATCAAGTTGGGCTTTCAGACCGGCACGCGGCGGCGCTTCAAAATGCACCGTTGGTCGATCGATACGCCCCGAAACCACCTGCATCGGCTCATCACCACGCAACGTTCCTACATTCAATCGCTTGATCGTCCACTCACATTCCGGGAATAACCAGCGATGCCACTGATACAATCGCGCCAGGGTAAGGGTTTCATCGCGTTGTGTGATGGCATCCATCATCATGGTAGCCAGCCCTTCTGAACGTTCTGAAACCGGATAAGGTTGATCGAGCGAAACGCCCAAACGCCGTGCGAGAGAAGATCTTACCGATTGCGCATTGATGCGTTCATCCTCGATCGCTGAGGATGAAAGGATGTTGCTCAGCAGCGTATCCAGCGTTTGTTGTTCGCTATTCTCCTGCACGCTGGCACGCCCCAGCAAAACGCCACGTTGTTGCTGCAACTGACGCAGGCGCGGCAATATTTTGTCGTCCTGCCAGTGGAACTGCGGCCATTCTGGCCGTTGCCAAATCCACATAGGTTTTCTCCGCTAGCGAATGAGCTAAATAGCGAGATTATTCGGCTCGATATGTGAGCTGAATAATAGCCCTTATTCGGCTCAACGACCAGCCTCAGTCGAAAGAACCGCCCAATCGTCTGGTTTCCGATCGATTCATAGCCATCAAGTTCCCACTCTGCGCGCCGATAGAGTGTTCAAAGGGATGTACGCGCACAGGGAGTGGTTGTGAATACCGATAAGTGTCAACTCCAGGAGCGCCATAATGGCCAAACACGCATCACTTAAGAAAACCATGAGCACCCGCACGCAGATGCTGCTGACGGGCGCCTTAACCATTACGCTCGGCTTTGCCGTGACCATCGGCGTCCTTAGCTGGCAATCCAGTAACGAACAAAAGTCGTTGGCCGAAAACTATTTGCAGCAGATTGCGCAAAGCCAGGCGCTGCAAATTCAGCATCAACTTAGCTACGCGCGTGATGTGGCGCACAACCTCGGTCACAGCCTGATTGCACTGCCCGCGGCGGGCATTCAGGACCGCAAAGTCGCGGACAAGCTGATGGAATCGGCGCTGCGTGATAATCCGGATTATCTGTCGATATCCGTCATCTTCGAAGAGAACGCCTTCGATGGACGCGACGCGGAGTTCGCTACCCAGCCCAATGCAGCGCCGAAAGGTCGCTACGCTTTCTTCGTCGATCGCGATCAGGCCGGCAGTTTCAACATGCATCCGCTGACCTCAATCTTTACGCCGGGTCAGGGCGATTACTATCTGCTGCCGCAAAAAAGCCAGAAAGACACGCTGATTGAGCCGTACAGCTACGCCTATAACGGCGTGCCAACACTGCTGACCTCAGTGGCGGCACCGATTGTCAGCCAGGGCAAACTGTGGGGCGTGGTCACATCCGATATTTCGCTGGCTTCACTGCAGGAGAAGGTGAATAAAATCAAACCCTGGGAAGGCAGCGGCTATGCGATGTTGCTCTCCAGCGCCGGCAATGTGGTGTCATATCCGGATAAAAGCCAGACCAGCAAAGCGTGGAAGGGGGATACGCACAACTTCAGCCATAGCGTAACGGAACAACACGATGCGCTGCTCGGTGAAGATGCACTGGTGACATGGCAGCCGGTGGTGATTGGTAACAGCGATCAAAAATGGTATCTCGGCGTGGTTGCGCCAGTGAGCCAGGTAATGGCCGCCGCACATCGCCAGCTGATTAACGCGGTAATCCTGATGGTCATCAGCATTCTGGTGGTGTGTACGCTGCTTGGCATGCTGTTCAGCCGCAAAGTCTTGAAACCGATTGGTGGCGAACCGCTGGAAGCCGCAACCATCGCGCTGGCGGTGGCCGACGGCAAACTGGATAACGTCATTACGCTGAAGGGGCGCGATAACAGCAGCTTGTTCTTTGCGCTGCATACCATGCAAAACCAGCTGCGTGATATCGTGGGACAGATCCAGGATGCCAGCTCGTCGGTACGTCAGGGCGCGGGTGAAATCGCCAGCGGCAACCTGAATCTGGCTTCACGCACTGAACAACAAGCTGCCGCACTGGAGCAAACGGCTGCCAGCATGGAGCAGATCACCGCCACGGTGAAACATAATGCCACCAACGCCCATCAGGCGACGACACTCACCGACAACGCCACGCACATTGCCAGCCGCGGTGAAACGCTGGTGGGCGAGGTGGTGCAGACCATGGCACAGATCGATGACAGTGCGAAGAAAATTGGCGACATCACCGCCATCATCAACAGCATTGCCTTCCAAACCAATATTCTGGCGCTTAATGCCGCAGTCGAAGCGGCACGCGCCGGTGAGCAAGGGCGCGGCTTCGCCGTGGTGGCTTCGGAAGTGCGTAATCTGGCCCAGCGCAGCGCCAATGCAGTGAAAGATATCGGCGCGCTGATTGAGGAATCAACGCAGCGCGTCGGCAGCGGCGTGCAGTTGGTGCAGGATGCGGGCCGAACCATGCAGGAGATGACGCAGGCGGTGAATTCGGTGCGCACCATTATTGGTGAAATCGTCATTGCATCCGATGAGCAGGCGCGCGGCATTAGTCAGGTGACTATCGCGGTGAACGAGATGGACAGCACCACGCAGCAGAACGCCGCGCTGGTGCAGGAGATGTCTGCCGCCGCCAGTTCGCTGGAAGATCAGGCCTCACAGCTGGCGAACACCGTTGGGCGTTTCCAACTGAGCTAATCGATCAATGGCCACGGATCAGCTATGAACGCGCTGAACGTGGCACACCTCTCTTTGCTGAATAACGGCTGCCGATCCACCAAATGATCAGCGCCGCTAGCGCGATCGCGCCCAGCACCGCAAACGCACTTTGATAGGAGTAGGCTGCGGCAATGTTTCCCGCTAACGCAGGACTCATTGCCGCGCCGACGCCCTGCATCAGCATAATAAAACCCTGACCGGCATTCGTATGGCCGCTGCCCTGAAGAACTTTCACGATATAACCGGGCACCGCCACGCCCAGCAGACCCGCCGCCAGGCCATCAAGCACTTGTACCGGAATCATGAAATAAGCGCCGTCAAAGGCTGAGGCGATCACCGCGCGAACCGGCAGCACCAGCAGCGCGGCGGTAATCAGTGCCGGATAGCCGAAGCGCGCTGCACGGCGTGCGGCATACAGCGCCACGGGGATCATTACGCATTGTGAAATAACCACGGTGGCGGCAGCGTAAAGCCCCGGACTGATGGCACCGTTATGTGCCGCCGCAACACGCAGGCTCAGCATGGGTAACAGCGCAGCATTGCCCAGATGAAAGAGCAATAACGTTACCCCCGCGACGATGATCGCAGGTTCGCGGGCAATCTGGTAAAGACGCGGAACGTTACCGGCCGATTCCGGCCCAGAAAGCCCGCGCGCCGCGAGATTGTCGATATCGTTATGGTGAATAGCCAATACGGCTGCACCCGCGCAAAGCGCCATCGTGGTCATCAATACAAACACCGCACCCGTTCCCCAATACCACACTGAAGCGCCAGCAATGATCGCGGCCGTCATATTTCCACCGTGATTGAAGGCTTCATTTCTCCCCATTTGATGACCAAACCCTTGAGGTCCTGCTAAGCCGAGGGTGATCCCGGTCAATACTGGCGCGATGAGGGCGGCTGAAAGGCCGGTCACAATCTGCGATAAAACGACGATCCAACTCTGTTGGAAATACCAAAGCAGCAAGGTGGAAAGCGTGATCAGGATTGAACCGATGATCAGTAGCGATCGTTTATGACGCGTGGCGTCCGTGGCTAAACCCGCCGGTAAGGTGGCAACAAGCCCCGCCAGGCCACCCGCGGTCATGACCCAACCAATATCTCCGGCATTCCAGTGCCGTTCCGTCAGAAATATGCCCAGAAAAGGCCCGAGACCATCTCGTACGTCAGCCATAAAAAAGTTAACCAGACACAAAGCCTGAAGCGAACGCAGTGGCATAGCAATCCTCAATGATTAAGTGAAGCGCGCGGAACGGGACGACGATAATCATGGCAGGAAAACGTCGGTTTGCCTGTTGTGACGCGCAGTAAACCTTGTTAATCATTGTGACGGGTGCCAAAACGCTGGCGGTACTGTCCGGGCGTGACGCCGGTGAGTTTGCGGAAAATTTTGCGAAAGGCGGAAGGATCGCTGTAGCCGATTTCCCACGCGATGTGATCGACAGAACGACTGCTCAACTCCAGCGCATCGCGGGCTTTCATGATGCGTACCTGCTGCAGGTAATCTGTTGGCCGCAAGCCGGTGGCTTTCTGGAAATGGCGCAGAAAAGTACGTGGTGTCATGTTCGCCAGCGCCGACATGGTGTCAATGCTGTGCTGTTCAGCAACATGGGCATGAAGATGATGCTGCGCGCGCAGTATCTGGGCGTCGCCATGATCGAAATTGGGGATAAACGCGGAGTAGGTGCTTTGCTCGCGTCGCGGCGGATCGATCAGCAAAAAGCGCGAGGTCGCCAGCATGGTGCCGGTACCCAGAACCTTTTCAATCAGCGTTAACCCCAAATCGGTCCACGCCAGAATCCCTCCGGCGGTAATTATATCGCCATCGTCGATCACCATATTGTCCACCGCTACCTCGACCGCAGGAAAACGTTCCGACAGCGTCTGCGCAAACGCCCAGTGCGTCGTGGCGCGACGGTGATCGATCAGGCCGGTTTCTGCCAGTACAAAGGCACCGGCGCAGACCGAACAGAGCGTGACGCCTTGATCATAAAGTTCGCTCATCCAATGGGCGGGCACCTTCATCGGCACCATTTTCGCCGGCACCACTAGACTTGGCGGCGCAATCACGTAGCTTAATCGATGTGGCGTAGCGGGATGGCTATCCCAGACGCAGGTCATTTTTTCGCTGTGGGGATCGATCTGCCAATGCGATACCCGAATGGCCCGCTTGCGCTCCTCTCCGGAAATATTCTCCGCCCATTCAGCGGCAATACGGAACATATCGGTTAAGCCATAGATCGCCGCGAGCTGGCAATCGGGATAGATCACTAAGCCAATCTCCGCCACAACGTTATTTTTTGCAGTTTCCATGAATTGTCACTTACGGCCCTTAATGTGTCATATATGACAATGTTAGCGGCTGTCGCTTTCCCTGACAATAAGCCCATCGAACATAAACCATCCCATTCAGAGGACACACATATGAGCAACGGCATCATCACTACACAAGACGGTACCCGGATTTTCTACAAAGACTGGGGTCCAAAAAACGCCCAACCGATCGTGTTTCACCACGGCTGGCCATTAAGCGCCGATGACTGGGACAACCAAATGTTGTTCTTCCTGGCGGAAGGTTACCGCGTTATCGCTCATGACCGTCGTGGACATGGTCGTTCAGATCAAACCGATAGCGGCAACGATATGACCACTTACGCCGCCGATGTGGCAGAACTCGCTAAAGCGTTGGATCTGCGCAACGCTATCCATATCGGCCACTCAACCGGCGGCGGTGAAGTGGCGCGTTATGTGGCGCAGGCTGAGCAAGGCCGGGTGGCGAAAGCAGTATTAATGGGCGCAGTACCACCCATCATGCTGCAAACCGCCGCGAATCCGGAAGGTTTACCAAAATCGGTATTTGACGGCTTCCGTTCTGCACTGGCAGCCAACCGCGCGCAGCTCTTTATCGATGTGCCAGCGGGCCCGTTTTATGGATTTAACCGTCCCGGTGCAAAAGTCAGCCAGGGTTTGATCGATAACTGGTGGCGTCAGGGCATGGCGGGCGGGGCTAAAGCGCAATACGACTGTATTACTGCCTTCTCTGAAACCGACTTTACCGACGATTTAACCGCGATTACGGTACCGGTGTTGGTGCTGCACGGGGAAGACGATCAGGTGGTTCCGATTGATGACTCGGCACATAAGGCGATCAAACTGCTGAAACATGGCACCCTGAAAACCTATCCTGGCTTGTCGCACGGTATGTTCGCCACCCATCCTGAGCAAATTAACCCTGATCTGCTGGCGTTTGCGAAATCCTGAATAGCAGCTTGATGAGCCGGACATGCTGTCCGGCTTTTTAACGTTGTGGCTGGTTTCGGCCGCTGGCGTGAAGTCGATTATCTGTCAATCTCGCTGGCCGGGCTGAGCGCGGTTTTGGCTCGGCTGTTGACTGCCGGGAAACCCCGCTTTGCACACGCCGCCGTGGCCAGCGCCACCAACAGCAATATCAGAATCGCCCACGGGAAGGATTGGGAACCGGCATGCTGCAGCAGCAATCCGCCTGTCACACCGCCGAGGGCGATGGCACTGTTCCAGGTGACAACATTCATCGACAGCGCCACATCGGCATAGTCACCGGCTGCATCGGCTAAAGCCGTTTGCAGCAGCGTTGCAGCCCCCCCAAACGTCACGCCCCAAACGGCAATTCCCGCGTAGATGACGGCGGGTGTTGGCGTACGTAATCCAAAAACGACCGACACCGCAGCAAAAATTGCCAGAGAAAGCAGCACCGCTTTGCGCAGATGCGTATCGATGATCTTGCCGGTAATGAATATGCCGCCCAATGCCGCAATACCAAAAATCAGCAGCACGCTATCCACGCGATCCGCCAGACCGGCTGAAGCAATGAATGGCGCGATGTAGGTATAAAGAATGTTATGCGCCATCATCCATGTCAGCACCACGCCGAGCACGGCACTGACGCCCGGGATCCGCAATACCGCGCCGAGCGGCATTTTTTGCGTGGCGGATTGACCGGGGTAATTCGGTACGGCCAACAGAATCCAGCCAATAAGGATGATAGAAAGTCCGGACATGACGGCAAACGTCAGGCGCCATCCCAGTAACGATCCCATCCAGGTACCTGCGGGTACGCCGAGGGAAAGGGCGATGGGCGTTCCTACCATGGCGAGCGCTAATGCGCGTCCCTGCAGTGACGGAATCACCATTCTTCGCGCATAACCCGCAATCAGACTCCATGCCAAACCTGCGGAAGCACCCGCCAAAAATCTCGCGGTCAAAATAATGCCAATATGGGAGGACACGGCTGTGAGCGTGTTAAAAACCAGAAATCCGCACACCGTACTTAACAGCACACTCCGACGCGACCAGGTTCGGGTCATCAATGTCAGAGGAATTGCCGCCAGCAGTGAACCAGCGGCATAAGCTGTCACTAACTGGCCAGCCAGCGAGGGTGAAATAGCCAGGCCTTGGCTGATTTGCGGCAGCAAGCCAGCCGGGATGGTTTCCGTCAGGATGCAGATAAAACCTGCCATTGCCAGGGCTAGCAGCGCCAACACGGGCAGTTGTTGCGCCTCGCCATTTTTAAACTGTGATTTCATCATTAAACCTTTCTGAGATGGGTAGCGTCGCCATAGCGTGGCGCCGATATATATACTGATCGGTATTTATATTGCGGAGGCGAACCATGCGTTGTCAATGAATTCTGTATCGATTAGTATAAATAGCGGAGGAGGTGAAGATGAGAACAGGCAGACCAAGACAATTTGACCGGGATGAAGCGGTCATCAACGCCATGCACCTTTTCTGGGAAAATGGCTACGAATCAACCTCGCTGGCGCAACTCAAAGCCTCGATAGGCAAGGGGATCACCGCGCCAAGCTTTTACGCCGCATTTGGATCGAAAGAGGCGCTTTTTGCTGAAGCGGTGAGCTGTTATTTGCAAACGCATGCTCAGGTTACGGAAGCTTTGTGGGATACCCGCTTGCCAGCACGTCAGGCGTTGGAGACTGCGCTGCTCAATTCCGCCAGAATGCAGTACGATCCTTCGCATCCGCGCGGCTGCATGGTAGCGCTCAGCGTGATGTCGTCCTGCTCCGATGAAAACCGCCACGTACTTAAACCGCTTGAGGCATCACGAACGCGCACCCGTGAAGGCATCAAGCATTGCGTGCAGAGAGGTATCAACAGCGGAGAGTTGAGGAATGATGAGGAGACGCGTTCCCTGGCGGTGAGCTTTAACAGTTTTATGCTGGGCATCTCAACGCTGGCGCGTGATGACGTTCCCCTCGCGGAGATTGAGCGGGGAATCGCGCAGATGATGCGATTGTGGGATGCGTCGCGTGCGCTGCCAGGGGAGTAATCTGGCATTGTTCACCTATCGGTAAAGTGAACAATGCCATTTTGGGCCAAAGAGAATTTCTCATTCATCTGCATCGTGCTGAAAGAGAGTTTTTCTAATCAGCATGTTATGCGTTGAACGGCAGGGTATTTTCAGAAAACCAACCCGGAACATATTCGCTCCAGGAGAACTTCCAGTATCCCTCCTCTTTACGAAGCTCAATACGATAATGCGCTCCGTACATCCATTCGCCCTGTTGATTTTTGATCTGTCCGGGTATCAAGCGGCCAGTCCACATCTCGGCGCTTTCACCGTCTGAACCTACTGTGATTTTAAGCGCTACACCGTAATGCTGCATCCACGGCCAGTGACGTCGAAATTCCTTTAGCGAGCCGACAATATTGTGGTGTCCGCTCAGCGGCCCTAAAGGCGGAAATTCCCCTTTAGCATCCCAGGTGTAACATGTGCGAAATTGGCCAAAATCATTCTGATCGATACCCCATGAGTAGCGAGAGTAAGCCTCTTCAATCTGCTCTTCTACTGTGGAAACAATCTGGTTATGCGGTATACAGGCCCAGGGTGAATCAAGTTCACTGACCAACACCGGCGGTACATCACCCGGCCGCCAACCTTGCTGACCTGGCGGAAGCGTCCAGCCGGATAGGGCGTGACGGTCTCCTTCTACCCAGCTGATATTGACCAGCACTTCCGTCACTTTCCACTCACTATCGATTAAATTTAGCGTTAGACGGACAACGGCACCAAAAAGCGCGGCTGGGGTAGACTTTATATCTGACGCGACCTCTCCGTAGAGGTAGGCGCTGACCATCGCCATACCCTGACCATTATCGGCAGCATAATAATTCGAGGTGACAAGATTGCGATGCTGACCAGAATCCGTATCTTCACGAAATGCCGCGATAACGGTTTCATCACCTTTCAATGTGCCTTTATGGCTACTTCTGAGCGTGACAGAAGCGGACAGGAAGCGTGAGGCGTCCTGCCAATCGCCGGTTTCCCAACTGCGACGAAACGCGTCAAGGAAGCCAAGCGCTTTAGCGCGGCTTATTATCTGGTTCATATATTCACTCTGATTGGTGTCCGGAAGACTCAACGTTTTTTGATTTCAGTGATGTAAGTGACGGCTACGTGATCGGCAAAATTGGGCACATCATCATAGGCCTCAACGCCGGTCGGTGAACTAAACGCAGCCATAGCATCTTCAAGGGAGTCGAACCACAGTTCTGAAAACCCATCGACGGGCGAGTCAGGATAACGTTCGCGATCAATAGGATTGAGCACATAACCACGCAATCCTGGTAAACGCAGGGCAATTTCGGTATGGACTTCATCCCAGTGTTTGACGAAATCTTCGAAACGCTGTCCCTTCTTCCGGGTAATAAAACCCACATGCTTAAAGCCTTTTACCGTTGTCATATCGATCTCCGCTTGTTTTTTCAGTAAGCCTGCATTCAGGCATGGTCTTCGCCATAAAACGGGTAGTCGGTGTAACCGTCGGCACCACCACCGTAATACGAGCTCTTTTTCGCCATCGTCAGCGGCCAACCGTTTCTGATCCGATCCACTAAATCAGGATTGGCAATAAAGGGACTGCCAAAGGCCGCGAGATCGGTTAGACCATCTTTAATCAGGCTTTCGGCTTGGGTGGCTGTCAGACCGCCTGCGAGAATCAAGGTGCCACGCCAGGTGTGTCTGAACTCTCGTAGCAGGCCGTTGAACATCACTGGCCCCTGAGCCATCAGATGAACATAGGCAATATCACGACGATTAAGCTGTCGGCCTATGTGCAGATAGGTTTCTGATGTCTGGTTATATGACGGCATGTCCTGCAACTGATTGCAGGGTGAGAGACGTACGCCGGTACGTCCGGCACCGATCTCAGCAATAACCGCATCGGTAATGTCCAGCAGCAGGCGAGTTCGGTTCTCAAGCGTGGCACCACCGTAGAGGTCGGTGCGGGTATTAAATATGGGGTTGATAAACTGCTCGATGAGATAGCCATTTGCCGCATGAATTTCGACACCGTCGAATCCCGCCGCCATGGCGTTTGCTGCCGCACGACGAAAATCGTTAATTACACGGGCAATTTCATCCGTCTTAAGTGCTCGCGGTTTGCTGGCGGTTACCGTTGCTGCCTGACCATTTTGATCCCAGGCAAACGCATTGCCGCCCTGAATAGCGACAGCGCTAACGGGATCTTGCCCCGCTGATTGCAGGCTGGTATGTGACACGCGGCCAACATGCCAGAGCTGAGCAAAGATTTTACCTCCCCGCGCATGCACGGCATCCGTAACCGGCTGCCATGCTGTCACCTGGCTGTCGAGATAAATGCCGGGTGTAAAAAGATACCCCATCCCTTCACGTGAAACGGGCAGACCTTCGGAAACGATCAGCCCGGCGCTGGCGCGCTGCGCATAATAAAGAGTGGTCAGCTCATCGGCATGTTCATCGCTGGCGCGCGAACGGGTCATGGGCGCCATCACGAAGCGATTGTTGAGCTGAATATTCCCGAGCTGATGACGGGCAAAAAGCTGTTTCATATTGCCTCCTTACCGTTTCCAGCATTCAGCAATCAGCTGATGGGAACGAATTCGCGCGTCAGCGTCATGGATCCAGGAGTTCACCATAATTTCATCTGCCCCGGTGCGGCGCACCAGATCCGTAAGGCTTTCGCGTACCGTCTCGGGTTTACCCCAGATCGACTCGCGCAACTGACTCAGCACGCGTTGTGCCTCAATGGGGTGCCACAACGCATTCATGTCATCAACCGGCTTGGGAAGTTTCACCTCAACGCCACGCCCCAGATTGACGAATTTCTGCAATTCAGTGGTTGCAAGTCGATCGGCTTCCTGCTGAGTGTCAGCCGCAACCACGTTAACGCACACCATGACATAAGGTTCGGCGAGGGTTGCAGACGGCCTGAAGCCGGAGCGGTAAGTATCAATCGCCGCCAGCATCGCGTCGGGTGCAAAGTGCGAGGCGAACACCAGTGGCAGGCCTTTCATTGCTGCCAGTTGTGCGCTGAAGGTGCTGGAGCCCAGCAACCAGAGTGGGATATTGAGTCCAGCACCCGGAACCGCGGTGACGCGCTGACCAGGGCGAGAAGGCGCCAGGTAATGCTGCAACTCGTCCAGCATTTCGGGGAAGTCGAGTCCCTTCGCGCGGCTTTCGCGGCGTAAAGCCTGAAGGGTTTCCTGATCGGTGCCCGGCGCCCGGCCCAGTCCCAGATCGACTCGGCCTGGGTAAAGCGTTTCAAGCGTGCCGAACTGTTCCGCAACCACCAGTGGGGCGTGGTTAGGCAACATAATGCCGCCCGAGCCAATACGAATTTTGTCAGTTTTGGCACCGATGTGACTCAGAATTACCGTAGTAGCGGCACTGGCAATATCGACCATATTGTGGTGTTCAGCCATCCAGAAGCGATGATAGCCCGCCTCTTCGGCCGCTTTAGCAAGACGAACACTGTTGCTGATTGCATCGCTAAGATTGTTGCCCTCTGTAATGGGAGCCAAATCCAGCAATGACAGGGGGATGTAAGTGTCTTTCATAGTCATTTCCTCGGCCTCGGTAATCAGTTTTGAGGCGAAACAGTAAACCTGGAAATCACTATGATTGTTTTTTAGGAGATGATAAATCCGGTTAAGTGCGCATCTGTGTAGACATAAATTCCACAATTAAACGGGAAGGTTAGCGGTATCTTAACGTCATCCTGACAAGCGGATAATCCGCATGTCACTTACTCTACGCGATGGGAATATCGATGACAGATGAACAGATAATCAAAGCCCAATATCATGCAGCCTGTGATATTGCATACCGCTGGTTTTCCTTCTTTGAAGGAGAGACTGAGGCACTTGATCAGCACAGCGCTCTCTTTTCCGAAGATGTCATCCTGACGCATGCAGGCACGCACCTACTTGCCCAGGGAAAAGAGGAAATAAAACAGTGGCTGCGTAATTTACCTTATGAAAAGGGTTCGCACTTCATCCGTAATATTGATGTGATTAACAGGGCTGATAACCAAGCCGACGTTAATATGAATATTAGTTATCAGAGAATTGACGCTAATCAGGAGGTGGGTGGCGCCTTATCGGAATACAGAACAAGGGTGAAATTTGATGAACGGCACAATGCGACATTTACATTCATTCAAAAAACACCCCGTTTCCCCAATCCAGATCCGGTGTTTCATGATTCATTTGCTGTAAATCGACTTCGTTCGTTTATTGCACGTTTCAGCCAGTTAATCATTTCTGACCCAAAGGGCATTGCCGAATTAGTGTCAGCAGAAGCCGATCAGCAGACCACAGCTATGATAAAAACCCTTAAATGGGATGAAGAAATCGGCATATTAAAATTGCTGAGCTTTGATCCGAAGCAGTCAATATGTGAATTCCTTATTTCATCCAACGGAATGCAGAACACGCTCGCGCTGACGTTAATTGAGTCGGCGGGGCGTTATATGACTATACTGCGCGCTACAATATCTGAACGTTCACTCAGCAAATCATGAGAAAAACCGATCATTTAGGTGGAATCACCGCATTTGTGACAACCGCGCAGCAAGGCAGTTTTACTGCTGCAGCTGAGCGATTGGGACTGACTAAATCCGCCGTTGGCAAAAGCGTCAGCCGGCTTGAGGATCGCCTTGGCCTCAAACTGTTTCAGCGTTCGACGCGCAGACTGAGTCTGACCCCCGACGGTGAGCGTTTTCTCACTAGCTGCCAAAGTGCCATCGATATTCTTGAGCAAGCAGAAGCGGAACTGACTTCACATATTTGTCAGCCGGCAGGAAGGCTGCGGGTCGATTTGCCTGCGGCCTTTGGCCGCCAGCGCATATTGCCTGTCCTGCTACAAATCACGCGAAAATACCCCGAGCTTGCGCTGACGGTTACTTTTAGTGAGCGATTTGTCGATCTCATCGAAGAAGGTATTGATCTGGTCATTCGCATCGGTGAGCTGGCTGATAGCAGTGGGCTGGTTGCCAGAAGACTGACCACGCAAAAGCTGGTGATATGCGCCTCGCCAGATTATCTGCTTTATCATGGTGAACCCGTTACCGCCGATGAGTTGAGTGAGCATCAGTGCGTTGTGGGATTTCGTCGCAATCAGCCCATTTCCTGGCTGCTGCGGGATGACGAAGGCGTGATAACCCGTTTTACACCCCCGCCGACGCATGAATTTGCCGACGGCGATGCGATGCTTGCCGCTACGTTGGCAGGTTGCGGCTTGTCACAGCTGCCATTGTGGTTGGTGGGTCAACATCTGGAAAGTGGAGCGTTGCGAGAGGTTCTGCCTCTTAACTCGGGGGGAGAGATGCCAATAAGTGCCCTCTGGCCCAAGAGCCGTCAACTGCTGCCTAAGATCCGTTACGTAGTGGATACGTTGATTCAGGCAGCAGAAGAGGGCGCGCTTGACTGATTACGCTTGTTCAGAATAGGCAGGATAATCGGTATAACCTTCCTCAGAGCCACCGTACATGGTGGCTCTGTTAACGTCATTCAGTGGCCAGTTATTCGCCATGCGTTCTACCAGGTCTGGATTAGCAATGTACGGGCGACCAAATGCAATCAGATCGGCTTTGCCCTGGCGCAGATAGGTTTCGGCCAGCGTTTTATCAAAGCCACCGGCGATGATGAGGGTACCTTCGTAGGCGGCGCGGAATTTATCTATAAACCCAGCGGGAATAGCCTGCTCTCCCAACGTTTGCTGATCGCTCAGATGCACATATGAAAGCGAACGCTGCCCCAGCTCTCTGGCCAGTTGCAGCCATGTTTCTTCCTCACCGGCAAATTCGTGCATATCAAAAAGACGTCCAAATGGCGCCAGTCGAATACCGGTTTTGCCTGCGCCAATCGCTTGTGCGATAGCGTCGGTCACTTCCAAAACAAACCGCAGGCGATGCTGATAATCTGCTCCGCCGTATTCGTCATTGCGGGTATTTAAGCCACCATTGATGAACTGCTCCAGCAAATAGCCATTAGCCGCATGAATTTCAACACCGTCAAATCCCGCACGAATAGCGTTTTTCGCTGCGTTGACATAGTCCTGAATCACTAACTGAATTTCATCACGGGTAAGCGCGCGCGGAGTTGAAACCGGTACCGGGCCTGGATTGCCCTGTTCATCCCGGGCGTAGCAGGTTGAATTTTCCGCCCTGACGGCTACCGAACTGACGGGAGCCTGACCGTCCTGTTGCAGGCTGGTATGAGAGATGCGACCAACATGCCAGAGCTGAATGTAAATTTTGCCGCCAGCCGCATGGACTTCCCGGGTCGTTTTTTGCCAACCCTGTACTTGCTCATCATTATAAATTCCCGGCGTAAACAGATATCCCTGACCCTGAACGGAAATCTGTGCCCCTTCGGTGATGATCAGGCCCGCAGAGGCGCGCTGTTGATAGTACTTCGCCGTTAATGCATCGGCGGTATCTCCCGCGCGGGCGCGGGATCGCGTCATCGGTGCCATCACAACGCGGTTTTTCAGTGTGATGTCTCCTAACGTGTATGAGGTAAACAACTTGTCCATATTTTGCTCCTTTAAGTAAATGCACCCTCATGATGAGGGTCAGGAGAGGGTAAGAGAACACCTGTCTATTCCGAACAGATGTTCCATAAATTCTACTTTAAACTGCCGATTTACTGTTGTGCATCAAGCTCGTTCTGCGCGAAGCTGCGTCGATTTGGTGTCAGAACGGTGCTTCACCGCGATGCTGATGAACGCCAGGAGGGCAAAAAGTACGCTACTAAGTACCACCGAGTGCGTGCCGAGTTGAGCGATAAACCAACCGCCGGTTAGCGAACCAATAGTAATGCCAAGGTTCGAGAACGACATATAAAGACTGTTGGCAAATTCTGGCGCTTCGCTGGCCTCGCGCATTAGCCAGGTTTGGCTGACAACCAAGCCGGAGGAGTGGAATGCGCCCCAGAACACGGTCAGCAAACACATTGCCAATGGAGAAAAGCCGAGGAACCACACCAGCAGAAAGACCACGGTAAACAACAGCGGATAGGCGTATGTGGTTTTCACCACGCTCTTCTGCAGAAAACTGCTGAACACAAAGTTGCCGGTGAAACCACAAATGCCGAACAGGATAAGCATCGCGCTAATGGCGTTGTTGCTGAGATGTGTCACGCTCGCCAAATAATCAGCGACATAGCTAAACCCAGAGAACATTGCCGCGAACACCAGCGTGACGGTGGAGATCGTCAGCCACAGTTTGCCATTACGTAATACGGAAACCTGGCTGGCAAAAGAGACTTTATGGGTGGCGGGCATGGATGGCATAAAGACCATGACGCCGATGAACGCCAGCACGCAGGCGAACGCACCAAAGTAAAATGCCGCAGACAGTGAAAGGTGATCGGCAATCAGTGAACTCAGCGGTACGCCCAATACTAAACCGATCGCCACGCCAGCAAAGACCTTGGCGGCAGCGCCAGCGGCTTTTTCTTTTGGAACAGAATTAGCCGCCACCACCAGCGCAACGGCAAAGAATACCGCATGCGCCAGCGCAGGAAGAATACGGAATAGCAGCATCAGGTTGAAGACATCAGTAGTGGCATATATCAGGTTTGAAATAATAAATACCACCAGAATACTGAGCAACACCGTTTTCTTATTGAATCCTGAAAGCATTAAAGTGATAAACGGCCCAGTCACCGCCACAATAATGGCGTAAATACTGACGAGGAATCCCACCTGTGTTGGCGTGACATGAAGTTGGGAGACGAGTTTTGGCAACAGACCAATGATGGCAATTTCGGTGGTGATGACCCCGAAAACAGCAACAGACAGCGCCAGTAAAAGCAGTGAGATTTTATTTTGCATAGCATACCCTTGTGAAAAAATCGCAATGAAATAAAGGAAAGCCAAAGAGCGGAATACGACCTTTATGCGTTATGACCGGTATATTTTTCCGGAAGCGCATCATCGCCAAGTTTTCACAGCGGGGAAATACGCTTATAAACGTTTCAGTGGAGACATAGATTCGTCAATAAGGTTGTTAATAAGAGGATAGGTTTCATCAAACTCGATATATTGACGCAACCTTTCAGGCAGGCGCGCATTGAGCAAATGCCCCAATGCGCGTTGATCTTCTTTCTCTTGGGGGCAAATTAGCGTTAGGGTTTGCGCTGCAGCGTAATGCGGGTTAACTCGGAGGGGCGGCCCAAACGTACCGCCATGCCAGGCCACAGCGCGGTACCATTGTTGACGTAAAGTTGCATGCCGCCCACCTGATAAAGCCCCGAGACAAAGCCCGCGTTGGGTTTCGCAAACAGTCGGTCAAAACCTACAATCAGGCCGCCGTGCGTGTGACCGGAAAGTTGCAGATCGATTTTCTTAACCGCATTTTGCCGGGCGTTACGCGGCTGGTGATCGAGCAAGATGATCGGTGCATTTTCCGGTGCGCCCGCCAGCGTTTGCTCCAGATCCGGACCGACAGCACCACGTCGTGACGCTGATGTATCTGGCATGCCTGCAATCACTAATTCAGCCTGATCGCGCTTAATGACCGTATGGCGATTAAGTAGCGGCTCAAGGCCGAGTGACGCCAGATGCGCAGTCCAGCGCTCCTGCTCGAAGAAATACTCATGATTCCCGGTGATAGCAAAAACGCCATCCGGCGCATGTAGCCCACGCAGCGGTTCAACATCCGCACGGCGATTCTGCAGCGTGCCGTCAATCACATCGCCGGTGACCAGAATGAGATCGACATCCAGCGTCATGGCTTTTTGCACCAGCGCGCGCGTCCATTTCTCATTGAAGAGTTTGGTGATGTGCATATCGGTTAACTGTAACAGTTGATAGCCTTCAAACGCGCGGGGAAGGTTATCGATCTCAATCGTCACATCTTTAATCGGCGGAACGCGGATGGCCTGATAAACGCCGACGGTGGCCAGAATCATGGCAAACGCCGCCGCTACATAGCGAACCGCAGGCACGATTTCAAACGGATGACGGAACAACAACGAAACGAGCGCCACCACATCAATTACCAACTGCGTCAGCGCAAGAAACAACACGGCGCTGAAGCCCCAGTTGAATAAGATGACAATTGCGCGCGGCATTTCCGGGGAGAACATGCTGCCTGATGTAAATCGACTCACCAGCAGATACTGCGAAGCCAGTAACACCAGTAAAGACAGAATGATTTTTAACAGCAATGGCATGGCTAACGGGAATAAAAATCGTACGATCACATACCAGCTCGGTATGCTAAAAATCAGATGAAACATCACTCACTTCCCTGGTTAAAGGCGCTACACCAGCGCAAAAATACCCTACGCAGTGTAGTCTTAACGGCTTAAAATTATGGCTTCGCGTGTGCTTTTTTTACGCGCCGCCGAACAAGGAGGATGCATGCAACGCCAGCAGTTGTTCGATCACATCAATCAGCATTATCAGATAGAGCCCGATTATCCGTGGAAAAAGCTCAGTGAATATGCGGTGCTGCGTCATCCACGGCACCGCAAATGGTTTGCGCTGGTGTTTCCGCTGGAGAGTCACAAACTCGGCCTGCCGGATGGACCGGTGATTGAGGTGATGAACATCAAAACCCGGCCCGAACTGAATGGATCGCTGCGTCAACAGCACGGCGTTTATCCGGCTTATCACATGAACAAAGAACACTGGCTGAGCATCACGCTGGAAAACGGCTTGCCGGATAGCGAGATTCTGGCGCTGCTTGACGACAGCTTTAACCTGACGTTTTAGTCAGCCTATGTGACAATGTCACTATTAGCCTCAACGCGAGCGACGCGATGGCATCATGCGCAGTAACGTGTTGTCTTTGAAAAGATAATGGTGCGCCAGCGCGGCAACCGCATGAATGCCAATCAGCCAGTAACCATAAGGCGCGAGTGTTTCATGCCAGTCCGCAATCATGTCGGCGAAATCGGGATCGGGATCGCCACTTACCGGCATCGGAATGCCGAAGATCCACCATGTGCGGCCCATATAAAAGCGTGACAAAATCCCCAGCGTCGGCAATACGATGAAAAACACGTAGATCGCCAGATGCATCAGATGCGCCAGTCCGGTTTGCCAGTGCGGTGGTTTGGGCAAAATTGCCGGGCTGCTATGGCGAAAACGCAGCAGGATGCGTGTCAGCATAATCACCAGCACACAACTTCCTGCGCTGAAGTGACTCATGATCATCGCAAAGCCTTGCCACGAACCGCGCGTCGCCAATCCACGGAATTCCATGGTGCAATATGCAATAACGACTAACAGAAAGGTCAACCAATGAAGAAAAATCTGCGATGGCGCGTATTTATTGCTCATTTCTAATCCGTAAAATGCCTGGCGGGATGCGTACTTTAAGGGAAAATGCGCTGAATTAATTCATTATTTGACACATTAGTCACCTCGTTTTTACTTTTCCGTTTCACTTGCCACTAACAATTGACTCAATAAGCTTTTGAGCTGCAATTGCTGAGAGGCATCCAGCGCAGCCAGCAGGTTGTTTTGCGTTTCCGTATGCACTCTCAGCGCTTGCTCGATCTTCGCTAATCCCGCATCGGTAAGCGCCACCAGCATGCTGCGCTTATCCTCGGGATCGGCGACACGCACAATTGAACCGACGGCTTCCAGCCGATTGAGGCGATGGGTCATCGCGCCCGATGTCACCAGCAACGATTTATACAGCTGCGTGGGCGATAAGCGATAGGGCGCACCCGCACGTCGCAGCGTGGCAAGCACATCAAATTCGCCATCGCGAAATCCAAACGGTGCCAGTGCTTCAGCACGGGCTTTCGCCAGATGCTTCATGATGCGCAGCATGCGACCAAAAACGGCCATTGACGATGCATCCAACTCCGGCATCGCGCTGGCCCACTGTTCCACCACAAAATCGACGTGATCCGTCAATATCCTTCTCCTTACAACCTGGTTGATGCATTTCTGCCCACACCATATATCGCGCTGCTACGGTGTGTACGGTCATTGATTTTCACCATCATCTCTTGCGCATTGAATCTCCCATTTGTTGCTTTGTGCGCATGGGCTATTGTTGTTGCAAAAAGTATCTTAACGTTAAGACACTTTCAATGTGTCTGGAGATGCTCTGTGAATCGTACTTTACCTGCGGTTGGGATGTTTGCCTTACTGGTTTTTATTATCGCCCTGAATTTACGGCCAATTATGGCGGCGATGGGGCCGCTGTTTCCGCTACTGCAGCGCAACGCGCAGCTCAACGCGACGCAGCTAAGTCTGCTCACCACGTTGCCGGTAATCATGATGGGATTGGCGGCGCTGGCCGGTCCGCTGCTGCTGCGTCAGCTCGGTGAAGTGCGCGGTATCGCTACCGGATTAGTGTTGCTGGCGCTGGCGAGCGTAGCGCGCGGATTCGACCAATCCGCGGGTGCGTTGATTATCAGTGCGCTGGTGGCGGGTGGCGGCATCGGGTTAATTCAGGCAATGATGCCAGCGCAAATCAAACGTCACTTCGGTGAAAAAGCGGGCACGCTGATGGCGCTGTTTACTACCGGCATTATGGCGGGCGCAGCGATTGCCGCCGCCAGCGCGGCGCCATTGGCGAATACGCAAGGTTTAGCGTTAACGCTGGCGATTCCAGTCGTGCCTGCAGTCCTCGCGCTGTTGTTATGGCTGAAGATTTCACACGGCGTAGCGCCGATTCAAAGCAGAAACCCGCCACGCGCCACGCGCTCCACGCGTGCGTGGCTGTTGATGATCTTCTTTGGTATCGGTACCGGTGCATACACCTTAGTGCTGGCGTGGCTGCCGCCGTTTTATATGCAGCACGGTTGGCAACCGGAGCAGAGCGGATACGTGCTGGGCGCGCTGACGCTGACGGAAGTAGCCGCAGGATTTGTCCTGTCGGCGCTGATCCATCGTTTCCGCGATCGTCGCCGTCCGTTGCTGGTGGTTTTAACTTTTATTTTGCTGGGCTTGATGAGTTTGCTGCTGCTGGGTGGCGCGCAGGTGTGGCTGCCCACATTGCTACTGGGAGTGGGCATTGGCGCGCTGTTTCCCCTCTCGCTTATCGTTACGCTCGATCACGCGCACACGCCGGAAGAAGCGGGCGCATTGCTATCATTTGTGCAGGGAGGCGGTTATTTACTGGCGGCGTTGATGCCACTGATCGCGGGCATTGTACGTGACCGCGCCGCCTCGCTGGATAGTGCGTGGATCATAATGAGCGTGGGTATTGTGCTACTGATGGTGATGGCACTGCGTTTTAAACCGCAAAGATAAACCGCCGACAGAGAATGTGATAAAACGTGGGGCAATTTTTATACCTAAGGTCGTCATGTGTGACGGCCTGGCAAAAAAGGAGCAACGATGTCGCCACAAGTGGGGATCGGCGTATTAATTTTCCGCAACGGAAAACTGTTACTGGGGCAACGCAAAGGCAGTCACGGCGCGGGCGACTGGTCTGCGCCGGGCGGGCATCTGGAGTTTGGCGAATCGCCGGAAGCCTGTGCGCGTCGAGAAGTGCTGGAAGAAGCCGGCCTACAGCTTGGCGAACTGCAAAACGGTGCGTTCGTTAGCGATGTGTTTCCCGAGGTCAACAAGCACTACATAACGCTGCTGATGGTGGCGCAGGATGTTATCGGCGAACCGCAATTGATGGAGCCAGAAAAGTGCCACGGCTGGCAATGGTTCGCGCCGGAGGATCTGCCGCAACCGCTGTTTGCGCCGCTGCGCACCTGGATGGCGCGCGATGGATTGGCGGCGCTGCAGGCACTAGCTAAAGTGCGATAATCGCCTCAATCTCAATCTTTAAATCCGGCGAGAAAAGTTGGCTGATTTGTACCAGCGAACTGGCAGGAAGATGGTCGCCATAGTGTTTAAATAGCACGGTGCGTAAAGCGTTGATTTCATCAAATGAGGTGATGAAAATCGTCACCTTGATCAGCTTTTCCAGCGAACTGTTTTCCTCAGCCGCGATGGTATGCAATTGCTGGAATAGGGTTTCTGCTTGCGTAGCGATATCGGCCTGCTGCGCTGGCGTACCGAAGGCGGTCAAGCCAGAAACATACAAGGTATCATTGTGCTTTACCGCATGCACATAAGGCGCTTTGACTTCACCCAATTGCGGATAGTTTTTACGAATCAGCATCTGTTTCTCTTTAAACAATTTCAAGAACCATCACCGTAACTTCTTCATCAGCAATCTCACGCTGCTCCACATCCTGCCAGCCGAAGCGGCGATAGAGCGCTTGTTGATCCGGCGTATACAGCCACAGCGCGGTAATCCCACGCAGACGCGCTTCGGTAATGACGCGCGTCACTAAAGCACTCGCCAGCCCTTTGCCACGATGTTCTGCGGCAGTAATGACTTCGCCGAGCCAAAACTCGCGCTCGGCGATATCGTTAAGTTCGTAATGGATTATGCTGGCGGTCGCCATCAATGCGCCTTCTGCCGAGGTCGCAATCAACGTCAGGGTCTGAATTTCATCAGCATTGCGCGCCTGTAAACGCTGCTGAATAACCGCCGCATCGCGCCAGTTGGGTAAATCTGACCATTCGCAATGCAGCATCCGTGTCACCGCGTCCAAAAACTGTGGCTGCTGCGCCAGCAGGCTAATGTGCATTTCCAATCCTAAAACGTGGCAGACGAGAGTGACAACATAGCGGCTAGCCGTTGATGTTGCCAGGCAAACTACCGTTGCTTTTCACCATGGCAGTCGCCGAAATTCACCGTTAGCCCACTTCGTTTGCCAGCGCCACCGCATCTTCGCCGGCTGGAATGCGCATCGGTGCATTGGGATTGGTCGCCGCTTGCCACACCGCTTCGGCTACATCAAGCGCTTTGGTGGTCGGTTGCGGTTGTTGCATCCTGTTAAACACGCCATCTAATAGCGGCTGATAGGGCTCAAGCTGCGTGTTCTCCATGCGCGGCGTAGCGTTCTTGCCAAAATCGGTGGTGGGCGCCAAGCCTGGCAGCACCAGGCGTACTTTGATATTGAACGGCTCAAGCTCCAGCGCCAGCGATTCGGTAAAGGCATTTACCGCCGCTTTGCTGGCGGTATACACCGCCAGCAGCGGCAGAGGTTTCAGCGTTACCGTCGAGGTCACGTTGATAATCGTACCGCTCTGTTTAGCACGGAACTGTGGCAGCACAGCCTGCGACAGTGCGATGGTGCCAAGCGTGTTAGTTTCAAACACGTCGCGTACCGTCGATATTGGCGTGCCTTCTAGCGAGGCCAGCAAGCCAATCCCGGCGTTATTCACCAGCACATCAATGTCGCCCGCTTCAGCAATGGCATTTTTAATGCTGACGGCATCGCTAACGTCCAATGGCAGTAGACGAAGATTATCCGACGCCGGGAACAGATCGGCGCGCGGATTGCGCATGGTGGCGATCACTTTCCAGCCTCGTTCCAGAAAATAGAGCGCGGTGGCGTAACCAAAGCCAGAAGAACAGCCGGTGATCAGAATCGTTTTCATCTTTCACTCCTGCATTGCATTGGGGTAGACGAACACTATAGAGTCAACCAGCTGGACTCACTACAACACAACGTCCGGCTTTCATTCGCAGGAGTCCAAATGATCGATCCCTTAGCTGAAATGGTGTCGCTGCTGCAGCCGCAAGCGGCGTTTTCCAAACGCGCCCGCGCCAATGGCCAATGGCGGGTGGATCGCAGTGAAACCGGTCAGCCGTTCTATTGTGTCGTGCTGGAAGGGCGCAGCCAGTTGAAGATGAAAGGGCACCCAGCCATCTCGCTTGAGCAGGGCGATTTTGTACTGATCCCAGCGGCGTGTGAATTTAGCATGGCCAGTGCCCAACCGCCGGCCGCCGATGCGCCTGCAACAACGCCACACATGCTTGCGCCCGGTGAATTCTGGATCGGCGATCAGCAACAGCCCGCCGATGTACAAACACTCATTGGCTTTTGCCAGTTCGGCGCGCCCGATGCCGGATTAATTGTTTCGCTGCTGCCGCAGTTCATTCATGTTCGCGGCGAATCGCGCTTAACCACACTGGTGCAATTGGTGATGGACGAATGCCGGGCACAGCGTCCGGCGCGCCATGTGGTGCTGGAACGCCTGCTGGAGTTGTTATTAATAGAAGCGTTGCGATCGATAGCGATCTGCAATGCGTGTCCGGGCGTGATGAGCGGGTTAGCCGATGAGCGCCTGGCGGCGGCGATCCGCGCCATTCACGCGAATCCGGCGCACAACTGGACGGTGGCCGAGTTGGCGAAAGCCGCAGCGCTATCACGTTCTTCTTTTTTGTGCGCTTCCGGGAAGCGGTTGGCGTTGCTCCGATGGTCTATTTACTTACATGGCGCATGGCGCTGGCGAAAAATTTGCTGCGTGGCAAACGCATGGCGGTGGCCGAAGTGGCGGAGCGCGTTGGCTATCGCTCCGCCAGCGCGTTCAGCGTGGCATTCAGCCGCTATGTCGGTCAGTCACCCGCGTGGTTTGCGGCTGAAGAGGATAGTTAGCGATAAAGTTTCAAATTACCGGTTAAACGGGTAATTTTTTTCTTTGGACCGATCAAACCGATTGCCACCAACTCAATCTGATCGCTGTGCGTGTCAGCAATACGTTCGCCGTACTCTTTATACGTTTTGCAGGATTGCGCCAGCGCGCTAAACGGCATCGCAAAGATTTCGCTATCCGCGACGCTTATTTGCTGTAATTCGCGCAGGTAATTGCCGTCCGCCAATAACACCGGCAGCGGCGCGTAGATGACGCCGGGATAATTAACGCCATCCTGGCTTTGCTGATCCGGCCCCACCAAATTCCCGATCAATTTTCCAAAACTAATGCCGATAACGCTAGCAGCGTTCATTGCCAATCCTGCAGGCAATTGCTGATCGATCACGATGGTACAGCGATGGGTGTTTGCGTCGAAATTCATGCTTCAGGCTTCACTTTGAGTGGGTTATAAGTACGCGCTTCTGCGAATGACGCTGGTATTTCCGGTGCGCATAAATGCGCACCCTACGCCGTAGGGTCGCCATTCATGGCGACCTGGCTACATCCGCGCAATGACTCTGACGGCAATAATCAGACGAAAAGTATGCCGCATCCCCAAGGGAAAGTGCTTTCTGAATAGGTTGCAAAAGTGGCGGAATAGGGATAAAAACCCCCTTAATCACTACCTAAAGGAAAGAATTATCCGCTTATGACTCTGAGCAAGACAGATATCAAAATCCTCCAGCAGTTGCAGCAGGACGCGCGCATCACCAACCAACATCTCGCTGACGAAATTGGCCTCTCCGCCTCGCCAACCTGGCGCAAAGTGCGCAAGCTGGAAGAGGATGAAGTGATTCAGGGCTATCGCGCTGTACTGAATCGAAAAAAGATTGGCCTTAATGTGATGGTGTTTGTACGCGTCACCATTGATAGCCACAGCGAAGCCGAAGCGCGAAAATTCGAACAGAAAGTGATGGCGCTGGATAATGTGGTGTCCTGCTACAGCATCGGCGGCGATGCGGATTTCTTATTACAGGTGGTGGCAGCAGATTTGGATGCGTATGCAGAATTTGCTATGTCGGTCATTCGCCGCCTGCCGGGGATAAAGGAGATGCAAAGTATGTTTGTGTTGAAAGAGATAAAAGGATTGGCGGCCTGGCCTTTGGAAAAAAAGATGCTTAATGAATAGCTTCTGGAAAATTTCTGAACGCATGTTCATAAAGCCGAATGAAATGAATGTCTCTCAAAGATTTTAATTTACTCATTCAGGGTAGATCCGCTTAAAAATACAATTTTCTTGGCTCAATTCCTAAATCCTCTCTCCCGCCTCACAAATACTTAACTCAAACTGGACGCTTTCCTGCTTAAGCGACGATACTCATTTCATCCGATTTCAAATATTAAAATCCTGAAACAAATTAATTCAGTCAGTTAAACAATCTGAAGCACACTGCTTTGTGCCTTTTGTCTTTTCTCTCTTGAGGAAAACATTGTGTTTAAATTAAATCCGGTATTACTAAGCCTTGTGGCTGCGCAAGGCATGATGTTCCCTGTGTTGCCGACAACGGCAGCGATATTAAAGCCTTATACGCCTGAAATTAATGACAATAAGGTTGGAGCCTACTGTTTATGCAATGGCAGCACGCAAACGCTCAGCGGATTACCAAAGTTTACACCCGGTGAGAGTGGCGTGGGGAGCGTGACAATTGGTGAGTTGCGATCGATTGGTCGTATTATTAACGACGATGTTATTGGTGCGCCACGCTTACAAATTGGGCCGCAAAATTATTCCATCGGCGTTTTTGATCCCAATTACAACACCTATGTTAATTATCAGGCGTTTAATAGCGCGGAACTGGTTGATTTACCCGCTGTTGGTCTGGAAACCGTAGTGCCAGATTATTTTGATGTAAACGACAAGCAATATATCAATGCGCGCGTCGCGTCCGTCAGTAAAGGCACGCTTAATATCGATATGGGTAAGCATAACGCGGCAACGTCTTCCTCCAGTAATAGCTGGTCAATGGCGGCGAAACAAAGTCAGTTATTTACCGCCAGCAATAAAGGGAATTTGAACTGGAACAGTAATAACCGCATTGCCTTCACGGCAGCAACCACGCCGTACGGTGGCGATCGGCTGGCGTATGACGTGGGTAACGTCGTTGAATATGCCGGTGTGTTTAGTGTTGGCATGTACGACGGCAGCGTCACCTGGTTTAACGTCACTAATCTTAGCGAATTGCGTGCTTACAACGACTGGCTCATCGAGCAACTCTCATACGGCAAATTGATTACCCAAAACTACAATAGCGATTTTAATCAGGCCTTTCGCCTGCGTGAGGGCCGCGTGGTCTATCGCATGAGCACCAACAACTTCGACGATGAAGTGGCGCTGCCGATATTCGATCAGGTGGTGCTCAGCGCCGATGGCCCGAAAGCGACAGTGAAAATCAATCGCGGCAAAACGCTGGAAGTGGTGAACAGCAATAGCGCGGTGATGCGCGCCAGCAACGGGGCGAAGGCGATTGTCGACGGCAAACTCTCCAGCACCGGTTCGGGTCTGGAGTTACTTTATGGCGCGCGCGGCTACAATAACGGCGTCATTAACGCCGGTTTTCTCAATAACGCCAATGGTTCAGGTGTGGATAGCAGTACGGTTGGTGCGGGCGGCAGCGCAGTCACTGCCAGTTATGAAAGTCGATTCATTAATCGTGGTGTGATCAATGTGCAACCCGGCGCAGGCTTCAGCGCCGGCATCAATGCCTATAACAGCAAGGTAATTAACCACGGCAACATCAACGTCGGCGTCAGCGATGTCAGTAACGGTGGCGCAGCGGCTGGCGTATTGTTGAGCAGCGATGGCAAAGGCGGTTTCGTTAATGCCAGAGATGGCACCCTCTACATCGGGCGCTCACCGCAAAATCGCAAAAATGATCCAACCGAAGATGTCGCCGTCAATCTGAGTGGCGGTGCCAGCGGTATCTATCAATTTCTTGACTCAAAAGCGGTGAATAACGGCCACATCGTCATTGGCTCAAAAGTGCAAAACGCGGCGGGGATGAAGGTGGAACTTGCGCCTCACGCGGTCACGCTTAACAACGGCGTAATCGACGTAAATGGCCTGATACAACCCGAGCCTGCAGAGAACGTTGGCATGTTAGTGCTCGATTCCGGCAGTCTCGGCAAGGTTGGCAATACGGGCACCATCAATATTAACGGCTACAACAGCACCGGACTCAAAGTCATCGCGCGCGATGGCAATGACTCCGTAGCGTTTTCCAGCGGGGCAATCAATGTGCCTGGCGATGGCGATCGCTATACCGACGCCTTTAGCACTGCAGTGTGGGTAAAGGGCGACCCGGGCGGTACCGCCTACGCAAACCTTAGCGGGCCGATTCGACTTGGCGGAAACGCAAACATTGGTATTCGCGCGGAGGGCAGCGCGGGCGTGGATGTCAGCGCCAATGCGGTGCCGATATCTGTGCCTGATCCCAACGTGTATACCGCTCGCCATATTAGTTTTTATACCATTGGACCCAATGCCAGAATCAACTTACCCGCCAACGGCAGCTACAGCGCCACCGTGCCGTACGGCAACATATTTCGCGTTGCAGATGGTGCAGATTTTGATGGCACCGGCCGCACGCTTTCCATGACCAACGCCTTTGCGACGGGCGTGTACGGCAGTGGTGAGTTCACCGACGTCAATACTAATGGCGCGACCTTCAACGTTGCAGGCAATTACGCCCGTGCAGTTGAGATCAGCGATGGTGCGCACGCCACCATTGATGCGGCTACCCGTATCAGACTGCTCAGCAATGGCGCGACCGGCGCCGTTGCTGATGGCAACAAATTCACCCTGGTGGGCCAACCGATCAATCCGGAAACGCAGTTTAATCCTGATACGCTGCTGATCAACCACGCGGCGCTTAGCGGCGTCGCTGATAATCAGCAGGCATTGGTTGTCACCAATCACGCTCAGTTGCTTAATACCGGCGACATCACCTTAGGCGGCCAGAGGACCAACGGCATTTATGCGCAAAATGGCGCCTTTGCCTTCAACCGTGGCGATATTACGGTGACGCGCGGCAGCACGGGGCTGTATGCGTATGGCAACCCCGAATACACCGATGGCGTAACGCCGACGGAAGTCATCAATGTCGGCTTACTCAATGTGTATAACGTGGATTCTGAGAGTTTTTCTCCCAGCAAAGGGGTGATCTCCTATCACCAGTTGGCGCGCTTCTCGCAAAACGGCACCATCAATTTGTTCGGCTCAAACGCGCTGGCGGGCGCGGTGTTCGCCGGTGGACTGCTTGAGTTAGGCGACGGCAATAGCGTGGTGTACCACGACAGAAATCAATACGGTTTTCGCGCGGCGGATCCCGGTACGCGTTTGATCAGCCATGGCGGCAGTACCGATGTCAGCACGGAAAACTCCAGGTTGTACGAAATTGTTAACGGCGCGTGGCTGTATGCCGAAACGCCAGGCAACGTGACGCTCAGCGGTGAAAGCACCACCGGTATGGACGTGAGCGGGTACGACGCTTCCGTTTCCAGCACCGACAATTACACCGTAACCGGTAAAAATGCCACGGTGATGCGCGTCAGCGGCAGCGCCGAGGGCGTCATTACCAGCGGTATCGCATTGAATGGCGAAAACGGTACGGCGGCGGTGGTCGGCGGCGATGAGTCGGAAATCTACGCCTCCTCGCAAATCACCGGCAATGGCCGCAATAGCACCGCGTTTGATGTGAGCGGGGGCGCGCGCTTGTTTAATCAGTATCAGGGCGTGGTCGATCTCACCGGGCCCAACAGCACCGGCGCGCGCGTGCATGACGGCGGTAACTTTATTAACCGTGGCAGCATGCATATCGCATCGGGCATCGGCGTGGATGTCAGCAGCGGCTACGGTCAATACGTTCCAGTGGACAGTTCCCTGCGTGTCGATGACGGCATCGCAGCGTTGCGCGTGGGTAACGGCGGCTGGCTGAAAATCTACGGCGACGGGCAGGGCGCGAGCGCCATCCAGGCGATGGGCAATGCGGATGGTTTGCTGCTTGATACCGGCGCGCAGGGCTTTGAAGCCAACGACATCATCCTGGGTAGCTACGGTAGCGGCAGCGTGATCAACAATCGCGCTGAAACCACCAATATCTCGCTGGAGAACGTGATGCTGGACGTGAGCGGTGGCAACGGTGTGCGCTCGGCCACGTCGTTCGATCCCAATGGCAGCGCGCTGATTAATGTCAGCGGCGGCGGTACCGGCTACCGCTTCGAAAATGCCGATGGTTCAACCACCAGCAACGATCTGGTGATCGGGAAGGATTATGTCATTTTGGTTTCCGGACAAGGCACCGGCATTCGCGCCAACACCCGCGGCAGAGTGATTTCGCAGGGCTCCATCGGCATTCGCGATTTCAACGGCGGTTCGGCGATTGTCACCAACACCGCCAGCCAGGTGATCAACCAGGGCTCGATTACCTCGCTGAGCCGCGTCTCTCCGCTGATCGATCTGCGCGGCGGAGAGACGGTATTTATCAATGAAGGCACGATTAACGCGCCGTTCCCGGATCAGGTGGTAGTAGCCGGTGGCGCGGGTAATGATGTGATTGCACTGCTCGATGGTTCGGTGATTGGCGATGTGAATACCGGCAACGGCAGCGATGAAGTGGTGGTCACCGGCGGCACGCTGAATGGCAGTCTGACGATGGGCAGCGGCGCAGCGAATCAGGCGACGGTGCAAAAAGTCAGCCTGGCGGATACCCGCCACATCACCACCGAAAACGGCGCAGGCAGCACGCTCAGCCTGAGCGAACTGACGGCGCGCGGCGGCTCATTTGCCAGCGATGATACCCGCAAAGGCACCAACCTCGGCGCGGGCTGGAGCACGCTCAATTTCTTCGCGACGAAATGGACGCTAACTGACAACATCAAACTGGCGCACAGCACCATCAATATTGATGCCGGCAGTACGCTGTTCGCCGGCGATAACGTCAACCCGCTGTTGCAAGGCGCGACCGGTGATTCGCTGGTGGTGAATAACGCCGGTACGCTGGATCTCACCAACGGCGGCAGCACAGCGGCGAATACCTTAACCATTGATGGCGAACTGGCATCGGCGGGCGGCAGCCTGAAACTCAACTCGACTGCGACACAAAGTGACACTTTGCGCGTAAACGGCAATGTCACAGGAACGACGTTGATCGAGGATCGGCTAATCGGCGGCCCGCTGCTGGATAGCAACCGCGATGGCGCGATTGCCAATAACGAAGGTGTGTCGCTGGCGCAGGTGACCGGCAGCGCCAGCGCAACCAGCTTTGCGCTACAGAGCGGCTATGTGGCGTCCGGGCCGTGGCAATACGGCTTAGCCAGCTTTGCGCCCGGCAGCTCCGCTGCGGGCGGATGGGATTATCGATTGGCTAACAACTTTGTCTGTGAAGAGGGTTCGCTGTGTCAGCCACGCGCAGGCAGCAATCAGCGCGCCGCGCGTCTGGCCGTGACGCCGCAGGTGCCATCGTATATCTCGGCACCGGTCGGTTTGGCTTATTACTCGCTGGCGGTAACCGACGATCTGCATAAACGCCTCGGCGAATTGCGTCAGCAGCAAACCGATTCTGCTGCGGTGGGCGGCGAGATGTTTATCCGTTATCTCGGCTCCAATCTCAAATATCAAAGCAATCGCGGTTTAGCGGATTACGGCTACGACTTCGATCTGGATTACAGCGCCGTGCAATTGGGCGGCAACCTGCTGCGTGCTGATGGCGCGAAAGATAGCCTGCGTGGCGGCGTGGCGTATACGCGCGGTAACACCCGTATTCGCCCACACGCGGCGGACGGTTACAGCTCCACCAGTTTTGATAGCGACAGCATTTCGCTGTACGGCACCTGGCTGCGTGACAGCGGATTTTACCTCGATGGCTCATTGAGCTGGGGTTGGTATCGCGGAGAAACCGACATTGCGCGCCAGAAAGAAGTGGCATCACCGAAAGGTAACGGCTGGACGGCCTCGGTAGAATCGGGCTATCCGTTCACCTTCGCCCACGGCGTACGCCTCGAACCGCAGGCACAAATTACCTGGTTGCAGATAAAAATGGACAGCTTCACCGATGGCGATCGCACGCGCGTAGCGTACAACGATTACGATCAAACCATTGGCCGACTCGGCGCGCGCCTTGATCGCACCTGGCAGGACGCCAGCCAGAATGCCTACACGCCTTATCTTCGCGCTAATTACTACAAAGGCTGGGGCGGCACCGCGAAAACCAAGATAGGTTCAGCAGATGCTGAAGGCAGCCAAACCTTTGAAAGCGGTAAGTTCGGTCAGATGTGGGATGTTGGCTTAGGCGGCAGCGCTACGCTGAATAAGGACGTCGCGCTGTATGCCGAAGCGGATTACCGCAAAGAGATCGATGGCAACGGTGCTAAAGGCTGGCGTTATAACGCGGGCGTGCGATGGTCGTTTTAACATTTAGCGTGTCTACTTCATATCGCCGGTGTTGAACTCCCCAGCATGGGCGATATGCAGGCCATAACCGAAGGGCGCAACACGCGCGATGGGGTCGAGAAGACGCTACGCGAACTCGGCTGCGTTTTTCCTCCGTAGCGGCGCAATTTATGGCGCATTGTCTGGGTGGGCACAGAACCCGCACAGACATGCGCGATAAACCGCGCCGCGACAGAGTGTGCAAATCGGTATTGCGCTATTGATGGCGATTGGGATCATCAACCATGCACGTGCTGCGTACGGCGATCTCGCACCGAGACGTACAAAAATGCCAGAACAAACAGTGCGGCGTAAATCACCACAATGGTAGGTCCCGGCGCGCTATCAAGGAAGAACGAGGCATACACGCCGCTGAATCCCGTCACCACCGCAATGCCTATCGCCAGCAACATCACCTGCAGGAAACGACGCGCCAGCAGTAAAGCGATAGCGCCAGGCGCGATCAACATGGAAATCGACAGAATCACGCCCACCGATTTTAGCGCGGCGACAATGGTTAACGAGATCAAACACAGCAAGCCGTAATGCATCAATTTGCCGTTGATGCCGCACGCGCGCGCCTGGTGAGGATCAAACGCATGCAGCAGCAAATCACGCCACTTGATGCCAATCAGCACGCTAACAATTAAAGCGATGGCTGCGGTCTGAATAATATCCGCAAGGCTGATGCCTAACATATCGCCGAATAAGATGTGGTCGAGATGCACTTCAGGCTGCAGTTTCAGGTAGAGCACCAAACCTGCGCCGAACATGCCGGAGAAGACGATGCCCATCACGGTGTCGGGTTTGATGCGGCTGTTCTCACTGATATAGCCGGTAGCGACGGCGCACACCATGCCGGCGATAAACGCGCCAATGGCGTACGGCAAGCCAATTAGCCAGGCGATTACTACGCCAGGAAATACTGCGTGGCTCATCGCATCACCGAGCAATGACCAACCTTTCAGTACCAGAAACGCCGACAGCATCGCGCAAGGCAGCGACAGCACGAGGGTGGTGATCAGCGCCATGTTCATGAATTCGAACTGGAAGGGACTCAATAATAATTCAGCCATTTACGCCGTCCTCCAGGGTCTGACGTGCGCGACGGCGAGCGGCGAGCACGCCATGTTTAGGTGCAAATACAAAAGCCACTAAAAATACCAGCGTTTGCGCCACCACAATCACGCCGCCGGTCGCACCATCAAGAAAGTAGCTGCTCCAGGCGCCGAGGAAACTGGTAACACTGCCGATGGTCACGGCAATCAGCAGCAAGCGCGGAAAACGATCCGTCAGCAAATAGGCGGTCGCGCCAGGCGTCACTACCAGGCAAATCACCATAAACGCCCCAACGGTTTGTAGCGCGGCAACGGTAGAAGCGGAGAGCAGGGTGAAGAACAGGATTTTCAGCCGCAGCGTATTTAATCCCAGCGATCGCGCGTGGCTCTCATCGAAGAACGTCACCATCAAATCTTTCCACTTCAGCAGCAGAATGGTCAGGGTGATAAAGCCAATCGCGCCGAGCTGCCAGATATCGGCGGGTGCAACCGATAAAATATTGCCCAGCACGATAGTCTGAATATTCACCGAGGTGGGATTGAGCGAAACCAGAAACAGGCCGATACCAAAAAACGACGAGAAGATTAGACCGATAATGGCATCTTCCTTTAAGCGCGTTCGTTGATTGAGAAACAGCATGCTGCCCGCCGCCAGGCCGCCGGAGAGGAAAGCGCCGAGCGAAAAGGGCAGGCCAAGCATGTACGCGCCCGCTACGCCGGGCACAATCGAGTGCGACAGCGCATCACCGATCAGTGACCAACCTTTTAGCATGAGGAAGCAGGAGAGAAAGGCGCAGATCGCGCCGACCAGCGCCGCGATCCACATCGCATTCAGCATGTATTGATAGCCGAAGGGTTCAATAATCCACGACATGGTTCTCTCCCCGGTGAGGATTTTTGTCTTTCATCAACTGCATCAACACCGCGTTACGCTCATGCAGCGCGCCATCAAACGTCTGCGCCAGATTATCGGCGGTGAACGTGTCATGCAGCAGGCCGCTGGCCAGCACGGTATTTTTCACCAGCACGCAGCGATCGCAGAAATCGGGGATGGCATTAAGATCGTGGGTGGAAACCAGCATGGTGCGGCCTTCGTCACGCAGTTCTTTCAGCAGGGCGATAATCGCAGCCTCAGTTTTGACGTCCACGCCGGTAAACGGCTCATCCAGCAGGATAATCTGACCACTTTGCGCCAGTGCGCGCGCCAGAAAGACGCGCTTTTTCTGCCCGCCCGACAGTTCGCCAATCTGGCGATGGCGATAGGCGCTCATGCCGACGCGTTCCAGCGCCTGATCAACACTGTGTTTATCGGCGGCACGCGGAATACGCAGCATGCCCATGTAACCATAACGGCCCATCATCACCACATCTTCCACCAGTACCGGAAAGCTCCAGTCCACTTCCTCCGATTGCGGGACATAGGAAACGATATTGTGTTTCAACGCCTTATTTGCCGGCAAACCCGCCAGCGTTACCGCGCCTGAGGCGAGCGGGACAAATCCCATGATCGCTTTGAACAGCGTGGATTTGCCGGAGCCGTTGACGCCAATCAGCGCGGTGATGCTGCCTGCGGGCACGCTAAAAGAGGCTTTGCGCAGCGCAGTGTGGCCGTTGCGGTAGGTCACACCCACATTTTCGACGAGTAATCCTGCGGCTGGGTTCATTTCTGGCCTCCTTCTGTGATGCCTTTCACCACGGTTTCGGTGGTGACGCGCAGCAGATCCAGATAGGTCGGCACCGGACCATTGCCGTTGCTCAGCGAATCAACGTATAACACGCCGCCGTAATGAATACCGGCTTCACGCGCCACTTGCTGAGCGGGTTTAGCAGAAATGGTGCTCTCACTGAAAATCGCGGGAATGTGATGGGCGCGCACCGCATCAATCACTTTACGCACCTGCTGCGGCGTGCCTTGCTGATCGGCGTTAATTGGCCATAAATAGAGTTCTTTCAAAGCAAAATCGCGCGCCAGATAGGAGAAGGCACCTTCACTGGTGACCAACCAGCGTTTATCGGCGGGAAGCTTATCGATAGCAGCACGCATCGGCGCGATGGTTTGCTGAATCTGCGCTTTATAACGCTCGGCGTTGGCCTGATAAACCGCGGCATTGGCGGGATCATACTTCTGCAGCGCATTACGGATGTTATCGACATAAATCAGCGCGTTATCCGGCGACATCCACGCATGCGGATTCGGTTTGCCGTTATAGGGACCTTCGGTAATGCCCATCGGGTCAATGCCTTCTGTCACGGTAATCTGCGGCACATCGTGCAAACGCTGGTAGAAACGGCTGAACCACAGCTCCAGATTAAAGCCGTTTACCAAAATCAGATTGGCGCCCTGCGCCCGACGGATATCGCCAGGTGTGGGTTGGTATTCGTGAATCTCGGCGCCCGTTTTGGTAATTGACGTCACATCTGCCGCATCGCCCGCGACGTTTTTTGCCATATCAGCAATCACCGTAAAAGTGGTCACCACTTTCAGTTTTTCTGCCGCTGACGCCGAAAAGGGCAGCAGCGAGGTCAGTGACATCAACATGACAACTGCAGGCAAAAGGCGTTGAGTGAACATGATCATCTCCAGAGGAATATAGCCAGTGCTATAATATATAGCTGATGCTATTTATATGAGTCATTTTTGTTCACAACGCCAGTGCAAAGACAAAAATTTACGAAACAGGCGGGTCAAAGTCAGGCGGGATTTTGTAGGGTGCGCATTGATGCGCACCGGGCGACATTCGCTATTTTAAAAGGCAGCGCACCCTTCAGCTGGCGTCAAAAATCACATACAGCTTGCGCATGGTGTTTTCAATCACCCAGGTGCCTTCAGTATTGGCTTCAAAGAAGAACGAATCGCCGGGTTTGAAGTTCAGGGTTTCCTCGCCATCTGGCGTAAAAGAGCCGTTGCCATTGAGGAAATGCATGATCTCAGCTTGTTTCACCGAGCGGCGATAGGAACCGACGCCGCATTCGAAGATGCCGGTGTCGATGTCTTCCATACCGGGAATCACTTTTTGTATGCCGGATAATGCAATGCTGCCGGTGCCGGGTAAGCCTGCTACGCTGCCCCAGTTTTCCATGACGTCGATAGCGGCGGGTTGCGTGATTTTTTGGACTTTCATAATTACCCCTAATTAGGAATGATCTTGAGCTAGCGCACGCTACGATGCGTGCAAAGAATATTTTAAATCGCCACTTTACAGCAGGCGCAGGGGGTGGAAACCACATTGCCAAGTACGCGGCGCAGGAAATCCTGGGTGCGCGGTTCTTGCGGTTTGAGCAGAATTTGGTCGGCGGGGCCTTGCTCGACAATCTGTCCGCTGTGCAGGAAACAGACGCGATCGGCGACTTCGCGCGCGAACTGCATTTCGTGTGTGACCACTATCATCGTCATGCCTTCACGTGCCAGATTACGCATTACCTGCAGCACTTCACCCACCAATTCCGGATCGAGCGCCGACGTGGGTTCATCAAATAATATTGCTTTCGGTTGCAGTGCCAGCGTGCGCGCTATTGCCACACGCTGCTGCTGACCACCGGAAAGCTGCGTCGGCCATGCGTTAATCTTCTCCGCAAGGCCGACCATCGCCAGCAGATCTTTAGCTCGCTTTTCTGCCACATGACGCGGTTCGCCGTTGACATGAATCGGGCCTTCCATCACGTTTTCTAACACGCTGCGATGCGGGAAGAGGTTGAAGCGCTGAAACACCATGCCGATCTGGCGGCGCAAATCGTTGATGCTGTTGTGTTTATTATTGACGCGCTGGCCTAGTACCTCGATGTCGCCGCCTTCATAGGTTTCAAGACCGTTAATACAGCGCAAAATGGTCGATTTTCCCGAACCGGAGGGACCAATTAAACAGACCACTTCACCTTCACTCACGCTGAAGCTCACGCCTTTCAGCACTTCGACATGACCAAATCTTTTGTGTACATCACGAATTTCAATCATCTCAGGCTCCTTTGATCTGGCGTTTTTCCAGCTGCTTGGTCAGTGCCAGCAAAGGCAGGCACAGCACGAGATAGAGCAGTGCAACCAGCGTATACACCGTGGTGTTATCGAAGGTAGACGCAGCAATCAGCTGCCCCTGACGTGTCATTTCTGTCACGGCAATGGTGGAGGCCAGCGCAGAATCTTTCAGCATCATCACCAGCGTATTGCTATACGGCGGCAAGGCGACATGAAACGCCTGCGGCAGCACCACGCGGCGCATTGCTTTTGGGAAACTCATGCCCATTGAACGGGCGGCTTCCAGCTGGCCGCGATCCACCGATTCAATGCCGGCGCGGAATATCTCAGCGATATAAGTCGAAAAACAGAAGGCGATACCAATCACGCTGGCTTGAAATGACGACAGCGTGATGCCGATATCGGGGAAGACAAAATAGATATAAAACAACACCACAATCATCGGCAGGCCGCGTGTAATATTAATGACGGTTGCGATGGGCCAGGACACTATTTTCCACGGGCACATCTTCGCCGCGGCAAAAATCAGTCCCAGCGGTGTGCTAATTATCAGGGACAAAATGGTGATGTAAATCGTCATTTCGGCCCCTTTCAACAGGAAGGGCAGATAAACGTGAATACTACTCCAATCCATGATAATCCCCTGTAGATAAATTTCATTATAATGAATATCTCTGTTGATGAATCACTGTCAATCTTTACCCGTCGAACAGAGATAGCTTTTACTTATTCTCGCCATATGAACACGCTATAGGTTAAATAATGCTTGTTATCAAAGGGTTTAATCCTGAAGTGTGAATTCACGCATTCTGATTAAATAAAACATTGACACACACCTGACTAATTTCATTATAGTGAAAATGACGTTCGCCCTTTCCCTTTAATTCAGGAGTGAGTTATGTCTGTTAATCGTTCACGGTTATTATTCGCGTGTCTGGCGGCGGCTTTTAGCCTCAATGCGCAGGCCGCGGCGCTGACCGCCGGTTCACCGCCTTCCAGCGCGCCTACGACGTTTCTCGATACTAAAAGCGGTAAAATTGAAGGTTTTATGCCGGATGTGGCAGCCGAAGTGGCGAAACGCCAGCACCTCGAGATTAATTACACTGCCATCCCATTCTCCACGCTGATTCAATCGGTGATTGCCGGCAAAATTGACATGATTGTCGCGGGCATGACACCCACCGAAGAACGCGCCAGGCGCATTACTTTCTCACAGCCGGTTACCGCTTTTGGCGCGGGATTGGTGGTGCGCGACGACAACAAAAAGACCTATAACTCATGGCAAGATGTGAAAGGTGACATTGTCGGAACGATGGCGGGGACGGATTACACGCAAAGCTTAATGGCCAGCGGTATCGCCAAAGAGGTGAAGGTTTATGACAGTCCAGCGGATATGACGCGAGATTTGTCTCTCGGACGTATTGCGGCCGGCATGAATGATTATCCGATTCTTAAAGCGCAGGAGAAAGCGGGTGGCCTAAAAGGTATGCATGTTATCGACGGTTATAAACCGGAACATGTTTCGCCAATGGCGTTTGGCGTGAAAAAAGGCAACGATCAATTAATGGCGCAAATTAACAGCGCGCTAACCGCGATGAAAGAGGACGGCACGTTGCAAACCATTAAAACTAAATGGGGTATGCCCTAACGCCGCTGCGGCATATTTTGCTGTCTCGAACCCTTTATTTCAGCGATAAACACAGTATCAGGGACATAAACGCGGCGACTACGCTGTGTGAAATTCGATAAAGTTATCCGCTGGAAGGGTAAAAACCGATGAAGAAAGTGAGTATCAGTGACGAAGCAACGGGCGCGCAGGAAGCGGATATTGGATCGCGCCTGAAACGGATTCGCAAGGCGCGCAATATGACCATCACTGATTTGGCGCAGCTGGCAAATGTGTCCGCTGGCGCCATCAGCCAGATCGAGCGCAACCTGACCAATCCAACCGTGCGCGTATTAGAGCAGCTGCGGCTGGTGCTGAAAGTGCCGCTTTCAGCCTTCCTGGAAGAGAAGGAATCAACGCTGCGCGGCGCAGAACACTTCGTGCGTCGCGCGATTGAGCGGCCGCATTTTAATGTCGGCAAGCGCGGAATCTCGAAGGCGATGTTGTCGCCGTCAGGCGATCACGATTTGCAATTTATGTTCATCAATGTGCCGCCGGGCGTGCGTTCCGATGAGATGTTAATGGGCAAGGGCGAAAAGGCCGGATTGGTGATGGAAGGCGAGTTGACGCTGGAGATCGATGGCGACAGTGCCATTGTCACCGCGGGCGACAGCTTCCAGTTCCAGAGCCATTTACCGCACAACATTTTTAACCATAGCGCGAGTGAAGCCAGAGTGTTGTGGATCATGCACATTCCCTCTGAACATCATTTGTGATTTCGTCACCGAAGTGGCGTGCAGGACTTGAGACGATGCGCATAAAAATCAATGCAGTAATAGACAGTGAACGCTTTCCCGAAGCCGTTGATGTGATTGTCATTGGCGGCGGCATTATTGGCACGTCGGTGAGTTACGAGCTGGCAAAACAGGGCGTTTCGGTGGCGTTGTTTGAGAAGGGCGTGATCGGCGGCGAACAATCAGGTCGCAACTGGGGTTGGGTTCGTCAGCAAAATCGCGACCTGTACGAACTGCCGATGGCGATGCGTAGCTTACAGCGCTGGGAGGAGTTGAGTCGCGAAATCGGTCTCGATCTGGGCTTCTCGCGCCAGGGCATTACCTACGGCACGCAGAGCGAAAGCGACCTGGCGCGCTGGGAAGCGTGGGGCAAACAGGCGCAGCAAATTGGTTTCGTCAGCCATTTACTCTCGGCTAAAGAAGCACGCGAACGCATCGGCAACAGCTCGCCGTGGGTGGGCGGCGTGTGGTCGCCCAGCGATGGTCGTGCTGAACCTTCTCTTGCTGCACCGGCGATTGCCACCGGCGCGAAAAATCTTGGCGCGTCAATCCATCAAAATTGCGCGGTGCGCGGCCTGGATGTGTCGGGCGGACGCGTTACCGGCGTCTGGACCGAGCGTGGGCTGGTGAAAGCCAATCGTGTGATCTGCTGTGGCGGCGCGTGGAGCTCACGCTTCTGCAAGCAATACGGCATCGAACTTCCGAGCGCCAATATTCTGGGTACCGCGTTCAAAACCACGGTGGCGCCGGAAGTGATTAAGGGGTGTTTGAGCACCGGTGGATTGTGTATTCGCCGTCGTCAGGATGGCAGCTACACCGTGGCACTTTCTGGACGCGGGCAGATCGATCTCGCGCCGCAAAACATCCGCTACGCCACCAAGTTCTATCCGATGTACCGCAGCAAGATCGCCAAAAAGCTCAAAATGCGCATCAACGGTTCCTTCTTCAACGGCCCAGAAGCAGCGGGTTCGTGGTCCAATCAAGGCGTGTCGCCGTTTGAGAAGATCCGCACCCTCGATCCGGCACCGGATAACGGTATCGTACAGGAAGCCATGCAGGCGCTGGTCAAGCTCTATCCGGAGTTGAACGGTATAAAAGTGGATCATGCGTGGGGCGGCTGGATTGATACCACACCGGATTTGGTGCCGGTGATTGACGAGATGAATAGCCTGCCGGGCTTGTTTATTGCCTCCGGCTTTAGCGGCCACGGTTTTGGCATTGGACCCGGCGCAGGCTTGTTGTGCGCGCAGAGGGTGAATAACAAACCGCTGTTCACCGATATGACGCCGTACAGTCTGGCGCGTTTTGCTAAAGGTCAGGCGATTCGTGAGCCGCAGATGATGTAACGGAAACAGCACGAACGTAGGGTCGTTATTCATGACGACCGTTTCGATGTCCGCATAATGGCGCTGTTCTGGTCGCCATAAATGGCGACCCTACGAAATCTACACATCTAACCGATGAATCACGTTCACAAACTCATGTACGCCGCTATTGATTTCCCGCAGGCTGCGTGACAAGACGCTGATTTTATCCTGCTCGGTCACCACAAACTGCTTCACTTCATTGAGTTGCTGCTGCATTTGCGCAATCAGGCTCGCATTATGTTCCACTACTTGGGTGATCTGCTTAGTGGCGCTGGAGGTGGAAGCCGCCAAACGTCGTACTTCGCCTGCCACCACGCTGAACCCGCGTCCTGCTTCACCGGCACGCGCAGATTCAATTGCCGCATTCAGCGCCAGAATGTTGGTTTGTGAGGCAATCAGGTTAATGGTCTCAACCACTTCGCTAATGCTCCTTGCCGAAGCGTTAAGCTCCGCACCAATCGCCGTTGCCGCATTGACCTGCACCGCCACAAGGCCCGAGTTGCGAATGGTTTCGTCCAGCACCTCATTAGCGTTGTCGGTAATTTGCGAAGTCTCTTCAGATGTGGTCAGCGCGATGTCGGCCACGCGCTTAGCGGCCTCAACGCGCGCGGTGATATCCGAGGCGATTTTGATCACTTTGTAAACTTTGCCATCAGCGTTGTAAACCGGGTTGTAGCTGGCCTCCAACCAGATACGTTCACCGCTGGCGGTTTTACGTTCGAAGCGACCGACAAAGTGCTGACCTTTGGCGATTTTGCGCCAGAAGTCAGGGTTTTCGCGGTAGAAGTTTTCGAAGCAGAAAATACGGTGGTGCTGCCCCACGACGGAGGCCAGCTCATAACCCATGTGCGTCAGGAAATTTTTATTGGCGCTGAGAATTTGGCCGTCCGGCGTAAATTCAATCACGGCCATGGAAAGATCCAGCGCGGTGATGACCGCTTCTTTATGCTCCAGCTCCTGATGACGTTCGGTGATATCCGAAGCCACCTTGATCACTTTGTAAACCTGGCCTTTGTCATCGCTCACCGGGAAATAGGTGGCGCTGAGATAGAAACGTTGGCCTTGCTTATTGAAGCGCTCAAAGATGCCGGTAACCGATTCGCCAGACGCCAGCGTTTGCCAAAAGGCGAGATAGCGGGAAGATTGGCTATGTTGTGGGCTGCAGAAGATGCGGTGATGCTTGCCCTGAATCTCATTGAGCTGGTAGCCGGTAGTGGCAAGGAAGAGGTGATTGGCAGTGAGGATTTCGCCGCTGGGCGAAAACTCAATCCATGCCACATGCTGTTTGATCGCATTGATATCTTTAACCACATCGCCACTTTTATAAAACGGCAAGGAAAGACTCGACTTTTTCACACCAAACATGGGAAGCCTCAGGCGATTGTTGTGCTATTGAACGTAATGCGCACAGCATTATTTTGGTCACACGAAAGCGCGGACCTTTGCTGTTCGCAAGATTCCCCTTCACCGGACACTTGATTGTGTCTCTCTGCGCTTTTGCGCCGCATGGGGGTAATTAATTAAATGACCTGATGTCTGAAACGAACCGGCTAGACAGGGATAAGTCGAGCCATCTTTAGTTATCGGCGGGTTAATTTAAAGGTTTAATTTAAATGCATGTCTTTCATCATGTAAATTTCCTACAGAAATTTTGTTACATAAACTGGCAATAAGCTTCCTTCCTGACTAAACAGTTAAACGTCCTTGATATTTTTCTTACGCATTCCTGAGGCGATGTTGCGGGTTCGCGCGGGCGAGCCTTACCTTTTTGGCCTAACGCTTTAGCTTTGGCCCATCACGGAGTTGATAATGAACAACCACAAATCTGCCCTTTCTGCTGTCGCCCTCGCCACGCTCAGTGCCTTGCTAATGCCCGTTCCCGCGTTGGCCTGGGATAGCCTGACGGTATTTGGCGATAGTCTGAGTGACGGGGGTAACGTAGGCCGTTTCACGTTTGATGGTGCTCAGCATCCGCTATACGATGAGATCCTTGCCGCGCACCTGGGGCAGGATTTGCAGCGTTCCACGCTTGGTGGCAGCAATTATGCGGAAGGCGGCGCAGGTGCAGTGCCGACAATCAATCCCGATTTAAATACTCAGGACCAATTAGCTGAATATCTGCAATCGACCGGCGGGCGTGCTGACAGCAACGGTTTGTACATTCACTGGATCGGCGCTAACGATATCGCAGTGGCGGTCACCAATCCGCTGACCGCCAGTGAAACCATCAGTAACAGCGCCAACGCTGCGGTGGCACAGATAAAAACCTTGTTAGATGCCGGCGCGGGAGCGGTAATCGTCCCAACCGTACCGCAACTTGGTTCAACACCTTATATGATCCAGACGGTGCTGCGCGTGCTGGGAACCGAAGCTACGCCGGCGATGGTGGCGGCGTTTCAGTCACTGGATAGTGTGACAACGCCGGATAAAGCGGCGCGGCAGCAAGCAGTGCAGGATGCGTTCACGCAAGCCGCAGGGGAAATTTCTTCGGTTCCGGCGGTGCGTGATGCGCTGGCGCAACAGCTTTACAGCGCATGGCAGGCGCTTAGCGAGCAAGTTACTGCGCTGTCCGACGGTTACAACCAGCAGGAAGAAGCGGGACTGGCCACCCTAAACGGCAATATCGTGCGCGCGGATATCGCCGGGCTGTTTGATGAAGTGATCGCCAATCCCGGCCAATATGGGTTAACCAACACCATCGGTATTGCTTGTCCCATCGGCACCGCGGCGGATGAGTGCCAGTCCAGCACGCCGGGCTTCTCCACCGCGCAGGATTATCTGTTTGCCGATCGTCTGCATCCCAGCCCCGCCGTACAGGCAATGATCGCCGACTACATTCAGTCCATTCTTGATGCGCCAGCACAGGTCGCTGCGCTCTCGCAATCACCGCTGATGATGGCCCGTGATATGCAAAATACCCTGGATGGGCATTTGCAGCAGCAGCGTCAGCAGCCTGCCAGCAGCGGGAAATTTACCGTATTTGGGGGATATGCCGGTCAGCATGTTGATTATCAGGGCGATAGCTGGAGCAATGGCGATGCCAACAGCGCCAACCTAACGCTGGGTATCGGTTATCAAATCACAGATAACTGGCAAACCGGCGTGCTGTTTTCCAACAGCAACCAACGCCAGAAACCGTCTTCGGACTACGACTACAAGCTACGCGGTAACCTGGTGGCGTTGTATAGCCAGCTCACGGTGTTGGATCAGGGCTGGATCAACGCCGATCTGCATTATGCCGATGTCGATTTCGACAGCATTGAGCGTGATATCCATATCGGCCCCGCTCAGCGTACCGAGCAGGGCAGCACCAGCGGTAAACTGCTCGGCATGCGCGTGCAAACCGGCTGGACGCTACCGCTTAGCGAAAATCTGAGCACCGGTCCAGTGGCCAGTTATGCGCTGGATTACGGACGCGTCGGCGGTTACAGCGAAAACAGCAACAGCAGCACCGCGATGCGCTACTCCGATCAAACCACCCATTCGCAGATTGGATCGCTCGGTTGGCGCATCGACAGCAAACAGTGGATCGTTAATCCGTGGGCGCAGGTGAGCTACAACCACCAGTTCGGCGATACCGATTCCACCGTGCGCGCCGGATTAAAATCGACCCGCACTTCCTTTGAGCGCAGCGTCGAAGCGCGCGATAAAAACTGGCTCGACGTCTCGGTGGGTGCCAACGTGCCGTTGGGCGAAACGGTGAATGCCTTTGCCGGGGTTTCAACCGTTGGGGGGAACAGCGATTATCATCAGGTGAGCTGGAATGTGGGGTTAAACGCCACGTTCTAACCATTAAGGCCGGTAACCGTTAGTTACTGGCCTTTTTTCTTTTTCGGCCCGCTTGAATGAATAAATCACCTGAGATAATTCCGTAAATTTTTGCTCTGCCGCTGCGCTTTTTATCACTAATCATGACGTTGCGATGAGGCTGTTGTCTGGCGTGTTCAAAACGCCGTTGTTACGCCCGGCACTTAACAACACATTAATTTTCAGTTACTTATAATACATGGGGCAGTTACTTTCTCTTATCATTTAGGGGCACCCCATGGCGAATGCGTCAGGCAGTTCGAATACCACATCACAGAATGCCGTCACGGCGGCAGCGGCTGTAATACAGGTTCACGATGTTGCCGAGCTAAAAGCGACAGAGCCCACGGCGGTTGGCGAACTTGCCACGGTACTGGAATATAAGCGCGGAACAAAGAGTGGCGGTGGCGTCTTCGTATACGATGCAACCGACTCAACCAGCGTCGATGACGGTGGTTTAATTATTGTTACGGCGGGTAAGAAGCGCTGGAAGCGCGTGATACTGGATTATAACTCGGTCACGGTATTGGATTTTGGCGCAGTACCAGACGGTAAAACAGACTGCATTGAAGCGGTAAAGCGCATGTTTGCCTGGTCCCAACGTGTACTGCCGTCCGCGGGAATCCGCTTTACCGCTGGCGTATTCAGCATGTCCACGTTTGACATCTCGGATAAAGAAATTAACCGCTTTAAGGTCGCAGGGGCATCGGTTAACTTTGGCTATTTCCCGACCACGACGTTGCTCTTCAACTGGGAGACAAAACCACGCGGCTTGCACTTCTTCAAAGTGAATGCGCGTTATGCGGAACTCTCTGGCTTTGTGGTGAAGGGGATGAGCTCCAACAGCGGCGAGGATGGTGGTACCGCATTCAATCAGGTGGGCTTCTTCGCCAATATCATTTCCGGCGGCCAGTTCTTACGCGTCAGCAGTATGGAGTTCCGTTACCTTGGTGGACGCGCACTCGATCTGGTCGATACGCTGGATTGCAAAATTGACCAGTTCTATTCCCGTGGCTGTCAGGACAGCATTGTTTACGCGCGCTGGTCCGATCAAGCGCGAGGCGCATGGGATCACTCCACGGCCATTGAGCTATCGAATTTCAACTTACAAGGCGGTACGAAAAAGCCGGTACTTGATTTGCCACGCTGCACGCAATCTTTTATTCGCAACGGTTGGATCGAGCATTCTGAATTTGCCGGCGATCTTACTAATGGCCAGTGGGTCATTGAAGGTTTAGCCATCGAATCCACCACCCATCCTCTTAAGCTGGGCTATTGTCGCGCGACCATTATTCAGAAAAGCATTCACAACGAAAGCGCTGGATTTGATTACAGCACCGAAGGGATTGAGCCGTGGACGTTACTGGCGGAAGGCGATCGCGGCGTGCTGGAATTATCAGATTGGGGGGCGATCATTCAGGGCTCGCTGAATTATGACGTCATCACCTCACAGCACCATATGGATAACCGCACGGCGGCGAATAAGTGGTTTTATGTCGGTGAATTTAACTTTTCTGATGCGACGTCGCAAATTCATGTCCGCGTGCTCGGTACTGCACAATATCTTTCCCAGTCCGAAACCCAAACTGACTTCAGTAATCGCACGCCTGAAGGCGTGGCGAATATCTATTTACAGGCGCGCGATGGCGCAGATTCTATCGGTAGCTGGCACAGTGAAGGTTCCAGTCCCGTGGTTAAAGTGCATATTTCAGGCAACGGTGCCAGAACCAAGCTGTATGTGAAAATCGCCGCGTATACCGGTTTCTCCATTGCACTGGTGGAAACCAATGGCAAAGACCGTTATCGCGCGGGGCTGTGTTTTATCTTCCGTAAAAGCTTTACCGCCTGTACTGCTGAAGAGAGTGCCACGCTGGATGCCGCGAAAATTGTCGCCTTTGAACAGCACTGGATTGGCAACAAAGAGGTTGGTTTCGGTTACAACAACAATAAAGAATTGTTATTGCGTGGAACCGTCATTAAGGGAGAAACCGAAGAATATGAACCAGGTAAGTTTCGTACCCGCCGTTATTTAAAAGTGCGGGTCAATAGCGAGGAGTGGAGCATTCCACTTAACGATCCGGTTAAGCCTTATCTCTAATTAAAAGCCAGCAACTGAGGTTGCTGGCTCTTCAATTAAAAATCGTACTGCAGACTTAATCGGTTTTGCCAGAAGCTCGAATCATACAACGGTGAGGTTTGTACTCCGGCGAAATCGGTCAAACTTAACCCTTTCAATACGCCGCTGAATGCCCAGGTGAAATAGACCAAATATTCCGACTGATTGATGCTGTTTGAAGCCGCGGAGGGTTTGAGATCCATAAAGGAATACTGCGTTCCGAGCGACAAATTCTCATTGAGCACGTAATTCAGATTAGTGGAATACGCGTTACCGCTGCCCAAATCCTGGGTGCTGGTGAAGAAGGGTTGCGCGAAATAGGGACCCGACGAGCTGTTATGCGCATAGGGCACCACCAGCGACCCGTTACCCCAGCTGTTGGCGCTGGCGGCGATGTGATCATAACCAAGCTTCCAACTCAGCGCTGGCGTGAAGGTTAGCGCCAACTGCGCACCGTAAGACGTGCTGTTCACTTCACCCGCCAGCGCTTTGCCGTCGCTGGTGCCGCGAATAAATTGCAATCCCACATTCGGCTGGAACAGTGTGTCCTGCCACTGCAGATGACTTTCGCCATACACCACGCGCGAATAATCGGCATACTCCTGATACCACAACTGACCAGTAAGGTTTTTGCCGTCCCACTGCGTGCCGCGCCCGCCACCAATCGCCCACATGCCATTGGTGCGTTCATCAATATCGCTATAGGCGGTGGTATTCAGGAACTGATCGTCGCCCCAGGGTTTATAGCGCCACACTTTCGTGGCGTGCAGATAATTGGTGCTGTCACCGTAATTCATATCTACGCCACGGAACAAAATGGGCGTAATACGCCAGTCGTAATCGCCAACGAAGGGAATATTAATGCGTTGATCGCCAGCGGTAATTTTAAAATCATCCTGCTGCCAGCTTAAATACGCTTCACCGACGTTGGTTTGATTGTCACCGATGTCGCTGATGGTATGCGCTTCATCAGGATGATCGATGCCGCGCAGAAATATGCCACTGACGCCAGCGCGAAAACCCCATAGCGGTGCGGTTTCGTATTTCAGGCTGCCGCCATAGCTGGTGGTATCCTGATTAAACCCTTTGGCAAAATAAGCGTTATGTGTGGAGTAATAAAGCGTACGTAAACTGCCGCTTACTGTGCCGCAGGTGAAAATATCACTGAAGCTATTTACGCCGCTGGCATCGTACTGACAATCACTGATGTTGCTCTGTGTGGCCGCCATTACAGCCGGCGCCAGAGGGAAAAACAGCGCAGCCAGTCCGACACATTTACGTGTTTTCATTTGCACATCCCTAATTAGACATTAAAAGATTAATTCACGCCCGGAATATACACATCCGGTAAAGAGTCACGCACTTCCCAGCCGCGTAATTTGCCGGGATTTAATAAATTATACGGATCGCAGGCACGTTTCATTGCCACCACATCCGCACGCACCATGCCTTGCTTGCCATCTTCAATATGAATAACGTGCGGATTATTTATTTTTACCCCGTTAGCGCGGTAAATATCCATAATGGCGTTTAAACGATCTTCGTCGCTATAACGCACCAGCGGCAAGCCGCTACAGGTAATTGTGCCGTTCATGTCGCGTAAAAACTCAATGTGCGACATTACTTCATCGGATAATTGAGCTGCCAGCGTTATGGCCTGTTGCTGATAGTTATCTGCTGCATACGCCGTTTGCAGGTAAGTCAGCGTTTTATCGGTTTTAAGCGCCTGCAGCGTGGTGTGGTTCCAGCAATATTCGATCAGTGAATGGCCGCTATTTTCACCTTCGGCAAAATGCAGCGCATTGCGACCTGCATGTTGTGCCAACAGCGCAGGTAACAACCCATCGCTTTCGCTGCCGACCAGCGAAATCACGCCGTGTTTACCCGCGACATCGGCATCCGCCAGATCGGTGAAGTAATCGAGCACTGGCGCAGCAAACACGGCGATTTGACGTTTTACCATGCCTGGTGAACGCGCCAGCGCATCGGCGAATGCCATTGCCGCCGGAAAGTCAGCGAACAGGTCGAGACGCTCGATCCAATCGTGACATGGCGCCAGCGCCAGTTCGATCTCCAGGACGATGCCGTTGCTGCCGTAAGCGTGATGCAGCAGCAGCGCGTCGGGTGCTTGCAGAGTGATAATGCGCGGCGTCTCTTCCATGGTCATCAAACGCACTGACAACACGTTGCCCGGCGCGGCCAGCGGACCGTAGTTAATGGAACCCACGCCGCCAAAACCGCCGCCAAACAGTCCGCCGAGCGTCGCCAGTTTCCAGGTGGACGGCATGCAGCGCAGCTCCCAGCCAAGTGGACGCGTATGCGCTTCCAACTCGCCGAGACGAATGCCTGCCTGCGCACGCACTGTGCCGTGGCCGACGGCAGTAACCGCATTGAGACGCGTCATATCAACCATCAAACCACCGTTCAGCGGAATCAGCTGACCATAATTGCCGGTGCCGCCTCCGCGCAGGTTGAGCGGTACGCGCTGTGTTGTGCAAGCCGCGACGATCCGTGCCAACTCCTGTTCGTCACGCGGTCGCACCGCCAGTTCGGCAAATTTCTCTTCCAGCTGCGGTTTTAGCACCGGGCTGAACCAGTGGAAATCGCGCGACAGGCGTTTGACCTTCGGCGCTTCTTTAATCCAGTCGAGTTCAGGCAACGCCGCGACCAGCGCCGCCAGTGCAGACTGGCGATCGGAATCAGACATGTTTATTTCCTGTGTAAAAAGGTTTTCCGTAGGGTCGCCATTTATGGCGACCTGGTAAGAAGGTCGCCATAAATGGCGACGTTACGATGTTAACTGGGGCTCATTTCACTCTCATGCCATGCCGCCAGTACATGGCGCGTAATCCATGACATCAGTGCAAACAGCAGGAAACCAGCCAGTGAAATCAGCAGCAGCGCGGCAAACATCAGTGGAATGTTGAGTTGGTAACCGGCCTGCAAAATTTGGTAGGCCAGCCCGGTATCGGTACCGCCGGTGCCGGCGACAAACTCTGCCACCACTGCGCCAATCAGCGATAAGCCACTGGAAATGCGCAGTGCGCCGAAGAAGTACGGCAGCGCCGAAGGAATACGCAGGCGCAAGAGAATCTGCAGGCGTGAAGCATGATTGAGGCGAAAATAGCTCAACAATCCCGGTGATACGCTACGCAGACCTTGCGTGGTATTGGAAATGATTGGAAACACGGCCATTAAGGTTGCGCACACCACCAACGATAGCGTGGTGTCTTTCACCCAGATGATGATTAACGGCGCGATAGCGACAATCGGCGTGACCTGCAAAAACACGATGTAAGGGAACAGGGCGGTTTCAATAAAGCGGTTTTGCACCAGCAGAAACGCCACGATCGAGCCGATCACAATCGCCACTGCGAAGGAAATCACGGTGATCTTCAAGGTATAGAGCAGTGACATAAACAGCGTCGGGAAATTCTGCACCAGACTTTGTGCTACCACTAACGGAGATGGCACCAGAAACACCGGCACCTTGAAGGTGGTGACCAGAAACTGCCACAGCAGCAGCATGGCGACCGCGACGATGGCCGGGAATAGCCATTGCTGAAATTGACGATGGGCGGCTAACGGTTTCATCATTGACTCTCCTTGCTCGCCGCCAACAGGCCGCGTTGCAGCTGTTGCGCATAGTGGGTGAAGTGCTGGCTGACGCGGAACTCATCGTCGCGCGGCACGCTGGTTTCAATGCGGATGTCATCCACCACGCGACCAGGACGCGCCGCCATCATGATCACGCGCTGCGACAGGAACACCGCTTCCTGAATTGAGTGGGTGACAAACACCACCGTCAGCTTCTGCTCCTGCCACAAATCCAGCAGATCGCTGTCCAGCTTGTTGCGGGTGATTTCGTCCAGCGCGCCAAACGGCTCATCCATCAGCAGCACTTTGGGGCGCGTGACCAGACCGCGCGCTATGGAGACGCGCATCTGCATACCGCCAGAAAGCTCGCGTGGTAGCACGTGACCAAACTGGCCGAGGCCGACCAGGTCGAGGATCTCGCGCACGCGGGTATCGGCTTCGGCACGCGGCACGCCTGCTAAATCGAGCGGTAGACGTACATTTTTGTGCACGTTGCTCCACGGCATGAGCGTCGCTTCCTGAAACACGAACGACAGCGGCAGATCGCGTTGATTTTCACGACGATCGCGGCGGAACAGCATGAGTTTGCCGTCGGTGGGCTCAATCAGCCCGGCGATCATTTTCAACAGGGTACTTTTGCCGCAGCCGGACGGGCCGAGCAGCGAGACAAATTCCCCCTGACGAATCGTCAGATCGACCGGCAGCAGCGCGCGCGTGCCGTTAGGATAGATTTTCTCGGCTGACAGCACCTCAATCGCCGGTGGCGCCGCTGAACGCGGCACCGCTTGCGCATCGGGATTGAGCAGCGTCAGATGGCTGGCGGTATTCATGGTAATACCTTGACGTCTTGGATGAATTTCAGCGTATAGCTGCCGTCAAACGGCACTTTGGCCGGATCGATCAGCTTGGTATCGACCAGCAGTTGCCAGGTTTGCTTAAGGCGTGCTTCGGTCATGATGCCAATGCCACCGGTTTGCGCATCCCCGCCGGTCAGCATCTGGTATTTCTTCATCTGTGCAATACCGAAGGCGATCTGTTCATCGCTCATCTGCGGGTTCTCTTTCTTAATCAGCACGTTGCCGGCGCTGGGATCCTGAAGATAGTTCTTCCAGCCTTGCATTGAGGCTTTCACAAACGCGGCCACCACGTCCGGACGCTGCTCGATGGTCGATTTCATGCAGACGATGCTGTTGCCGTACGGCGGATAGCCCCAATCGCTGATCGGATACACATTGGCCTGCGCATTGGCTTTCTGCACCGCAAACGGTTCGGAGGTGATATAGCCTTGCTGCACCAGCGTTTTGTCGGCGAGGAACGGCTGAATGCTGAAGGTATACGGCCGCACCCGCGCATTTTTCAGGTTTAACGCGCTCTGCGCCCATGGCCAATATGAGGTGTAGGCTTCGGCGGCCAGCAGGAAGGTTTTGCCTTGCAGATCAGCCTGATTTTTTACATCCGGATGGGTGAGAAAGGCAATCGCCGAGTGCTGGAAAGTGGTAGCGACCGGCATCGCCTGCACGCCTTGCTGCCAGATTTCCAGCGCCTGCATGTTATCGCTGATGATGCAGTCGGCCTGACCCGCGGCCATCAACTGCATGGTATGCACCTGCGGGCCGCCCATTTTAATGGTGACGTCGAGGCCGGCATCACGATACAGATTTTGCGCCTGCGCCTGGTAGAATCCGCCGTGTTCCGCCTGCGCATACCAGTTGGTCATAAAGGTGAATTTCTCAGCCGCCATGCTCGGGGCTGACAGGGCCAGCGCAAGCGCGGCAGCAATGCTCAATGTTTTTTTCATCAATATTCCCTAGCGCGGTTGTAAAAAGGCGGCTGCGTCATTGTGGTCTAATACTTTGCCTTGCCACTGGCCGGTGCCCCACGCCGGTTCGGCGCGTGTCACCCATGTCATTTGATGCACTTCGGTGATCACGTTTGCCCAGCTTTCAGCCAGCGAATCGAGGATTGCCGCACCTTGCTCGGGGGTAGAAGGCAGCGGATCGCCAATGACGCCGCTCGGGCCGAAATCGTACGACGCCCACGCGGCCATCGGCTTGTTAGCAGAAAGCGTCGGGCAGGGGAATGCCGGCGGATAGTTGGCCACCGCTTTGTCCATTTGCACTGTATCGGGCGCCAGCGCCAGCATCAGCGCGGTTTCTGCGTGACCGGCATGCATCGCCATCTGACGCTCTTTGTCGTCCATAAAGCTTTCGGCGCAGTTGGGGACTTTGAAGGTGTCTTGCATGATGATAATCATGTCGCCGTGGCGCAGACGCAGTTCGCGCGCCGCCATCTGCAATGGCTGCGGCTGACCGCCATGGCCGTTAACCATCAGAAATTTGCGGAAACCGGCGCGATAGAGTGATTCCCCAATCTCCAGAATGGTGTGCAGCAGGGTTTCGCCGGTCAGCGTCAGCGTGCCGGGAAAATGCAGATGCTCATCAGATTTGCCGTAGGTGATCGGTGGAATCGCGTAAGCCGGGATTTCAGCGGGTAAGCGCGCCAGCGCGTGACCGACCACGCCGGAAGAGATTACGCTGTCGACCGCACACGGCAGATGCGGGCCATGCTGCTCAATCGCGCCGGTCGGCAACACGATCACAGTGTTGGCTTTATTTTCCAGCGTGGCGATGTCAGTCCAGCTTAGGTACGGCAAAAAGCGGTTTGCCGGAATATAACCATGCAACATTTCAACTCCTCGTGTTATTGCGGCAACCACGCCGTGGCTTCAACTTCAATTAAGACGTCCGGACTCGGCAACATTTCGCTCACCTGCACCACGGTTGAAACCGGCGGCTCAGCGGGGAAAAATTGCTTACGCACCCGGCTGTAATGGGGGAAGTGATCGAGATTGCGGAAGTACTGCACCAGCTTGAACACGTCGCTCATCTGGCCGCCCGCGCTTTCAATGGTGGTGCGGATGCTCTCCAGCACGTACCAGCTCTGCGCCAGAATCGGGCCTTCTTTAATGTCGGTGGAGAACTCGCCGCTCCGCCCGAGCAGTCGCTGTGCCGCGGCAGGAATGTCGTCGTAGCCACGCACAATGGTGGCGGTTTGCGGATTCACCGGAATAATGCCGGAGAGAAAAATGAAATCGCCCGCGCGTCGCCACGCAGCATATTTCGCCAGCGGTTTTCCCGCGCCTTCATCAAGCGCCATTTGTTGTTTCTCCATAACGCACACCCTTTTTCAACCGATAGCGCTGACGTTGACGCAACGGCCAACTCGCCACATCGGCATCCGGAAAAATCACGACATCATTAGCCAGCAGCGCGCGGCGTTGGCATATCAGCGCGGAGGCCTCATCAAATGCCGCGCCCAGTTGCAGGCTCAACAAACCGCTAAACAGCGTATCAAGCGGGTCATAGCTGCCAAACGGGCAGAACGCATCCTGCACATTGTCAGCGCCGAGCAGCAGCGGAATGCCATGCGCCTGCGCCTCTTTCACCAGCGTTAAACCGCGCAGACGCGGCGTGCGGCCTGGCACTGCATCCTGTAGCAACAGGTTGGTGAGCGGCAGTGCAATTAGCGTGACGTTGTACTGCGCCAGCACGGCAAGAATCTGTTCCGCATCGTCCTGCTGCGATAACGCACAGCTGTGGCTGCAGGTAATCGCGCCGCTAAATGGATGCTGCTGCAAATAGCGCGCCAGCCAGCGTAATCCCTGCGCTTCGACGCTAAGTTCTTCATCAATATGCAGATCGATATCCAGCTGCCACTGTTCTGCGGCGTCCAGCAGATGCTGAAACGCCTGCGCGTCCCAGTTGCTGCTGTGAATAAAGCCGCCCAGCAGTGCGCCGGGACCGCTGGTCGCCACCTGCGCGGCAATATGCTGCGCATCCCTGGCATCGGCGAAGAAACTGAGCGGCGCGAGTGCCACGCGCTCAATGCTGCACAACGGATGGTGCAGATCGCCAATCACTTGCCACGCTAATGGTGCATCGACGGAGAACCAGTCGATATGGGTGCGCAGCAAGCCGACACCGGCTTCTACCGCCCACTGCAGCGCCCGCGTGGCGCGCAGTTGCAGATCCTCTGCGTTCCAGTGCGCGCGGTCCTGATGCATCGCGGTAATTGCCGCCAGCAATCCAGGCTGCTGCGCCGGGCTGCGCTCAAAGGTGAAGGTTTTATCCAGATGTGCATGCGGCTCGATAAACGCGGGCAGTACCAGCGCCCCGTTTAGCGGCAGATAATTAGCCGGTAATTCTGCGTTGTCGGGTTCGAATTGCAGGCCAGCAGCATGAAAATGTAAAGTCGCCAGCTGAGGTTGGTTGTGGATAACAGGCCAGTTCTCTGGCAGCAGCCAACGGGGTAAACGTGCGCCAGTCGCACCCGGATAGCCGCTCATAGATCCAGAACCAGCAGCGGGGAGCGGGCGCGCGAGCAGCACAGCACAATGCAATCATTGGCCGCGCGCTCTTGCTGGCTTAGTACATCGTCACGATGATCCGGTTCGCCCGCCAATACGCCGGTGATACAGGCACCGCACATGCCTTGTTCGCACGAGAGTTCGATGTCAATTCCTGCATCTTCCAGCACCTCGGCAATACTTTGTTCCGCGCCCACGATAAAGCGTGCGCCGCTAGAGGCGATCTCTACTGCAAATGCACCGCCAGTAATCAGCGTTGTGGTGGGTTTGAAGCGTTCACTGTGCAACTGATCGGCCTGCCAGCCGTACTGCAATGCCAATTGCTGCAGATGATCCATAAAGCCCGCCGGGCCGCAGGACATTAACACGCTGTTTTGTGGCTGAGTGAGATCGTCGGGAACATGCTGGCGCAGGCTGTCGCCTTCGCTGCTGAAATGAATGATGGCGTGATCGCCAAGTCTGCTTAGGCGTTCGCTGAAAGCCAGTTCGTCGGCGCGCTTCAGGTAGATGTGCAGGGTGAAATCCGCCTGACGTGCCGCCAGCGCTTCGGCCATTATCAACAGCGGCGTTAAGCCAATCCCTGCGGCAAACAGCAGCGTTCGCGGTGCCTGCGGCAGCGGGAAGTGGTTGCGCGGTGCAGAGATGTGTAAGGCATCGCCCAAAGCCAACTGCTGATGTAGCCAGCGGGATCCGCCGGTTGATCGCGCATCAAGACGCACGCAGATTTGGTAACCATCGGCATTATCCGGCGCTGAACAAAGCGAATACTGGCGTTTACCGCAGTCGGGAATAAGCACATCGATATGCGCGCCGGGCGTAAAGTCGGGGAGCGGTTGGTCGCGGCGACTCGCCAGCGTGAGTAACACATTGCCTGCACCGTTGAACTGCTTTGCGATGACGGTGACGGCGAGTTCGGTAGATTTCATCATCTGTCTGCCTGAACAGGGATATCAGCAGCGACAAGGCCGCGTAAACCCTTGTTTTAATCATGGCAGCGATTATTATTTTGCTCATGTGTAAGCGTCCATCTGTTTAATTCGCATGATGCGTTGCAAAAAAGAGAGCCCCCCTTATGTTCGCCTTCTCCCGATTTCTACTCTATTTCACTGAAGTGGCCCGCCAGGGTTCGCTGCGCAAGGCTTCTGAGGTGCTACATGTCTCCGCATCATCGATCGACCGGCAGATTTTGCGGGTCGAGGAGCAATTGGATATGCCGCTGTTTGAGCGCCATCCATCAGGATTACGTATGACCGCCGCCGGTGAGATCTTGCTGAATGCCGCAAAAAACTGGCAGCGCGACTTTGGCCGCGTCTGTACGCAACTGGACGATCTGCGCGGCCTCCGCCATGGCCACGTGCATATCGCCACCATTGATGCCATTAACCGCGGATTCTTCTCGTCGATATTGCAACGTATTCGCGCTGAATATCCGGGCATCTCCTTCACGTTGACCACCATGAGTAACATCCATATCGCCAACGCATTGTCGTCGGGCGATGCGGATTTCGGCATCATGCTCAACCCGCAAAGCTCCCGTGAACTGCTGGTGAAGTCGTTTGCCGATCTGCGTCTCGGCATTGTGGTGAGCAGCCAGCATCCGCTGGCCAATCTGGAATCCATTCGTTTTAGCCACTGCGAATCGTGGCCGTTTATCGTGCCCGCTGCCCCCTTGATGCTTGCCGACCCGCTTGAAGCACTGATAAACAGTTCGGGGATTAAGATCAATGAGGTGGCGCGTACCAATAATATTCATATGCTGCGCTCGCTGGTGCGCGATGATGTAGGAATTAGCTTGATGTGCTGGCTGGATATTGTGGATGAGTATCGACGTGGCGAACTGAAATTTATCCCGCTGATCGACACCGTGCTAAAGCCGTTTACGCTGTCGCTGTGCGTTGCGCCGCAGCGGCAACTTTCGATTGCCGCTTCTATGATGCTGCGTGAGCTGGAGTCATTTTTTTCACTGATGCAAAGTGAGGAGTTGCTGGCGGGAGTGGAACAGATTAACAGACGGTAGAAATAAGAAGCCCCAGCAGAGCTGGGGCATTGATTCTTGCGCTTGTTGTCTTAGATCTGGCACCGCACATGTCGGGAGAAGAACGTCAGACTAGCTACGGGGAGAATTCTATTCGTACAGCCCGAAAATTGCAATCGAATGGACCCATTATTTGTAGTATAAAAATCGGCATCAAGGGATATGAGAATTTATATAATGCCGAAAAATTTTGACTTTACTGATATGGTCAGGTTGATCTCACCAGCCAGATTAGCCAGCTATAACTCAGCTTTCGGAGTTTCTAATAAAGCTGAGCTTTTTGGCCTTTATAGCTGGAATCTTGAATTATCTGGGGCATTGAATAGTCTGTTGCAACTGGTTGAGGTTGCGTTACGTAATACTATTAATGAAGCAGGTAAAAACTGTATCGTTGCGGGCCCAAATCAGCATTGGTTCGAGGCTGTACCTTTTAATTTAATAGAAGATGAAAATGCCGAGCCATTAGCTAATGGTTCGTATCCTATGATCAAAGCGGCGCAGGTGAAAGATTTTGAAAGCGGATTGGCAAAAGCTAAAAAAAGCGCACAAAAGCTATTGAAGAAAAAACTCGGTGAGGATACTGCGGCTGTAGCCACGCTAGATCAAATCATCTCGCAAACTGACTTTAGTGTGTGGGAATATATCTTAGATAAAAGTTTCTATGATGGTGATGCAACGAAAGGCTTCTTGTGGCCTAAAGGATTTCTCACTGCTTTTAAAAAGTTGCCGAACGTTACTGGTAAAAATAAGCAATTTCAACAACGTGATATTATCAGGCGCCGAATCGAAACGATCCGCATGTTAAGAAACCGGGTTGCACATAATGAGCCTATCTGGAAAGATGCGGATGTTAACGATATGGCTGAGATCGTCTCGAGTCTTGAGAAGAAAATTAACGATATTGTTGAGTTAACGTATTGGATTTCACCGAGTTTGAATCTATTCATACGTAATAGTGCTCTCATGTTCAGGCTTAAAATGCTAATTGGCGAGTTTGAAATTAAAAACGCAACTTATCAAAACGATGATATACACATCCCAGATATGGCTGCATTACACGCAGTTTTGCAAGAGTGTGAAGATAGCAACAGACGATTAGTGATCACCAGTGAAACGAAATGTGGCGTGATCTATCATAAAAAACATCGGTTTAATTAGATAAATGCCATGTTGCTCTGCTTGATAAATCCTTTCCTGGCGCATCAATTAACATTCATCTCACCTTTTTAACTGATGCGCAGGAAAATCTAATCGCCCCAACGGCTGCGCAAATAATTCACCGCATCCTGGGTTTGCGGCTGATTAAGGTAATTCTCGCGGAACAAAATGGTGCCGTTAATTTGCGGTAGCGACTCATTAAGATCGAGCTGCTTTTTAAGCTCCGGCACGCCGCCATTGACCGTCCAGTCTGGCTCGCTTTTCGACGCTTCACCGATTTTATACAGCGCGACGCCAATGTAGAGCCGCGTGTGCGTTGGTTTCACCACCTCCGCCCACCAGTTGGCTAACACGTCGTAGCGTGCGGCCTGGCGCGCAAACGGCCAGTAAAGCTGCGGCGCGATGTAATCAAGCAGGCCCATTTGCACCCAGCGACGCGTATCGGCATACGCTTCATCGTAGGCAGCTGCACCGCGCGTGTCAGAACCCGCCGCATCATGCGAACGATTGCGCCACACGCCCGCGGGGCTGACGCCGAATTCAACGTTGGGATTCAGCTGCTTGATAGTGCGCGACACCTGCTCGATTAACAGCAGCGTATTGTTGCGCCGCCAGTCGGCTTTCGAGGTAAAGCCCTGGCCATATTGGCGGAAGGTGGCGTTGTCGTTGAGGGTTGAACCCGGCGTTTCGGTATAAAAATAGTCATCAAACTGCACACCGTCGATCGGATAATGCGACACCACTTCGGCGACGATGCTAGTGATCCAGTCACGCGCAGCAGGAATGCCGGGATCGAGCACGAAGCGATCGCTGGCAGTGCGAATCCAGTCGCGATGCAGTACAAACACGCTGGCCGGTTGCAGCGCTAACGTATTATTCAACGCGTTAATCGTGGAAGGTTTGACGTTGGTCGATACGCGATAGGGATTGAACCACGCATGCACTTTCATGCCGCGCTTGTGTGCCTCATCCAGCATAAATTTCAGCGGATCGTAGCCGGGATCCTGACCGATTTTACCGGTCATCATATCTGACCACGGTAAGATGCTTGAACGCCACAGCGCGGTGCCATCGGGCTTCACCTGGAAAAAAACGGTGTTGATACCGAGACGTTGCAAATTATCCAGCTTATCAGTCAACGCTTGTTGCTGTTGATGGATGCGGGTTGCCGGGCTGGCATTCACTGAATTGATTGGCGGCCAATCGAGGCGCGAAACCGTCGTCAGCCACACGCCGCGCACCGGTTCTTTGCTCAGCGTCGGTTTAGTGGGCATTGGTGGTTTCGTTACCGGCGGCATCGGCGTCACCAGCGATTTTGGCGGCGGCGAGGAGCAACTGACGAGTGAGAGGGCGACGGCCATAGCCATCAACGCAGCGGATTTCCTGACGTTTTTGACCCGGGTAAAACGATGTGAACAGGCTATGATAAACTCCCTTTCTTGCAACTTTCTGTTCGAAGAGCCTCATTCTCTTATCATGCGAACTAAAGTCAATATTCGTATCATTCATTGCGCGATGAATCGCGCCGCTATGGGAACGTGCATACATCTTGTAGCGGCGCAATTTACTGCGCGATGAATCGCGCCGTTACGGGAACGTGCATTCATCTTGTAGCGGCGCAATTTATTGCGCGTCATTTATTTAATTGAGGAACCCAACACCTATGCAATACGAAGACCTTTATCGCCGTATCGGCCAGATTATCTTTAGCTGTGGGCCAGAAGGTGCGCGGGAATTGATCGTCCAGGCCGAATTGTTTGCGGACGATGATGGCGGGCAGTTTCAGTTCGATTATATCGATGAAAACGGTGAACCGGATTGGTTTGAACCCGATGCGCGCGCCATTGGCGATCTCTCGGAGGCGCTGAAAGCGTTTCAGCAATACTTCGTGGATAACAATATGACCAACGGTCTGCCGGTGTGGCGCAAATGCGCCATTAACCTTAACGTGCTGGAAGAGGCGATCAGCATCGACGTACAGTACGATTAAGTTCCGCGGCATCCTTGCCCGGAATGCATCTGCTACGAACGTAACGCTACCATCTGCTCGTTTTTACGCGCGACGCGTTTGCGTTGCACAATGCGGCTGGCGGCAACCACAGCCAGCGTTAACAGGCCGGTGGCGATAATCTCTGGGCGGTGTTGTTGGTTAAACAGCATGGCAATCAACACGCCAACAATGAACACCATCGTCGCCCATGTCAGGCCCGGGAACAGCCACATGCGATAGCTGAGGGTTTCGCCGCGCGCTTCGCGCTTCTTGCGCAGCACCAAATGGGATGCGGCGATCACCAGATACACCAGCAACGCAATCGCACCGGAACTCGCCAGCAGAAACTCAAACACCGCGCTTGGCGCCAGATAGTTGGCGATTACCGCGAGGAAGGCCGCTGCCGTTGAAAGCAATACCGCCACCCACGGCGTGCCGCTGCGCGTGGTGCGCGACGCGATGGCCGGTGCATCCTCACGACGTGACAGCGAATACATCATGCGTGATGCGGTATAAAGTGCCGAGTTGAGACAGCTACACACCGCAATTAATACCACCACATCAACAATCTGCTTCGCGTACGGCACGTTCATCATCTGCATCGCCGTTTGGTAAGAACCCGCTTTCATCAGCGACGGGGTATTCCACGGCACCAGTGCTACCACGATGAAAATCGACAGCAGATAGAACAGCGCGATGCGCCAGATCACCGAGTTAGTGGCCTGCGTGATTTGTTTCTTCGGCTCGCGTGATTCCGCAGCGGCAATGGTGACAATCTCTGTACCCATAAACGAGAACATGGTGGTGAGGATCGCAGCCAGCACCGCGCTGATGCCATTTGGCATAAAGCCTTTATCATACAGATGTGAAATGCCTTGGGTGCTGCTGCCCGGCATCAAACCAAATATTGCCAGACTGCCCGCGCAGAGAAACGCCACAATCGCGACCACCTTTAATAACGCGAACCAGAATTCAAACTCGCCGTAATTCTTCACACTAAACAGGTTGCTAATGGTGAGGAACGTGGTGATTGCCAGCGTGTATTCCCAGACGGCGACTTGCGGAAACCACGAGTGCAAAATGGTGCCCGCGGCGTTCGCTTCCAGCGGGATCACCAGCACCCAAAACCACCAGTAAAGCCAGCCGATCGTGAATCCAGCCCAACGGCCAAGCGATTTATCGGCATACGTCGAGAAGGATCCAGAATCGGGCGATGCCACCGCCATTTCCGCTAACATGCGCATAATCAATACGACCAGCGCGCCGGCAGCAATGTAGGCCAGCAGCACCGCAGGACCGGCTTCGGCGATCGCATGACCTGAGCCGACAAACAATCCGGCACCGATAACGCCACCAATCGATAACATCCGCACATGGCGCGGCTTCAGGCCTTGCGCCAGGACATCGGCTTTCTGTGAACTCATCAATATTTCTCCAAAGCGTCTCTCAGGCAGCGCGAGGCGCAGCCGGGTTACAACAGGTGAGAAGCCCAGCCCGTGGTACGAGCTGGGTAGATTGGCAAAAGCCTACGAATCGACGTGTTGACGCAGCACGCTACTGAGGATATCCAGCGCCTGGCCGAACTGCGCATCAGGAATGGTGAGCGGATAGAGGAAGCGGATGACGTTGCCTTGTGGCCCGCAGGTGAGCAGCAGCAGCCCAAGCGCCATCGCCTGTTGCTGGATGGTTTGCGCCATTTGCGGGCTGGCAAACTCCACCGCAATCATTGAGCCAAGACCACGAATATCGGTGATGGATGAACACTGAGCGCGCGCGCTGTGCAGGAACGCTGTCAACTGTGCGCCCAGCTGCTCAGACCGTTCACACAGCTTCTCGTCGGCGATCACGTCAAGTACCGCGTGCGCCGAGGCAATCGCCAGCGGGTTACCGGCGTAAGTACCGCCCAAGCCGCCAGGACCTGGCGCATCCATAATGTCGGCGCGGCCGCTGACTGCCGATAAGGGCATGCCGCCCGCGAGGCTTTTCGCCATGGTGATAAGATCCGGTTTCACCGCATAGTGATCCATCGCAAATAACTTGCCGGTGCGGGCAAAGCCGGTTTGTACTTCGTCGGCAATCAGCAGAATGCCGTGTTCATCGGCCAGCGCACGCAGACGGTTCATGAACTCGGGGGGCGCAACGTGGAATCCTCCTTCACCCTGAATCGGCTCCAGCACGATAGCGGCAACATCCTGCGGTGCGATGTCCTGCGTGAAGATGTCCTGCAAGCTTGCCAGCGCATCATCGATGCTGATGCCCGTGACGCTGTTGGGATAGCGCGCATGCCATACCGACGCGGGCATTGGCCCGAAGTCACGTTTATAGGGTGCCACTTTGCCGGTCATTGCCATGGTCATGAAGGTACGGCCATGGAAAGCATTGCCGAAGGTGATGATGCCGTGACGACGCGTAGCGGCTCGTGCCACTTTCACGGCATTTTCTACTGCTTCAGCGCCGGTGGAGAAGAACGCGGTTTTCACTTTGCCGGCAATGGGCACGATGCGATTAAGGCGTTCGGCCAGCGCCACATAGCTTTCATAAGGCGTAACCTGAAATGCGGTATGGGTAAATTTCGCTAACTGTTCAGTCATTGCCTGCACGATACGCGGATGACGATGACCGGTGTTCAGCACCGCGATACCGCCAGCGAAATCGATCCAACTTTTACCTTCAACATCGCGCAGCGTTGCGTTCTCAGCGTGATCCACATACCACTGACACAGATTGCCGGTGCCGCGTGGCAGGGCGTCATCTTTACGTTGCTGCAACTGGCTGTTTTTACCTTCCATAATCTTTCCTTAGCAATAAGCGTCTTTACAAATCACGACAAACACGCTTATTTATGCCCGAGCTGAGTTATGATGCCAGAGCCACTTTCAGTAAAAAGGAGGGAGCCAATTGCGAAGTTTGTACGCCGATCATGTATTAGAACGTCTACAATTTATGCAGGAAGGGACTTTGCAGCAGCGTTTGCTGAGCTGTATGCAAAGGGCTATCGCGGACGGGATTTTTCCACGCGCCACCCGATTGCCCGCCACGCGTGATTTAGCACGCGAGTTGTCGGTGTCACGCAATACGGTGTTGAATGTGTATGAACATTTGATCGCGCAGGGTTACGTTACAGCGCGTACTGGAAGCGGCACATGGATCGCCGAAAATCTTCCCGAAGGCTCGCTCACTACGCCACGTAATGGCCCGGAAATGGCACCGCTGGTGACAAAACCGGCTGCCTTATCTAAACGCGGTGCGTCATTGCTCGGTCATGCAAACGCGTCGCCGTATCAGTGGGGTGCATTCGTGCCAGGCGCGCCCGATGTCACGCAGTTTCCACATAAGTTGTTCAGCCAAATTCAGGCACGTTTGAATCGCGAGCCGGATATTGAACGGCTGATTTACAGCAGCAACGGCGGCTGTGCGCAGCTACGCGCAGCGTTAGCGGAGTACCTCAGCGTGGCGCGCTCGGTGCGCGCCGATGCCGATCAAATCATCATCACCGAAGGCGTTCATCAGGCGGTCGATTTGGTTTCACGCGTGTTGTGCGATCCGGGCGATCAGGTGTGGATCGAAGAGCCTGGTTATTGGGGGACGCGAAATTTATTGCGCATTAATGGTCTGAAAATCAACGCGATTTCAGTGGATGAGCAGGGATTGATCCCTGATTTACCGCCGCGCAGTCGTGCGCCGAAAATGATTTTCGTGACACCGTCACACCAATATCCTCTCGGCGTACATCTTAGTCTGGAACGCCGCAAACAACTTCTTGATCTGGCGCGCAAGCATAAAACCTGGCTAGTGGAAGACGATTACGACAGCGAATTTCGTTTTTCTGGTCAGCCGTTCCCTTCACTGCAAGGATTTGAACCGGATGCGCCGGTAATTTATATGGGCACCTTCAGCAAGACACTTTATCCCGCTTTACGCCTCGGTTATTTGGTGGTGCCAAAAGCCCTGGCGCAACCGCTGCGCGTGGCGGCTGCGGAACTGTATCGCGGCGGTCATCTGCTGGTGCAGCGTGCGCTGGCAGAGTTCATTCAGAAAGGGCATTACATGTCGCACATTCGCCGGATGCGTAAGCTCTACAGCCAGCGGCGGCGCTTTATGATCAGCCTGATTGAACGCTACCTCGGAAACGCTTTTTTGCCACTAGCCAATCACGAGGCAGGATTGCATTTAGTGATGAATTTGCCTGCTGGCTGTGATGATGTGGCGGTGGCCGCGCTGGCGCTGAGGCGCGGCGTGAAGGTGCGGCCGCTATCGCAATATTATATGCATCCGCAAGAACGGCGCGGATTGCTGCTGGGTTTTGCCTGTGTCGATGAAAAGCAGTGTCAGGATGCGTTTGGTACGCTGAAAGGGTGTTTGGCGGAGATGAGGATCATTTGAGGGGGGGGGCGCCATGCCTGGCGACCGCCTGCGCTTAGGGTTGAGCGATGCTATTTAACCGTTGCACGATTTCAGGCGTAAGTTTCACTTCAGCGCTTGCAAGGTTCTGCTTCAGGTGCTCTGGCGATGAAGTCCCCGGAATCAGCAGAATGTTGGGCGAACGCTGCAGCAGCCAGGCCAGCGCTACCTGTAACGGCGTCGCGCTGAGTTCCTTCGCCACGTCGCTCAACTGATCTGATTGCAGCGGTGAAAACCCACCGAGCGGAAAGAACGGCACGTAGGGAATGCCTTGTGCTGCCAGTTGGTCGAGCAGCGCCTCATCCTGCCGATTGGCCAGATTGTACAGGTTTTGCACGCAGGCGATAGGTGTCATGGCTTGTGCTTCGGCTACCTGTTTGGCGGTAACGCTGCTTAGACCAATGTGACGAATCAGACCGCGCTCTTTCAACTTGATCATCGCTTCAACCTGCGGCTCCAGCGATCCTTCTTTCGGTCCATACACGTCTAACATTGAACGCAGATTCACGACTTCCATCACTTCAAGTCCCAGATTACGCAGGTTATCTTCCACCGCCTGTGTCAGCGCCTCCGGGGTAAACGCGGGCTTCCAGCCCCCTTTTTCGTCACGACGTGCGCCCACTTTGCTGACGATCACCAGATCCTCTGCGTAAGGATACAGCGCTTGTTTAATCAGCTGATTGGTGATGTGCGGGCCATAAAAATCGCTGGTATCAATATGGTTTACGCCTGCTGCGACAGCATCACGCAGCACCTGCAAAGCGCGAGCTTCATCTTTTGGCGGACCAAATACACCAGGACCTGCAAGCTGCATGGCACCGTAACCAAGACGAGCCACCTGGCGATCGCCAAGCGTGTAAGTCAATGCTGGATAAGACATGGGAAACTCCTTCATCAGTGTGTGGTTAGATTGTAATCGCCAAACAGCTGTGCAACTATCCGTGCAAATCGGGACACATTGTGCGAGATGACGAACAATGGCAGTAGATATAGCTCTGTTACACGCGGTAGTCGCGGTGGCAAAAGCCGGAGGCTTTCGTGAGGCAGCGCGCATGACCGGTAGCAATCCGTCACGCTTGAGTGATGCGGTACGGCGGGCTGAAGAGCAGCTTGGCGTGCGACTTTTTAACCGCACCACGCGCACAGTGGCGTTAACGGAAGCCGGCAGGGCGCTGATGTCGCGTCTGCTGCCGGCGATGAACGAAGTGGATGCGGCACTTGATGCATTGAATACTTTCCGGGATACGCCGGGTGGCACCTTACGTTTGAATGTGCCGGTCAGTGCGGCGCGCATCGTGTTACCGGCGATAGTGCCGGGATTTCTGCAACGCTATCCGGATATCCAGCTGGAAGTGGTGGCGGAAAGCAATGTGCTGGATGTGTTCCGCGACAGCTGTGATGCTGGCATTCGTTACGACGATCATCTGGAGCAGGACATGGTCGCGCTGCCGATTGGTCCGCGCACCCAGCGCTTTGCTTTGGCGGCGGCACCCGCTTATCTGGCGACGTTCGGCTCGCCACAACATCCGCGCGACCTGATTCAGCATCGCTGCTTGCACGGACGCTATGCGACGGGGGTGATCGCCGAGTGGGAATTCACCTGCGGCGAGGACACCGTGCGCTTGCAACCGAAAGGGCCGCTGATTTGTAGTATCGGTGCGGCGATGGATCTCACGGTGGAAGCAGCGATTGCTGGGTGCGGCGTGGTGTATCTGTTCGAGGATTGGCTCAAACCGGCGCTGAGTGATGGCAGACTACAACCGATTTTGCCGGAATGGTGGCACAGCTTTTCCGGCCTGTGGCTCTATTACAACGATCGCCGATTAATCCCGGCGCCGCTGCATGCGTTTCTGGATTATGTGCGCGAGCTTAATGCCCAGCCGCTTCCGGGTTAACCAGCAACCCGGACATCAGCAGACGGAAAGCGTCCACGGCACGCGGCAAAGCCGCGACCGGCTCATTTGAGGCCGCTATCCATAGCGCCGCATTCAGTGCGGCGCCGTTGACCAGTTGCGCCGCAGCTTCCGTATCGACCGCTTTTACTGTCCCTTCTTCAATCAGCAGCGCCAGCATATCTGCGGTAGTGCGCAAGCACGCAGTTTGATTCGGCCATTGCGAGGGATCGCCTAACACCGCCGGGCCATCCAGCAGCATGATGCGTTGTACTTCTGGCTCGAGCGACATCTCAATATAGGTAATAGCTTCGGCGAGGAATGCATGCCATCTCGAGGTAAATTGTTGCCCGGCAGCACGCATCTGGCTGAGTATTTCTGCATCGATTTGGTCGATAACTGCCTGCAATAACCCTTTTTTGTCGCCAAAATTATGATAAAGCGCACCACGGGTTAAACCGACTTCTGCGGTTAAGTCATCCATTGATGCAGCGCTATAGCCTTTCTCCGCAAAAGCCCGTCGTGCCGCTTCGATAAGTTTGCCGCGCGTCTCTTCTACCTGTTGCGCTCGCCGTCTGACTGCCATATTGCCCTCTCGAAATAGTGTTGACATACGCCGTGTATGTTATCCATAGTAATACATACGCGGCGTATGTAAAGGCGCTTCCGGTGTCGCTCACCGGCTAACCGATTATTTCCCATCAGGAGAGAGATTATGAGCAAACGCGAAGCGATATTTCCAGCAGGAAGACAAGCGTTGTATGAGATAAACAGTTATTCGGCAGCGATACGTTCTGGCGATTTACTGTTTGTTTCTGGTCAAGTGGGCAGCCGCGAAGACGGTTCAGCTGAGCCCGATTTTGCGCGCCAGGTCAATCTGGCGTTCGAAAATCTGCAAGCCGTGCTGAAAGCGGCGGGTTGTAGCCTGGATGACGTGGTTGATGTCACTTCGTTTCATACCGATCCGGAAAAGCAGTTCGCAACGGTAAATGAGGTACGACTGCGCTTTTTTGGTGAACCACCTTATCCAAACTGGACCGCGGTTGGCGTTAACTGGTTGGCGGGTTTTGATTTTGAAATTAAGGTCATTGCGCGCATTCCACAGTAATTCCGCTTGTGGCTTAATAGCGTCATCATTCATGACGACGTCCATGAAAGCCAATAAAAAAGCCGATAACCGTTGCCAGTTATCGGCTTTTTGTAGCAAATGCGATTACGCGTTCAGCAACTGATTCGCCGTTTTCTCAACCAATGCCAGCAGGACTTTAACATCCTCCAGCGTCACGGTTGGGTTGAGCAGTGTCAGCTTCAGGCAGGTCACGCCCTGATTCTCGGTTACACCGACGTTGGCGCGGCCTGAATCAAGCAGTGCATCGCCGATACGCTGATTGAACAGGGCAATCTGAGCGGTGTCGGTCAGTTGCTCTGGACGATAGCGGAACAGCACGCTGGCCAACTGAGGCTGCATCACTAGCTCGAGACGTGGTTCAGAGGTGACAAACTTCGCCACGTCCTGCGCCAGGGTGACACCGTGATCGATGATGGCGGCATACTGTTTCTGACCCAGCGCTTCCAAGCCCATCCACAGTTTCAGCGCATCGAAACGACGCGTGGTCTGCAGAGATTTGGATACCAGGTTTGGCACGCCTGCCTCTTCATCAAACTCAGAGTTCAGGTAAGCCGCCTGATAGCGCATCAGCTCGTAATGACGCTCATCTTTTAGCAGGAACGCACCGCAGCTGATGGTCTGGAAATACTGTTTGTGGAAGTCCAGCGTGACAGAATCCACGAGCTCAAGGCCATCGAGGTAGTCGCGATACTTCTCGGACAGCAGCAGTGCGCCGCCCCATGCTGCATCGACGTGTACCCAGATGTTGTGCTCAGCAGCAATTCCGGCAATTTCACGCAGCGGATCGATCGCACCGGCATCGGTGGTACCAGCGGTCGCCACGATCGCCAGGATCTGTTCGCCGTTAGCTTCGGCCTGCGCCAGCTTGGCTTTCAGGTCTAACACATCCATACGGGCGTATTGATCAGACTTGACTTGCACCACAGACTGATAGCCGTGACCGAGCAGCGCCATATTCTTCTGTACGGAGAAGTGCGCATTTTCAGAGCACAGCACTTTGACCTTACGCAGATCGCCGGTGATACCGTGCTGCTGCACCGAGTGACCCTGGCGCTGATAGAACGCATCGCGTGCCAGCATCAAGCCCATTAAGTTGCTCTGGGTGCCGCCGCTGGTGAAGACACCGGCGTCGCCAGCCGGATAACCCACTTGCGCACGCAGCCATTCGATCAATTTGATCTCAATGATGGTGGCAGAAGGGCTCTGATCCCACGAATCCATACTCTGGTTGGTAGCATTAATCAGCACTTCTGCCGCCTGGCTTACCACCAGGCTAGGGCAGTGCAGATGCGCCACACATTGTGGGTGATGCACTGAAAGACTGTCTTTCAGGAAATATTCAATCGCGCGTTCAATCGCGGCCTGGTTACCCAGGCCGTTTGGATTGAAGTCGAGCGTGATACGCTCGCGCAGTTCGGCAACGGTTTTGCCTTGATACATCTCAGGCTGTTGCAGCCACTGCACAACCGCGGCGCTGCTTTGGGCAATCGCCTGCTGGTACGCCTCAATGCTCTGTGCAGAGGCGGCCAGAATCGGGTTTACTTCAGACATTTACTCTTCCAATCAAACAGGTTTGACGCCAGCGCCAATCAGCGCCTGCTCAAATTTATCCAGGAAAATCGCCAACTCATCGTTGGTGATCAGCAGTGAAGGCAGCAGACGCAATACTGCGCCATGACGGCCACCGCGCTCCAAAATCAGACCTGCTTCGAAGCACTTCTTCTGCAGCAGCGCAGAGAGCTCGCCGTCAGCCGGGAAACTGCCCATGTGATCGGCCGCTTCGTTTGGTTTAACAATCTCAATACCGATCATCATACCGAGGCCACGAACATGACCAATGACTGGGAAGCGTTTCTGCATTGCAGTCAGCTGCTGTTTCAGCCATTCACCCTGCGCGGCAACTTTGCCCGCGATATCCTGCTCTTTCAGGATTTTCAGAGTAGTCAGGCCGGTAGCCATCGCCAGCTGGTTGCCACGGAAGGTGCCGGTGTGATGACCTGGCGACCAAACGTCGAACTGCTTTTTGATGCCCAGCACAGCCAGTGGCAGACCGCCGCCAACGGCTTTGGACATCACGATAATATCAGGCTCGATACCTGCGTGTTCGAAGGCGAAGAATTTACCGGTACGGGCAAAGCCAGCCTGAACTTCGTCGAGGATCAGCAGAATGCCGTGTTCCTGCGTCACTTTACGGATGCGCTGCAACCACTCCGCTGGCGCTGGATTCACGCCGCCTTCGCCCTGAACGGCTTCGAGAATCACGGCCGCAGGCTTGCGCACACCGCTTTCCACGTCATTGATCAGGTTGTCGAAGTAGTAGGTCAGCGCTTTTACGCCAGCTTCACCACCGATACCCAGCGGGCAACGATACTGATGCGGGTAAGGCATGAACTGCACTTCTGGCATCAGGCCATCAACCGCTTCTTTAGGTGCCAGGTTACCGGTGACGGACAGCGCGCCGTGCGTCATACCATGGTAACCGCCAGAGAAGCTGATCACGCCGCTACGACCAGTGGCTTTCTTCGCCAGTTTCAGCGCGGCTTCAACAGCATCGGCACCGGAAGGGCCGGTGAACTGCAGGCAATAATCTTTACCCTGGCCTGGCAGCAGCGAGAGCAGAGATTCAGAGAACTGATCTTTAAGTGGTGTAGTCAGATCAAGAGTATGTAACGGCAAGCCGCTGGTAATGACATTTTGAATGCTCTGGAGAACATCAGGATGGTTGTGACCCAGTGCCAGCGTCCCTGCGCCAGCCAGACAGTCAAGATATTGTTTATTCTCAACATCTGTGATCCACACGCCATGAGCTTTAGCAATGGCTAAAGGCAATTTGCGCGGGTAACTCCTAACGTTAGATTCAAACTCAGCCTGACGGGCTAAGAATGCGTCGTTATTTCCGTTGAATGCATTGGCACCAAAACTATCAATACGGACTTTATCCGTCATCATATCTCTCCTTCAACCGGGGCTCGTATGGCTCGCCAATTGACTAATTGAACAAAAAAGTAACAGCTGTGAAAAAACGCGGCCAATATAGAGCCTTTTGACCTACATCACAATGATTAATTTTGTTTAGAATTGTTTACTCTTTCCATATATGAATCAGGGCGTTGGCCAGAAATTGGCCGCTTTATTTTGCACCACCTCAGGGGTGGTTAAAAAATAATCGAATGAATAAAGAGACTTATCGCCGCTAAGGCGATCCAGGGACCAAACGCAATGGTGTGATTAACGTCCCGCTGCCAGCCAATTCGGGCAATCAAAACCCCTAAAATAGCGCCGCCGGAAGCCAATAAAAGCACCCAGGGTAAAAGTGGCCATCCCAGCCAGGCCCCGATTGCCGCCAGCAGTTTTGCATCGCCCATGCCAAGGGCATTAATCCCTCTAATCCATTGATATAAAACCGCCAGTGCCCACAACAGGCTATATCCCGCAATAGCACCGAGCACCGATTCATGTAACGAACCCGGGAGCCAACCCAGCGTTTTGAACAGTAATCCAGCCCATAGCAATGGCAGCGTGATCACGTCGGGTAATAGCAAATGGTTGAAATCAATAAAGGCTAACGCTGTTAGCGCCCAGAACAATAGAAGTGCGCTCAGCAAGTGCATATTAACGGGCATGAGGCATAGCAGCAGCAGAGTTAAAAGTGCCGTTATTATCTCCACCTGTGGATAACGCACACTTATTTTGCCGCGACAATAACGGCATTTACCGCCTAACAGTAACCAACTGAAGACCGGCACGTTGTCACGCCAGCGGAGCGGGGTTGAACATTGTGGGCAGTAAGAGGGCGGATAACAGAGATTAAGCGCAGTATCCGGATGCAGAATTTGCTGCGGTAAGCGAGAGATCACCACGTTGAGAAAGCTGCCAACGGCCAATCCCACTAAACCGCCGATTAACCCACACACATATTCCATTGCCGCTACCTCGCGCCATCCAGGCTTGTCATGGCCGCGACGTTACGCCAAAGCGAGGATCGGTGCGAGGGGAAAAAGGGCGTTACAAGGGTTTACATCGGGAATGCCGAGCGGGCTCCAGAAGTGGCGAGCGTCAGGCCATTAAGCCTGCTGTTTAAACAGTTGAATGGCTTCCTGCACATTACTGGTCGCGAGGGACATCACACGATCGTTATTGAGAAACACATCGTAGTGACCCGCGTTATAGCGAAATACGTAGAGATCACCGCGATAACGTAATCCCTTTGTTTTCACGCCGATATGGTGGCGGCGCAGTGCAGCCTGAGACAGTCTGTCAGTAGCCGTACTCATCGCATTATCCTCCAGACGTTATAAGACATAACCTGACTTAGTATAGGGTCAAAACCTTAATTTAACCTTAAGAAGAGTGCCGTTTAGTGGTTTAAAACCAATAAAGTTGTCACTTCCTCTACCAATCCTCAACGTGTCAGAAAAAGGCCACTGAGTACCTATCTCATTTAATGTTGCGTTAAGTTTATCCGCGTATTTTGGAATAAATGGCAGTTAAATAGTGCTTAATTCCAAGGTAATGTTATGAATTTTCTACCATTCTCACGCCCCTCGTTAGGCGAGGAAGAGTTAGCAGCAGTTAAATCGGTATTTGAATCGGGTTGGATAACCACTGGGCCTAAGAACGCCGAATTGGAACAGGCTTTCTGCCAGCTTACCGGTAATCAGCATGCTATTGCCGTGAGTTCCGCCACGGCAGGAATGCACGTCACACTGCTGGCGCTGGGGATTCAGCCCGGTGACGAAGTGATTACGCCTTCATTGACCTGGGTTTCCACCCTTAACATCATCACGCTGCTCGGTGCCACGCCGGTGATGATTGATATCGATCGTGACAGCTTAATGGTAACGCCCGCTCAGATTGAAGCGGCTATAACACCGCGTACACGCGCCATCATTCCGGTGCATTACGCCGGTGCGCCGGCCGATCTGGATGCGATTCGCGCAATTGGCGCGCGTCACGGCATTCCGGTGATTGAAGATGCCGCGCATGCGGCAGGTTGCTATTACAAAGGCCAGCACGTCGGACATCAGGGCACCGCCATCTTCTCCTTCCACGCCATCAAAAACATGACCTGTGCCGAAGGTGGCTTGATTGTCACTGATGATGCGGCACTTGCCGAGCGCCTGCGCAGCCTGAAATTCCACGGTCTGGGCGTGGATGCTTACGATCGTCATACGCACGGGCGCAAGCCGCAGGCCGAAGTGATCATGCCGGGCTTCAAATACAATTTGCCGGATATCAGCGCCGCCATAGCCTTGGTGCAGTTGAAAAAACTGCCCGCAATCAATGAACGCCGTGCTGCGATTGCGCAGCGCTATCTCACCGCACTGGCGGATACGCCGTTTTTACCGCTGGCGCAGCCAATCTGGTCACACCAACACGCATGGCATCTGTTCATTATTCGCGTCGATGAAGCGCAATGCGGCATCAGTCGTGATGCACTGATGGAAACCCTCAAAGCACAGGATATCGGCACCGGCTTGCATTTCCGCGCCGCGCACACTCACAAATATTATCGTGAACGCTATCCGCAGCTTTCTCTGCCGCATACCGAATGGAATAGCGAGCGCATCTGCTCAATCCCTTTGTTCCCCGATATGCGCGACGAAGACGTAAACCGCGTGATCAGCGCATTACGTCAGATCGCGGGAGTTTGACATGCTGGAAGAAAAAACCATTCGTAAAATTTCCGTGGTGATCCCGGTATACAACGAACAGGAGAGCCTGCCGGAGTTGGTGCGTCGCACCCACGCAGCCTGCGCGGGATTGGAACTGGAGTACGAGATTCTGCTGGTCGATGACGGCAGCAGCGATCGCTCGGGCGAGATGATTGCGGATGCTGCGGATATGCCTGGCAGCCATGTGGTTGGCGTGTTGCTAAACCGCAATTACGGTCAGCATTCGGCGATCATGGCGGGCTTAAGCCACGTGAGCGGCGACCTGATCATTACGCTGGATGCCGATCTGCAAAACCCACCAGAAGAGATACCCAATCTGGTCAAAGCCGCGCAGCAGGGCTATGACGTGGTGGGCACCGTGCGTCAGAACCGCCAGGACAGCTGGTTCCGCCGCCGCGCCTCGCGCACCATCAACCAGCTGATTCAGCGCGTCACCGGCAAAGCGATGGGCGATTACGGCTGCATGTTGCGCGCCTATCGTCGCCATATCGTCGATGCGATGCTGAACTGCCACGAGCGCAGCACCTTTATTCCTATCCTCGCCAATACCTTTGCGCGCCGCACCATTGAGCTGCCGGTGGCACACGCCGAGCGCGAGTTTGGCGATTCCAAATACAGTTTTATGCGGCTGATCAATTTGATGTATGACCTGGTGACCTGCCTGACCACCACGCCGCTGCGTTTGCTGAGTATCGTCGGCAGCCTGATTGCGCTGGCGGGCTTTGCTTTCTCATTAATTCTGATTGTGCTGCGCCTGTTCCTTGGTGCCGGTTGGGCAGGAGACGGCGTATTTATGCTGTTCGCGGTCCTGTTTATCTTTGTCGGTGCGCAATTTATCGGCATGGGCTTACTTGGCGAATATATCGGCCGAATTTACAACGACGTACGCGCCCGTCCGCGCTACTTCATTCAACGTGTGATTCACCCAAAGCAAAACGCTTCATCTGTACAGGAAATTGAGCAATGAAAACTGTCGTCTTCGCCTATGCCGAAATGGGCTGCGCGGGTATTTCTGCCCTTCTGAACGCTGGCTATGAAATCAGCGCTATTTTTACCCACTCTGACACAGGAACAGAAAGTCATTTTTTTGAGTCGGTGGCGCGTCTGGCAGCTGAACAGGGCATTCCGGTGTATGCGCCTGAAGATGTCAATCATCCGTTGTGGGTCGATCGCATTAAAACGATGGCGCCCGATTATATTTTCTCCTTCTATTACCGCACTTTATTAAACGACAGCATTCTCAGCAGTGCGCGTCTCGGTGCCTTTAACCTGCACGGTTCGCTGCTGCCAAAATACCGTGGCCGTGCACCGTTGAACTGGGTGCTGGTCAATAGTGAGACCGAGACAGGCGTAACGCTGCATCGCATGGTGAAACGTGCTGACGCGGGTGACATTGTGGCGCAGGAGCGCGTGGCGATTGAGGAGCAGGATAACGCGCTCACGTTGCATCGCAAGCTGGTCGCCTGTGCAACGCAGGTGCTGGAAGGGGCATTACCTGCCTTTAAGCGTGGTGATATCGTCACCACGCCTCAGAATGAAAGCGAAGCCACGATAGTGGGGCGTCGTACGCCAGAAGATGGTCGCATCAAATGGGAAGCCCCGGCGCAGACGGTCAACAATCTGGTTCGTGCCGTCACCTATCCGTGGCCAGGCGCATTTGCTTTTGCCGGAACAGTAAAATTCGTGGTGTGGAAAGGTCGCGTGCACCACACAGAACATCAAGCCAAACCGGGTACCGTGCTCTCCGTGGAGCCATTCCTTATTGCCTGCGGTGAAGGCGCATTGGAAGTGGTGACGGGCCAAAGCGATAACGGCGTATTTATGAACGGCAGTCAGCTGGCGCAAAACCTCGGCATGGTGAAGGGCGCCTTGCTCTATTCTCAGCCGGTGGCGGCAGTGAAACGTCGTACGCGCGTACTGATCCTCGGCGTTAACGGATTTATCGGTAACCACTTAACCGAACGTCTGCTGCAGGACGATAACTTTGAAGTGTATGGTCTGGACATTGGTTCCGATGCCATCAGTCGCTTCCTCGAACAACCGCGCTTCCATTTTGTCGAAGGCGACATCAGCATTCACTCAGAATGGATTGAATATCATATTAAGAAGTGCGATGTGGTGCTGCCGTTGGTGGCCATCGCCACGCCAATTGAGTACACCCGCAATCCACTGCGCGTGTTCGAACTCGATTTTGAAGAGAACCTCAAAATCATTCGTGACTGCGTGAAGTATAAAAAACGCATCATTTTCCCCTCAACCTCCGAAGTGTATGGCATGTGTACCGATCAGCATTTCGATGAGGATCACTCCAATCTGGTGGTGGGGCCGATCAATAAACAGCGCTGGATCTATTCGGTGTCTAAGCAGCTGTTGGACCGCGTAATTTGGGCTTACGGTGAGAAAGAAGGGCTGCGCTTTACGCTATTCCGTCCATTTAACTGGATGGGCCCGCGCCTCGATAACCTCAATGCCGCGCGTATCGGCAGCTCTCGTGCCATTACGCAGTTGATCCTCAATTTGGTGGAAGGTTCGCCGATCAAGCTGATTGATGGTGGCGCGCAGAAGCGTTGCTTCACCGACATCCGTGACGGAATCGAAGCGCTGTTCCGCATCATCGAGAACAAGCAGAACAACTGCGACGGGCAGATTGTTAACATCGGTAATCCGGATAACGAAGCCAGTATCAAAGAGTTGGCCGAGCGTTTGCTGGCGAGTTTTGAACGTCATCCGCTGCGCAGCCACTTCCCGCCGTTTGCCGGTTTCCGCGAAGTGGAAAGCAGCAGCTACTACGGCAAAGGGTATCAGGACGTGGAACACCGTAAGCCATCGATAAAAAATGCCCGTCGCCTGCTGGACTGGACACCGACAGTGGAGATGGATATCACCATCGATAACACGCTGGACTTCTTCCTGCGCACCGTTGAGCTCCAGGATAAGCCATGAAGAAAGTCGGTTTGCGCGTCGATGTGGATACCTGGCGCGGCACCCAACTCGGGGTGCCGGCGTTACTGGAGCAATTCAGTCTGCATCAACTGCAGGCCAGTTTTTTCTTCAGCGTCGGACCAGACAACATGGGGCGCCATTTATGGCGTCTGATGAAGCCGCGCTTTCTGTGGAAGATGCTGCGTTCACGCGCAGCATCGCTCTACGGCTGGGATATTTTGCTGGCAGGCACCGCGTGGCCAGGACGCGAAATTGGTCGTGGTCTGGAGGAGATCATCAGCGCCACCGCCGATCATCATGAAGTCGGTTTGCATGCATGGGATCACTTTGCCTGGCAAACCTGGGCGGGAGTTTGGCCGAAAGAGAAGTTAGTGGAGCACATTGCGCGCGGTAAACAGGCTTTAGAAGCCCTTATTGGTGACAATGTCACGTGTTCGGCAGTGGCTGGCTGGCGCGCAGATGGTCGCGTAGTGGCGGCGAAGCAGCCGTTTGGTTTCCGCTACAACAGCGACTGCCGCGGTAGCGGACCATTTTTACCCATCCTCAGCGATGGCACGACCGGCACGGTACAAATTCCGGTGACATTGCCGACGTGGGATGAAGTGGTTGGACAATCGGTTAAAGCTGAAGACTATAACGACTTCATCCTCGATCAGATGCAGGCCGCAACGGGCTCACCGGTCTATACCATTCATGCCGAAGTGGAAGGGATCGTCGGGCTGGAGGCGTTCGCCGATCTGCTAAGACGTGCGCAGCAGCAGGGTATCCAGTTTTGCCCGCTCAGCGCCTTGTTGCCCGACGATCTTAGTACGTTGCCACAGGGCAATATTATGCGCGGACATATTGCCGGACGTGAAGGCTGGCTAGGCTGCCAGCGTTAATTTTCTTATAGGAAACACGGATGCGTACAGGCACTAAAATTGCATTGTTGATGACACTCTTTGCGCTGTATTACCTGATCCCGATTGAATTCCGCGCCTTGTGGCAACCGGATGAAACCCGCTATGCAGAAATTAGTCGCGAAATGCTGTTCGGCGGCAATTGGGTGGTCCCGCATTTCTTTGATTTACGCTATTTCGAAAAACCCATTGCGGGCTACTGGGTGAATAACATTGGGCAATGGCTGTTTGGTCACAGTAATTTTGGCGTGCGGGCCGGGTCGATTTTCAGTACCACGCTGAGTGCGGTGATGATCTATTGGCTTGGCAAGCAAATGTTCGCCAGCCGTAAAATCGCTCTTACTGCCAGCATAATTTTTCTGACCTCACTGCTGGTGTATGGCGTGGGCACTTACGCCGTGCTTGATCCGATCTTGATGTGGTGGCTGGTCGCCGCGATGTGCAGTTACTGGCTGGCCGCGCAGGCGAAGCGCAGTCAGCAACGCTTATGCGGTTATCTGCTGCTCGGTGCAGCCTGCGCGATGGGTTTTATGACCAAAGGATTTCTCGCGCTGGCGGTGCCGGTGCTGGCAATTCTGCCGTGGGCCATCTGGCAGCGCCGTTTCGCTGAATTACTGCGTTGGGGACCGCTGACGATTGCAGTTGCTGCGCTGCTTAGCATGCCGTGGGCGCTGGCGATTAATCAGCAGGAAGGGGATTTCTGGCACTACTTCTTCTGGGTGGAACATATTCAGCGCTTCGCTGACGCAGATGCGCAACACAAAGCGCCATTCTGGTACTACATTCCGGTGCTGTTGGCGGGCTGTCTGCCGTGGCTCGCGCTGCTGCCGGGTTCGTTGATAACGGCGTGGCGTCAGCGCAGTCAGCAGGCTGGGCCGATCTATTTGCTCAGCTGGGTTGTGCTGCCGCTGCTCTTTTTCAGCATCGCAAAAGGGAAATTGCCGACTTACATTCTGCCGTGCTTTGCGCCGCTGGCGCTGTTGATGGCGCATTATGCGCACCGCGGCTCGGTGCAGGTGATGAACGCGCTGAGGGTAAATGGCTGGATCAACCTGTTGTTCGGCACCATCACCACGCTAGTGTTATTGGTGGCGCTGGCACCGTGGGGCGTCTCGCATCGGCCACTTTACGGCAGTGATGAATTCATTGGCGTGCTGTGTGCGGCGCTCGCCTTTATCGGCTGGGGCGTGATGGGTTGGCTAAGCCGTAAGCCGGAAAACGATCGCTGGCAGTTAGCTGCGCTCTGTCCAATGATGTTGGCGCTGCTGGTCGGTTTTGCTATTCCGCAGAAGGTGCGTGATGCCAAACAGCCGCAGAGTTTTGTCAGTGCCGTACACGATCAGCTGGCGGATAGTCGTTATCTGCTGGCCAACAATCCGGGCGTGGCATCCGCGGTGGCTTGGGAGCTGCAGCGCAGCGATATCAACTTTTATGATGCCAAAGGCGAGTTGCAATATGGTCTGAGCTATCCGGATGTGCAGTCGCATTACATTGATGCAGATAACTTTGCCGACTGGCTGCGGATCCATCGTCGTCAGGGGAAGGTTTCGTTGGTGTTGATGATGAACGCCAGCGACAGCTCGCCGGATAAAAATTTACCGAAACCGGATGATGTCTATCGTCAGGGCCGCCTGGTTTACTACGGCTACGATGCCAAACCATGAATCTGCTACTGATTTTACTGGTGAGCATGCTGAGTTGCGCTGCACAGCTGTGCCAAAAGCAGGCAGCGCATCTCGGCATCAAAAAAGGTATTTTTTGGCTAGCGCTCAGCATCCTGCTGCTGGGTATCGGCATGTTGTTGTGGCTGGCGATATTGCGTGTGGTGCCGGTGAGCGTAGCGTATCCGATGCTGAGTCTTAACTTTGTATTGGTGGCAATCGCGGCGCGGATGATCTGGCGCGAAACCTACAGTGTGCAGCAGTGGATTGGCACATTGGCAATTGTTGCTGGCGTGGCGCTGATGGGAAGTCATCTATGAAGGGCGTGTTGCTGGCGCTAAGCAGCGTGTTGCTGGTATCGCTGGCGCAGTTAGTGCTGCGATCGGCGATGCTGGATTTTCCGCCGTGGCGCGAATTGCTGAGTATGCAACATTGGAAAGCGCTGCTGCTGTTAGCGCTCGGCCTCGGCGCTTACGCGCTTTCTATGGTGTGCTGGATGCTGGCGCTGCGCCATGTACCGCTTAACCGGCTCTATCCGCTGCTTAGTTTGAGTTATGTACTGGTATGGCTGGCAGCGATTTCCTTGCCGATGCTGGGTGAAACCTTCCGCTGGAGCAGCTTTGCCGGCGTGGTGCTGATTGTATTGGGCTTGTTGCTGGTTTCGCTGCCGCGCCGCAGGTGATGGCGCTATTTAGGCATCCACTGTACGGCACGATTTATCGCGCAATAAATTGCGCCGCTACAGTGAGCGCGCATCGTTGGATGATGACTACGTGACTTCCCACATGCAACGCGCGCCGGAGGTTATCGGGGCGCGTTTTATCTCGCATCACACTCACTTCTCAGCGTTATCCCGTGTATCATCGCCGCCTTTAGGTTGTTTTGTTGGGAATAAGTGATGACGGAGATGACATTGTCCCGCCGCCAGCCTTCCGTTTGGTGGGGCGCGATGATTATTTGCGGCACCGTGGTAGGTGCAGGGATGTTTACGCTGCCGGTGGTGATGGCAGGCGCATGGTTCGGTTGGGCGATGGTGTTACTGCTGATCAGTTGGGGCGGGATGCTGCTGTCTGGATTGTTGTTCATGCGCGTCAGCCTGCAATATCCGCCTGGCGCAGGCTACGATACCTTAACCAAAGATTTGCTGGGCCGCGGCTGGGCGGCGCTCAACGGTCTCAGTATTTTATTTGTACTTGGGATTCTTACCTACGCCTATATCTCGGCCAGCGGGCCGGTTTATCAGCATTCACTCAATCAGGTGGGTTTGCCGATCTCCACCGCTGAAGCGAAAGTGTTGCTGACACTGTGTGTGGCGGCGGTGGTATGGCTTGGTACCACCGGCGTCAGTCGGTTGATGACCTTCTGCGTGCTCGCAAAAATTCTGCTGTTGATTCTGCTGTTTGGCGGCTTACTGACACAGGTGAACATGGGTTCGTTACTGAGCGGACCGGCAGCAGGAGAACATTACTGGCCTTATGCCCTCGGCGTGCTGCCATTTTGTCTCGCTTCGTTTGGTTATCACGGCAATATCACCGGCCTGGTGAGTTATTACGGCGGTAACCAAAAGAACATCACGCGGGCTTTGGTGTTAGGAACTTTATTGTCACTGGCGCTGTACCTGTTTTGGCTGACCAGCACGATGGGCAATTTACCGCGAGACGCGTTTCCCGACATTGTGAAGCAGGGCGGTGATATCGCGGCCCTGATGGCTGCGCTGCGAGCGCATCTGCACGTCAATGCGCTCGCACTGATGATGTCGATCTTCTCGCATTTCGCGGTGATCGCTTCATTCCTGGGCGTTACCGCCGGCCTGTTTGATTTCATCGCCGACCGTCTGGGATTAGGCAATTCGCCGGGCGCACGTTTGAAAACAGCGTGCCTGACCTTCGTACCCCCGCTACTCGCCTCGATTGGGTGGCCGAATGGCTTTGTCGCCGCGATTGGCTTTGCCGGACTGTTTGCCACCTTATGGGCGGTGATTATCCCCGCAATGCTGGCGTGGAAATCTCAGCAACGCTGTTCGCTTGCAGTGGTTTTGCTGTTTGTGTTTGGCGCGATGAATATGCTTGCCTGGCTGCTGAGCGGGTTTGGAGTGTTGCCGGAATTCGGCGGACAGTAAAGAGAGGAGAAGACAACGTCTGCACGACGTTGTCTTCAATTTAATGCGTTGAACCGGCTAATACGTTAAGTGCATGCGAGAAGAAGTCGCGCCGACCAAAATTACCCGATTTGAGGGCCAGCGCCAGCGGCCGATCGCGTTGCGCAAACAGGGCAGGCACGCCAGGATCGATTTCGGGTCCAACCTGCAATGAACCCAAATTCAGCGCGCTGACCACCGCACCCGAGGTTTCTCCGCCGCCAACCACCAAACGCTGGATGCCGACCTCCATCACCAACTTACGTGCCGTATCACCAAATAGCTTATCAAGGCGCTGCGAGATGTGGTGTTGGCCGAATTGCTGCTGTGCTTGCTTCACCGTTGCCGGGTCGCCAGAAGAATAGATGAGCGGGCAACGGTCCTGATGCGTGAGGATGAAGTCCACGAGATCATCAGCATTAATACGTTCCGCCATCACATCCTCAATCTCAATTGCTAGCACCGCATGCTGTTTTTGATGCTCCTCAATTTGCCCACGCGTCGCACCTGAACAGCTACCAACCAGAATGGCGCTGGAGCCTTTGATGGCAGGAAACTCACTGTTATTGCCTAGCGCTTTTCCGGCGCTGATAAAGTTGTGCGGCAAAGCCAGCGCGATACCCGAACCACCACTGATCAGCTTCTCACCCGCAGCGGCGATGCCGATGAGCGTTAAATCGTGTTCACTGAGCGCATCCACTACCACCAATTGCGGTTCCTCTTCTGCGCGGGTTTGTAGAATCTCGCGCAGTGATGCACTGCCTTGCACCACTTGCTGCCAGCGAATGTGGCTGACGCGTGTTTTCGCCTGACGCGCCAGCAAACGACGGATATCCGCATCCTTCATTGGCGTTAAAGGATGATGTTCCATTCCGGATTCATTCAGTGGTCGGTCGTGAACAAATAAATTGCCCTGATAAACCGTACGGCCCATCGCGGGAAAAGCCGGGCAGACAATCACATTGCACGCGGCTAATCGCTGAGCCAACGCATCAAGTACCGGACCAATGTTGCCAGCATCGGTCGAGTCGAATGTTGAGCAATATTTAAACACGATTTGCGTACAGCCCTGCTGCAATAGCCATTCACAGGCCGCCAGCGATTGTTGAACGGCATCCTCCGCGGGGAGAGAGCGTGATTTCAAGGCAATAACACCCGCTTCGACTGCTTCGTCGGCAGGCTGGTGCGGTACGCCAAGATACTGCGTAGTGCGCAAACCGCCTTCGCCCATCAAGCCTTTCGACAGCGTGACGGCGATATCACTGGCACCGGTAAAATCATCGGCGATGACGCCAATCAGCATGATGAACCTCCCATCGCTAACTGCATTTTTTTCACTGCCGCATGCGGTGCTGTTAACACCGGAATCGACACCTGCTCTCGAACGGCGTCAGCAGCGCGCGAGGTGGAGAAGTGCGCCAGCATAATGACATCACAGTGGCTCAACTGAGGTGCAAACTCTGCCACCAGACGATTGTGATTGGCGACATCGCCTTTGCGCAGAAGATCGATAGCATCTGGCACCAGCACGGTTTCCAGCGTCGCGTGTGAGCCAATTTGTTTGGCATAGTGAGAAAACTCATCGCACATCGTCACCAATGATGGACCGAAGGTAGCCAGCATCCCGATACGTTCGCCTTGTTGCAGTGCCGCCTCGAACATCGCTTCGTTCGGTTTCAGCACGGGCACCGGTAAAGCCGCAGAGAGCTCATCAATCGCTGGGCCAAAGGCTGAGCAGGTCACCAGAATACCTTGCGCATTCATCGCGTAACCGTAGCGGCCAAAAGCAACAAAGCGATCAATCAACGGGCGCGAAAGCTGTTGTTCTTTTGCGCGATCCAGAGTCAAACCATCATCCAGCAAATTCACCACTTCAGCCTCTGGCCAAAGTTCATTAAAGGCTTCCTGAATAGGAGACATCGCCACTGGCGTGGCATGCAGTAAAACTATGCGTTGGCTCATCATTTTCTCCGACACCAGCGATACACAAGTGAATTACAGCACACCATACCTGAGGCAAAATGAAAATGTAAGGGCTTACATTTGTCTTCATAAGGTGATGCTCGTCACACAAAAAAAATGTGTATCTGTCAGGATGTAATTGAATGCATTCCCCCAGAATGCCCATTTTGAAATCGCTTACTTTTGCTAACTCTGAGAACGCTTATGACCATTCGTGGAGAAACCACCGCTATTAACGTTAACGTGACACCCGAAGCGCAGGTGCGTCCTGTCAATACGGTGCCACGCCATTTCCGTGACCTGCTGGCATTGGATGATTTTGAACGCCATGCGCGTAAGCGCTTGCCAAATATGATTTATCAGTATGTGAAAGGGGGCGTGGAAACCGGTAGAGGACTTGCCGCGGCGCATGAGGCATATCAGCAATATGTGTTTGTACCGCGTATGTTCCGCGATGTTTCAGGCCGCGATCAGCGAGTAAATTTGTTAGGCCATGATTGGGCCCATCCGTTCGGCGTTGCCCCGCTGGGGGGCGCGTCATTTGTCAGCTACCGCGCAGATCTTATGTTGGCGAAAGCCGCCAGAGCGATGAATGTCCCCATGATCCTCAGCGCCTCGTCGCTAATTCCACTGGAAGAGGTGATTGCTGCCAACCCGGACGCCTGGTTTCAGGCCTATTTGGCCGGCGATCAGCCGCGTATCGACCGTTTAATCGATCGAGTAGAACATGCCGGCTATAAGACACTGGTGGTCACCGGCGATACGCCAATGCTGGGCAACCGGGAGCACAACACCCGCAGCGGCTTCAGTATGCCGATAAAACTCACGCCGAAAGTGATGTGGCAGAGCCTCATGAGTCCGCGCTGGCTGCTGGGCACGGTGGCACAAACCTTCTTGCGTCACGGTGCGCCGCACTTTGAAAATACCGATGCTGAACGTGGTCCGCCGATGATGTCGAGTAAAGTGCGTAACACCAATGCACGCGACAAACTGAGCTGGAAGCACGTGGAAGCCATTCGCAAAAAGTGGAAAGGTAATCTGGTGATTAAAGGTCTGATGTCACCCGATGACGCGTTCATCGCGCGTGACCTCGGTGCAGATGCGGTGATTCTCTCTAACCATGGCGGCCGTCAGCTGGATTACACCGTGCCGCCGCTGCATACGCTCGCTGAAATAGCGGCGGCGAAGGGCACTATGAAAGTCATCATTGATAGCGGCATCCGTCGTGGCACTGATGTGATGAAAGCGATGGCGCTCGGCGCCGACTTCGTATTTCTTGGTCGCCCCTTCCTGTATGGTGCGGTGATTGGCGCTCAGGCGGGCGTTGAACATGCCATGCATATTCTGCGTGATGAAATTGACCGCGATTTAGCGCTGATTGGCGTAACGCGTCCCGATCAACTCAATGCTGCGCTGCTGCGTCGCGCCCCCTTATTTGGCCGCGAGGAATAATCATGGCGTTATCGATTTACAGCGCGCTCGCACTGAGCGCGCCTTTTCACACTTTGGCTGCACAGTGGCAGGCTCAGCATCCGGATGCGCCGCTGGCGATGCGCTGGCATCCCAGCACGCTCATTGAAAAGGAACTCAATGCCGGGGAAGTTGCCGATGTGGTGATCGCCACCGTTGACACCTTGGACCGACTGACGAAATCAGGATTGGCGGAACAGCATACCCGCATTGAACTGGTCGATTCTCCCATCGGTATTGCGGTGCTGGCGGGTGCGGCTCAGCCGGATATCAGCAATCGCGATAAATTGATTCAGGCTCTGCTTAGTGCGCGTTCTGTTGCATGGTCAGAAGCCGGAGCCAGCGGTGTCTGGTTCTCGCACTTGTTGAAGCAACTCAATATTGATGCCGAATTGCGCGCGCGCGGCACGGTGATTCCTGCAGGTTTTACCGCCGAGCAATTGGTGAAGGGCAACGCTGACCTGGCCATACAACAGATCAGCGAGCTGCTGATGGTTGAAGGCATTGATGTCGTTGGGCCGCTGCCAGCAGGCACGCAGCAGGCGATTTCGCTCTCTGCCGCAGTGTTGAACAGCGCCCAGCAGCCGGAACAGGCGCAGGCTTTCCTGACGTGGCTGAAAACCCCCGATGTGATGGACGTTTTCAACCGTTTCGGTATGGAAAGACGCGATTAGCGCTCCTGACGGGGCACCGAGCCGCTGCTGCCCCGGACGATCAACTCCGTGCTTATCTGCGTATGCGTCTGGGCTGGTAGGTTATTCAGCGTATTCAGTAAATAGTGCGCTGCATGTTCACCAATCGAGGCTAAATCGATGCGCATGGTGGTCAGTGGATGCTCCAAATGCTCGGCGTATTCATAGTCATTGAAGCCAACGATGGAAATATCATTGGGAATACGCATGTAACGCTCGCTCGCTGCGCGCATGGCACCAAACGCCAGCAAATCATTACCGCAGATTATCGCGGTGGGCGGCTTTGGTGCATCGAGTAAGCTAAACACCGCGCGGCGGGCATCATTCATGGTAAAGGCGTTATCAATTAAATGTGTATCCGGCAGCGTCAATCCATACTGCTGGAGGGCGCGGCGCGTACCGTTTAGACGTTCTGAAATACGATCGTTCGACGGCGGCGTACCCACAATCACGGCAAAACGCTGATGCCCCAACGCCAGCAAATGGTGCGCCAGGGTTTCTGCGGCTCCCTCGCTGTCATAGCCGACACAAGGTCTTTCGCTATCTTGCGAAAAGGTCTGCACGCAGGCGATCTCCTGCTGCACGATGCGCTCCCAAAGCTTTGGGTGGTGGGTATTGCCCACCAGCATCAACCCGTCAATACCGTACTCAATCAGCTTGTTAACTTCTTTCAACTCCGTTTCAGGATCGAAGTTAGAGTTGGCCAACAGCAATGTATAACCGGCTTCGTGAATCAATTGCTGAAAAGCGGCCAGCGGACGCGAGAAGGTTTCCGTCGCCAGCGTTGGCACTACGGCACCAATCGTCATACTGCGGCGTGAGGCGAGGGTGCGGGCAGCGCGGTTAATCACATATCCTAACTCCTCACAGGCTTTTTCCACCGCTTCACGGCGTGATGCTTTCACGGTGGAACTGCCGTTCAAGACGCGTGAAACCGTCGCCGTTGATACTCCCGCGAGACGCGCTACATCATCCAGTGATACGCGGCCAGTTCCATTTTGCTTCTCACTCATCAAGTCACTCCTGCAGAAAGAGTGAGCTTGCCCACAAAAATAGCAGACAACTCACCATCAATTTTGAAAGCGCTTACTTTTGGCTTGACTGTATTTTGTAATCGCTTACTTTTGACATCATGTTATCAGGTTGGGTGTGCCTGCTCACGTTTTTTTAACATGTTCATCAATCGGCGTACCCAAATTTAACCACAACGCTGGCTGCTGGCCGCCGTAAGGCCGCACAACCTGTGTTAACTCTCTATAAATCATAAAGGAATTCACCATGCGCAGATATCCACGAATTCGCTGGCTGATGATCGTGTTCTGCTTTTTCGCCATCGCCATCAACTACATCGATCGTATCAACCTCGCGATTGCCGCCCCGCACATCAAAGCAGATTTAGGCCTTGATGACACCAGCATGGGGCTGATTCTGGGTGCCTTCTTCTGGACCTATGCGCTGATGCAGATTCCCGCCGGAAGGTTACTTGACCGCCTCGGTGCACGTGCCGGTCTGGCCATCGCCGTTGGCTGGTGGTCGTTATTTACGGTGTTTACCTCGTTTGGTAAAGGATTCACTTCGCTTTTTGCGGCGCGCTTAGCATTAGGGCTGGGTGAGGCAGGGGGCAATCCGGGGTGTGTGAAAGTTGTATATAGCTGGTTCCCGAAAAAACAGCGCGCGACGGCGAGCGGAATTTTTGATGCGGGTCCGCGTGCCGGTAGTGCGCTGGCGCTGCCGTTGGTTGCCTGGCTGATTAGCGTGTGGAATTGGGAAACCTCCTTTGTCGTCACCGGCGCATTGGGACTGATTTGGGTGGTGATCTGGTTAGTCTTCTATCGCGAACCTGAAGAGATGAAAGGCCTGGATGAAACCGAGCGCCAAAATCTACTGGAAGATCGTGCTTTGCCGACCACACAAGCCGACGCAAAAGTCGAATTGTGGTCACTGTTCCGCCATCGCAATGTATGGGGAATGATGATTGGTTTCTTCTGCATGAACTTCGCCACCTACTTCTTTGTCACCTGGTTCCCCACCTATCTGACGGTAGCGCATGGCTTCTCATTAAAAGAGTTGGGCACGCTTGGCGCCATCCCTGCACTGATGGGCATTCCGGGAAGTCTGCTCGGGGGAATTGTGTCGGATACCCTTTACCGTAAAGGATTTAGCCTGACTGCAGCGCGTAAAACCTGTCTTATCAGCGGCATGCTGCTCTCTAGCGTGATTGCTTTCGCGGCATTCACCGACAGCATAACGGTGATCCTGACGCTGTTCTCCATCACTTACGCCGGTTTAGCCTTCACCGCCGCCAACATCTGGACGCTGCCCGCCGACGTTGCACCCGCCAGTAATTATGTGGCCACGCTGGGCGGCATTCAGAACTTTGCCGGCAATCTGGCCGGAATTGTGACGGCCTCCTTCACAGGGTTAATGCTGAGCCTGAGCCACGGTTCATTTATGGTGCCGCTGCTGGTGGCGGGCGGTATCTGTGTGCTGGGTGCGCTGACCTTCATGTTTGTGCTCGGCAAGCTGGAGCCATTACCGATCAGCCCTAAGCGTGATGCCAACGTCATTGCTACCGCCAATCAATAAGGAGAGTAATCGCATGCAAAATGAACAGTCCTTACGCGAAGAAATTTGTCAGGTAGGAGCCGATTTGTTTAATCGCGGCTATACCACCGGCACGGCGGGAAACATCAGTGCCCGCCTGGAAGATGGCTGGCTGATTACGCCAACCGATGCCTGTCTGGGGCATCTGGAGCCAAGCCGAATTGCCAAGGTCAATCGTGATGGCGAATGGGTTTCAGGCGACAAGCCATCAAAGACGTTGCTGCTTCATCGTCAGATCTACGATCGCAATCCGGATGCGCACGGTGTGGTCCATACCCATTCCACGCATCTGGTGCAACTGACGTTAGCAGGCGTGTGGCAGCGCGACAGCATTTTGCCACCGTTGACGCCGTATCAAGTCATGAAAGTGGGGCGGATTCCGTTAATCGACTATCGCCGCCCAGGTCATGCCGATGTTGCCGCACAGGTGGCGGAGTTGGCGAATGACGTACGTGGCGTAATGCTGGAAAGGTTAGGGCCGGTGATGTGGGGCACATCCGTTTCAGCGGTGAGCTTCGCCCTTGAAGAGCTGGAGGAAACGGCCCGCCTTTGGCTGAACTGCGTGGATAAGCCCGCTGCGCTGCCAGAAGAGGCCGTATTGGAGCTGTGCGAACACTTCAACACGCGCTGGTAACACACTCTCTGTTCCCGATAAAAACGAGACCTACAGATGAAAAAGACCGTAATGGCCGCCGGCATGATGCTGTTTGCATCCACGGTATTGGCGCAGGAGACAGCGTTTGTCTACGTATCAAACGGTGACAGCGGCACGGTGACGGCGTATGCGTTGCAGAAAGCGCAGCGCCAGCTCAAACCGATTGGTGAATATCCCAGTGGTCTGAAAAGCATGCCGATGGCGGTATCGCAGGATAAGAAGACACTTTATGTCTCTGTTCGCAGTCAGCCCTATCATGTTTCAGCCTGGCATACTCAAGCTGACGGTTCGCTGCGTCATTTTGCGGATACACCACTACCCGAAGCGATGGCGTATATCGCGCTGGATAAGAGCGGAAAATTCCTGCTTTCATCTTCTTACGGTGGCGATCTGTTTAGCATCAATCGCATTGCCAATGATGGCCACGTCGAGAGTGCGCCGGTTCAGGTGGTGCATACCGGTAAGCGTGCTCATGCGATCCAGACCGATCCCAGCAACCAGTTTCTCTTTGTGCCGCTGCTGGGCGCCGATCAACTGCTGCAATACCGTTTCGACAGTCATACCGGAACCGTCACGGCTAATACCCCTGCGTTTGTGAATATTCAGCGTGAAGCGGCAACCGGACCGCGTCATTTCACTTTCGCGCCGCAGCGAGATGAGAAGGGCGAGCAGAATCTCTATTTGCTCACCGAAATGGCGGGCAACATTTCCCGTCTGACCCTCAATAAAGAGGGCACCCTGACGGAGCATGAAGCGACAGCTTCACTCGATCCGTCCATCGCGGCAAACATGCAGCGAGGAGAAGCGCGCCCACTGACCGGCGACGATGATTTGCCAAAATCAGCCAAACCGCGTTTATGGCAAGCCGATATTCATATCACGCCCAATGGCCGTTTCCTTTATTCCACTGAACGCACCAGCAGCACTATCACTGCATTTCACGTTTCACCGCGTGATGGGCGACTGACGCTAATTAATAGCACGCAAACAGAAGCTCAGCCGCGTGGATTTGCAATTGATAATTCCGGGCGCTATTTGATCGAATCAGGACAAAAATCGACACAGCTTTCGCTGTATTCCATTGATCAAGAAACTGGCAAGCTCACATTAATTGAGCGCGTACCCACGGGCAAAGGGGCAAATTGGATCACCATCGTTGAGTAAATTTCTGCTCTACTTAATTCATTAGTAAGAAAAGGAGTCTTCATGTCGACTATTCGCAAGACATTATTAAGCACATTATTGTGCTCAACGCTGTTAAGCGCAGGATTACCGACACAAGCGGCTGAAAAAGGTGTTGCCACCGATCTGGAGCCACTGCACCACGTCATTCTGGAAAATAAATACGTCACCGTGATGCGCGTATTAATTCAACCCGGCCAATCCACGCTGTTTCATGAGCAGCATCTGGATTATGTGAATACGCACATTGAAGGCAGTCCGGTAAAAATAGAATATCCCGATAAGCCGGTTAACAACACCGAAATGAAAAGCGGCAACGTTAAATTTGGCGAGCATCAAGGGAAGTCTGATACTGACAAAGTCACTAATACCGGAAACAATATTAATCATCAGGTCGCGTTCGAAATTAACATTCCCGGCCCGCAACATTTTGGTAACGCTACTCGGCCTGCTAACGATGCTTTTCAGTCTGTATTGGATAAGAAAACCGTTCGCGGCTGGAAGGTCACGCTCAAGCCTGGCGCCAGTACAGGCGAATACACGCAACACGGTCCTGGCGTGCGGGTGTTCTTCACCGAAGGGCGCGTACTGATTGCCGATCAGGCTCACGCTAACCGCGTGAAAGAAGTTTGGGTACACCCCGGCGATGCCTTTTTAACGGAGCCTGGTAAAGTGGATATTACCGCAGCGAGTGGCGACAATATCGTCTTTAATGACTATGAATTGTTATAGCACTGTTTGTATTTTGTGAACTGAGGTTGTCTGATAATGTGCACTTCTGTGGGTTGCCACAGAAGTGCATTATTGTTTTTACCATACTAATAATTATTTACCGGAAGCAATTACAATGAAAGCAAGAAAGGTGAGACAGTGTTGTCTGCCTTTCGCGTTGAGCATTCTGATGTCTGCAACATTTTCAGTTCATGCTGAAGATGCGGCTGAGTCTGCAGCTCTTATTGCGAAAGGCAAGTATCTGGCTATTGCTGCGGACTGCGGAGCCTGCCATACCGCACCGAACCAGGGGAAGGAAATGTCAGGTGGCTATATTATTTCCTCGCCGTTAGGAAATATTGTTGCCAGTAACATTACGCCATCAAAAACGGCTGGAATCGGTGATTATACCGAACAAGATTTTGCAAAGGCGGTTCGACAGGGAATAAATAAGCAGGGGCAACATCTTTATCCCGCTATGCCTTACACCTCATATGCAAAGATATCTGACCAAGATATTCACGCGTTGTATGCCTATTTTATGTACGGTGTAAAAGCAGACGATAATGTCCCGCAACAAACGGATTTACCGTTCCCATTTAATATTCGTTCAAGCATGTTCTTCTGGAATATGCTCTTTGCTGATAATAAACCGTTTATTCCAGCCAAAGATAAATCGGATGTTGTGAATCGCGGTGATTACCTGGTCAATGCGCTGGCGCACTGTGATACCTGCCATACGCCGCGCAATGCGCTGATGGGACAAAACAACGATCTGGCGCTTAGCGGTGGTAGCCTGGGCAGTTGGTACGCGCCGAATATCACACCGCATCAGCAGGCCGGCATCGGTAACTGGAGCGATGCACAGATCGCGCAATACCTCAAAACCGGCCATGTGGCAGACAAAGCGCAGGCCGCCGGCCCGATGGCAGAAGCCGTCGAGCACAGCTTACAGCATCTGTCCGATGAGGATATTCAGGCGATAGTCGCGTATCTGCGGCAAATTCCCGCCGTGGGTCAGGCCACGCATGCACCACGCGATCGTCTCGGCAAGCCCGCAACAGATGAAGCGGCACTGCGAGCGATGAACAATCCTGATGCGGGCTGGCAGGTTTACGCCAGCTCTTGCGCTAACTGCCATCAGGCGGATGGTGCCGGCAATCAATTCTATCCGTCGTTGTTCCACAACACCGCCACCGGTGCGCCGCAGGCTGATAACCTCATCGCGACCATTGTCTATGGCGTACATCGCCAGGTTGATGGCAAAGACGTCGTCATGCCCGGTTTCGGACCGGATGGGTTATTTACCGATCGACTGACCGATCAGCAAATTGCCGACGTCAGTAACTATGTCCTGAAAAATTTTGGTAATGCTCAGCTGGATGTGACGGCTGAACAGGTGAAAACCGTGCGTGAGGGCGGCGAACGTCCGTTGATTGCGCGTCTGGCGCAGCCTGCTGTCTGGGGCGGTGGCGCAGTCATTGTCATTATTTTACTGGTACTGCTGATTTCAATTTCGCGCAGGGGGAAAAACCATGGCGCATAACTTTTCCCGACGCCGTTTGCTGCAAGGTATGGGTGTTCTGTCACTCGGCGCACTGTGTAATTCGATTTTCCCTGCGCGGGCTTATGCCGCAGAACAGATGGCTGACAAGGGTTTTCTGAGCGTTTCACAGTTCCTCGTCAGTCGTCCGGTTGGCCCAATTCTGGGCCAGCGCTATTTCGAGGCGTTGATTCGCCATGATGCGCAATTCGCGCAAAAACTCACTAGCCTGCAAACACTATTGCAGCAGCATAAGTTTGCCCATGTCGACGATTTTCTTGCCGCCTTCGGTGCGGATAACGCTGACTGGCAGACGGCAAAACGCATCATTTCGGCGTGGTACACCGGCGTTGTGGGTGACGGCAGCGATCTGGAGTTGATCGCTTATGCCGATGCGATGATGTACCTGCCGACCCGCGATATTCTGGTGGTGCCGACCTATGGCGGCGGGCCGTTCTATTGGGCAGTGACGCAAGATGGCAAAGTGGCAACCACAGGAGAAGGCGCATGAGTGCACAAAAAGTCGATGCCGATGTGATTATCATTGGCTCAGGCGTGATGGGCGGTTTAATTGCCTGCCAAATGGCGAAAGCCGGTAAATCGGTGATTATCCTTGAAGCAGGTCCGCGCGTATCACGTCAGGACATCGTCGAACGTTTCCGTAATTCCCCGTTCAAGATGTCGTTAACTAACATCAAATTGCAGGGCGTTGGCTCACCTTATCCCAATCCGCCCCATATTCCCTCCACCTACGGTGACTATTTGCAGCAGGTGGGGCCGGTCAAATATCCCACTAAATACCTGCGCGTGGTCGGTGGTACAACCTGGCACTTTGGATCCGCGTTGTGGCGGATGATCCCCAACGATTTCAAACTCAACACGCTATATGGACGGGGCCGCGATTGGCCATTTGGCTACGACGAGCTGGAGTCGTGGTATGGCAAAGCTGAACATGAGTTGGGCGTTTCAGGCGTCGATGGGCAAGATGAAAGTGGTCAGGGCGGCAAAGCCTGGCCGCCACGTTCTACGCCATTCCCAATGCCGGGGCTGCCAACCAGCTATTTGTTTGATCGTCTAACCGAGATGCTGGGTAAAGGCGGTTATAACCCGGTGCTGGAACCGAACGGTCGGGCTACTAAGCCATGGGGCAAACGCCCGATGTGTGGTGGCAATAATAACTGCAACCCCGTTTGCCCTATCGCCGCCAAATATGATGGCTCGATGCATATTGATGAGGCAGAACGGCTGGGTGCGAAGCTGCTGGATAACGCGGTGGTTTATCGTATTGAGGCGGCTGACGACGGTCAAATCACCGGCATTTGGTATAAAAAACCCGATGGTTCCGAGCACCATTTAACCGCTAACTATTTTGTGCTGGCGGCCTACGGCATTGAATCGCCCAAGCTGCTGCTGATGTCGACATCGGAGAAATATCCCAACGGTATTGCTAACTCTTCCGATCAGGTTGGACGTAATTTGATGGGCCATACCGGCATCAGTATGAACGTGATGATGTCGGAAGATGTGTGGCCTGGTCAGGGACCGACCGAATTGCTGGTGTATCTCAACAATCGTGATGGCGCATTCCGCAAGGATTTCCCCAGCTACAAGATCAAAGTGCGTAACACGGTGCCAACCGCCGATTACGCCGCGTCACTGATTGAAAAAGGGGTGCTGGGCTCCAAACTGGATGCTGAGATTCGCCGCCAATCAGCTCGCTCGCTGAACTTTGCGATTGATTTTGAAACCTTACCGCTGGCGGAAAACCGCGTTACGCCAAGTAAGACCAAAAAGGATGCGATTGGCATTCCGTTGCCGGAAATCTACTACAGCGTGACGGATTACTGGCACGCCGGTAAAGAGGCAGGCATCAAAGATTTTCACAGGTTTGCTGAGCTGCTGAATGCGGAGATATTGTCGATCGATACTAAGTTCCAGGATCGCCAACACATCATGGGAACGACCATTATGGGCGATGATCCGCACACCTCGGTGGTGGATCGTCACTGCCGCACGCACGATCATCCCAATATGTGGATTGCGGGTACCAGCGTGATGCCGTCGGCGTCCTGTATGAACCCGACGTTAACCGGAGCCGCGTTGAGCTTGCGTCTGGCCAATCATATGTTGCAGACCATGAAGACGCGTTGAAAAAGTAATATTGAAAACGGCGCGATTATCGCGTAATGCTCGTCAGTTAAGGAGCGCATTGGCTCTGCGGGGGTTACCTGGTCGCCATGAATGGCGCCCCTACAGGCGTTACAGCAATAGTGATTAAAAAATACGCATTGATGCTGCAGCGTGGGTGTTGAGGCGACATCCCAGCCCGCTGAACGAGTGAAGGATTCCAGGGCGAGCCGCAGGGATGCGGCGAGAGGCGGCGCTGAGCAGGAGCGAATCGCCGCCGGTCCGTCAGGAATCGTGAGCGAGTGAAGGTACCGCGTAGCGGCGGGCTGGGCTGGCGCAGGGCCGCGGAGTGCAGAGGGCGCGGCCTGACGCCCTCTGCTCGGTCGCCGCACGGCATAGCTGAAACTGCCCCAGCCGATAGCGAACGAAAATCCCTCGGCTCTTACGCAATTATCGCGTCGTTTTTTTTAGGCTTTATTGGCAATTAATGTGCCTTTCAACCCATGGGGTTCCGAGCGCAGATACTGCGATGGCGCTTTGGCTTGCGCGCCCAATTCGGCGGCCGCATGCCACGGCCAGCGTGGGTTGTAAAGCACAGCGCGCGCCAGTGCAATCAAATCCGCATCGCCAACCTGTAGCGCTTGCTCAGCTTGCTGCGGTTCAGTGATCAATCCAACGCCAATCACCGGAATCTTTACCTGCGCCCGAATATCACGCGCAAACGGCAGTTGATAGCCGGGGCCGACAGAAATTGTCTGCTGCGGTGAGAGCCCCCCGCTGGAAACGTGAACGTAATCGCTGCCCGCCGCTTCGAGTTGCTGGCTAAAGATAATTGACTGCTCAACATCCCAGCCACCCTCTACCCAATCTGTTGCCGAGAGACGCACGCCAACGGCCACCGAATCCGGTAAGGCACTACGCACTGCCTGGAACACTTCCAGAGGAAAACGCAGGCGATTTTCCAGCGAACCGCCATATTCATCCTCACGCTGGTTACTCAATGGAGACAGGAACTGATGCAGCAAATAGCCGTGAGCAGCATGCAGTTCGATCAATTGAATACCGAGTTTTGCGGCACGCTGTGCGCTATCAACGAAGGCATTTTTCAGGCGCTCAAGGTCCTGTTTAGTGAGTGCCACGGGCGCACGATCTTCAGGATTAAAGGCTTGCGCGGAAGGGGCGACGGTTTGCCAGCCGCCTTGCTCCAATGACAGTTGCTTGCCGCCTAACCAGGGTGCCGCGCAGGACGCTTTACGCCCGGCGTGGCCGAGTTGAATGCCAAACGGCATGTCAGAGTAAGGGCGGATATCTTCCAGCACGCTGGCCAGCGCCGCTTCTGTTGCATCGTCCCATAAGCCTAAATCGCCGGGAGAAATACGCCCGGCGGCTTCGACTGCCGTTGCCTCAATGATCAGTAAACCCGCACCGGAGAGCGCGAGTTGGCCGAGATGAATGCGGTGCCAGGCGCTGGCTTTACCCTCCTGCGCGGAGTATTGGCACATCGGCGCAATCACGATGCGATTGTCGAGGGTTAACTTACCCAGTTGCGTAGCATTAAACAGTAAACTCATTGAAACCTCATCAACAGTGGCTGGATGCCTTAAAGCTTAGGGCTAAAAGCGCATTTTGCAGTGGTCTATGAGTTTGAATGTTGTAGCAAAAAGTAAGTTAAGCGGAATGTGCCGCCGATCGCCAGCCGCGCGCGTTATCATTGCCGGTGCGCACCGCCAGCGAGTATGCTGCACGCTGCGAACGTGCCATCACCTCTTTTTGATTGAGCTGGGTAAACTCGCCGTCACGCAACAGATAGGCACCATCGACAAACACATCACTCACTTCATGGCCGAGCGCAGAGTAGACCAGCGATGAAACCGGATGATGGATCGGCGTCATTGCCGGATGCGAAGTATCAACGATTACCACATCGGCGCGTTTACCTACCTCCAATGAACCCACCAGATGATCGAGACCAATTGCGCGGGCGCCATCAATAGTCGCCATCTCCAGCACCTTTTCCGCCGTCATAATGGTGGGATCGCGATGCACGCCTTTTTGCAGTAGCGCCGCAACTTTCATGGCCTGAAAAAGATTGTGATTGTTACTGCTGGCGGGGCCATCTGAACCTAAACCGACGGTTAAACCGGCTGTCAGCATCTCGGGAATCGGCGGTACGCCGGAAGCGAGATAGAGATTACTGCAGGGGTTGTGCGACACGCGCGTATCGTGATGCTTCAGCGCACGGATATCGCGCGAGTTGCACTGTACGCAATGTACCGCCAGCACATCTGGGCCGAGGAAGCCGATATCGCTGAGGAATTCGGTATCACTTGCCTGGAAACGCAGCCTGGCCTGCTCGATCTCAAAATCGGTTTCTGCCACGTGCGTGGTGATCAGCACGCCGGTTTCATTCGCCAACTGGCGTGTGCCGCGCAGGACTTTCTCATCCAGCGCCCAAATCATGCTAGGTGCCAGGCCGACTCTCACTCGACCCTCTAACTTGTGATAACGATTGATCACCTCGCGCGCATCGGCCAGCGCCTGTTCAGGCGTTTCAATGAGTTCAGTGGGAATGCCATGCTCTGCGCCGCTGGTAAGGAAACCACGACACACATGACCGCGAATGCCACTGATTTCAAAGGCCTCGATCACTTTGGCAGTCAATCCCGGACGCGGATGCGCGTACATGAAATCGACTAGTGAGGTGACGCCAGAACGCAGCGACTCCATGCAACCGTGCAATGCGGCGGCATAAACATCCTCTTCGGTTAGTGCCACCGCGCTGGGTCCGGTCATGCAGGTAAACCATTTTTTCAGCACCATGTCATCGCCAAGACCTTTAAGCAGCGTCTGGAACAGATGCGTGTGCGTATTCACCATGCCCGGCATAATAATGCGTTCGCGACAGTCGATGATTTCCGCTTCCGGATAACGTTGCTGCAAGGCATCGCGCGTGCCGATGGCACCAATGTGATTGCCGTCAATTAGCAAACTGGCCTGTTCCAGAATCTCGCGCTGTGGATTCATGGTGATAATCCAGCCGTCGGCCAGCAGATAACTCATGATTCGCGCTCCAGTTGCTGTTGTAACTCGGCGGCATTGACCACAAAACCAAAACATTGCTGCACGTTATACAGCGTGGCATCGCGGCAATAATCAGGCGAGGTGGTTGCGCTGCAATCTTCCAGCAGCAAACAGTCGTAACCGCGGAAGTTGGCGTCTTGTAAGGTGCAAAGCACGCATTGATCGACATTGACGCCAGCAAACAGCAGGGTGGTGACATTGAGATTACGCAGAATGCTGTCGAGCTCGCTGTCCTGAAAACCGGACATGCGGTATTTGTTGACGCGAATATCCTCGGCCGCAGGCGTCAGTTCGTCCACCACCTCCGCCGCCCAGCTGCCCGCCTGTAAAACAGGCGCACCGGAACCCGGCAGCGGATCGCCTAATCCCACGCCATCGCCGTTCGGGTTATAGACATGAAGCAACGCAGGACTGAGATTGAGTTTGTCGGCGCGATTGCCCCAGTTGAGCCAAATCACCGGCACCTCAGCGGCGCGCAACGTCGGCAACAGTGCTTGCAGCGGCGCAATCGGCGCGCGCGCTGGCGTGACATCGACGCCGATATGCCCCAGCCAACCTTCGGGATGGCAGAAGTCGTTCTGCATATCCACCACGATAATTGCGCTACGCTGCAGATCAAAAATCACGGCGCGGTCGCGAGTTGTGAGCTGCACGGTGCGCGCCGCCTGCGTCGGGCGCCGCGTATCGACAACATGCGGTGAGACGCGCCACTGATTGTGTCGGCTGCTGCCTAAGACGTTTTCCGGCATATCAGGCTCCCGTTAATACGCGCAAATCTTCCGCATCTAACGTGACAGGGTCACCGCTGCGAATCAGTTCAGAAAACCCCTCATTTGGCGTCATCACCGTCAACGTATACAGCTTGCTGCTGCCGGTATTACGAATGGCGTGGTCGTTGCCCGGATGCAGTAGCAGGGAGTCGCCTTTCCTGATGTCGAGCTCATCATCGTTACAGCGCGCCACGCCTTCGCCGTGCAGCACATAGAAGAATTCGTGTGCGGTAGCGTGTTCATTGGGTGGCGTAGCGCCGCCGACGTTAAAGATCTCCACCACAAAGATGTTTTCAATGCCGTCTAACGGCTTGTCGAACAGAATGGCGAAGTAGTTGCTGCTATCCGGGCTGATACGGAACGCCTTAACATCCGCCAGATTGTTGAAACGAAACGATTTCACAAGTTATTCCTTTCGATAAGGCTGCGTTAACGCGCCGGGTTGCAAGGTGCGACCCACCACGCCGGACATCGCCAGAATGGTGAGCAGATAAGGCAGCGCCAGCAGCACCTGCGGCGGCAGCGTGTTTTCAAACAGCTGCAGCGAGAGTTGCAGGGCATCTGCGGCGCCAAAGATAAACGCGGCGACCAGCGCTTTTAGCGGGCTCCAGCGACCAAAGATGACAATCGCCAGCGCGATAAAACCCTGTCCGCTGACGATGTTGTCGCGAAACAGGCCGATCTGCGCAGTGACCAGATAGCTACCGGCCAAGCCGGCGCCCACGCAGGAGAACAGTACGCCCCACGTACGGATCTTTAACACGTTGAGTCCGGCGGCATGTGCGGCGCGGGGATTTTCGCCCACCGCACGCAACGACAAGCCAAAGCGAGTGTGAAACAGGCCGAAATGTGCCAGCACGGCCAGTAGCAAGGTGAGATAAAGCGGCAGCGGCTGCTGGAACAGGATCGGGCCAATAAACGGTAGCGAAGAGAGCAGCGGCACATGCCAGGGTTCCAGCATCGGAATGGTGGGAGAAGATTCATTGCCCATCACCAGCGCGTAAATCCAGGTGGCTAATCCTGCCGCCAGAATATTGAAAACGATGCCCACCACAATCTGGCTGGCATGGGCGCGCAGATAGAGCGCGGCCAGCATGCAGCCAACCAGCAATCCGCCGACGCCACCGGCGATAAAGCCCAGCGCAGTTGATCCGCTCTCGACCGCCATCATGTAGCTGGAAAGCGCACCGAGCAGAATGGTGCCTTCAATGCCGATATTCAGTACGCCAGAGCGTTCGGCATAGATTTCGCCCAGCGCCGCCAGCAATACCGGACCGGCAAGTCGTACCGCCGCGGCCAGCCAGCTGACGAAAAAGGCGGTATCGAGATTCATCAACAGATTCATGATTGTTCCTCCGCCAAATGGCTGTGCGATTGACGACCGCCGGGCAGATTAATGCGGTAATAGCGCAGCAGATCGCCTGCCAGAATCAGTAACACCACCAGACTTTGTAGTATCAGCACCACCGACGTGGGCAAACCGGTTTGGCGCTGCATGGCGCTGCCGCCCACTTCCAGTCCACCGTAGAGAATGGCCGTAGGGATCACCAACAGCGGATTGAGGCGCGCCAGCAAGGCCACCACGACGCCGATAAAGCCGACGCCACCGGAGATGCCTTCCATTAGGCGATGTTGCACGCCTAATACGGCGCACAATCCTGCCAGCGCGGCTAATCCGCCGCCGAGCAGCACCGCGCCCATTTGACGGCGATTGACATCAACGCCGCTGTAGCGCGCCGCGCGCGGATTAAGTCCCGCGATTTTGATTTCGAAACCGGCGGGCGTAGCACGCATCAGCCAGAAGACGAACACGGTGGCAACCAGCGCAATGGCGATGCCCCAATGTGCGCGCATACCGTTCATCACAAACGGCAGCCAACTCTCCACCGGCAAACGTGGCGTCTGCGGCAAATCGCCCGGCGCGCGCATCGGGCCGGAAACCAAATATTGCACGATGAACAGCGCAACATAGTTGGCCATCAGCGAAATTAGCACATCGTTGCCACCAAACTTCACCCGTAAGGCGCCAACCCAACCGGCCCAAATTGCACCCGCGAGGAAGGCGGCGATCAGCACCAACGGCCAGTAGAGCAGCGCAGGAATCGCCCACGGAAATCCCTGCGGCGTACCGGAAAGGGCGATCCAGCTGGCCGCCGCGGCACCCAGCAGAAAACAGCCTTCAAAGCCGATATAACCGAGCCCGGCGCGCCACACCACGATGGTCGCCAGCGCAATCAGCATCAGCGGCGTGGACTGCACCAGGCTGAGACCGAAGCTGCGCAGCGAGCCAAAAGCGGCGTCAAACAGGAAACCATAAGCCGAGAGCGGATTGCCGCCAAAGGGGATAAACAGCAAACCGGCAATGATGAACGCCGCAAGGATGCCGCAAAAACTGGTTAGCACCAGCGCGCCTGTTGATTCCGCCGGCGCCAGACGACGCTCAAGCAGCTTCTTCATGGTTGCCTCCGGATTTTTTCAGGTGCGCGCCGGCCATCAGCTCGCCGAGGCGTTCCGGTGTGGCATCGACGGCGGCCATTTCACCGGCGATTTGGCCGCTGTACATCACCGCGATGCGATCGGAGAGATTGATGATTTCCTCCAGCTCGGCGGAGATCATGAGAATCGCGCAGCCGCGATCGCGCGCCGCCATCAAGCCTTGCCACACGCTCTCAATCGCGCCAACATCCAGCCCGCGCGTCGGCTGTTCAACGATCAGCACGCTGGGATTGCTGACCACTTCGCGTCCAAGAATCAGCTTTTGCAGGTTGCCGCCAGAGAGTTTGCCGGCTTCAAAATCGGCATCCGGCGTGCGGACCGCAAAGCGGGCGATGATGTCGCGCGCATGTTGGTTGATGCGCTGACGATCCAGTAACCAGCCGCCTGCGCGGGTAAAGGTGTGTTGGCGACCGAGCATGGCGTTATCGGTGATGGATAAATCGGTTACCGAACCAACGCCGCGACGATCCGCCGGGATAAAGCTGATGCCTTTACTGCGACGCGTAGCGGGGGAATCGTCGCTGATGTCTTCACCATTGAGCAGAATGCGACCCGCTTCCAGTTCGCGCAGGTTGAGTAGCGCTTCCGCCAGCTCCGACTGACCGTTGCCTTCAACACCGGCGATGCCGAGGATTTCGCCCGCGGCGACGTTGAGCGAAACGCGCCAGATCTTCTGCTGTCCACTGGCATCACGCACCGCGATACTCTCCACCTGCAACACGGTTTTACCGGGTTGGCACGGCGTTTTCTCCACGCGCAGTACCACATCGCGACCCACCATACGGCGCGCCAGATCGCGCTCCGACGTGTCTTTAATATCCACCGAATCAACCATTTTTCCGCCGCGCATCACCGAAACATGATGGGCAATAGCCATGATTTCATACAGTTTGTGAGTGACGATCACCACCGAGCGACCTTCAGCACACAGCGATTTGAGCGTAGCGAACAGCCCGGCTTTCTCTTGCGGCGTCAGCACCGCCGTCGGTTCATCGAGAATCAGTACCTGCGCATCTCGGTATAAAAGCTTGAGGATCTCCACGCGCTGCTGCACCCCAATCGGCAGATGCTGTACTTTCGCCCAGGGATCGATCGCCAGCCCGTGTTTGTCAGACAGCGCCTGTAAACGCGCCGCCGCTGCTTGCAGATTGAGTACGCCACTGGCGCGCTCTTTCAGGCCCAACACCACGTTTTCCACCACGCTCATCGGCTGCACCAGCATAAATTCCTGATGCACCATGCCAATGCCGCAGGCAATGGCATCGCTGGGATCGCGAAAACGCTGCGCTTTGCCATCCACCACAATGCTGCCTTCATCGGCCTGATACAGACCATAGAGGATTTGCATCAACGTACTTTTGCCCGCGCCGTTTTCCCCCAGCAGCGCGTGGATTTCACCCGCTTTGATACTGAGCGAGACGTCATCATTTGCCACCACGCGCGCAAAGCGTTTGGTGATGTTGTTAAGCGCGACGCGGATGTTTGCCGTTGCTGTCATGATGGTTAAACCGTTGGCTTCAGCGCGCCGCTGTCGAGCTGCTGCCAAATCTGCTGGAAGGATGCCCAAGCGCTGGCGCTCACCAGTTTAGCGTTGTAATGCTCGCTTCCATTGACCACCGACCAGGCTTTGCCAACGGTTGGGTGCCATTCGTCGCCGCCTTTGAACGTTTTGTTCGCCACCGATTCGCCCACCTGTTCCACCATCCAGTCAAGATTCTGACGGAAGCTGCAGGCGACGTAAGCTGGCGCGACATCGCGCTGATCGACATAGCAGCCGATAGCTTTGACTTTCGCCGCTGCCGCGCCTTGCATTGCGCCGAGGCCAGTAACGTCCGCCGCATGCCAAATCACATCTGCGCCGTTACCAATCATGGTAGTGGCGGCTTCACGACCTTTGGCGGCATTGTCGTAATCGCCGGTCACCACGCCCATGCCTTTAATGCCCGGACGGGTTTTCTCGGCAGCCTGAATAAAGGCGCGCATCATGGCCTGCTGTGTGGGGTTATCGCCGCCGCCAACAAATCCTACCGCTTGACCTTTATCAGAGATCAGCGCAGCCAGCGCACCGGCCGCGTAAGCCCCTTGCAGATAGGCGAGGTTGACGTATTCCACGTTGTCCGGTGATTTTTCGCCGGGCTTAAAGGTTGAGGCGAAGAAGTAGGTATCAGGATATTCCGGCGCGATTTCGGCGAATGCCGAGCCGTATTCAAAGCTATGGCCGATGATCAGCTGGTAACCATCATCGGCATAGCCGCGGATGGTTTGATCCATCTGCGCCTGCGAGACGCTTTCGCTGTGCGCCACGGTAAACCCGGCTTTTTGCAGGCTTTGCAATCCGGCATACGCCAGTGAACTCCAGCCGCCATCGGCAACCGAGCCGGGCAGCAGCAGGGCGATTTTTATGCTGTTATTCGCCGCCAATGCGTTGCGCGACAGCATCGGTGCCAGCGCGGGTAACAACAGCGCGCCAGCCACTAACTTCGCAAACTTTCTGCGGGATACGTCTGCCATCATGTGTTCTCCTGGTGTGGTTTTGATGTATTAATCACCCGAAGAGCATTATCTTAAAAGCATCATTTTTAGCACTTACCGATGCCTAAAAGGCAACGCAGGGGAAATATGCTGCAACATCGTTTGTTTGTGTATATCGATCAGGTGGCGCGCAGCGGTTCGATTCGCAAAGCGGCCGAGCGTCTGCACATCTCCGCTTCAGCAATTAACCGCCAGTTGATTGCGCTGGAAGAGGAGCTGGGCACGCCGCTTTTTCAACGTTTGCCGCGCAAAATGATCCTTACCGCCGCCGGTGAAGCGTTGATTCATCATGTGCGACAGAGTTTTAAAGAGATTGAAATCGCGCAGATGAAAATCGAAGAGTTGAAAGGGCTGCGACGTGGTGAAGTCACGGTGGCGATGATGAGCGGATTAGCGGCAAACCTGATTCCTCGCGTGGCATTGGAGTTTCGCCGCGCCAATCCGCGGGTGAAATTGCTGCTGCAACAGCTCACTACCGGCGAAAATATCACTAATGCTGTTGCCAGCGGTGAGGCAGATTTGGGCATTGGTTTTGATTTTGATTTGCAGCCGGTGCATCGCAACATCGCCAGCGTGCCGGTGCGGTTGGGCGCGGTGGTGGGCGCGGGGCATCCGCTGGCCGAGAAATCGAGCTTACGTTTGAGTGATTGTTTGCCGTACCCAGTGGTGATCGCTGACAAATCAATGGTGATTCGACCGTACCTGAATGAAGTGTTTGCGCGCGCCTCGATCAATTTGCAGCCGGTGATTGAAACCAATTCGATCGAGGTGATGCGCCAGTCGGCGATGATGGATCAAACGCTGACGTTTCTCACACCGATCGATATTGAATCCGACCAGCGCAGCGGCAGGTTGATCTATATTCCAGTGCGCGAGCTGGCGCAGCACACGCAAACGCTGATGCTGATCGGCCACGATCGTGGTACCAGCGCGATTGGGAGTGTGTTCGCAGAAACCATCAAAGGGATGATGTCGGAATTACGCTGACAGTTTGCGCCATTAGCTGACAGTTCGCGCAATAAGCTTAAAGTTCGCGCAATAAATTGCGCCGCTACGGTTTGTGCGGCAATGAATATACCCACGGGTTTCGTCGCAGCGCAATGTATGACGCATCCGTAACGGTGCGATTTATCGCGCGTCCGTAACAGCGCAATGTATGACACATCCGTAGCGGCGCGATTTATCGCGCGTCTTGGTAAGCTGTACGATCGGTCAGGAAATGAATATCGAAGTTCTGCACTTCGCGCGCCAGTTTCAGAAGCGCATGTGCGGCACGATCGGTTGCAATGGCTCCACGCTCCGCATCGGCGGCGGCGGCATTGCCGGTGGTGCCGGAAAGATGCAGATCTTGCGCCATCCAGCCAAAACCAATGCCACCTTCAGGGGTTAAAATGCCGCCGGTTGCTTCCAGTGCGACTGAAGCTGATACGAAATCGTCCGCATGTTGCATCTGCACCAATTCAGGATGCAAGTGCAACATCATGCTGGTCTCCGATTCCCCACCGTGAATGCCATGATTAAGCTCATGTGCGCTATACAGGTCAGAAGCATCAATGGTACGGAACCAGCTGGCGCTAACGGCAAACATCCCCAATTCAATGCGCAGCTGGCGACACACCATCTCCATTAGCTGCGGTTGGCCGCCGTGCGAGTTCCAGAAAATCAGTTTACGAATTCCCGCGCGCCAGGCGCTTTTGGCGACCTCAAACCACACTTTGCCCAGTACCTCATAAGGCAGCGAAAGGGTACCTGGATAGGCAAGATGTTCGTCCGATTTGCCAATTGGCAGCGCGGGCATCACCAGCAGCGGAAAATCGTCGGGCTTGAGTTCAACAGCACGCTGGATAATGCCCGCGTTGATAGCCGCATCCACACGCACGGGCAGATGCGGGCCATGTTGTTCCACCGCACCAATCGGCAGTATGGCGACGATATTCGCCATATCCAGTTCACTGAATTCTCGCGTTGAGAGATCCCACCACCAGGGCGAAGACGGCATGAGCATGTTTACCTCCATTTTTTTTCCACCTTAACGGGTTGGACGTGCAATGGAAGCAACAAAATTCGTACTGAGCGTTGCTTTTTAGGCAGCGCAACGTCCTTAGCGACACGATTCATTGCGCAATAAATTGCGCCGCTAAGATGCGTGAAAGTTGTCCAGACTAAAGGTTCTCCTGCTCGATGCTGGTCAGCAGCGCATTCTGAATAATTCGCTGGGCTTTAAGCGGGTTTTGCTCACGCTGAGCGTCCTGCAACGCGGCGATATCCAGCTTATCCAGCGCGCGATAGATATGTTTGAGGAAGCGAATCGATAGATTGGCCGCTTCGACATGATCTTCACGGAACGGGAATTGATCGAGCTGCCACACGCCGTCCCAGTTGTTGATCTTCAACACATAGAAGAACTCAAAAATCTCGGTCATGTGTACGGTGCCGACGACCAGATCGTCATCCCAGCCGCGCAGGTTGTCGTTGACGTCCATGCCAAACAGACGTCCGCGATCGATGATCAGCTGAGCAGAATCCGCCGGGGATTCGCCCGCAAACAGCGCATGGCCGAAATCGAGTAGCACACCAACGTTATCCAAACCAATGTCCTCAATGCCGAGCAAGGTGCGCGCAGCTGAATCCCAGGTCATTTTTACGCGCGGTTCACGCGGTTTATATTCGATAGCAAATTTGACGTCAGGATTAGCACTCGCCAATTCGCGCATGCCGTCAACCGCCATCTTCCACAGGTTTTTGTGATCGACCTGGAACGGATAATCCCAGCCGTCCTGACCTGGCCAGACTTTAACGTAATTAGCCCCCAACTCCCGCACCACGGTGGCGGCTTCGTGCATCAATTCAAACGCCTGTTTACGAATAGCGGCGTCGGGATTGGTAAAGGCACCGCGTGAGAAACGGCGCAGATAAATTTCGGGTGTCACGCCGATGGCTTTCAATCCGTTATCGGCCAGCGCTTGTTTTACCTGCGCGACAGTTACCCCTTCGGTAAACGGATAGGGCACATCAACGTAAGAGAGGTCTTCAACGCTGCCCGCAAGTTTGATTTGATCCAGGGTGCTGAGCGCCGGGCCATACCCGTCTACGGCGTAGCGATCGATATAGTTGGCAAAGTGCCACAAGCCGGCACCGAATTTCGGATACGTGTAGGAACTCATTCGACTTTCTCCTCAGAGGTTTGATGTTTGAATATATATTCATTGTTGGTTATATATTCCATTCTGCGCCTCCCCCTGCGCTGTTAACCAGCAATGAATGGTGAAAATGCAACCGTAATCACACAATTACTTAGCCCCACTAAGACGGAGCAATTGCGCACTTTTAGGGCAGAGCGTGCACCATCAGCTGACTTTTTGAGCCGTTTTTACTCTCTTTCATCTCACCGCCACATTGGCAACGCAGGGGCGATAGCGGGAAAAAAGGCCGTAATACTCTGGTAATAAGAAATATTGCTAGCAATAAAGCTAGTGTGGCATGCCGTTTGCTTTGCTCCTTATATCGCAAGACGTGTGTTCATCAGGAGGCCGTTATGTCATCGCCGCAGGTCATCTGGGATATCGCTAGCCATCAGCGCTATACCTACAGCTCAATTGAACATCAAATATCGCCAGCGTGGCCAAAGGGCAAAGGCCTGGCGCTCTATATCGCAATGAATCTGGAGCATTTTGCTTTTGGTTTACCGGAAGGGGCGAAATTGTCTCAGGGCGCGAATCGTCTCGACGTATTGAACTACGCGTGGCGCGACTACGGTAATCGGGTGGGCGGTTGGTATTTGGCCGATTTGTTTGCCGAACTTGGCATTCCGCCGGCGGTAATCGCCAACACCGCAATCATCGATTATTGTCCGCAATTGCTGGACCGCTGGTTGAGCCTGCCCGGTAGCGAACTGATTGGCCACGGTCATACCAACTCGCAACGTCAGGGTGAGCTAAGCCGTGAAGATGAATGCGCATTGATTGCTCGCTGCCAGCAGCGACTCACTGCCTATCAGCAGCGCCCGGTTGCGGGTTGGCTGTCGCCGTGGATTTCCGAAAGCCACGACACGCCGGATTTACTGCGTCAAAACGGCTTTAGCTACACCCTAAACTGGGCACATGACGACCGTCCGGTTGCGCTGCAAACCTCTCATGGCGATCTGCTGTCGGTGCCTTATCCGCAGGAGATCAACGATATTCCTACCATCATCCCCAATGGCACCTCGATTGAGACGTTCTGCAGCATGATGGAAAGCCAATTCATGGAAATGAAACAGCGCGCCGAGCAGCGCCCACAAGTCATGGGCATTGCGTTGCATCCCTACATTGTGGGGCAGCCTTTCCGGTTGCATCACTTGCGGCAGACGCTGAAGACGATCATTGCGCAGTGTGAGGACGTATGGATTACCACGCCGGGTGAGATTGCCGCCCATTCACTGAGCCTATCTGCACCCACAAATATTGTATCGACGGGAGAGCAAATATGTCCGTAGTACCAGAAGAAGTAGAGATTGTGAAAGCGTTTCTGGCCGCCTCAATGGCGCCGGATCCTGACAGCGCCGCGGCGCTAATGTCGCAGGATGTGGTCATCACCTTTACCGGTAAGCGCGTGATGCCAAGCGTTCACGGCGTAACTGCCTTCAACGCCGCCCGCTATCAGTGGGTAAAAAAACAGCTGGGTGAGTTTGACTGGATGGAGAAACGCCCTGGTCACGTGGTGGTGTACTGCACCGGTTTCCTCTACGGCGTATGGCCGGATGGACGTGAGTTCGCCGGCAATCGCTACCTCGACCGCTATGAAGTAATAGAAGGGCGCATCACCAAAATGGACGTGTGGAACGACAGCGCAGAGTGGATTCTGACGCCAGAACTGAATCAACTGTCACATTAATAGCAAACACATGAACTGGTATTGGCTTTGCATGTATTGCTAGCAATAACCCTAGCACGCTAATGAGAGATAAATGATGAAGCAACTTTTACTGTCGTTATTAGTAGCAGGTTCGCTGGGCCTTGCCAGTCAATCGGCGCTGGCGGAGAACGTAGTGCGTTGGGCAACCGATGCTGATATTCCAACGCTGGATCCGGATGCTTACGCCTCGACCAAAGCGCTGACTTTTCAGAATCACATTTATGAATCGCTGGTGCAGCGCGATAACGATCTGAAAATCCAGCCGTGGCTGGCATTGAGCTGGCAGCAACTTGATGACACAACGCTGCGGTTCAAACTGCGGGAAGGCGTCAAGTTTCATAATGGCGACGAGCTGACATCAGAAGATGTGGTGGCGTCGGTCGCGAGGGTAACGGATCCTGCGTCAGGTATTCGCGCTAATGCCTCAACCATTAAAGATGCGGTGGCGGTAGACAACTATACCGTGGATATTCATTTGGTGAAAAAGACCGGGATCGCCATCAACGAACTGACCGGCGTGATGATCATGGATAAGAAGTGGCTCAGTAAGCATAACGCACTGAAGCCCACCGATATCAGCCAAGGCACCGAAGGGTACGCCACCAATAATACTAACGGCACCGGGCCGTTTATTTTGCAAAGCCGCCAGCGTGATACACAGATGGTGCTCGTGCGCAATCCCAACTGGTGGAATGCCGCTGCCGGTACCACCAATATCGACAAAATCATTTTCAAACCGATCTCGTCCGATGCCACGCGCCTCTCAGGTTTATTAGCCGGCGAGTACGATTTAGTCACCTCGGTTCCGCTGCAGGATATTCAGCGCCTGCAAAACAATCCTGCCGTGCAGTTGCAGGTGAGTCCGTCGTTACGCGTTGATTATCTGGCACTCAACATGCGTGACACGCTGAATGCCAAAAACAGTAAAGCGGAGAACCCGCTGAAAGATATCCGCGTGCGTCAGGCGTTGTATATGGCGATCAATCGCGAGGCGATCACGCAAAAGGTGATGCGCGGTCTGACCAAACCCACCAGCAACTATCTGGCACCGGATATTCCAGGCTATGACGCCAAAGCCGGTGTGGATTATCCCTACGATCCGGCAAAAGCCAAAGCGTTGCTGGCAGAGGCCGGTTATGCGCAAGGCTTTAATCTCAACTTTGATTGTCCGGAAGGCACTTATATTAACGCCGCACAATGGTGCCAGGCGGTGCAGAGTTACTGGTCGAAAATTGGGGTGAAAGCCGCGCTGAATGTGCATCCGGCCAGCGTTTATGACCCGATATTGGTCAACGGACGTACCGATGTTGGCGTGCTGGGCTGGGCCAATCTGCCCATCATGGATCCCTACAGCGTAGCGGTGCAGCTGTTGCATACCAGCAACGGAAAAAGCCTCGGCACCTTTAACATCCCACGCTACAGCAATCCGGCGGCGGATAAGTTGATCGACGATTCCGTGGGCGAGTTGGATAACGCTAAACGCCTTGCCATGCTAAGCCAGGCCGTCGCGCTGGCGAACAAAGACCTGCCTTATCTGCCGATGCACTTCGAACCCACCGTTTGGGCAATGAGCAAAAAACTGACGCTGAAACAGACGCCGGATAATGTTCAACGCCTGTGGTACGGCAAAGTGATTCATTAAGTCTGCCTGGTCGCCATTAATGGCGACCCTACACAATCTTTGTAGGGTGCGCATTCATGCGCACCAGATCAGCATTAGCCGCTTTGCTTCTGGAGGCCGTTATGGTTTTTTTTGTGCGCAAGTTACTGCAGGCATGTATGTTGCTGGCGGGTGTCGCGTTGCTGTCCTTTATTCTGTTCCAGTATCTTGGCGATCCGGTTGCCAGCATGCTGCCCGAGAGCGCCACTGAAGTTGAACGCGCTGCATTACGCACCAGCCTTGGCCTCAACGACCCGGTGATAGTGCAATTTGGGCACTACATCACGCGCTTGCTGCACGGCAACTTTGGCATTTCCTATTACAACCAGGTATCGGTTTTCCAGCTGATCATGGAGCGCCTGCCGGCCACGCTAGAGCTGGTATTTGTTTCGGTGGTACTGGCGATGGCAATCGGTTTCCCATTAGGCGTCTGGTCAGCCATCAGCCGTAACAAACTGCTGAAAGAGGGCGTGCAAATCCTCTCATTGATCGGCGTTTCTCTGCCGTGGTTTCTCACCGGCATCATCCTGATTATCGTGTTTTCCGTCTGGCTTGGCTGGTTTCCCTCCAGCGGTCGCGGTGAAACGGTGAAAATTGGCTTCTGGAGTACCGGCCTGCTCACCGCGTCTGGCTGGCACTCGATTGTGCTGCCGGCGCTCTCTTTGGGTCTGTCAATGGTCACCATCATCATGCGTTTGATTCGCACCGAGATGCTGGAAGTGATGAAGTCCGATTACGTTAAATTCGCCCGCGCGCGCGGCATCGAAAACTATCGCATCTGGTTTCGCCATGCGCTGAAGAACGCACTATTGCCGGTGGTCACGGTGATCGGTTTGCAGATTGGCGGTTTGATCGCCTTCGCCATTGTCATCGAAACCGTATTCCAGTGGCCTGGCATGGGTTTACTGCTGATTCAGTCGATTAACTTCGTCGATGTGCCGGTCCTCTCCGGCTATCTCCTGTTTACTGCCCTGATTTTTATCGTGATCAACACGCTGGTTGATCTGTTGTATTACCTGATCGATCCGCGTATGCGGGCTCAGTAAGGAGTGGTCATGATTAACGATAATTTGCCCGTACGCCGCCGTACCCGCATGGCTCAGCAATGGCGTGCCTTCACCGACAGCGATCTGCTTTGGTTGTTCTGGCGCAGTAAAAGCACGGTCGTTGCCTTCACCTGCTGCCTGGTAATCTTGCTCTGCTCGGTGACCAGCCATTGGATTGCGCCCCATAACGTGTTCGATACCACCACGTTTGATTTGATGGATTCCGAATTACCCCCTTCGTGGATGAGCGGGGGTGACGCACGATTCTGGCTGGGAACCGATGTACAAGGGCGCGATATTTTTTCACTGATGCTTTACGGACTCAATATCTCATTGATTATCGGCGGTATCAGCGTGTTGTTATCGGTGCTGCTGGGCGTAGCGCTGGGCGTATTGAGCGGCTATTTCGGTGGTTTAGTCGACACGCTAATCATGCGCTTTGCCGATGCCATGCTGAGTATTCCGACCATCATGTTCACGCTGCTGGTCAGCGGCGTCGCGCGGGTGGTGATCCCGAAAGAGCTAATGGGGCATTTTGCACCCGCCATTCTCACCGGCGCGATTGCGCTGACCGGCTGGATGCAATATGCCCGCACGGTACGCGGTCTGACCATGCTGGAGAAGGGCCGCGAATACGTCATGGCTTCCCGTATCAGTGGTGCGACACATCTTCATATCATGCTGCGCCACATCGTGCCGAATGTGCTGCGCCCGGTACTGGTGATGGCGACGCTGCATCTTAGCGTGGCCATCCTGACCGAAGCGACGCTCTCGTTTCTTGGCGTGGGCATGCCGCCAGACCAGCCCTCGCTGGGCACCTTAATTAATGAAGGCAATCAGTATCTCTTCTCCGGACAGTGGTGGATTGTGGCTTTCCCCGCCGCGCTGTTGGTGATCCTTTCTCTCTCTTTCAACATGCTGGGCGATTGGTTGCTGGACGCCCTCAACCCGAAACTACGTTAGGAGCTAAACGATGCAGACAGCCAGCGAGACGTTACTGGACGTCAGAGATTTGAGCATTGAGTTTCTCCATCGCAAAGGCAATTTACAGGCGATTCACCATTTGTCGCTCACCATGCAGCCGGGAGAAGTGCTGGGCATGGTCGGCGAATCAGGCGCCGGGAAATCGTTGACTGGCGCGGCGATCAGTGGACTGTTGCAGGAACCGGGCCGCATTAAGCAGGGCGAGATTTGGTTTCAGGGGCAGCGTATTGATAACCTGAATGACAATGCGCGCCGCCAGCTACGCGGCAAAGCCATCAGCTGCATTTTTCAGGATCCGCTCACCAGCCTTAACCCGGTTCTCACCATAGGGCAGCAACTGACAGAAACCATTCGCACCCATTTGCCGCTCACAGCGGCTGAGGCCAGTGAACGCGCCATCAACTTGCTGACAGAAGTGGGCATGAGCAGCCCGGCGCAGCGTATGCATCAATACCCGCATCAGCTTTCAGGTGGGATGCGCCAACGTGTGGTGATTGCGCTGGCGCTCTGCGTTGATCCTCAGTTGGTGATCGCCGATGAGCCAACCACCGCACTGGACGTGTCGGTTCAGGCGCAGGTTCTTCGCGTGCTCAAGCGTCTCTGTCAGCAGCATGGCACAGCGGTAATGCTGATCACCCATGACATGGGCGTGGTTGCGGAAGTGTGTTCGCGGGTGGCGGTGCTCTACGCTGGCCGCATTGTTGAGATGGGACCGGTTGCTGAGGTTATCCGCTCACCAAAACATCCCTACACGCGCGGCCTGATTAACTCGATTCCTTCAATGCGTGAACGTCATGCCTTCCTGGCGCAGATCGACGGGACTATGCCGCGGCTTAATACGCTGCCGGACGGCTGCGCGTTTCATCCTCGCTGTCCGAACGTCACCGAGCATTGCCAACGTCAGCAACCGGACATGCAGTTCAAACATCTGTCACAGATCGCCTGCTTTAATCCTTATGGAGAGACGCCATGAAGAGTGAAAAAGTGCTGCCACCTGAAGTGTTAAGCGTGCGCGATCTGCACATCCGTTTTCAGCTCGGACGAGAGAAGCGTAGCGCGTTGTTTCGTCGGGGGGCAAAACGTGAGCTGCACGCGGTACGCGGCATCAATATCTCCATACGTCAGGGCGAAACCTTTAGCATCGTCGGCGAGTCCGGCTGTGGCAAATCCACCATTGCGCGGGCGCTGGCGGGGCTGTATGTGCCCTCAGCAGGCAGTATAAAGTTTGCCTGGCAAGCTGAGGATGGCAACGTAGGGCGAGTGCAAAATGGCACCCAGATGATCTTTCAGGATCCCTATGCCAGCCTCAATCCGCGCTGGCGTATTGGCCGATCATTGGCCGAACCGCTGGTCCTGAGTAAAAAAGTCGGCAGCACGCGCCAGGCAAGAAACTACTGCGGGCAGCTGCTGGAGCAGGTTGGGCTTGCTGCTCACGATCTGGATAAGTTTCCGCATGAATTTTCGGGTGGTCAGCGCCAACGCATCTCGATTGCGCGTGCGCTGGCAACGCAGCCGGGCTTTCTGATTTGTGATGAGCCGACTTCGGCATTGGACGTCTCGGTACAGGCGCAGGTGTTAAATCTGATGCGTCGTTTACAGCAAGAGCATGGTCTGACCTACTTTTTCATCAGCCATAACATGGCGGTGATTTCCCACATTTCTGATCGGGTTGGCGTGATGTACCTCGGTCGTATTGTTGAGCAAGGTACGGTGGAAGAGATTTTTTCTCGTCCTGCGCATCCTTATACGCGTTTGCTGATCGCGGCGATTCCACAGTTTGATAATCCATCAACTGAACGTGAGCCGATCGTGGGTGAAGCGCCCAATCCCATGTCTCCACCGCCAGGCTGTGCCTTTGCCGCCCGCTGCCGCTTCGCACAGCCGCTGTGCCAGCAAACCATGCCGCCGGTTCATGCCTTGTCAGAAGAACATCAGCTTGAATGCCATTTCCCGGCGGCCGTTGCTGCGGCCTGAAACTCTTAAGGAGAACATAGATGGAAAGCGTATTAATTCAGAATGTCATGCCGTTTGATGAAAGTCAGCCCGTCGACCTGTTGCTTAACGATGGCGTAATCGCCGCGCGTGGTCAGAATTTGCCTCAAGCGGCAGGCGCAAAAATTATCGATGCCAGCGGCTTGCAGGCCTTTCCGGGTCTGGTCGATGGCCACGCCCATCTTGATAAAACCTTGCTGGGGCGCGACTGGTATCGCAATGACGTCCCACGTAATCTGGCGGCGATTATTGCCAATGAGCGCGATTACCGTCGTGAGCAGCAGCCCGATCCGCAACGCCAGTCAGAGCGCATTACGCGTCGTGCCATCGCAGCAGGAACCTCATTTATTCGCACTCATGTCGATATTGATAACGAGATCGGTCTGGCAAATCTGGAAGGGGTGCTGGAAACCCGGCGTCGTCTGGCTCATCAGGTTGATATTGAGATTGTCGCGTTTCCGCAAAGCGGCATTTTACAAAATCCCGGCACCGAAGCGCTGTTGGATCGTGCGCTGGAGATGGGCGCGGAGCTGGTGGGCGGCTTAGATCCCTGTTCGTACGACAAAGATCCGGTACGCCATCTACAGATCATCTTTGACCTGGCGGTTCGTCATGGCAAAAAGGTGGATATTCATCTGCATGAACGCGGCGAACTGGGCGCATTTAGTCTTGAACTGTTGCTGAGTTTTACCCGGCGCTATCAGATGCATAACCGCGTCACGCTCAGCCACGGCTTCTGTCTCGGCATGATCGAACCTGCTCGACAACAGCAATTTGCCGAAGAGATGGCAGAGCTGGGCATGTCGGTCGCGACGACCGCGCCGGCAGATATCGCGGTCCCCCCTTATGAATTGCTCACCGAGGCGGGTGTAGCGTTTTGCGCCGGTAACGACGGCGTGCGCGATACCTGGAGCCCTTACGGCAGCGGCGATATGCTGCAACGCGCGGTCACCATGGGACTGCGTTATCGCTGGCGTCAGGATCAGGAAATTATGCGTGCGGCTCAGACGATTACCTTTGGTGGTGCCCGCGTCATGGCGCTTGAAAACTATGGGTTACAACCGGGCAATCGCGCCGATCTTGTGTTGATTCCAGGCCGCAGCATGGTTGAAGCGCTGGTGGAGTTACCGCGTGAACGTAAGGTGATCAAGGGTGGCAAACTGATTGCTGCAGACGGGGAGTGCCTGTTCTGATGAGTGAAAAAGTAATCCGACTGCGTGCCGCTTGGGTTGTGGGCTATCGCGATGGCGATCACTGCCTGCTGCCAGAGGGCGAAGTGGTGTGGCAGGGCGAGCGCATCCTGTTTGTCGGTTTTGATTATTCCGGCCCGGTGGATGAGGAAATGAATGTCGGAAATTGTCTGGTGGGGCCGGGTTTCATTGACCTCGATGCCCTGGGCGATCTCGATACCACCGTGCTGGCCTTCGATAACCAGCCAGGCTGGAAAAAAGGGCGCATTGTTGCCGCTGACTGGCAACGCCGCGATCTCTACAGCCGCGAACAGCTTAACTTTGCCAAGCATTATGCTTACAGCCATCTGCTGCTTAACGGCATCACCAGTTTTGCACCCATCACCTCGATTCTGTACCGCGAATGGGCCGAGGATTTCGACGAATATCTATACGCAGCGGATGTGGCTGAATCTTTAGGCGCGCGCGCGTGGCTGGGACCGGCTTTCATGGCTGGCTACTACGCCAGCGATGTGCAGGGACAGTTTGCGTGGATTGGCAACCGCGCTCGCGCGAAGAAGGGGCTTGAAGATGCGGTCAGTTTCTATCAGCGCATGCAGCAACGTGGCGTTTCAACGCTGAGCGGTATGCTGGCGCCCGATCGTATTGAAGGCGGTGATGCCGTATGGCTTAAAGAACTAGGTGACATTGTCACGTCACTGGCGTGTCCCACACGTTTGCATTGTTGCCAAAGCGAGCTGGAAGTACGTGAGATAGCCATGCGCTATCAGGGACGCACTTCACTGCAACTGCTGGCCGACAACGGCTTGCTCAACCGCCACATGCTGTTGCCACACGGGCAGTTTCTGGGTGGATTGCACGCCGACGCAACACGTGTGGCCGAGGATATTACGCGGTTGGCACAATCTGGCGCTTCGCTGGTGGCCTGTCCGCTGGTCTCTGGCCGTCATGGCAAATATCTCGAACATTACCCGTTAATTAAAGCCGCTGGCATCAACGTAGCGCTTGGAACGGATACCTTTCCCGCCGATATGTTTACCAATATGCAAATGGGTGTGGTGCTAACGCGCGTTGTCACCGGCGATATCTCTGCGGCCAGCGCTGCCGATTATTATCGCATGGCGACGTTGGGCGGTGCGCAAGCATTGGGACGAGATGATCTTGGCCGTTTAGCGGCGGGTTGCCAGGCCGATATGATGATGGTCAATCTTGATCAACCTGCGCTGGGACAGGTATTTGATCCCATCACTACGTTGGTTCTGAATGGTAATGGCCGCGATGTCACTGGCGTGATTGTAGCAGGGCGCAAATTGGTGTGGGATCGCGAACTGGTCAACAGCGGACAGAGTGCAGCAGCGCTACACGCCGCGTCACAACAGGTGTTTTCGCATATTATCTCAACCTATCCGCAACGGACCGTTGGGCATCCGCCGGTTGAGCAGATCGTCACTTCCTCCTTTCCCCGGGTCAACAGAGGGGCAAACCATGATTGATCACTTCATTCTCACCAACGTCAGGCTCGAAACCGGGTTTATCGAACATAACGGTCATATTCAGGGCACCCAATCTGCTCTGTTTAATATAGAAATCAAAGACGGCAGGATTATGGCGGTAATCGGGCAGAGCGAGGTACAAAGCTCACTGCCGCAAACCGATGCTTCCGCCATGCTGATGCTGCCAACCCTGCGTGATATGCATATCCATCTTGATAAAACCTTCTACGGTCGACCATGGCGGGCGGCTAAACCGAATAACGAGCAGGACATTTTCCAAATGATTGCGCTGGAGCAGCAGCTATTACCCACGCTGCTCCCTGACTCGGTTGAGCAGGCACAAAAGTTGATCGATCTTCTGCTCAGTAACGGCACGACGCGGATTCGCAGCCATTGCAATATCGATCCTGTGAGTGGCCTGCGCAGCCTGGAACATTTGATGCAGGCTTTAGAAACGTTTGCAGGAAAGATGGACTGTGAAATTGTGGCGTTTCCCCAGCACGGCTTGCTGCGGTCTGGCGTCGCGTCACTCATGCGTGAGGCGTTGGCTGTTGGCTGTCAGTGGACCGGCGGACTCGATCCTTCCAGGGTTGATGGTGATATGCACCGTTCACTGGATGCGATGCTGGCCTTAGCGCATGACAGTAACACCGGCGTGGATATCCATCTGCATGAAGCCGCCAGCACCGGCATTCCCTGTATTCACTTTCTGCTAGATGCGCTGGAACAGGCACCGGAACTGCAAGGGCGAGTGACGCTCAGCCATGCATACTGTCTGGCGCAAATCAGTGATTCTGCAGTACAAGCGCTGGGTGAACGTATGGCCGCGTTGGGCATTAGCCTGGCGTCCGGTCTGCCGCTGGGCAAAGATGTCATGCCGCTTCCGCTGCTGCAAAAATGCGGTGTCAAATTGATGACCGGCACTGACAGCGTCATTGATCACTGGTCACCCTTTGGCACCGGCAGCATGCTGGAAAAGGCCAACTTATGGGCGCAGTTGTATGGCCGAGGCACAGAGTTTGCGCTGAATCGGGCGCTGGCGATCGCAACCGGTGACATTTTACCGCTGGATGAAAAGGGCACACGCATCTGGCCACTGGCTGGCGATACGGCTGATTTTGTCCTGCTTAACGCCAGCTGTTCCGCCGAGGCGGTGGCGCGCCAGCCAGCAATTTCAGCCAGTTACTTCCATGGCCAGCAAGTTTACCGCGCTTAAATGATGTATATTTCGGGGGACTATTATGACCGATACAGGATTGAGTATGGGCGCGAAGCAAACCCCCAGACAAAAAGAGATCGCTCGCATTTATGATTCGCTCACCATGGCAATTGCCCAGCATAAACTGCGGCCCGGCACGCGCTTGATTGAGGCACAGATCGTGGATGCGCTGAAGGCAAATCGCAACCATGTGCAGGCGGCGCTTCAGCGCATGGCGCTGCAGCATATCGTCACTATTGAACCGAATGTCGGCGCTATTGTTGCTCAGCCTTCAGCCACTACGGCGCGTGAAATCTTCACGGCTCGCCATGCGATCGAGTCAGCGATCATTGCCTGTATCACGCCGGAAAAAATAGCGGCGTTCGCCCTGCCATTACAGCTGCAGCAAAAAGAGGAACATGACGCCATTCACAGTCAGGAACGGCAACGCGTGGTGTATCAGCTTGGCGCGTTTCATCTGCTGCTGGGCAAAATCGCCGGTAATAAAGTGCTGGAAGACATTCTCAATAATTTGATGGTGCTGAGTTCGTTGATTGTGATGTTGTATCAGCGCAATGAGATGCCGGTTTGCCAGTGCGACGAGCATCAGCACATTATTGATGCATTGAGCGCCGGAAACCCCGCGAAAGCCCAGCAACTGATGCGCGATCATCTTATTGAGCTAGAGCAGCAGCTGGACATTTCTGAAGCATCACCGTATGCCATGACGCTGGTACAGGCGCTGCACAAAACGCATTAATACTCTGGAGGAACGATGAAATTAGAAACATCTCGCTTGCAGCTAGAACCCTTCGAACTCGCCCATTTCGATGGCCTGCGGGCGATGGAAAACGATCCAGAGATTATGCGTTATATCAGTAATGGCGTGGTTAAAACCCCGGAAGAAACCCTGGCGACTATTGAACGCGTGACATTGCGCTGGCAGCAGTATGGATTTTCCTGGTGGGCGATGCGGGAAAAAGCGTCTGGCGACATCGTGGGGGCGGGTTGTCTTCAGCACCTGGCCAACCAGGATGGCGCACCTTTGGAAATTGGCTGGCGTTTGAATGCTAATCATCACGGCAAAGGCTACGCGACTGAAGCAGCACAGGCCATTATTCAGTTTGCGGTCGAACATATCGGCGCAAAATATCTGGTTGCGGTTGCCGATCCTGAAAATGCCGCATCGCAGAGGGTGATGCAGCGACTGGGAATGACTTACAAAGCGATTGAACAGCATTACGACGTGCCATGCGTGGTGTATGAGTTGTATATTGCGGAGTCAGAACGTTAAAGCACCCGGGAACAAGTCCCATTAAGAATCTATGACATATTTCTATTCTGGTTATTTCACAGGAATGAAATATGAAAGAACACGATAGAGGTTTTAGTCACCTGGCGTTGCAGGTCAGAGATATAGAACGAAGCATCGATTTCTATCAGCGTTACGCTGGAATGCAGGTAATCCACGAGCGCGAGCCCGGCATAGCAGAAGCACAGAAAGTGGCCTGGCTTTCAGATTTGACGCGTCCATTTGCCTTGGTGCTTGTGCAATCTGAAACGACAATTGATACACCTTTAGGTCCGTTTGGCCACATTGGCGTTGCTTGTCACAGCAAAGAAGAGATTGATGCCACAGTTGCTTTAGCAGAACGTGAAGGCGTATTGCGCCGACCAGCGCAACAATCATCAGCGCCAGTGGGATATTGGGCTTTTTTTGCCGATCCTGATGGCAACACACTTGAGCTGTCCTACGGTCAACAAATTGGTCTGGAGATCATTACTCGAGGTCTTTCAATCAGTGAGTGAGCAGCACGTCACTCGAAAGGGTGACGTAAGATGGAAGGATTGATGAGCGGGGAATGCGCATTTAGATACTTCATTTAACATAATCATGATTATGCGCACTAAGATTGTAGGTGCTATTTGATAATGTCACTTTTTAGCTAGTTCATAATGTCACCCAGATACGGCGCTTTTGCCATCTTTTCTGGGAGATCTCTGCTGATGCTGGTGACCATGTCGAACAAAGAACTTCACCGTCTTCCCGTGATTCAGGCTGTTATCGAAAAACGCCTGCGTCGTTGTGATGCTGCTTCACAGTTGCAGCTCACTGAACGTCAGGTTCAGCGGTTTATGAACCGCTATCGCGAGTCCGGCGCTGCCGGGCTGACGAACGCGCGCCGCGGTAAACCTGGCACCCACCGGATTGATGATGCATTGCGCTGCCAGATACTGACGCTGCTACGCGAAATACAGTCACCAAGTCATGAGATATTTGGTGATTAATACGGCATCGAGCAGATATCGGGAATATTTGAGGGGTAAACAATGTCGTCAGTATTTCGCAGTTCATTTAGATCCCACCAGTAATAATTATCAATGACTGATTTTTCATCTTCAGTCCATCCGCTGCTGCTGATATCTTCATTATCAATTTTAATTAAATAAAATCGCTCATGTGCCAGAACTACCTCTCCGCTGGGTAAAGTCATTTCAAAAGTTCTCTCAGTTAACGATTGGCCCACATCATCAACATAAATACCTGTTTCTTCTCTAAGTTCTCTGATGGCGGCCTGCTCAAACGTCTCTCCTGATTCCACGCCTCCACCGGGAGTTGCCCAGTATACTCTACCTGCCAGCGCATCATTGTTATGCCTGAACCTAAATAATAAAACCTGATTGAGAGAGTTGATAATAAGCAAACGGGCCGAATCACGGGTACGCACTGAATAATTCCTTTTTCATTTCCAATGTAAGTCAGCATAACTGATTGTGAGAATAAAAATAAAACAGAGCCGAAGTTAAATCACATGCTATTAGAGAATTTCGGACATCTCAGATTTGCCTGTAGCCGGTCATCTCTACTTAGCTTTGACAAAGGTGCTATTTGATAATGTCACTTTCGGAGATGCGGATCTTTTGTTGGACTGGTTATGTTGAAATCCCCAGATTACAGGATAAGCGTGTTAACACGCGCTCGCAGGCACTTCCGGCTGCTCACGGACCAGTACGCAATCTCTGCCAGCCTCTTTATTCGGTGGCTGTAATCCAGGTATTGTTAATTTCATCTGCAAACCCTAACGGTAACCGCTTCAACGCTGGACGGCGCTGAAGCACGGATTATGCCTAAGACATTGATGTCTCATGAAGGTGTCGCCAGATCACGGTGCCATACTGATTTGTTTCGAATACAACTGTCGAAAAGCGAAGTGTGGCGCCCTGCGCGTGAATTTGCTGCCGTTCTTTATAGATGACAGTTGCCCCACTTTCACTCTCAGCAACAATCTGCAAATCAGTGATTTTAATATTAAGGCCCGGTCGTGCGCCACGCTGCGTGCGAAAGAAACTGATTATTTGGGTGAAGTCCAGTAATACACCGCTTGTCGTCATCATTGAATAGGCCGGACTAAAGCGAGCGAGGAGTTTCTCACAGACCTCATCAGGCGCGTCTGCGTTTCCCAGCCAATGACGGATCAAGTCATGCGCATCCATTACTTCCTTAAAATAACGATTCATTTCTGCTCCTGGTTTAAAGTGAAAATAACCTGCTGGTTGGCTATCCGGAAACAACACGCGATGGGTATAACAGCGCTGCATGCAGCTATGACAAAACACAGATGATAGGCTTGGTCTATTGACAGCCCGGTGTCGGCTATAACATTAAATAACAGACTGATGAGGGTTACGCCCAAACAGAAACTGAGCTGTCGATTGATATTCCACAGTGCGCTGGCATCGGCAAGATCACCGTTTGCTATGTGAATGAACGCTGAACTTTGGGCCGTGCTGCTACATAAACTTCCACCAAATCCCATCAGTGTGAAGGCAAATACACAAACGACGACATCAGCACTGTGGCCTGTCAATGCCAGCAGCCCAATGCCCGATGCCTGAACGAGACAACCGGTAATAAAAAGCGGGCGTGGTCCTAAGGTATTGAACCTCTTGCCGGTCAATGTGATCGCCGCAAACGATGCCAATGACCATGGCAACATTAGGGCTCCCACCACTGAAGCATGCATACCAAGCTGGTTTTGCAGGTAAAGCATGGCGATCATACTCACTCCCGTGAAAACACCCGGAATGAACTGGTAGATCAGCATTGCGGTCTGCAAAAGAGGATCTTTTATTAGCCGCAAGTTAAGGAGTGGACTGGATTTCTGCATGGCATTCCATATGTACCCAGCCATGATAACTAACCCCATTAAGAGCATCAGCCCGCCCTGAAGATAGCGGTGCGACTCTCCCAGATACGTCAGCCCAAGAAGTAGTAGGGCCAATCCAGTACAACCGCCAATCAGGCCCCCAACGTCCAGACTCTCGCGCTGTTTAACCCGTTGGTCAGATTTGAGCCAGCATACGGTCAGCACAAGGGCGATTACCCCCAGCGGCACACTTGTCAGAAATACCCAGCGCCAGCTGATGCTCTCAACCAGTATTCCACCGATAGCCGGCGACAGTGCTGGCGCCAGTAACGCCACCAGCATGACAGCAGAAGATAATCTTGCGCGTTCATGACTTTTATACAATGCATAGGTCATTGTCTGACCCAGAGGAATCAACAACCCACCGCCGATCCCCTGTAGCCCTCGCCAGGCAATCAGTTGATCCATGGATGAAGACCAACCCACACCAAAGCTTGCAATAATGAAAATAAACAACGAGACCATAAACAGGCGTTTAGTGCCGATACGTTTCGCCAGCCAGTTACTGAGCGGTATGACCAGAGTAAGCCCCAGAATATAGCTATTGCTTATCCACGCCAGTTGACTCACCGGGGCGTCGAACTGACGACCAATCTCTGGATAAGCCACATTGGCGATAAACATGTTTACCAGGTCGATAAAAAATCCGAACAAATAGACACAGGCAACGCGCACACGGTATGTCATCTTTTTCTCTTTAAAACAGCATAATGTGCGAATTATAGGAACGTTAATTATCAGGATAAATGGGCTTACGGTTGTTACACTGTCAAAAATTTTTTGACAGTGGGATTTTCTGACGGGAGCAACTGATGATTAATATGCAGCGTCTTGAGATGTTTGTTGCGGTAGTTGAAGCCGGAAGTTTTACCGGAGCAGCACAGACGCTGGGGCTGACTAAAGCGGTAGTGAGCTTCAATATCAAACAACTTGAAGAAGAACTCGGCGTATCTTTACTGACCCGCAGCACTCGGAGGGTGTCTGTCACGAATAGCGGAGAACAGTTTTATCACCGTTGCCAGCAACTTCTGCAGGATGCTGAGCGCGCCCTCGACGAAGTACGCAGCGATCATTCCGGGCTGACCGGCTTACTACGCATTACCACGACACCCGAGTATGGAGCGCGTGTTGTCGTGCCAGCGTTGGCAGAATTTTCATTCAGACACCCTCAATTGCGCATCCAGCATGTTTCATCTTCAAAAAATGACGACCTGATTTCCGGGCGTTTTGATGTGGCAATCCGTCTTGGCCAGCTTGCAGATTCCAGTCACCATGCGCGACTCATCGATCGCTTTGATATTTACCCCGTCGCTTCACCTGCCTATCTTCGCAACTTAGGAAAGGGGCCCATCACCACTCTGGAACAACTTGCTGAGGCGAAATGGATTGCACATAGCCGTCTTTCAACGCCGTTGAGTTGGCAAGTTTCAACACCTGAGGGGAAAAATGTGGTTCTAAACGCACACCGTCCTGCCATGATCATGGCCGATAACGCAGTTTCATTACTGGCTTTTGCTGTTGGCGGGGCTGGGATCGCCCTGTTACCGGCATGGCTTGTGAGTGAAGAATTGCTTAGGGGGAACTTAATCCTGTTGCTGCCGGATCATCATTTCCCCCGCCAGGGGATTTATGCCCTCTACCCCAACACCCGCCATATACCGGAGAAAGTCCGCGCGTTTATCGACTTTTTGCACGCCAGAGTAGAAAACGCTTAGTGAGAGTTGATATGGTTAGTGTCAAACGCCTCAGTGGCCGTGAACCGTCAATCCTACCAACCGGACCACAATGGGACGCACTACGAGTATGCAAATAAAAGCCGCTGGCATGGCGACCTGATAGGCATTCATCACATTTGTCATATAATGGGGCCCGATGCCAAATTCGGCGAAGGTAATCACCAAACTCATTAGAAACGCCATGATGGTCGCCATATAGAGCGCGAAGATGTAGGGTGATACGTGCTTAGGCAGGCGAAAACGTACAACATTTTTAGTAATTTCAGCATTCATCGCATTATCCTGTTCAGTAAGTTTATGCAAAACAGCCGCTAACCTATCAGGCGATTCGGGCGGCGGGTAGAACGCTTCTGCTTTAATCATTATTAAGTAAAAGTAACGAATTAAGCATTGAGGGATGTATGGACTTATTGGGATTGATTAACACGTTTATCCGCGTGGTGGAGAACGGCAGTATTGCAGCAGCAGCGCGGTCGAAAGGAATGAGTCCGGCGGCGGTCAGCCAGAGTGTTGCGCGTCTGGAGACACATTTGGGCGTGCGGCTGCTATCACGCACCACCCGCAGTATGACGCTTACGGAAAGCGGTAAACGTTATTTTGAAAAAGTGCGTCACATCCCCCAGGATATTGACCTTGCCTCGCAGGCCGCAGCGATCGAAACCAAACCTCAGGGTCCACTTTGCATAGCGACCACGGCCGCCTTTGGTCGGCACGTTCTCGCCTCTCTTATGCCTGCTTTCAAACACGCTTACCCTGACATTGATATTGAACTGATCAGTACCGATCGCAATGTCGACCATCGGTTGGAAGGCGTCGATGTCAGTATTCGTATCGAGGCGCAGCTGAACGATCAGCTAATCGCCCGCAAAATCGCCTCGTTACCGTTTATCATCTGCGCAGCGCCCGATTATCTGGCGCGCGCCGGTATCCCCGAAACGCCCGAAGATCTAAGCCAGCACGCCTGTCTGGTTTTCCGCTATCCCACAGATGGACGTTTCCTCCCCTGGACTTTTAGGGTCAACGGTCAAACAATTAACGCTAAACTCAGCCCTGAGTTTATCAGTGATGATATTGATATTATTGCGAAAATAGCAGAAAAAGGCGGTGGCATTGCCCGTCTGGCGAGCTTTATAGCTCAGCCGTTAATCGAGAGTGGTCAACTCATACCGTTGTTTCAATCAGACAACAGTTATACCTGCGATATCGCGTCTTTACCGATGAATATTTATGCCTGTGTTAATGAGCGATCTGCACTTAATTCAAGGGTAAGAGCGTTTATCGAGTTTTTGGAAGTGTCGATTTAAAAACGTGCCGCGATGATTTCTTTCTCATAAAACGTCCACAACACGCTTATTTTCAGCAGCAGGCCCGGAAAATCTTCCCTTTGACGGGCCACTCGCGGCCTTTTCCCCCCACCGGAATACCCTTATTACTCCCGCTCATAAACCCATTCAGTGATGGCGAATAATGTTTTTGCAATTGCCGACTATGCTTAACCTTCTAAAACCATACAAAAATAAGTTGTATCCCAACATTTAACCCTTTTACTGGAGGTTTGGCATGAGCAGCCAACACGTAACAAAACCTCTCCACAATGCCGGCGGAATGCGAGTAATCAACCGATTATCGGCAATTGATGGACAAAATCACTTTAACCTTTCACGCCGCAGCCTGCTGAAAGTCAGTGCTGCCACGGCAGCAACCGCGTCGTCAACGGTGGCATTTGGTGCAGGCACCACGGCAACTACGCCCGCACCATCCAGGGTGCCGGTCGGCTTCAAGGTCAACGGCATACATCATCAACTCGATGTAGATACCCGCACCACGCTGTTGGATGCGTTGCGTGAAAACCTGCATCTGACAGGCACTAAAAAAGGGTGTGACCATGGCCAATGTGGCGCCTGCACGGTGATGGTTAACGGACGCCGCATTAATTCGTGCCTGACATTAGCCGTGATGCAGCAGGATGCTGAAATCACCACCATCGAAGGATTGGGAAATCCTGACGCGCTGCATCCCTTGCAAGCCGCCTTTATTAAGCATGATGGCTATCAGTGCGGTTACTGCACGCCAGGTCAGATATGTTCATCAATGGCGGTGTTGGAAGAGATCAAAGCCGGTATTCCCAGCCACGTTACGCACGATTTGGTCTCATCACCGCAGGTCACCGCAGAGGAAATTCGCGAACGCATGAGTGGCAATATCTGTCGCTGCGGAGCCTATTCCAACATTCTCGCGGCGATTGAGGAGTATGCGGAGGGACTGGAATCATGAAAGCTTTCACTTATGAACGGGTTAAATCCCCCGCCGAAGCGGCAGCCAGCGCACAGCAGCATTCAAACGCCAAATTCATTGCTGGCGGCACCAATCTGCTCGATCTGATGAAACTTGAGATCGAAACGCCTTCGCATCTTATTGATGTGAATGGCCTTGAGCTGGATAAAATCGACGCGACGGCGGAAGGCGGTTTACGCATCGGCGCGTTGGTGCGCAACACTGACCTGGCGGCCGATGCGCGCATTAGACGAGATTATGGCGTGTTATCGCGCGCGTTAGTGGCGGGTGCTTCAGGGCAGTTGCGTAATCAGGCGACAACCGCAGGGAATTTGCTGCAGCGTACGCGTTGTCCTTACTTTTATGACACCAATCAACCGTGCAACAAACGTTTACCCGGTAGCGGCTGCGCAGCGCTGGATGGCTTCAGTCGTCAGCATGCGGTTGTCGGCACAAGCCAGGCCTGTATTGCCACACACCCGAGCGATATGGCAGTAGCGATGCGTTTGCTGGATGCCGTGGTGGAAACAGTCAGCCCAGACGGCCGTGAACGTAACATTCCGATTGCTGATTTTTATCGTGCCCCCGGAACCACGCCGCATCTGGAGACCGTGCTCAATCCTGGCGAACTGATTGTCGCGGTATCACTGCCTGCACCGCTGGGCGGTACGCACATTTATCGCAAGGTGCGCGACCGCGCATCCTACGCGTTTGCACTGGTTTCTGTCGCTGCCATCATTCAGCCAGATAAATCCGGGCGCGTGGCGCTTGGCGGCGTGGCACATCAGCCGTGGCGACTTGAGGAGGCGGATAATGCGGTTATTCACGGCGCGCAGGCGGTGAACGATCGTCTTTTTGCCACGGCGCAACCGACCGCGGAAAACGCGTTCAAGATCATTCTGGCGCAGCGAACGCTCGCTTCCGTGCTGGCAGAAGCGAGAGGATAAATCATGAAATTCGAAAAACCCGCAGGTAATAACCCGATTGATCAGCTCAAGGTGGTCGGACAGCCACTGAATCGTATCGACGGACCGCTCAAAACCTCCGGCCTGGCGCATTATGCTTACGAATGGCATAGCGAAGCGCCTGATGCAGCTTACGGTTATGTGGTGGGTGCGCCCATCGCCAAAGGAAAAATCATCGCCATTGACGTGCAGGCAGCAAACAATGCGCCGGGCGTATTGGCGGTGGTTACGGCTAAAAACGCAGGATCTCTGGGTAAAGGGGATAAAAATACCGCTCGCTTACTGGCTGGCGACACCATCGAACACTATCACCAGGCCGTAGCCTTGGTGGTTGCCGAGACCTTTGAACAGGCGCGTGCAGCGGCCAGTTTAGTTAAGGTGGATTATCAGCGTGCTCAGGGTGCTTATGATCTTGCGCAGCAGAAACCCGCCGTGACGTCCGCACCCGAAAGTGAGCCTGATAAGAGCGTCGGTGATTTCACCGCTGCTTTTGCTGCTGCAGAAGTGAAGCTGGATGCGCAATACACTACGCCCGATCAAAGCCATACCGCTATGGAACCGCACGCCTCGATGGCAACATGGGAAGGCGACAAACTCACCGTTTGGACGTCGAACCAGATGATTGACTGGTGCCGCACCGATTTAGCCGCCACGCTCAACATGCCGATGGAAAAGATCCGCATCATTTCGCCCTACATCGGCGGTGGTTTTGGCGGCAAGCTTTTCCTGCGTAGCGATGCGGTGTTAGCTGCACTTGGCGCACGCGCAATTAAACGTCCGGTCAAAGTGATGCTGCCACGACCGCTGATCGTCAATAACACGACGCATCGACCGGCAACCATCCAGCACATCCGTATTGGTACGGATAAAGCAGGCCACATTCAGGCCATCGCGCATGAAAGCTGGTCGGGTAATCTGCCGGGTGGCACACCGGAAACCGCCGTGCAGCAGACGGAACTGCTTTACGCGGGTGCCAACCGTTTTACCGGATTGCGACTGGCAACGCTTGACCTTCCCGAAGGGAACGCGATGCGTGCTCCAGGCGAAGCGCCGGGACTGATGGCGCTGGAAATTGCCATCGATGAAATGGCGGAAAAAGTGGGCATCGATCCTATCGCATTCCGCATCCTCAATGATACGCAGGTCGATCCGGCCAAACCCGAGCGCCCTTTCTCACGTCGCCAACTCGTCGAGTGTTTGAATACCGGCGCCGAGCGGTTTGGCTGGTCACGTCGCAACACTAAACCGGCGATGGTTAAAGATGGACGCTGGCTGGTGGGCATGGGCGTCGCGGCAGGCTTTCGTAATAACATGGTGGCGCCTTCCGGCGCGCGCGTGCATCTGGATGAAAAAGGCATCATCACCGTTGAAACCGACATGACTGACATTGGTACCGGCAGCTATACCATCCTCGCTCAAACGGCAGCGGAGATGATGGGTGTACCGATTGAGCGTGTGGTGGTCCGCTTAGGCGATTCAGACTTCCCTATTTCTGCCGGTTCCGGCGGTCAATGGGGTGCAAATACCTCAACCTCCGGCGTTTACGCCGCCTGCGTGAAATTGCGCGAAGCGGTAGCCAGCAAACTGGGCTTTGATGCGCAACGCGCGACTTTTAGCGACGGTCAGGTGCATGACGCAGGCAAAAGCGCGCCACTCGCCCACGCCGCCGCAGAAGCCACCATCACCGTAGAAGACACCATCGAATTCGGTGATCTTGATAAGCAATATCAGCAATCAACCTTTGCCGGTCACTTTATTGAAGTCGGTGTAGATACCGCCACCGGCGAAGTGCGCGTGCGTCGTATGCTGGCAGTTTGTGCCGCCGGACGTATTCTCAATCCCAAAACCGCGCGTAGTCAGGTAATTGGTGCCATGACGATGGGGCTTGGCGGCGCATTGATGGAAGAACTGTTCGTCGATGAGCGGCTGGGTTATTTCGTCAATCACGATATGGCCGGCTACGAAGTGCCGGTTCACGCTGATATTCCGCAGCAAGAGGTGATTTTCCTCGACGACACCGACCCCATTTCCTCACCGATGAAGGCAAAAGGTGTGGGCGAACTGGGCTTGTGTGGCGTCAGCGCGGCAATCGTGAATGCCATTTACAACGCCACTGGCGTACGTGTGCGCGACTATCCGGTCACGCTGGATAAGTTACTTAAAGGCCTGCCCGCCCTTGTATGAAGCGAAGGAGAATCGCAGTGCAGCAGCTAATGATTGACGACGATCTGCAACAGCAGATCAAGCCGCAGCAAGCTTTGCAAACTGACGATAGTGAAGCCATTCTGCGCTTCGCACTGGAAGCGATGCAGGCTAATTTCGCCAGCGTGCTGGTGACATTGGTGGAGATTCGCGGTGGTGCCGCCCGCGCATTGGGGGCGCAGATGGTGGTTCGGGAAGATGGCCGCTATTGCGGCTATGTTTCCGGCGGGTGCGTGGAAGCGGCAGCGGCTTACGAAGCGTTGGACGTCATCGCCTGCGGGAAAGATCGGTTTGTCACCTATGGCGAAGGATCGCCCTATCTGGATATTGTGCTGCCCTGCGGCGGCGGCATTACTCTCGCTTTTCATCGGCTTCGTGATGCGCAGCAACTGATCAGCGTGCTGGATTTACTGGCAAAACGTAAAACCGCTGCGTTGCGCTATCTGCCGAACTTTCAGCGGCTGGCCATCGAGGCTACCGTTCAGACCACGGGCTGGGAGGATGAAGCCTTTATCACCTGCTATCAGCCAAAAACCCGTGTGGTGGTGCATGGACGGTCGGTCGAAGCGCTGGCGACCCGCGCCATTGCAGAGGCCGCCGGTTATGCGGTGCAATCCGGTGACGATGTGGAGGCACAGCCTCTCGATCAATTCACGGCGGTGATCCTGCTGTTTCACGATCTGGACCGTGAATTGCCAGTGCTGCTGGCAGCCATGCGATCAACGCCCTTCTATATCGGTGCGTTAGGCAGTCGGCGCACGCATGCCACGCGGGTTGAGAAACTGCTGGCACAAGGTTTTAGCGATGAGGACATTGCGCGAATCAAAGCACCCATTGGCATATTTGCGCAGGCGCGTGATGCTCGCACTCTTGCCCTTTCCATTGTTGCGGATGTCGCCGCGGCCCGGCTTAATATGGTTTAACCGGCTTCATACCACATCGATATCACGGCCGACATCAGCGTTCGCTTCCAACGTTAACAGCAGTTTAGGATGCAAAAGCGATCGGCCGCCTTCATCTCCGGAGAGATTGCGCAGCGCCTCGGCAAAGGAGTGATTAAACCCGACTGGATGCCCAGGTTTACCCTTATTACTTAGCCGCACCTGCGCGGCGCCCTGCTCCAGTGCGCTTAACACTTGCTGATAATCTGGCGCGCCGATCCACGGCATATCACCAAGAGCAATTATCCAACCCTGCCAGTTTCCGGTTGCTGCAACGCCCGCAGCAATCGACTCGCCACTGCCGCCACTTTCACATAATACAACCTGCACGCCAGCTGTTTCTGCATGCTGGCGCACAGCCAGATAGTCGGGACGCGTCACCAGCGCCACCGGCACGCCGCTTATCTTTGCCTGTTCAATGACCGTTTCAATTACCGTCAGCTCACCGTCGCCCATACTGGCGAGCAATTTATTGCCGCTGCCGCCGCTGGCGATATAACGCGAGCCTTTGCCCGCCGCGAGGATGAGAATGCCAGGTGTTGTTTGCTTCATCAGTTTCAAACCTCACAGTTCAAGCGATTGTCGTTGCATCGTCGACGTCCTATTCAGGAACGCCAGCATAGCAAAACGCGTAACTAACCGCTTTACAGTCAAATCCGTACCAGGCTAATGAATTATGGTGATAATAAACCAAAATGCCTGCGTTTAAATTGAATTGACTACAATCTAATTTATGTCAATATAGTCGCGTTTTTGCGTCTTACGACTGCAGCTCTATTCTAAAATTAGTGGTGATATGAAAGAGTTAAATGATGAAGTTTGCTGTGTAAGTCCAGAGAGTGAAGCGCCGGTCACGGTTGATCAGTTTCTCTGCTTCGCGCTTTATTCCGCATCCCTTGCGATGACCAAACTTTATCAGTCAAGATTGAAGCCTTTGGGACTGACCTACCCGCAGTATCTGGTCCTGCTGGCGCTGTGGGAAAAAGACAAGATTACCGTTTCAGAGTTAGGCGCACGCGTGCAGTTGGATTCGGGAACACTGAGCCAACTGTTAAAAAGAATGGAGCAGTCTGGTGTCATTTGCCGAAAAAGAGATGTGGGTGGCGATGAGCGTAGAGTGCTGATCTCTGTTACTGAGCAGGGTCAACAGCTGAAAATAGCCGCTGCCGGCGTCCCCGCCGACATGGTGTCAGTGATGGATACGCCGTATGAAGAACTGGTTGATTTAACCGCCAGAGTGTCAGCGTTACGCCAAAAACTCATCAGGGCACTTCCCTGACGGCACGTAAGTAAGACATTCCCATTAATGTTTAGGAACAGGCTGAAAAATGTTAATTAGCAAAGGAATTGAGGAGAAGGTGATGTCAGATGATAAAGCGGAAAATATGGATGATATCCATGCTGTCATTGGCCGTGCGGTGTCATGCCTGCTTAACTCCGATCACCCTTTGCAACTTGATATCATCACTGCGCTTCTCAAACAGCATCAAGAAGTTGCATCCGTTCAGCAGAAGCCAGATTATGACAACGCAATCAACATCATTGCGGAAAAGTGTTTAGCGTCGTAGCAAAGGGTAGAGATTCACTCAGTGTTTTTTTTGATTCGCGGTATAAACCGGCATCGCCACACTGGAATCCTTAGCATCGCTTAACTTATTCGTCCTGACGCTGTGATTTCTGACATCCTCCAGTGCGCGTTGGCAGGCGACTCTCCGATAAACTTCCTCTTCAGCTTCCGCCATAGATTCGAGCTTAGTGATGAGAGCTGCGGAGGATACAGTGACAGCATCCTCTAAGAGTGCAATAAGCGCCTCACCTATCATTCTATCTTTCATCTGTTCATCGTAACTGCTGGTCATTTAATTCTCTGTGTCGTCATTTAAATTAATCATTAGATCTATTTAACATTGGTATTGTTATATCGAGAAAATCAACGGGCGTCTGTCAGGTTAAGAGAAAACAATAGTTTTGTAAAACCGAATCTATATCGGCAGCCTCCTTTTCCCTGGCCTGACTATTAACGCTCACAAAATAAGCTTTATATTTTAGCAAAATATCTTTGTTTACAGTTTATAACAGTGCCTTTTATTCCGCTGACTACACTGGATGCGTGTTGCTTGCGCTTTATTAACTTAAAAAAGGAATAAATCCAGTGCGTAAACTTTCTCTCATTGTATTAACTGCGGGCGTGCTGCTATCGGTAACGTCGCAGGTGGAAGCTAAAGGATGCATTAAAGGTGCAGTTGTCGGCGGCGTTGCGGGTCACGTGGCCCATCACGGTGTTGCTGGCGCGGCGGCGGGTTGTGCGGTGGGGCATCATATGGCTAACAAAAAGCAGAAAGAGGCTGACAGCAAACAGCAGCAAACCAAGTAATAACGCGAGCCGCCTGAGAGATAACAGGCGGTTTATTTCACAAGTTATAAACGCTTTTGCGAATCGGCATCAAACAACATCGCGCGATCAGCATCAATCGTTACTGACAAAATATCCCCTGCCTGCGCACCAGAACGTTGCGTGGTGAACAGCATGATGTCATGTCCCAATAACGACCCATGAATCAGCTCGGATAATCCGGTTGGCTCCACCAACGACACCTCCAGCGGCAGCACATTGCGTGCGCCCGGTTCGGCAATCGTCACGTTCTCGGGTCGAATACCATAAATAACGTCTCGCCCGACCGGGTGATCCACCCAGCGCCCATTCAGTGGCAGTTGCGCGCTATCGCCAATACGCACACTGTCAGCAGTCATTACGCCATTAATGAAATTCATTGAGGGCGAGCCAATAAAGCTGGCAACAAACTTGTTAGCCGGCGTGTCATATAACTCCAGCGGTGTACCGACCTGCTGAATCACACCGTTGTTCAGCACCACAATACGGTCAGCGAGCGTCATGGCTTCAACCTGATCGTGCGTCACGTAAACAATGGTGTTGTTCATCTGCTGATGTAGCTTCTTTATTTCGACGCGCATCTGACCACGCAACTGCGCATCGAGATTTGAGAGCGGTTCATCAAACAGAAACACCTGCGGCTGACGCACGATGGCGCGCCCCATCGCTACGCGCTGGCGTTGGCCGCCAGATAACTCTTTTGGACGGCGATCGAGTAAATGCGTCAGACTAAGAATCTCTGCCGCGCGCCTGACCTTCTCTTCAATTTCTGCGCGCGGGCGTTTCTGAATTTCCAGACTGAAGCCCATATTGCGCGCCACCGTTAAATGCGGATAAAGCGCATAACTTTGGAACACCATCGAGATATCGCGATCTTTGGGTGCCACATCGTTCATCAACTGATTACCGATACGAATATCGCCGTCGCTCGCCAACTCCAGCCCGGCGATGGTGCGTAACAGCGTCGATTTTCCGCAGCCAGATGGGCCAACCAGCACCACGAACTCACCATCTTTAATGGTGAGATTAATATCGCGCAGCACCTCAACGTTGCCATAGCGCTTGTCGATCTGTTTAAGCGTGATTTCAGCCATAATTTACCCCTTAACCGCACCGGCGGTGAGTCCCTGAACCAGATAGCGTTGAATAAAGGCGAAGAACAGACAGGCAGGAATCAGCGCCAGCACCACCGCCGCCATCATTTCTCCCCAGGAAACGGCAAACTTCGACACGAAACTGAGCAGCCCAACCGGGAAGGTCATCACCTCATTTTTGTTGATTAGCATGAGTGAGAACAGCAGCTCGCTCCATGCAGCGGTAAAGACAAACCCCAGCGTGGCCGCCATACCCGGCAAGGTCAGCGGCATCAGCACACGATACAACGCCTGAAAACGCGTGCAGCCTTCCAGCATCGCCGATTCCTCCAGATCTTTAGGTATGGCATCAAAGAAGGATTGCATCAGAAACGTCGCAAACGGCACGTTGAACGCGGTGTAGAGAAGAATCAGCCCCAGCAAGCTATTGGTCAGGCCCAGCGGCGCCATCACCTTGTAAATCGGGGCGATGATCATCACCAGTGGGAACATCTGCGTGAACAGCAGCAGCCCGGCGATCAGCACTTTGCCGCGAAACTGGAAGCGCGAAAAGGCATAGCCAGCTGCAGCGGCAATCAGCGTGGTGAGAAACGCGGTACTAAACGAAACGATAAGACTGTTGGTAAAAAACGTCGGGAAATCACTGTCGGTCAGCACTTTTTTGAAATGACCGAACGTCACTCCGCTCGGCAACAGCGTGACGCCCTGGCTAAACAGGAGGTGGTCCGGCGTCAGCGAAATTTTGATGATCCAGTAGAGCGGAAACAGGGCGAACACCAGATACGCCGCAATACTTAGACGATGGCCAATCAGCGGTAACAGTCGCATAGTCGCTTCCTATTTCAGCAGCTGATGGCGAATGCGCAGTAACACCAGCGCATAGCAAGTCATCAGCAGTAACAGAAACACCGCCATCGCCGAGGCATAGCCAAAGTCGAGCTTGCGATAAGCGGTGGTGAAGATGTAGCTGGAGAGAATGGAGGTCGATCCCGCCGGCCCGCCATCGGTCATCACCACAATCAAATCGGCAAAATTGGCGATCCAGATGGTACGCAGCATCACGGTGATGGCGATCATCGGCGCCAGAAACGGCAGCGTGACGCGGCGAAATTGCTGCCAACCGCTGGCACCGTCAATCGAGGCTGCTTCGTACAGGTCTTTGGGGATCGACTGCAGCGCCGCCAGCAGCGTGATGGCAAAGAACGGAATACCAAACCACACGTTGGCGATCACCGGTCCCCACATCGCCAGCTGCGGATCGGACAGAATATTGTACGGCTCACTCAGCACGCCCAGGTCGCTTAGCCACTGTGGCAGCGGCCCCACCACCGGATTGAACAACCATGACCAGGTCAACCCAGAGAGAAACGCGGGAACTGCCCACGGCAAGAACACCAGCGCCTGCACCCAGCGGCGAAAGCGAAATTCGCGGTTGAGCAGCAGCGCCAGTGCCAGACCGAAGAAGAACTGCAGCAACAGCGAGCTGAGCGTCCAGTTAAGCGTGTGCCCCAGCGCTTTAAAAAAGCGCCGATCGTCAAACATTTCCGTAAAATTGTCCCAGCCTACCCAACCGGTTTCCATCGGATTCAGTAGGTTGATGCTCTGAAACGCATAAGAAATGCCGATCGCCATCGGCACAAAAATGAACAAGGCGATCAGCAACAGGCCAGGCGACAAGTACCACCACGGTTCAGCCAGCCGAGACCAGCGCAAACGGCGGGCACGCGAGGTGCTATTGGGCAGAGAAGCATCAAGCATCATAGGTAAACTCCCGGTTGTTCAACGTTACTGCGTGGCAAGCCAGGCTTTCTGCTCTTTGCTGAGATATTTCGCCCAATCTTTCACCATGTTTTCGGTATCGTTCTCGCCCAGCAAGGTTTCCTGGCTGCTCTCTTTCACAATGACCGAGTTAAAGTAGCCCCAGCCTTTCAGATGGGTGGGCATTGTGAGCGGCACATAGTTAGGATCGTTCAGCTCTTTGAACCAGCCCGCGAACTGCGGCGTCTGGTAGAACGGGTCCTGCTCTGCACCTTTGTAAATCGGCAGCGTGCCAACGAATTTTGACCATGTGAGGTTGTTGGTTTTGTCACTGAGGAAGGTAATCAGCGGCCAGGCAAGATCCTTCTGTTTGCCCTGCTTGAACATCGACCAGCCCGTGTAACCAATGGTCGGGAAAGCTTTGCCAGAAGGACCGACCGGCATTGGCGCCACGGCAAAATCATCGGCCGCCATGCTGTTTTTGATGGCGATCAGCGCATCTGGATCCTGATCAAGCATCGCGCATTTACCCGAATAGAAGCCCGAGACGATCTCATTGAAGCCCCAGTTGACGCTGTCTTTCGAGGCGCCGCCTTGCTGGTACATATCCACCAACAGCTGCGCACCCTTTATTGCGCCCGGCTCGGTCAGCGTGCTGTTACCTTGTTTGTCAAAGAACTCGGGTGAACCGTTCATCGCCGCCATAAACATCATCCAGGCGTTGGTGCCACCCACGCCACCGCGCATGCAGTAACCGCTGATGCCATTGCCTAACTTACTGATGCGTTGCGCATCGCTGGCAAACTCCTCCATGGTTTTGGGCGGTTCATTTAAACCGGCCTGCTGGAACAGCTTTTTATTCCAGAACAGCGCACGCAGATAAAAACCGTACGGCACCATGGTGGCTTTGCCGTTGGCAGCACGCGCCATGGCCAGCGTTTTATCCGTGAGCTGAGGCGTGGCGTCCCAACTTTTCAGGCGCGGTTCGAGGTCTTCCAGCATGTTATTGCTGGCATACAATCCTTGCCAGGTATCCGGCATCTCCACGACATCTGGTACCTGACCGCTTTGCAACATGGTGCCGAGCTTTTCAAATGCCTGTCCCCACGGTAGGGAAATCAGTTCAATCTCCGTGCCGGGATGCTGCGTTTTATATTCATCGAGCATTTTTTGCAGCAGCGCGGTACGCGGCGGGCTGGTGATCACCTCAACCACGGTAAGTTTGGCGGCGAGACTGCTCATGGCCGCACTTAAACCTACGGCTAATACGAGTGTTTTCAGAGCAAAACGTTGAGTCATGACGGTTCTCCGGTAAGTGATTACGCGCGATTGGCGCTGGCAAGGGCTTGCTGCAAATCGGCCCACAAATCGTTGGTCTCTTCGAGGCCCACCGAGATGCGGATCAGGCGCGGTGAGACGCCGAAATCCACCGCCGAGTTAAATTCACTGGCCTGGTTGATGACAGAAATCGCCGGCATGACCAAACTTTCAAATCCCCCCCAACTCACGCCCATGTGGAATAACTCAAGCGCGTTACACAACTGTGGAATATCCACCTGCTCCGCCACTTCAAAAGCAAACAGACCGCTGTAGCCACGCAAGGTGGACCACGACTGGGGCTTTAGCCCCGGATGACACACGTCCGTCACCAGCGGATGTTCCACCAGTTTTTCCGCAATAGTGAGCGCACTCTGGTGATGCTGTTTCATGCGCAGCGGCAGCGTGCGCAGGCCGCGCATCAGCAGTGAGGCTTCATGCGCCGAGAGTTTGCCGCCAAGATAAGGACTGATGTAACGGGTAATGTTGTTGATGTGCTGCTGGCTAGCGATCACCAAACCGGCCACCACATCGCTGTGACCGCTGATGTATTTCGACGCCGAGTGCACCACGATATCGATGCCACACAGCAGCGGCTGCTGGAAAATCGGTGAGGCCCAGCTGTTATCAATGATGCTGATGACGCCCGCTTCGCGTGCCATCGCAGCGAGTTTATTCAGATTCTGTTCACTCATTACCCAACTGGAGGGACTTTCCAGATACAGCAGACTGGCATCCGTTAATGCCGCACGCATCGCGCCTTCGTCATCACCGTCCACGAACTCTGTAACGATGCCAAAGCGCTGGCAGAAGCCACGCAGGAAGCGGTAGGTGTCGGGATATACGTGATTGACACACACCACTTTTTTGCCCGGTGCCACCACGCTAAGGATCGCATTGCTGATCGCCGCCATGCCGCTGCCAAACGCCAGGCAGGCTTCGCCCCCCTCCAGCGCCGCCATTTTGTCCTGCAGCGCTTTTACCGTTGGGTTATCGACGCGCGAATAGAGCGGCTGATCGCTCTCACCGCGAAAGCGCGCGATCATGCTGTCGTAATCGCTAAACGTAAACAGTGAAGATTGATAAATCGGCGTAGTGACCGCGCCTTTTTCATGGCGTTCGTCATGCGTTAGCAGCGTTTGTTGCGGAATCGGCTTATCGTTTGGCATTAATTACATCCCTCATGTCGCGTTCGGTGATATCGAGTATTTGATGGCAGATGGCGCGCGCCGCTATGCAATCGCGTTGGCATATAGCGTTGAATAATTCACGGTGCAGCGGGAAAGAGTCAGAAAACAGCGCCTGTTCCGGCGGTGATTCGAAAAATGCATGAAATGAGTCGTAGATGCCGTTGAGCATTTGCAGCAGCAGAGGGTTACCGGCTGCGCGATAGATACTGGCATGAAATGCCCAGTCTTCCGCCCCGGCAGAACCAATCGCCAGATGCACTTTTTCCATCTCTTCGAGACGTTGCTCGATTTCGATCAGATCCGCAGCTGTGGCGCGCTGTGCCGCCAGCACGCAGGATTCAGATTCAATAATGCGGCGCACTTCCAGCGCGTGGAGCATGTTGGCAGAGTCGTTTTTGAAGCGCAGCGACAAGAAACTGTCATTGACGTCCACTTCCGCCTGCAAAAAGGTGCCGCTGCCCTTTTTACGCAGAATAATGCCTAGCGCTTCCCAGCGTTTGAGCGCTTCACGCACCGTATTACGGCTAACGCCAAGCTTCTCCGCCAGCACACGTTCTGGTGGCAAGCGGCTGCCAGGCTGCGCACCCGACTGCGCCATATAACGTGTCAACGCATCGAGAATCAGCGTATCGCTGCGCGGCGTGGAAATAGGATGAAGCTCAACCGGTATCTGCATAGCATTGCCTTAATTGGTCCAACATCTCTACCAATTGATTAGCAACGCGCATGCCAGGTTATTAATACGCTGAATTGAATGAATTTTATACGGTGTGATAAGCGGATGTTATGCGTTTTACTGGTGCAAACATGGGGATTTTGCACCAGATGAGGACGGGAAAGGTATGGCTTTGGTCTTCAGCAGTTTTAGCCCCCGATAAGATAAGCGCTATTAATTATTCAAATCTTGCCAGCGCTAATAAACCCGAAGCGCTGGCTGTCGGGGCTGTTATTTCATTTGGCAACCGGCGTTGTTCAATGGGCTTATTGTATTCGGCGCAAAAGGTGTCCACCTCAACGTATTGACGATCGTCACGATAACAGCCGTATATTCCCTAGCGGCGCGATTTATCGCGCAATGAATTGCGCCGCTACGATGCCTGCACGTTGTTAAAATACTAAGCGATGCGCTTTGCCTGGATATTCAGCAATCTCGCAATGTTCACTATCACCTCGCCAAGATGGCCGCGACCAATCGCGCAGTGATGTGCTGGTCCACCTTCACACCATGATTTAGTGAAGTCCCGCGCGCTGAGGGCAAAGCGATAATTACTGTTGGTATTACCGATATCCAGCGTTTCACCCGCTACAGCCTGGCCTTCCGCATATTGCAGCGTGATGCTGCTATCGCGATGCTCAACCACCGATAAAAAGGTCACCGGACCGTTAGCAACATTCATCTGAATGGAAACCCCTTTCCCGGGTTTGCCGTGATAGACCGGTAAAGGCACCAGCCGAACTTTTGCCGTAGACATTGCAGGATGAGCCGGTCCGTCATGTCCCCACTGCACGGTTTCGTCTCTAAAGTTGATGCCATAAGGTTCTGAAAAAGATCCGCCCGCATGCAGAAGGCTCAAGATCTTCATCGCAATGACATTTTTAATTTCACACTCACCGGCAACGGGAATGCCCCGGTTCGTCAGCAAGGTATTACCGGCGATGACGGAAGTGACGATATTTTCATGATCGGAACCAGGCGCGCCTTCATAATAATAAGCCAGCGCACCCAGCTTATGGCGTTCGACCAACTTATCGAGTGCAATTGCTGTGCGTAATGCGCGTTGGATTTCAGTCTCTTCGCAGGTGTGATCAACCTCCAGCACGCTGAACAGCTCATCCCTTTTTGCCCGGTATTCGCTTTCTTCATGCTGACAGGCGAGCGCCACTAACTCACAAAATTCCACTATTTTGAAGCGTACGCCAAAGCGCCCAGAAAGATTGGTGATATCTGAATACACATCATACATGCCGTTATAGTAGTGACCTGCAATGCCAATGTGCGTCTGTTTGAGTGCCCGAACCACATACGCCGCGTTAAGCCAATTGGCTATTTGCCGCCATGCCACATCGTCATCCAGATAACCCACAACCAGTTCATGTTGAATGCCGATTCGCTGAAATACATTAACCAATTCTGGCGCGGTACATGCCTGGCAATGCGCCAACCATTGGCCAGTGCGAGCGGCGCGATCGGTCAGTGCGTTGATTTCCCGACAAGGCACCAACATTTCAGGTTGTAGCGCTAAAATCAAAACGGGCTTATTCAGATTCTGCACCAGAGGAAGAACGGTGGAACTTAGGGCATAGGTCGTGATGTATAAGACCAGGAGGTCAACACTCTCTGCAGCAAACAACTGCGTCGCTTGCTCAATTTTCTCACTGTTATCGATCAGCCCCGCATCCACGACGTCATTACCGTGCGTGCTTAATCGCTCGGCGACCACAGCAAGATACTGCTCAAGTTGTGCTTTGAGCCCAGCAAACTGTGGCCAGTAGGTTTCAAGACCGATGCCAAAAAGTCCGACTTTGATGTTGTCCACAACCATTCCTCGCACTGGAAAGAGAAGCTTTCTATTGTGCGAATTTTTGCTGGGGAAACCTGTGTCATGCAGACAGCAACAATCAATTTATGGCAGGAGGTCAATAATCAGCTTGTACTGGCTCGCAGATTTAAATTTCGCGCTTATCGACTACCAATGATTACTGTTACGCAAAAAATCCGCATGGGCCGGCAAAATTTCCAGATCGTTTTTTTTGCTGAGTGCCTGAGAAGTCATATTGCGAGATAACGGCTTCATCTCGCGCACTTTCATTTCGCGATTAACTTTAGGTAACCACTCTTGAAACTGGTTAGCATAAGAATCCGCTAAATTTTTATCATGGGTACGCCCCACAAAAAGTTTACTTTTAGCCAGCCGGGAAATGTCAGTGGCATATATCTCAAAGTGTTCTCCGCACTGTTCAATTTCAATAGCGGTGAAATGCATATTAGGCCAGAAACTTACTTTTGCTGAAAAATTGCTGTAATTCATAAAATATCACTTATTATTGGAATTTAACTGCTTGCCAGGTTCGTCCTGGTCGGTCCAGTTATTATAACGCATTAAGCATGGTAGTAGACTGTCAGATAAATCCTGAACTCTAAAATCAAAAATAGGTTTATATCAACAGCCCTATTTATTGCTATTTTTCTTAACTTAAAAAGCTTTCATCATCCGGCGTTTTTCCTACCACAATTTGAAGCGTATTACGCAGGCAATCCTGGAAAGCGGCATCATTTGTGCACTCCAGTTCGGCAAGCAGGTAAGCGATAATGCTTTTATTAGTAACAGTTTTTTTGTCAGCTATGATAGTGGTGATGATGGAACCCAAGATCTCAGCTTCCGATCGTAGCTGAACAGAACCACAATTGAAGTAGGTTATGAAGTCAGTGTTAATATTAATTTTTTGCATACGTTTCCCCTGGCGACTGCAGCGCCAGCATTTTATTTAGTGATAAAAATCTTAATGGAATGGTCTGAAAATCAAGACCACTAAAAAGTTAACGAGTCTGATTGATTTTGCTATGAGGGGAATAATCTTAATTTTAGAGAAAATTTCTATCAAGAGAGCCTGCTGAAGTTAACAATTGAACGCGTGGGTTTCAGGGTGGGAAGTTATCTTGTCACCGCTTGACGATGAAAATATACAAACACCGAATAAGAGTACAGAATTTTATTTTCATAAAAACGCTGTTAATTTAAGCAGTTAAAATAAAGTCAACCTTAACAGACAGTTGCGTGATAGTTAGGTACCTAAGAGAATTGTAAATTAGTCATAAGGTATGATTAATGTCCTATTCAAGCTACGTATTACCTGCTCCTGATGCTGGATATTTAAAGAGAAAAATCTCATTGGGCGACGGTAATATTAACGAAGCGGTAAACTACCACGTTATTAGCCCGGTCCAACATTCACATATAAAAAAAGCCGGTAATCGTGCGCGGTACAAAGTAGAGGGACCACACAAATCAGGCTGTAATCTGGCCCCGCTGCCGGAAGCAAAAAACGCCAGACGCGACAGCATTTTATACGCGCTTGAGCGGCGGGAGTCAGAACGCACTGCTATTTAAGCAAGTCAATTTACGCTTCACATTTGCAAAAGTAAAACGATCGGTTTACTTTTTAAGAATGAAAAAGAAACTCGACATCATCTCTGCCGCTGAACGGCTGTTTTATCTCAACGGCTTTCATGCCGTTAGCACCGATCGCATTTGCAGCGAGGCGAACGTCTCGACGCGAACAATGTATCGTTATTTCCCCTCACGTGAAGCGCTAACGGCGGCGGTGCTGGCTGCGCGTCAGGAGCGTTTTTTTGCCGCATTATCGCCCCCAGAGCAGCCGCAAGCCGTAAGCCACATGTTCGATGCAATGGCCGATTGGATGCAGCAATACGGCAACAATGGCTGTCTGTTTTTGAAGGCGTGGGGAGAATACGTCGGGCAAGATGCCGCGTTGGCTCAACAGGCGCTGGCATATCGCCACAATATGCGTGATTACATTGCTCGCTCAATTTATCACGCGCTCGGCAGGCAGCATGTGGCGCTGGCGGATGCCATTTGGCTGCTGTTTGAAGGCGTTCTTACCTCAGCCTTGATCATTGGGGCGGTGAATGCATGCGATGCAGGTAAGGCCGCCGCGCTGCAGCTTATCGCCCTCAGTGAAAAGACATGAACGGCACAGCGCTGGGCATCACCGGCTTTTCGCTAATCGCCGTCACTTACGGCATGGCGCGTTTTGCCTGGGGCCTGATGATGCCGGACGTAATGCACGCGATACCCTTTACACCGCGCGTTTCCGGGATGCTGTCAGCCTGCAGTTTTGCTGCTTACTGCGTAGCAGTATTGATTGCACCGATGATGAGCGCCCGCGCCGGCCCACGTCTTCTCGCTGCGGTCGCCGCACTGTGTGCAGCGTTGGGGTTGGTGATTATCGCGATCGCTGTCTCACCCTTGATGCTGGCTGTGGGATTATTTATCGCCGGGATGAGTGCAGGTCTCGCCTCACCTGCTTTAGCGAGTGCCGTCAGCCAGCGCATTGATGCTAAGCAGCAGCCACAAATGAACACCGTTATCAATGCCGGAACCAGCATGGGAATTATGCTGTCAGTGCCAATGTTGTTCTGGCTGCCTGGCGGCTGGCGCGTCTCCTGTGCCGTTTTCGCCGCGCTAGCGATAATCTGCCTTGTGCCGATTTGGCGCCAGCTTCCCAACCAGCGTGAACACGCCGAGCCTACTTCATGGTCAAGACGCCTGCGTCAACGCGCATTGCAGCGACTTATCCTCATTGCATTGATCAGCGGCATCGCCAGTGCCGCATGGTGGAGCTTCGGGCCGGCGTTGCTACATCACATTGCCGTCAGCGACCGCGTTGTTAACCTGCTGTGGTTGATCGGTGGCGCAGCAGGCATCGTCGGCGCATTGACCGGCCCAATGGCGAAATGGATGGGGATGAACTGGGTTTATCGGCTGTCTCAGTGCTGTCTGGCCCTGCCTTTATTGCTGCTGGCAATTAGCCACCATTACTCAATATGGCTGTTTCCGGCTATAGCGTTAGGCGGCGCGGCTTACGTGACACTCTCAGGCGTGTTGCTGGTATGGGGCGCAGAAGCCACGCAAAATGCCCCTGCCATCGGCGTAGGCATTCTGTTTTTCATGTTGGCGGCGGGTCAGATGCTGGGGTCGCTGCTGTTTGGTCAACTCTATGCTCAGGCAGGCGCGCCAACCGCATTAATGCTGTTTGCCGCTCTGCCGTTGCTGATGCTGTTTGTTATTCGTCGTTAAACGGATCTTTCGTGTCGTCTTCACTGTCATCGCGCGTTCTGGGGATCTCACCGTGTTCGCTGGGATTATCTTTGGCAGGATGCTTTTCGTCGTTCACGTCGCGTTTATCTTTCGGATGGTTAGTCATCTGAAGCTCCTTAGTTGATCACCTATAAAGTGTAGATGATCTCCCGCATTAAACGGGATTGGGGCGATGAATCCGCCCCACATGCTTACTGCAACGCCTTAAGTATGTGCATCGCAGTTTTGACCCGCTCGGTATTCGGATAGTTTTTATTCGCCAGCATCACAATGCCGATCTGTTCTTCGGGGATAAAAGCGACATACGCCCCGAATCCGCCTGTTGCACCCGTTTTATGTACCCAGGAAGCGGTTATCCGAGGATGGGATTTCGCATCCCGCACGGGCTGTGGGCCAAGTGCCACTTTGTTATCAGCGCCCTTAGCGGCCAAGTCTGCCTGAGCGGGCCAATCCAGCATTTCCCAACCCAGCCCCTGATATAACGCATCGGTGCGATAGAAACGTGTTTGCGCTAAATTCAGCGCCTGCTGCAACGTCTTATCGTTAACCTGCTGCGGATCCATATTGACCTGCATCCAGCGCGCCATATCTTTAATCGACGACTTCACGCCATAGGCTTCGGCATCCAGCATGCCCGGTGAGACACGTACCGGCTTGCCCTCGCGATAACCCCATGCGTAAGCCTCTTTCGCTGCGTCAGGCACGGTAATAAAAGTGTTTTTCAACTGCAACGGCGTAAATACGCGTTGTTGCATCGCTTGCTCAAATGTCAGCCCGCTGGGTTTCACCGCCAGCCAACCAAATAAGCCGATGCTGCTATTCGCATACTGACGTGTTTTACCCGGCGCCCACTGCGGTTGCCATTGTTGATAAAAGTTCGCCAGCGCATGTTCATCAGTCACGGCATCTGGCACCTGCAGCGGCAATCCGCCGGCAGTATAGGTAGCCAGTTGCTGCAGCGTAATGTCGCGCCACTGCGGCGTAGTCAGCGCAGGCCAATATTTGCTGGCAGGATCGCTCAGCGCAATTTCGCCTTTGGTCACCGCGACGCCACCTAACACACCGGTGAAGGTTTTACTCACCGAACCCAATTCAAACAGCGTCTCTTCTGTTATAGGACGATGTTGTTTAACGTCAGCCATGCCCCAGGTGAAATAGTAAGGCTTACCTTTAACGACCACCGCGACGGCCATACCGGGGATCGCTTGCTGCTGCATCAGGGGTTTAATTGCCTGGTTCACCGCCGTTTCAACATCAGGTACCGCGGCAACCGCTACAGAGCATACCGATGTCAGTGCCGCCGCTATCCATGTTTGAGAAATCAATTTCACTGTTATTAACCTTCCGGGTTGTTGTTTCGCGGGCAGTTTGCCCAATTTGACAGGCGGCAACAAACTGTTAATTTTAGCGTCAGATAATAGAAAATCTTACAGGTCGTCGCATGACTCGCCCTTACATACCGCTTAACGCGCTTAGAGCCTTTGAAGCCGCCGCACGTCATCTAAGTTTTACTAATGCTGCCATTGAATTGCATGTCACTCATGCGGCCGTCAGCCAGCAGGTGAAATCACTAGAGCAGCAGCTCGGCTGCCCACTGTTTGTGCGGGTATCGCGCGGATTGATGTTGACCACGGAAGGCGAAAGTCTGTTGCCGGTGTTAAACGACTCTTTTGATCGTATTGCCAATACGCTGGATCGTTTCTCGTCCGGCCAGATGCGCGAGAAATTAAAAGTCGGCGTGGTGGGAAGCTTTGCCACCGGTTTGCTGTTGCCGCGTCTAGACGATTTTAACCGTCGCCATCCGCATATTGAGCTGCAACTCTCCACCCACAATAATCGCGTCGATCCCGCCGCTGAGGGCCACGATTATACTATTCGCTTTGGCAGCGGCGCCTGGCATGGCACCGAGGCACAGATTATTTGTCCTGCCCCGCTATCGCCGCTGTGTCATCCCGCCATCGCCCGGCAGTTACAGCAGCCTGCTGACGTGCACAAATTCACCTTGCTGCGCTCTTTTCGCCGTGACGAGTGGAGCCATTGGCTGCAAAGCATTAACGAACATCCACCCTCGCCTGCGCATCCAGTGATGATCTTCGACTCATCACTGACGATGATTGAAGCGGCATTACTGGGGGCAGGCATTGCGTTAGCACCGGCAAGAATTTTCACTCACCTGCTGCAAAGCGAGAAGCTGGTGCGCCCGTTCGTCGCAGAAATTGATCTGGGCGGCTACTGGTTAACGCGTTTGCAATCACGAGCGGAAAGCACCGCGATGACGGCGTTTTCCCATTGGCTGGCCGATCAGTTCTAAACCTTACGGCAAATCGTAACGTACCGGCGTGATCGATTGTTTATCCACATTTTTACCTAACGTCTTCACAGCTGATTGCATCGGACAGAGCGTCCCGACATCCGTGATGCGACAGTCAGCTTGACGCCACTCTGCGCGCAACAGCGGATGCGCCTGATTCACCGCTTGCAGCGTGCGCAAATCATCAAGACCTTGCGCCTGGAAATAGATGTGCAGGAAACGTTCGCCACTTTGGCTATCACGCCAGCGTTCAAATACCAAACTGCTGCCCGGCGGGATGTTGCCGCGCGTATAACCAGAAAGTGTCCAGGTAAAATCCATTAATCTGCGAACCATGGCAATGTTGGTGTCATGTGCCACCAGCAGCAGCCAGCGCGGATCTGGCATCGTATCGGCGATGGGATTTACACCTTGCTCAACGCCCTGCAACATCGCGTTCAGCAAAATGGAACCGCGCTTTTGTGCGGTATAGCGCACGTCATTGCTCAGGTCGTAATTAGCGGTCAGTAGCGGTAACACGGCCGTGATTTGCGCCGATGAGCTGATATTGCCCCAGGCAAGTTGGCTCAGTGGCAGATTTTCGTTCCAACCCAAGCGCAGCGTTTCGACCATGTTTGCCAACACGCTTAAGCCCTCAACGTAGGCTTTACCCATTTTGCTTTGCTTGATTTGCCAGGGTTTGTCAAAGAACGTGCAATCTGCATCTTTGCTGCATACGGCCGTTTTCAGTGCCTGCACGGCGGGTTGCAGCGCCTGTTGACGCGCAGCAAGATCTCCGGCCTCTTGCTGCACCGCGTTCAGTTGCTTAAGCGGATCGGTGTGGGTTGCGGGGAACGCTTCGGTCTGGAAAAGCGGATCGTTCTCACCTTCAACACGATGAATGGCTACTCCACAGCCCGGAAATGCGCCATCCACCAATGCTTGTGCTGTGGCACGCGTGCGCTGCAGCGGACTGGCACGCACATAGACATCCTGCGGTTGCGGACAGCCAGAAGTGAGTAAACCTAACCGCCGATAGTGTTCGCCTTGCCAGCGCCCTTTATTGGCCACTGCAGCATAACCGTGACCGGTTAGCTCGCCATCTGCGGTGGTCCATGCTGTCCAGGCTCGATGTGTGGCTGCCTCAATATCTTTGCGATTACCCGCCGTGGGCGGACGAATACCGTGGCGGCTCAGCTCGACAACTTTTTCCAGCTGATAATGTGCTGCTGCGTGAACGGGTGTCGCGCTTAACCACAGTGCGCCGGCAATAAACCATCGAGCAGCAACCCGATATCGGTAAGACAGCTTCACGCTGAACTTTTTATGTAATGCAGCGATGACCAAATCCTCTCTTTCTTTAGCAGTACCACTAGCTTAATACCTGGTTTGCAATTCGTTCGGCTTTCATCCGCATTGTCGAGCCCGCAACAACAAAAGCGGTCCTGCACTTTATTTAAGCGTGGCGCTAGCAACGGTGCCATCGGCGTTAAATGTCATCAATACATGCAACGCTGAATTGTCAGTCATCTTGAAATAGTCACCGTCATTTTCGCGCATGAATCCCCGTTCCACCAATGCCGCAAAAGCGCTCGCTTTAGGCTGTGCCACAACACGTGATCGAAGAAAGGAAGCCATGTCATTTCTCCCTGTCTCATTCTTAGACCCATCGGCTGCGGGACGATGGGCCTCGTTTTGCGCTTTGGTTTTATGAATGTCGCACCAGGTGGCTTCGTTTTGCATGTCACATCCCGAGCGCTCAAGCGCAGCGCGATGCGCAGCACTGATCGCGTTTGCCGGGTTGACCGCAACGATCGCCATAGCAAGAATCGTGTACTGCAACAGTTTTTTCGTCATTGCAATATCCTCAACGCTGGTTTGGACTTACATTTCTTTACGAAGCGCAGGGTAAGTTTCTCAAACAAGTCATGTGTTGATCTGTGTCAGATTGTAGAGTGAGTTTTTTTAAGAGATATAAGAATCTGTCAGTTAAGGCATTTCTTATTCTTAGGATTATTCGGGGAAATAAACAACCGACAAGGCGTTTTTATCAGATGTGGGCAACATTCAATCGTTGAAGTGGGACATGCGCTGATTTTTTCAGCCCGCAGGTTGGGCCTGTGGTGCTGAAAAAATTTGTCAATCTCGGTTCAGGGTTAGCGGGTAACCTCTTATGCTGACAACTATTCCTGCTCTTCAGCAATCAGCGTCAGTTTTTCATCAGTGGCTTTTTCTTCTTCAAGCGTTTCACCCAGTAATTTTGCGGCGTCCTGATAATCAAGCTTCAGCGCTAAGGCACGCAAGGTACCGTAAGTGGCAATTTCATAGTGTTCTACTTTTTGCGCGGCACCAATCAATCCTGCGTCTCTGACCGGACCTTCTTCAACTTCATCGATAATTTCCTGCGCCTCTTCCGCCAGCCCTTCAAGCGCATGGCATTTCATGCGTTTGATCTGCACACCTTCGGTAAGCTCTACCAATTGATCGATACGTTCAATTTGTCCGCGCGTTTCTTCCAGATGCTGTTTAAAAGCCGCAACTAAATTTGGATCCGATGCTGCACGAATCATTTTCGGCAGCGCTTTAGTAATCTGCTTTTCTGCACTGTAAATATCAGATAAGTCATGCACAAAGAGATCCTGAAGGGTTTTAATCGTCATAATATTACCTTTATGTAGGTTATGAGAGGGGTAAGAACGTGGGTGATAAAGAATTTAAAAACAACGGCACATAAGCCTGACTTAATCATGGTGGAGATTTATTTATTCACAAGCGAAGCCTGAAAAATAAACCCAGCGCACTGTTTTATTTATTGCCAGACTTAATCAATCACCCCATGGAGATGAAAAGATGAAAAAAACCATTCAACCTGAACTGTGCTGCCAAATCATTCATGGTCGCACTTTATCCTCACTCAGTTTACTTTCACTGTACGAAGTGGCATTCACCAGCGGTAAATATGCGGTGATGCGACTTGATAAAGATCAATCGTTTCATGAAGGTGACGTTTTTAAGCGTATTAATGATGTTTGGTATTGTGATGGAAAATTAATACATCCACTCTCATTTCAGTTTGTCGATAAAGCTGAAGCGCAGCGTTTTTTTATTGAATTTGAGCAATGAATTTTACATTCATGTTCATGCAGGTGCTTGAAAAGTCATTATCTCATCTGCCTGCGCAGGTGGCAGTGACATCCAGAAACTCACATCCATACTCACCTGATATTCCGCATGCGATTCGAGAAAGATGTGTTCACCGCTGCGTGACTGACCACCATAAAGCCAGCCACCCTGCACCTCACCGTTTTCAAACTGCACAATGCACTCCTGCTTGTAGCCGGGATATTGTTCATTAATATCAATCCATTCAAGAATATGGCGCATGGCCTTACTCCTCAGCAATAAATAATGATTTACAGTGCGGACACAACATCGCCTGGCCACGCGCTTGTTTAAGGGACGATTGCGGGCAAAACTTTTTACACACTGGACACTGCGTTTTCACTTCCCGCCTCGATAAGTTTTCTAAAAATTGATTTAGCCAGCTCATGATTTATTTCCTTTTTCAGTTAACTCATTCTAACACACCTCATTTTTTTCACGCTCACTAACACTTGACAACCATGCTAAAGATACTCAAGCCCATCATTATGTTCAGTTAAATACTTTACATTTAACTTTTATTTTATAAACCAACCGTTAAATAGATTTGGCGCTATACTCAGAAAAGACCGCTATTTTCCCTCGCCCTTTCTATAACCATCAACTTTCCTGTTGATAGTTCTGAATCTTTATAATCCATTGGATTTTTTGTGACGCCATTATGAAAAATAAAATTCCCACCGGGACAATCATAAACAGCAGTGTGCTTCCAGTAACGGCGCGAAGCAGCGTTGAGTTTATGCATGAAAGTGGCATTTATCAGGCCAACCGGCCAGATGTCTTTTCTGAGCAACAAATGGAGAATTACGGAGCGCGATTAGCCAAAACGCATCATCTTTCAAGTGCTAAAAAAAGCTATAAATTATTGCAGCGACTGGCTGAAAATGAACAGGCACTGATAAAAAGTGCCGAAATATTAAGTACCGGTGATAAACGTAATTTAACACCGGCAGGTGAATGGCTGCTGGATAATTTTTATATTATCGAAGAACAAATCCGCATGGTGCGCCATTTGTTGCCCACCAAATTTGGTCAGGGATTGCCGGTACTAACCGAGCCCGCCCACTGTCTGCGTATTCAGGCGATTGCGGATGAGATGATTAGCCATAGCGATGGCCGCTTAGAATCTGCGGTGCTAGCAACCTTTATTCACGCCTATCAGCGTGTTACCCCGCTGCTGATGGGCGAGCTTTGGGCGCTTCCTGCCATGTTACGCTTCGCGTTACTCGATAATCTTGCGCGCATTGCCCAAGGCGTTGCTGAGATCCATCAGGAACGCAGCGAGGCGGAAGCGTGGATTAATGAGATCGTTCATCACTCAGCGAAAGATGCCACCCGTGTGATTCAGGTCATTGCAGAAATGGCGCACAAAAACGATCAGCTTTCGGGTGCGTTTGTCGCTGAACTGGCGCGCAAACTGAATGGCCAGAATCACTCGCTGGCGCTGACGTGGGTGGAACAACATCTGCTGAACACCGGGCGTAACACTGCGGACGTGATTGAACAATTTAACCGGCATCTGGCACTGAGTCAGCTCTCTGTCAGCAACAGCATTGCCGGATTGCGTCAGCTTGGCGAAATCAACTGGCAGGAATTGGTGGAATCGCTAAGTCTGGTAGACCAGGTGCTGGCGCAGGATCCCACCGGCATCTATCCGCAGATGCACTTTGACAGCCGCGATCAATATCGGCATGTGGTTGAAGAGCTGGCTCGCAAGAGCGAATTCGATGAGCTGAACGTTGCCAATCAGGTGCTGGCATTGAGTCGTCAGGCTGAGCTGCCGCCGCGCCAGCAGCATATTGGTTATTTTCTACTGGATAAAGGTCGCGCGCAGCTTGAGCAACAGCTGCAGCCGCGGCGGTCATGGCTGAATCAGGCGCGTCATCATCTCAGTCAAACGCCGCTGCTCTCCTGGCTGGGCAGCCTCACTTTGCTGACCACCGCCTTCAGCGCCGAAACCCTGTTTTTTACCCAACAAGCGGGCATGTCGGTGGTGCTGTGGCTGTTACTCATTCCGGCAGTGATTTTAATCAGCAGCCAGCTTGCCATGCAGTTACTCAGCGAAGTGACAACCCGCACCCGCCATCCGGTTCCGCTTCCGCGACTTGATTACGAGCTTGCGGTACCGGATGGCGATCGCACGCTGGTGGTGATCCCCTGTTTAATCAGCAGCAAACAAGGTACCGATACGTTGCTGCGTTCACTGGAAACCAGCTATCTCGGCAACGCGTTGGACAACATCACTTTTGCGTTACTGGCCGATTTCACTGACAGCGTGGCCGAACATCAGGTGGATGACGAGGAAATCATCAGTTATGCGGTGCTGAAAATTCAGGCGCTCAATCGACGCTACAGCAGCAAGTCGCATAAAGATGTGCTGTTTTCTCTGCTGCATCGCAATCGCATACATAATCCCTCTCAGGGCGTGTGGATGGGATATGAACGTAAACGCGGCAAACTGCGTGCGCTCAATCGCTGGCTGCAGGGTGAAGAGGATATGTTTAACCTCATCGTCGGCGCCAGCCAGACGCAAATGCGCACGGTGAAATACGTCATTACCCTCGATACCGACACCATTCTGCCGCGCGAAACCGCGCATAAGCTGATTGGCATCATGGCGCATCCGCTCAATGCGCCCGTGTTTGATGACAGCCTGAACCGCGTGGTGGAAGGCTACGCCATTCTGCAGCCGCGACTGGCCGAAGAGATCCCGCCCTTTGGACAGGGCCGCTACGCCCGCCTTTCCAGCAGCGTGCCAGGCAACGACGCCTATTCATCCATATCCTCCGATATCTATCAGGATCTGTTTGGTGAAGGTTCATTTGTCGGCAAAGGCATTTACGATGTGGCGGCGTTCACCCGTGCAACGCGCAATACTTGTCCGGAAAACCTGGTGCTTAGCCACGATCTGCTCGAAGGCTGTTATGCACGGTCCGGCGTGGTCAGCAATGTGGTGCTGTATGAACATTATCCGGATAATTATCTCAGCGATGTCGCGCGGCGTTTCCGCTGGGTGCGTGGCGACTGGCAACTATTGAACTGGCTAAAGTTAAGGGTGCGGCTAGAAGATGGTGGCTATCAGGCTAATCCGCTTAGCATGCTCTCGCGCTGGAAATTGTTCGACAACCTGCGTCGCAGCCTGGTGGCGCCAGCCCTCCTTTTGCTGCTCTTTCTCGCCTTCAGTTGGGTCGCGAATCCGCTCTTTTGGCTCGGCTGCATTACTCTGTTCCTGCTGTTACCCGGCGCGTTGGCGCTGAGCATGGAAGGCTTGCGCAAGAGTAAGAAACGCGCCTGGCAACATCATCTCAACATCTTGTACGCAGATGCCTTAACCCGCCTGTGCCGTGCTGGGCTAACGCTGGCGGCACTGCCGCACGAAAGTTACTGGTCGCTGAAAGCGATTGTTATCACGCTATGGCGGCTGAACGTGAGCGGACAGTTTCTTAACGAATGGAAAAGCGCTTCTGCGGGCAGTGCGTCGCCCACTCCCTCATTACGCCATTTTTACCGGGCAATGTGGATAAATCCGACGGCGGGCGTTGCACTGTCACTTTTAACTGTGCTGTTTAATCCCGCATTGATTACCCTGGCTATGCCGGTCACGCTGCTGTGGCTGATCACGCCGTGGCTGCTGTGGCAATTGAGTAAACCTGCACAATCGCGTCAGAAAAAGCTCTCCGCCGAGCAGCAGCAATTTTTGCGCCAGACTGCGCGTCACACCTGGGCGTGGTTTGATGATTTCGTCACCGCCGAGCATAACCACTTACCGCCGGACAACTTTCAGGAAGTGTTGCAGCCGGTGGTGGCACACCGCACCTCGCCAACCAATATCGGCCTGTCACTGCTGGCTAATTTAACCGCGTGGGATTTTGGCTACATCACGCAGAAACAGGTGATCACCCGTACGCTCGCCACGCTGGATAGCCTTGATCGCATGGAGCATTTCCGGGGACATCTCTACAACTGGTACGACACCTACACGCTGAAACCGTTAAATCCGCGCTATGTTTCCACCGTCGATAGCGGCAACCTTGCCGCGCACCTCGCTACGCTACAGTCGGGACTTGCGCAGTGGAAGCATCTGCCGGTGATCGCCTTACCGGCGATCATGGCCGGTCTGAATGACACCTTGTTGCTGGCGAAAGCGCAAATGGGCGCTGAGCGTCACGATCGCTGGGATGAGTTAGCCGAACAGTTTGCTGCGCTGCAGCAGGCCGCACCCGCCACGATCGCCGATCATCTCGCTTCACTGATCGCGCTGAGTGAAATTCTGCTGGCTCAGCTGAAGATGCCGCCGCTGCAGGTGAGATGGTTTGAGCTGTTTATCCACCAGCTCAGCGATTTCCAGCAGGAGTGGACACGCTATTTCAGCTGGATCACCCCGGATGATGTTCTGCCTGACGCTTTACCCTCCTTGCTGTGGCTGAGTGAGTTAACGATCCATCGCCCCGGCTTGCCTTCCCCGCTCGCGGCTTCTGTGATGTGGGCCGCGCGTGAACGCATGGCGACCTTGCTGGAGCTGGATGGACGTCTTGAGGATCACGCCAAAATGGACTTCCACTTTCTCTATGTGGAAAAAACGGCGCTGCTCAGCGTCGGTTACAACCTCGACAGCGGCGTGCTCGACAAAGGCAATTACGATCTCTTCCCGTCCGAAGTGCGCCTCACACACTATTACGCCATCTCCGCCAATCAGTTGCCGGTAAAAAGCTGGTTCGTGCTAGGCCGATTGTTCACCCAGTTGGATAACAAACCTGCGGTGATGTCGTGGAGCGGCTCGATGTTTGAATATCTGATGCCGCATCTGGTGATGCCGGTTTACCCGGATACGCTGCTAGAGAAAATGGCGCTCTCTGCGGTGAAGCAGCAGATTGCCTCCGGCGATGCCGCGCAGATTCCGTGGGGCGTCTCAGAATCCGCCTACGCCGCTTTCGATGACAGCCAAAACTATCAATACAAAGCCTTCGGAACGCCGGAGTTAGGGCTAAAGCGTGGGCTTAATGATGACCATGTGGTTGCGCCCTACGCCACGCTGTTAGCGTTGATGGTGCTGCCGCATCAGGCCACTGACAATCTGATGAGGCTAAAGAAATTGGGTGCCTGCGGCAAATACGGTTTTTACGAAGCGCTGGATTTCACCGCGCATCGGTTAGCGCGCGGTCAGCAATTTGTGGCGGTGAAAACCTACATGGCGCATCACCAGGGAATGGGTTTTCTGGCGATTTCGCATCTGCTGCATGAAGCCCCGATGGTCGCGCGGTTCATGGCCAGCGCACGCTTCCAGTCCTCTTACTTGCTGTTGCAGGAGCGCGTGCCGGATGACATTGAGCTTTATACGCCGCGTCGTCAATTTGTTGACACCAGCGAGATCAAGCCGCGTTCAGATACGCCAGAACTGCGCGAGTTCAGCGGTTCGGCGGCGCATCTGCCGCAGGTCCAGCTGCTATCGAATGCCAATTATCATGTCATGGTGACGCAATCCGGCACCGGTTATAGCCAGTGGAAAGGATTGGCGTTAACCCGCTGGCGCGCCGATGGCACCAGCAATCAACACGGTATTTTCTGCTACATCCGCGATCGTCAATCCGGCGAGCTGATTAGCCCGACGTTCCAGCCCAGCGGCGACGCGCGCCCCCAGCATATTGCGCGCTTCACCGATGCCGGCGCGGAGTTTGAATCGCGCATGGAAACACTCAGCACGCGCACTCTGGTTGTGGTTTCGCCAGAAGATGATGTGGAGATTCGCCGCATCGTCCTGACTAATCATTCACGCCAGCTGCGAGAGATTGATATCACCAGCTATGCGGAAGTGGTGCTGGCTTCTGCCGCCAGCGATATGGCGCATCCGGCGTTCAGTAACCTGTTTGTGCAAACCGAGATCGTCACTGAACTGGAGGCCATTCTGGCCCATCGCCGCCCGCGTGATGAGAAAACCCAGCCGGTGTGGATGTTCCACGCCCTGCTGATTCATGGCACCAGCGAGCGCGACACGCATTATGAAACTGACCGGGCGCAGTTTATTGGCCGGGGTAACACCGCCGCCCATCCGCAGGCCATTGCCGCGGACGGCATACTCAGCGGCAGCGCGGGTTCGGTGCTCGATCCGTTGATGTCGATTCGCCAGAAAATCGCGCTTAAACCGGGTAAATCCGTCACGCTTGATTTGGTGTATGGCGTAACCACGCAGCGTGATGCCTGCCTTGGATTAATTGAGAAGTATCGCAACAATGTCTACGCCAATCGGGTATTTGAAATGGCGGCTTCGCACAGTCAAGTGGCGCTGCGCCAGCTGAATATTCTCGCCGAAGATGCCAGTTTGTATAACCAACTCGCCAGCGCGGTGATTTACGCCAGCCCCGAAATGCGCGGCGACAGCCAGCGCCTGCAGCAGAATCGCCTGGGACAAACGTCGCTGTGGCGACACTCGCTATCAGGCGATCTGCCGATCGTACTGGTGCGCATCGAAAACGGTACCCAACTCAGCCTGGTGACCAATCTGATCAAGGCGCATCAATACTGGCGCCAGAAAGGATTAACGGCGGATCTGGTGATCCTTAATGGCGAGCAAGGCGGCTATCAACAGCTGTTGCAAAATCAGCTTATCAAGATGGTCTCATCCAGCGAAGTTCAGGTGCTGGCCGACAAACCCGGTGGCATCTTCCTGCGTCAAAGCGATCACTTTGCGGCCGAAGATGTCACGCTGCTCCTCTGCGTGGCTGCCGTCGTGCTGGAAGGACGCAATGGCAGTTTGGCCGATCAGCTGACGGTGCTGTTAAAACCACAGCCGGTTGCGCCGACTCCCCGTTTCCTGCCCCATAAACTGGCATTTCCTGCCCCTGTTCGCCTGGCCGCGCCTGACACCTTGCAGTTGTTCAATGGCACCGGCGGCTACAGCGCAGATGGCAGTGAATATCACATTCTGTTGCCCGAACAGCATCAGACGCCCGCGCCCTGGAGCAACGTACTGGCGAACAAACAGTTTGGCAGCGTCATCTCCGAGAGTGGTCAGGCGTATACATGGTATGAAAATGCCCATGAATACCGTTTGACGCCGTGGCACAACGATCCGGTTAGCGACACATCGGGCGAAGCCTTTTATCTGCGCGATGAAGAGAGCGGCGATGTCTGGTCGCCCATGCCGCTGCCAATACGTGGCAACGGCGATTATCTGACACAGCATGGTATGGGCTACAGCCGCTTTGTCCATCAGGAGCAAGGCATTCGCAGCAGCGTCACCACCTTCGTGGCACGTGAAGACGCGGCAAAAATCACCCTGATTCAGTTAAGCAATGTGTCGGGTCGCACGCGCTACATGTCCATCACTGGTTATGTTGAATGGGTGCTCGGCGAGCTGGCAAGCCAGTCGGCCCGCCATGTGCAAACGTCCTCGGTAATGGTTGACGATGGCAGCGCGATTCTGGCGGTGAATCCCTATATCAGCGCCGGATCTCAGCGCACCGCCTTCTTTGCTGCCTCGGGCAACCAAATTACCTTCAGCGGTAATCGTCTTGAGTGTCTGGGCCGCAATGGCTCTACGCGCAGGCCCGCGATGATGCAAGCGCGTGGCTTATCGGGCAATACCGGCGCGGGACTCGATCCCTGTGCGACTCTGCAAACCCTCACCACCTTAATTGACGGCGATACGCGCACGCTGGTGTTTGTTTTAGGCGCAGCGGAGGATACGACATCGGCGTTGTCGCTGATGCAGCAACTTCTGCCAACTGAACAGGCGGAAGCTGAGCTGGAAAAAGTGAAACATCACTGGCACGGCCTGCTCAACAAAGTTGAGGTCCAGACGCCCGATGCAGCGGTTAACTTACTGGCGAATAACTGGCTGTTGTACCAAACGCTGGCGAGTCGCTTGCTGGCGCGCAGCGGATATTATCAGTCGGGCGGCGCTTTTGGCTTCCGCGATCAGTTGCAGGATACGCTGTCACTCACCCATGCCGCGCCGCACTTGCTGCGCGATCAGCTGGTGCTATGCGCATCTCGCCAGTTCCTCGAAGGGGATGTGCAACATTGGTGGCATCCGCCGGCTGGACGTGGCGTACGCACCCGCTGCTCGGATGATTATCTCTGGCTGCCCTTTGCACTTTGCCACTACATCAACGCTACCGACGATCTGACGCTGTTGGAACAGCCGGTGGCTTACCTTGACGCGCCGTTGCTCGCCGCCGAGGAAGAGTCGGTTTATAGCCTGCCCAACGTCAGTCAGGTGCAGGAAAACCTGTGGCAGCATGGTTTGCGTGCCATCCAGCATGGCCTGACTTTCGGTGAGCATGGTTTGCCGCTGATGGGCTCTGGTGACTGGAATGATGGCATGAGTGAAGTCGGTATTGCCGGTAAAGGCGAGAGCGTCTGGCTGGGCTTTTTCCTCTACACGGTGCTGACGCGTTTTGCCGCCCTCTCACAACGCATTGGTCAGGCTGAAGCCGCCAGCCGGTGTGAACAGCAGGCGGAGCAGCTGAAAACAGCACTGAATCAGCTCGCCTGGGACGGTGAATGGTTCCTGCGTGGCTACTTTGATAGCGGCGAAACCCTGGGTTCGCATCTGAACGCCGAGTGCCGCATTGATGCCATCGCGCAGAGCTGGTCGGTCCTTTCCGCTGCGGGCGATCGAGACAAATGCGCATCCGCGATGCGGGCACTTGATCAGCAGTTGGTCGATAGTGATAACGGCCTGATCAAGCTGCTGACACCGCCGTTCAATGGCGTTGGCCCTAATCCCGGTTACATTCGCGGTTACCTGCCCGGCATCCGCGAAAACGGCGGGCAATACACGCATGGTGCGCTGTGGGCGATTATGGCATTTGCCGAAATGGGCCAGATCGATCGCGCATGGGAACTGCTGGCGTTGATTAACCCGATCAATCACAGCCTCAATGCGGCGGATGTCGACACCTATAAGGTGGAGCCTTACGTGATGGCGGCCGACGTTTACAGCGCCGAGAACCACCAGGGCCGCGGCGGCTGGACGTGGTACACCGGGTCAGCAGGCTGGACCTATCAGTTAATTATCGAAAGCCTGCTCGGCATCACGCGCCACGGCGATAAGCTGCAGCTACGCCCGCGTCTGCCCAAAACGTGGCCGGGTGCGAAAGTGATTTATCATGAAGGTGAGGCGCACTATGAGATTGAGATGGTGCGGGCGCAAGGCACTTATCAGCTGTGGCTGAATGGGATTCTGAGTCCAGATGATGCCATTACGCTTAACCGCGACGCCGGACATCATCAGGTACTCATTCATCTCGCTGAGTAGCGATCACAGAGCCCGATCAGAAATTTGCCGTAAAATTTTGGCTCGACAGCCTATCTGCAGGTACAGTGGCGTCTTCGTTCGCTAAGGAAGACGTCACTGATGAGCGCGACATTCAGAATTGCCGTTATTTGGGGTTTTATCTGCTTCTTATTACTCTACCGAACCTTGCTTTCCGAAGTCATATTGTCGTGGCAAGTGTTGCAACAGTATGACATCCCTGTCTGGCAGCTCTTTGTTTCATACGCCAGCAATATTCTCCCCGCCTTGATTCCATTAGGCTGTTTTGTATGGTTAACGCATAAAGCCAAATTCAGCAAAATGTCCGCACTGACGCTTCCCCTCGCTGGCTGGTTGATCGGCCGCTTTGTTGTGATCGTCCTACTGTGGATCATTACCGTTAAAATCAGTAACCCACCGCCGTATACGGAAGGCTTACACAACATAATTATCGATCATCTGATACAGGTTTATGGGTCTGTTAATACACTTACGTCGGCACTGGTTATCATGGTTTGTGCTTACGCATTTTGGCGTGAGCGCATAACACTGTAATTCACATCAAAAAAATAATGCCCGAAGCGACACCATTTTTCTGCACGCAACTGCGTAACCGGTATGACGACAAAACCCAATAAACCCGATTGCCTGAACAATCGGGTTGCTCTTTACCACCACGGTTTCTCTTCCTGCGGCTGCATAAATTGCACGCCCTGCCCGATTTGCGGCATCGATAACTTGATGTGATGTTCTTGTGCCAGCGCCACGATTTGATTAAGCGGATCGTTCCATGGATGAAACGCCAGATCGAAAGCAGCATTGTGAATCGGGAACAGCCATTTGGCGTTGAGATCTAAAAATGCGTTGATGGTGTCTTGCGGTAGCATATGAATATCGGCCCAGCGCCGGTCATATGCGCCGTTCTCAAGAAAAGCCATATCAAACGGGCCGAATTTATTGCCGATCTGTTTGAAACCGTCGAAGTAACCGGAATCCCCGCCAAAGAACAGACGGAAATCATCGCTGATAATGCTCCAGGAGCACCACAACCGTTTATTGCTATCGAACATGCCGCGTCCGGAAAAATGTTGCGATGGCGTCGCGACAAAATGAATACCGCCGATATTCCTTGATTCCCACCAATCCAGCTGGGTAATTTTTTCCTGCGCCACGCCCCACGATAGCAGCAAATCGCCGACGCCAAGTGGCGTCAGGAAATGGCGTACGCGATCTTTGAGCTGCAAAATGGTGTGGTAATCCAGATGATCGTAATGATCATGTGACAGGATGATCCCTTCGATCGGCGGCAAATCTTGCAGTGCAATCGGCGCAGGCTGGAAGCGTTTGGGACCGAAGCGTTTAAATGGCGAGGCACGCTGCGTAAATACCGGATCGGTCAGCCAATATTTGCCCTGCATTTTAAACAGTAATGAAGAGTGCCCGAGGCGAAATACGCTATTATCCGCGGCCGCCGCAAGCTGCTGCGCGTCGAGGTTTATTACCGGTAGCGCCACATTGGGTGCGCCATTTTTCGGTTTATTAAAGGTAAAATCCCAGAATAGTTTGGCGAACTGAATAAATCCTAACTGCTGGCGTGGAATCTTATTGTTAAACCTTTTGCCATCGAACTGAGCCGATTGCGGATAGCGTTTTATATTGCAGCGAGAAATGCTCGAACTATTCAACATTGATCTTTTACCTCTCTTCGCGGGTCCTTCAGAATAGCCACTTTTACCGCACCGCACATCGCATATTGGGCGGTGTTGTCATGCGGTTTAACTGCGGGATGACATCGCTGCAACACAGGGTTAAAGTCACTCTTTTGCATGATTTCACGAGGGAAAATGAAACGTTTATTTGTTTACGGTACGCTCCAGCCAGGCCATTCGAATGCGCATATTTTGGAAGACATCGGCGGTGAATGGTTGGCGGGATCGGTTTCCGGCACTTTCTACGAGCGTGGTTGGGGCGCGGCAGCAGATTTTCCCGGCATAGTGTTACAGGAAAATGGGCCACGCGTTCCGGGTTATTTGTTTACCTCAGACAAACTTGAACCACACTGGCCGATGCTGGATGCGTTTGAAGATGGCTATGACCGGGTTGAAGTTGATGTCACCACCCGCGATGGAAAGCAGGTTACGGCGTGGATTTATCAGTTGCAGCCACACGCTTAACGTAACCCTTTCCGCTTCCCTATATCAGTGTCGGTTAGTGCGCACGTCCTGATTCCAGCTTCTAGAATGAATCTCAAATAGGCGTGAGGAAGACATAATGATCAAGCTCTGTACAGCATGCGGCACCTCTTATGACGAACAAGCAGTGAAAATTGAACAGTGCAAAATATGTCAGGATGAACGGCAATTTGTGCCTGCCAGCGGGCAAAAATGGACTTCACTTGATAGCCTGCAATCCACGCACAGCAATAAATGGCAGCAGCATGCCGCCAACCTATTTAGCCTGCAAACCGTGCCGGGTTTTGCCATAAATCAACGCGCGTTTTTGCTGCAAACACCGCACGGCAATATCCTGTGGGATTGCATCGCCAATTTTGATGATGCCACCGCAGCAATCGTGACCGCACTGGGCGGTATTCATGCCATCGCTATATCGCATCCGCACTATTACACCACTATGCAGGATTGGGCGGCGGCGTTTGATGCTCCCATTTATCTGCACGCTAACGATAGCGAATGGATTATGCGTGATAGCCCGCATATCAGGCTCTGGCAAAATGACGAGCTGGAAATTGTGCCGGAGGTAAAGCTGGTTCGCCTTGGCGGACATTTTGCCGGCGGATGCGTATTGCATTGGGCGCACGAAGACGGCGTGCTGTTGAGCGGCGATATCGTGCAAGTCACGCCAGGCGCTGATGCGGTGTCCTTTATGTGGAGCTATCCGAATATGTTGCCGTTATCGGCGGCATCAGTCAGCGATATCACACATCGGCTGGCGGCACGAGAATTTGAACGGTTGTATGGCGCATTTGAACACCGTGAAATCCTTACTGATGCACGGCGAATCGTAATGCAATCAGGCGAGAAATATATTACCTGCTTGCAGCAGTCACCCGCTTGAACGAATTATAGGCGAACGCACCGCAGATGGATGTACAGACGTCTAGATATCCACTATAGTCCCTTTCCTACGTTAAGAGGGGATCTGCGCAATGAAGAAAATTTTACTCACCACGCTGCTGGCTGCTTCCGTGGCATTGCTGAGTGGCTGTAACAAAGATAATGAAAATCAAATCAAAGTCGCCATTAATACCGGACCTGACCAGGCGCTATGGGACACCGTGAAGCAAGTTGCGCACGACAAATATCAACTGGATGTTGATGTGGTTGCTTTTAATGATTATGTACAGCCGAATGAAGCGCTGTTTAATAAAGATGTCGATGCCAACGCGTTTCAGAGTCTGCCCTATCTGGAGATGCAATCTAAAGAGCGCGGCTACCACTTCGCCGTGATCACCAACACCTTCGTGTTCCCGATTGCTGGCTACTCCCGCAAGATTAAATCGCTGAAAGCGTTGCCGGAAGGTGCGACTGTGACCCTCAGCAACGAAGCCACCACGCTTGGCCGCAGCCTGCTGCTGCTGCAGGCGCAAGGCTTACTCAAAGTGAAACCGGAAGCGGGCCTGCTGCCTACCACGCTGGATATCACTGACAATCCGAAGAAGCTGAAAATTGTTGAAGTTGATACGCCGCAACTGGCGCGTACGCTCGACGATCCGCAGGTGTATATTTCAATCATCAACAACAACTTTGCCGCACTGGTCAATCTTTCCGCCTCGCGCGATGGCATGTTTATGGAAGGCAAAGCCTCACCTTACGTCAATGCGATAGTGGCGCGTGAAGACAACAAAGACAGTGCAAACGTGCAGAAACTGAAACAAGCATTCCATTCGCAGGAAGTGCTGGATAAAGCTAACGAAATTTATAAAGGCGATATTATTAAAGGCTGGTAATTTGACGGCAACCGCGCAGGGTTTTCCTGCGCGGTTTAAATTAAGGATTAAAATTATTTAAAATCCACTTCCATTAGTTCCGCAATGGTTGCATTACGTGTTGAATCGACACAATGATGCAAATATTCGGTAAATTTCGATGAAGGTGGCATACCTAGCTGCAGTAATTTTTCATTGCTGAAGACCACATTCAGTTTTGAGAAATGGCCGTACAAATTCATTGCCCGTAAGACAATACGTTCATTACAGGGACCAAACAATGAAGAAAATGAGGCTTTGCTTTCTGCCAGTTCGCGGTAATTTACTTTCTTGTAGGTCTCAGCAACCGCAATTTGTCCCGACGCTTGCGCCATCGCCTTATCAATCTCAGCAAATGTCACACTGCTATTTTCGCCCGCAGAAATATGAATAATCTTCTTCTCCACGTTGGGCGCCGTCAGCAGTAATTCCAGCGCATCGGCACAATAATCCACGGGCACCACATCAATACGGTCATCCAGCTTACACATAAATTTCCCCAACGTTAACGCCATGCGGAACACCCAAAAAATACTTGGTGACGGTGCGCAACCGCAGTCAGAATGCCCCACCACAATCGATGGCCGCGCAATCACTAACGGCAGGCTGGGTAACATCTCGCTCATCATTCTTTCGACGGTCGCTTTACTCCACGTGTATTCGACAACGTGCTGTTCGCGTTGCGTATTTAATTCGCTCTCCACTACCAGCGAATTTGCTTCAGGCGCACATGACATGGCGGTGCCGACATGAACAAAGCGCTTAAGCCCCTTCACCCGCGACATCCTGCTGGCAAAGGAAAAAGTACCTACAACATTCACTTTCCAGATAGAAGGATTCGCGCCAAATGAGGCCACGGCTGCACAGTTAAGAACATGGGTAACCTCATTCAAACGCGGATCGTCAGCGAATAATTCCGGCTTAGCAAGATCGCCAATTAAGATATTATCGTGGGTTAACCTATTTAAATGACTGTCCTGGACGCCAAATTTAATGAGGTTTCCCTTCACTCTGACTAATCCCTCCTCCTGACTTTTAGCTCGCACTAACAAAAGAAGTCGATAATCATCGTTCTTATTGAGCAGGTTAACCACCACGGCACCCCCCAAAAATCCAGTTGTACCGGTTATTAATACTGTATTCATATTTTTCAACCTACAAGTTTGTATACAGGAAAAAGCCGTGTATAGCGCTAATTGAAAATCTATGTCACTGCGAGTAAATGATGAATAAATGAACTGCTCACTGCAGCGAGCAAAACCGACCCAGTGAGCATTGGTTTATATATCTCTGAAAGGGGTTATTCAGGCCTTAGTGCGTTCCCGAAGGATGCACTACGCTTAGAGTGAAAAATGAGCGCGATATAAAAATGGCGTAAAAATATCAGTCAAATGCGTAAAAATGCTGTTTAAAAATTCGCCTGCCACTTTTCGCATTAGCCGCAAACAGGTATGTTCGCCGTCATTAGCCTTACACCTGATCAACAACAGGAAATTTATGAGTCAGAGCGAAAAACAATCCTTGCCGGCCGGCATGCTGGCGGCGGCCGGGATCGTGTTTGGGGATATCGGCACCAGTCCGCTTTACACCCTCAAGGAGTGCCTGTCTATTCTGCCTAATGGCGCCATCTCCACTACCGCGGTGATGGGATTTCTATCGCTGATTTTTTGGGCGCTGACGCTGATCGTGACGCTGAAATATGTCTGCTTCGTGATGCGCGCCGATCATGATGGCGAAGGCGGCGTGCTAACGCTGATGTCGCTGGCACGTCAACATGTCGGACCCAAAGCTTCGCATATCATTGTGTTAGCGGGTTTAATTGGCGGTGCATTCTTCTACGGTGATGGCGTGATCACACCGGCAATATCGGTGCTGTCGGCAATTGAAGGTATCGAAGTGGTGTCACCAGAATTGGATAAATATGTGGTGCCACTGGCAGTGGCGATTCTTACGCTGCTGTTTATCATTCAAAAACACGGCACCGAAAAGGTCAGCAAGGTGTTCGGGCCAGTGATGTTTGTTTGGTTTGTGTCGATTGCCCTGTTAGGCATTCGCGGCATCCTGCTCAATCCCGACGTGCTTTACGCGCTGAATCCTTCTTATGCGCTGACGTTCTTGCTCAGCCACAAAGCGCTGTCGTTTGCCGCGCTTGGCATGGTGGTGCTGGCCGTAACCGGTGCGGAAGCGCTTTACGCCGATATGGGACATCTGGGCAAAGCGCCGATTCGCATGGCCTGGCTGGTGATCGCCATGCCCGCGCTGGTGCTCAACTACTTTGGTCAGGGCGCATTAGTGATTGCTGATGCCCAGGCCATCAACAATCCATTCTTTAATCTCGCGCCAGGTTGGGGACAGATTCCACTGATTGTACTGTCAACGCTGGCCACGGTCATTGCGGCGCAATCAGTGATCACCGGCGTTTATACACTGACGCATCAGGCGATTCGTCAGGGATTTCTGCCGCCGATGCGCGTGATATTCACCTCGCATACCGAATCAGGGCAGATTTACATTCCGGTGGTGAACTGGCTGCTGTTTGTCGCGGTAACGGTGATTGTCCTGGCGTTCCGTCAATCTTCGGCGCTATCTTCCGCGTACGGCATTGTGGTGACCGGTACCATGGTGATTACCGCCTGCCTGGCGGGCGTGGTGGCGCTGCGTAACTGGAAGTGGCCGCTGCCAGTGGCGCTCATTTTCCTGCTCTGCATGCTAAGCATTGATGTGCCGCTGTTTAGTGCCAATCTGATGAAACTGCTGTCTGGCGGTTGGGTGCCGGTACTGCTGGCGCTGAGCATGATGGGATTGATGTTGATTTGGAGTAGCGAGCGTAATCGCCTGATCCGTAAACTGAATAACGATCCCGAAAGCCTAATGGCGCTGGTGCGATCACTGGAAACCAATCCGCCCAGCCGTGTGCCTGGCACCGCCATCTTCCTTTCACGTAAAGAGCATGAGATTCCGCAGGCGCTGCTGCATAACCTCAAACACAACCGCGTACTGCATAAACGTGTGGTGCTGCTGCATATCCGCACCACTGATATACCGCGCGTCTATAACCAGAAACGCCTGAGCATCACGCAGTTGTCGCCGTCGTTCTGGCAAGTCACCGCCGCTTACGGCTGGCGCGAAACGCCGTCGATGGCTGAGATTCTGCATCTGTGCGGGCTGGAAGGATTAGGATGTACCGTGAACGAAGCCTCTTTCTTCACCTCGCATGACACGCTGGTGATGAAGAAAAGAAAAGGTTTGATGCGGATTAAAGGGGGAATATTTCATTTCTGCCAGCGCAACGCGCAGCGCGCGCATGAGCAATTCAATATTCCACCCAATCGGGTCATTGAGTTGGGCGGGCAGCGCGAGTTTTAACAGAAAAGTTAGGTTGTACATCGCAGCGGCGCAATTTATTGCGCGTTAAATCGCGCCGCTGCAAAATGTGCAGATCGATTTTTACCAACGTCAAATGTAACCAGTTGAAAAAATACTCGCGAAAGTTTGAATGAGTTGTGGCTGAATCTTTCTTAACAACTAATTAGCAATTAAAGCTAAAACGCTTAACGTCAAAAGGTGTTTATTAACCCTAACGGCAATCATCACCTGTCGTGAACATTTTGGGATTGATAATCACTTTTAGACCATTGCTAAATTCGTAGCTTCAGCCAAGTGCTCAGCTATTATTTTCGAGGAGTATCGCCATGAAACAATTAATTAATGACGTAATTTCTATTTTCACACCGCAATCGGTTAAACCCGTTTTAATTCGTGGCGATTTAACCCACCGTGAACTCTCTTCCATTCATCCCGTCGGATTGACTTCCGTGAGCTGGGCGACCTCAATGGATGAACTGAATGATGCCTTCGTGCAGAAAGCGCTTGCCGCGGGCGCGGTGGGTTATCACATTACCGAAGTGGAATCACACGAACCGGCGCACGATGGTCAGCACGTGATGGCTGCCACCGCAACGCTTTATCACATCAATAGCAAAGTGGCTTATGGCTAATGTTGACCTTCTCCCAGCTTGAATTCACAGCCTGCCACTCATCATAGGCAGGCTTTTTTCTGCGAAATAGTCAGCAAGAAAATCGATAAAAATTTTAATCCGCGCGGATTCAGATGCGCGCTGGGTATAAACCGCCCACACGTTCGCTTCCTGATACCATTGCGGCAAAATATGAATTAGACGCTTGTCGGCTAAATAAGGCGCGACATCCCAGGCAGAACGTAAAGCAATGCCGTGAGATTTTAGCGCCCAATTCAGAATAACCTTGCCACTGTTAGAAGAGTAATGACTATTTAATCGGCAAACGGTCTTGTTTTCACCATCGTTTAACGTCCAATGACCGAAGGTATTATTATTTTCATTAATAATAAGACAACTGTGATCAATCAAATCATCTAAGGTCTGAAGCGGTGGTGACTGCGCTAAATAGGCGGCGGAGGCACATAAAATCCGCCGATTATCCGCCAGTTTTCTGGCAATGTACGAGTGATTGAATTCATCACCAACGCGAATATCCACATCAATGCCGGATTGCAATAAATCAATATCGCGATCGCTGAGCATCAGTTTAATGTTCAGCGAAGGATGGCGCGTCATAAATTCGGCAATCGCATCGGATAAATAGTCCTGACCAAAGCCAAATGAACAGGCCACGGTAAGATCGCCGGTGAGTTCACCGCGCCATTGCTGGAAGTTATTGAGGAAGGAATCCATTTCGTGCACCACGTGCAGCGCGCCTTCCAGTGCCTTTTCACCTTCTGGCGTCAAGCGCATCACGCGGTTGGTGCGGAAAAACAGCCGGGTTTCCAGCTGCTTTTCGAGGATGGCAATACGTTTGCTGATATAGGATGGCGACTGACCGAGTTCAATCGCGGCGCGGCCAAAACCTTCATAGCGCGCCACGCTGATAAATACATACAAATCTTCGACCGACGGCCATCCCTGAAGCGGCTTCTGATAACGTTTCCCGGCAAGCAGTATCTTCATAACCATCACGGCGTTAGAGAAATTTAGCCGGTTATAACACAGAATCCAGGAAGGGCTGAAGCTGGCTTAAAAACAGTTCGGGCACTTCCTCATGCGGCGAATGACCGCAAGGTAACGCGTAGCCTTGTAGATTGCGCGCTTTATCTTGCCAGGTTTCCACCACGTTATAGAGTTGACCAACCGTGCCCTTTTCTCCCCATAACAGCAGCAGCGGCGATTCAATACGTTTATCGCTGTCTTGCGCATCATCGTCTAAATCGATCGTCGCCGCGGCGCGATAATCCTCGCATACGGCATGAATCATCTCTTTAGTTTGATAACAGCGCAGATAGTCGTTGAATATGATGTCGTCGGTGGCGCCCGGGGTTTTTAATTGCCCATCAATGTGTTTACGCAGGAATAGAGCCGGATCGTGACCGATCATGGTTTCGGGTAAGGGATAAGGTTGAATCAGGAAGAACCACCAGAAATAACGCGTCGCAAAGGCTTTGTTGGTTAACGCATACATGGTCGCAGTCGGCGCAATATCGACAAATACGCAGCATGAAAGTTTATCCGGATGATCAAGCGCCAGCCGATGGCCCACGCGCGCACCGCGATCGTGACCGACAAACGCCACGCGCTCTAATGCCAAAGCCTCGATCAGCAGGCTGATATCCTGGGCCATCACGCGTTTCGAGTAAGGACGATGCGTCTCATCACTCGGCGGCTTGTCGCTGTCACCGTATCCGCGCAAATCTGGCAGAATCACGCGATACTTTTGCGCCAGCTGCGGCGCAATCTTGCGCCACGCCAAATGATTTTGCGGATGTCCGTGCAGCATTAGCAAAGGCGGACCTTCGCCGCCAATGGCGACGCGCAATGTAACGCCGTTCGCCAGTCGCACATCACTCAGCGTAAAGCCGTCGATAAAGGGTGAATCACCGCGTGGCGTAATCTCACTCATACTGGGCATCCTGTACGGTGTTGCCGCGTTTCAGCCACGGACGCTGGGCAAAATGCTGGGCTTCAAACTCGGTGATATCGGCTGCGTATTGCAGCGTCCAGTCCACCGCGCTGCCGCCGCCCAATAACATCTCACGTTTTAGGGCGCTAACGGTGAACGCAATGCTTTGATTATTGAAGAGGATTACCTGTTGTTCCAGCGACACGGTGATGAGATTTTTAGCGGGATCGTTCGCTGCTTCGCTCAGCTGCTGATAATCTTCTTCGCTTAACGTCAGCGTCAAAACCCCATTGCGCTGGCAATTATCATCGAATATGCCCGCAAAACTGGTGCCAATAATGGCGCGAATGCCGAGTTGATTAAGTCCCCAAACTGCGTGTTCGCGGCTGGAACCACAGCCAAAATTGGCGCCCACCAGTAAGAAGGCGGCATCTTCCCAGCCGGCTTGATTGAGAATGAAGTCGGGATTCAAGCTGCCATCAGGCAGAAAACGCAGATCAAAGAACACGCCGCGATCCAAATCCTGCCGATCGATGCCTTTGAGAAACTGCTTTGGCATGATCACATCAGTATCAATATTGGCAGCCGGCAATGGCGCCAGCGTGCCCGTAATGTTGTTAAACGCTTGCATATTAAACCTCTGCAGTCATGAATTTGCGGACATCAACCAGATGGCCGGCAATCGCGGCGGCGGCCACCATCGCCGGGCTCATTAAGTGCGTACGGGCACCTGCGCCCTGGCGGCCAGGGAAGTTGCGGTTGGTGCCGGACGCACAGCGATCGCCGGGTGCTAACACATCTTCGTTCATCGCCAGACACATCGAACAGCCCGATTGACGCCATTCGAAACCGGCGTTGACGAAAATCGCGGCTAAACCTTCCCGTTCTGCCTGCTGACGCACTTGCGTCGATCCCGGTACGATAATGCCGCGCACGTGTGGCGCAATGTTGTGGCCGTCGATAATCGCGGCGGCGGCACGCAGATCTTCAATGCGGCCGTTAGTACATGAACCAATAAAAGCGTGCGTAATGGCGATCTCCGCTAATGGCGTACCGGGTTCCAACCCCATGTATTTCAGCGCGCTGCGCAACGTTTGCTGTTTTACCGCATCTTTTTCCTGCGCCGGATCGGGCACACGGCCAGTAATGGCGCTGGCTTGATCCGGGCTAATTCCCCAGGTCACTTTCGGTTCGAGATCGCTGCAATCGATGGCGATGCGGCTATTGAAGTGCGCGTCTGCATCGCTACGCAAATCGCGCCACTCAGCAACGGCCTGTTGCCACAGCTCGCCGGTTGGCATTTGCGGTTTGCCTGCAATATAGGCAAATACTTTTTCATCCGGTGCGATAATCGCACCGCGCGCACCGGCTTCAACCGCCATGTTGCATAGCGTCATGCGCCCTTCCATGCTCAGCGCCTCAATGGCCGCCCCCGCAAACTCAATGGCATAACCGGTCGCGCCCGAGGCGCCAATCTGCTCGATCAGCGCCATGATGATGTCCTTCGCCGAGCAGCCAAACGGCAGCTCGCCGCTGACTGTCACCAACATGGTTTTCAACGTGCGATAAATCAGGGTTTGCGTTGCCAGCAGATGTTCAATTTCTGAGGTGCCAATGCCAAAACCGAGCGCGCCAAACGCACCGTAAGTGGTGGTATGGCTATCGCCTGCGGCAATCACCATGCCGGGCATCACCATACCTTGCTCGTGCGCCACCACATGTTCGATGCCCTGACGCGGGTCCAGCACGTCGAACAGCTCGATGCCAAAATGCGCGGCATTTTGGCGGAAGTAATCGACTTGTAACTGCCCGCCGGTGTCGGTCATCGCGTCATCACGCTCAGGTCGCGTGGGATTGACGTGATCGACATTCAGCAGAATGGTGCCCGGATTGCGTACCGGACGCTGGCGATCGCGCAGGCCACTAAACGCCTGCGGGCTGGTGTATTCATTCAGAATCGAGCGATCGATATAGAGCAGCACATGCCCTTCATCGTCTAATTTGCGAACCACATGTTGATCGATCAGTTTTTCATACAGTGTTTTGTTAGCCATGCCGTTGCCCACGCGAAAAGTAAAACAAGTCATTAGAGATGTTAGGGTAATACAGTTTGTGCGCGGGCAATGAACACGCTTCGTGCAGTGATGTTTTATGAAATGTGCAACAGAGATCTGGTCGCCATAAATGGCGACCCTACATGGACGTTGTAGGGTGCGCATTTATACGCACCCGATTTTTAGCCATGTCAGAGGGTTTCATTTGACCTAAGTCGCGTCACCCGATATAAAGAATAACCGCGCGGCTTAAGCGGTTTATCCTCGATTAATTTCCTCTCCTGTTCATATTTCACGCTATTTTCTTTTTTGTAAGTTAATTAATTAACACCAATACTTTATTAACTAAAAACAAGTTAATCATTCCGTAACAATCTCTTAATGTGCAAACCGAATTTTTAACGTTCACCTGCATTGCATAATAAGTAGGACTGGAATGACTCACACCAAAAAGATCGTGTCTGCCCTTTCGCTGGCAGCGCTGCTTGTCTCCTCAGCGGTACACGCTGAAGACGCACCGGAAAAAACTGACGTGCTGCTGATTGGCGGCGGCATCATGAGCGCCTCACTCGGCACCTGGCTGCAAGAGCTGCAACCGGGCTGGAAACAGCTGATGGTTGAGAAGCTGGACGGCGTCGCGCTGGAATCGTCGAACGGCTGGAATAATGCCGGTACGGGTCACTCTGCTAACATGGAGCTGAACTACACGCCTGAGCGTGCAGACGGTTCAATCGACGTTAGCAAAGCGCTGGAAATCAACGAATCTTTCATGATTTCTCGTCAGTTCTGGACGTCACAAGTGCAGCGCGGGGTGTTGCACGATCCGCACTCCTTCATTAACTCTACGCCGCACATGAGCTTCGTCTGGGGCGACAAAAATGTCGAGTACCTGACCAAGCGTTACGATGCGCTGCAGAAAACCACCCTGTTCCAGGGCATGAAGTTCTCTACCGATCATCAGCAGATCCAGCAATGGGCGCCGCTGGTGATGGAAGGTCGTGACCCGAATCAGAAAGTCGCGGCAACCTGGACGCCAGTCGGCACCGATGTCAACTACGGCGAAATTACCCGTCAGCTGATCGGTAGCCTGAAAAAAGATCAGAACTTCAAGCTGGAAACCTCATCTGAAGTCACTGATTTCAAGCGTAACGGTGACAACTCGTGGCACGTTACCATTAAAGATGTGAAGAGCGGCGATAAGCGTTCAGTTGATGCGAAGTACGTGTTTATCGGTGCTGGCGGCGGCGCGATTAAGCTGCTGCAGAAAACCGGCATTCCGGAAGCTGACAACTACGGCGGATTCCCAGTCGGTGGTTCGTTCCTGATGACCGAGAACCCAGAGATCGCTAACCGTCACCTGGAAAAAGTGTACGGTCAGGCTTCTGTGGGTGCGCCACCGATGTCAGTGCCTCACATCGATTCTCGTACCCTCGACGGTAAGAAAGTGGTGTTGTTTGGACCTTTCGCCACCTTCTCTACCAAGTACCTGAAAAACGGTTCGCTGTTCGATCTGCTGAGCGCCACCACCACCAGCAACATCATGCCGATGACGCATGTGGGTATCGACAACTTCGATCTGGTGAAATACCTGATTGGTCAGGTGATGCTGAATGACGACGACCGCTTTGCTGCGTTGAAAGAGTACTATCCGAACGCGCGTAAAGAAGACTGGAAATTGATTCAGGCCGGTCAACGCGTACAGATCATCAAGAAAGACGCAGAAAAAGGTGGCTTGCTGAAACTGGGTACTGAAATCGTGACCGATCAGCAGAAAACCCTGGCTGCACTGCTGGGCGCATCACCGGGCGCATCTACTGCCGCACCGATTACGTTAGACGTGATGAAGAAGCTGTTCCCAGAGCAGTTCGCTTCACCAGAGTGGCAGCAGAAGATCCGCGCTATTGTGCCAAGCTTCGGCCAGAAGCTGAACGGCAACACCGCGTTGACACAGCAAGTTTGGGACAACACCGCAGCCACGCTGCTGCTGACCAAACCACCGGTGATCAACATGGGCGACCAGACTGTTGCGCCTACGCAGGCTAAACCGCGTATGGAATCTGGCAAGCAGGATATGGCGCTCTAATCCACGCCAGAAGTGAATCAAGCCGGACTATGTCCGGCTTTTTTTATGCCTTATCGACAAATTTAGTGTACTGCCGTGACAATTGTTACCGGTGATGTAGGATGCATTTACCCACGCCATCCGCCAGTGATATAAATCCTCCTCTTCTCCTAACTCTCAGATAAGAGATATAAAAATGTTTTCTAAGCATTATGAAGTTGATGAAAAGCATATCGATTTTCAGGGCGTGGTCGATGGCCTCTACTATCCGTTTTACATGGAATGGACGCGCCATGCTTACATGCGTGAAGCCTTGGGTATCGATATCGAAGAAGAGTTTAAACAAGGCAAAATTTACATGGTGCTGGAATATTCCCTGCGCTTTCGTAAGAGCCTGGTAAAAGGTGACAATGTTGAAGTGACCTGCGTATTGACCAAAAATGAGAAACGTAACCGCGTCAATTTTGTGCAGCAGATTCTCGTCAATGGTGTGGTCTATGCCGATGCAACTTTTGTAGCAACCTGTCTGCAAAATGGTCGACCTTCAATGCCTGACGCGGTGATGAATGCATTAGCAGATGCGTGATACCCGTTAAGCTCCTCATCTATTCCCCGCTCATTGTGTAGCGGCACTATGAAGCGCGTAATGGATTGCGGTGCAACGAAGTCTGCCAGACGGTGCAACAACGCCGTAATCCCGAAGGCGCAAATTGGCCGTTGCTCAGCATGACTGGCGCGGGATGTGTTATCCCGCGCTAATTTACATTATGACTGGGCTAACTCAAGCGTAGAGCTCAGCTTTACCTACTGAAGAGAACAGCCGCATCTTGTGCGCAACCACCTCTTTGGCCGCGGCAATCGGTTTCACGAACAATTCACTGGGTTCATGCCCACCGCGCTTAATCTCATCTTCCAACATCACAAAAAAGGCTTTCTTCATATCGCTGGAGATATTGATTTTACTGACGCCATACTGAATGGCCTCGGCGACTTCGCTGTCTTTATTACCGGAGCCGCCATGCAATACCAGCGGAATATCGACCCGCGCGGCAATCTCTTTTAAACGTGGAATATCCAGCTTCGGTTGTTTGCCGACGGGATAAAGCCCGTGCGATGTGCCGATGGCAACCGCTAAAGTATCCACGCCGGTCTCTTTCACAAAACGTTCAGCCTGGTCGGGATCGGTAAACAGGATTTCGCTATGCCCGCCTTCGGCGCTCCCTTCCGCTACGCCAATGGTGCCTAATTCTGCCTCAACCGACACATCCGCTGCGTGCGCAATTTCCGTCATTTTACGCGTCAGCGCGATGTTCTCTTCAAATGGCAGTAACGACGCATCAATCATCACCGAGGTATAACCGGTTTGAATGGCCTTAATATTGTGCTCCAGCGATTGACCATGATCCTGATGAATGACCACTGGCACACTGGCTTTAGCCCCTAACTCTCGCAGATAAACAATAAAAGCATCGCCAACGAAATCATGCTCCACCGGATGTACTTCCAGAATAACCGGTGATTTCAGTTCTTCTGCAACTTCAATTACCAGGCGACCGAATTCAGCGGAGGCGATATTAAAAGCACCGACACCAAACTTATTATTCTTAGCCACGCTCAAAAGATTCTTCATGTTGATTAACATCATTCACTCCTTCGGTAAGGGTTTCATTTACGTCTTTCTTAATCAATCGCAGGATCACCGCGGTTAATACCGCGCCCGCCGCGATGGCAAACATATAAGCCAGCACATGCGTAATCACATTGGGAATAAACAGGACAAATACGCCGCCGTGCGGTGCGCGTGATGCGCAACCCAGCGCCATAGAAAGCGCACCGGCCAAGCCTGAACCCGCACAAATGGCGGGGATTACACGTAGCGGATCGGAAACTGCATAGGGAATCGCGCCTTCGGTAATAAATGACAGCCCTAAAACATAGGTGACTTTGCCGGTTTCGCGCTCTTGTGTAGTGAACTTGCGGCCAAACAATGTGGTAGCCAGCGCGATACCTAATGGCGGAACCATGCCAGCTGCCATACAGGCCGCAATAGGTTCGTAAATGCCGGTGGACATTAATCCTATGGCGAACATGCACACGGTTTTATTTAACGGTCCACCCATATCAAACGCGACCATTACGCCAATCATCAGCCCCATAATGGCGGCATTCATATTGCCCATGCTTTGCAGGAACGAGGTTAACGCTTCTAGCAGCATCCTGATTGGCTGGCCGATAACTAAAATCATTAACGCACCGGTTAATAACACCGTCAGCAGTGGCACAATCAAAATGGGTTTTAAGCCCGCAATGGCCTTGGGAAGCTGGATATATTTCACCACCAATAACGTGATATATCCGGCGAGAAACCCGGCGAACAGCGCGCCGAGGAAACCGGCACCGGTATGTACCGCAAGCATGCCACCGACCGCGCCAGACACAATACCCAGATTGCCACTGATCGATTTACTGATGCCGAGCGAGAGAATGGGCAACATTAGCGCAAAGGCCGCACCGCCGCCGATGTCAGATAACATTTTTGCAATCGGACTGAAATTCGTATCACCCGGCGTAGCTGCGGTAATACCAAAGGAAAAGCTTAGCGCAATTAATATGCCTCCGGCTATGACGAAGGGGATCATCAGATTTACGCCGGTAATGAGATGAATATAGAGCTGCGACAAGGTGGATTTTCCACTGGTCTGTGTATCGATTTCATCTCTGTTTATCGCTTCACTTTTGCTGCTTATCTCCGGTTTTAACGCGCCGCTCATGATATTGCTTAATAATCCGCTCGCGTCTTTCGCTGCGCGCGCGACCGGTACTTTAAATATGCGTTTTCCTTTAAATCGGCGTAGATCGATGACTTTATCCGCAGCAATCAACACGGCATCCGCCTGGCTAATATCATCCGCCGTGAAGTGATATTCACTCTCCACTGCACCGTGGGTTTCAACCACAATATCGATGCCCATCTTAGCGGCACTTTTTTTCAGATTCGCTTCTGCAATGTACGTGTGAGCAACGCCTGTCGGGCAGGCGGTAATAGCGATCAGTTTCATTATAAACTCCAGGTAAAAAGTTTATACTCCGGTATTATTGACGATTAACCGATATAACTCTTCGTTAGTTTTGGCATTAATTAATCGCTCAACAACCTCATCATCACCCAATGCGACAGAGACTCGGGCTAACACTTTAATATGCCCAATGCCGCTGTCGGCATGGCGTACCGCAAATAAAATCACCAGTTTTACCGCTACGTCCTCTTCGGTTTCCCAGTCAACCGGCGTGCGTAAATTAGCCACCGCCATGCGAGTTTCATTGACCGCCACCGATTTGCCATGTGGTATCGCCACCTGATTATCAAAACCGGTTGGCCCCAATGCTTCACGCGCTATCACATCCTGAATGAACAAGGTCTTGTCGTTGATAATATTCTCTGCAAAGAGTAGTGAAGAGAGCGCCTCAATCACCTCGATTTTATTACTCGCGACTAAATCAGTAACCACACAGGAGCGGGTTAAAATATCTGACACTATCACTTTATCCAGCATGATGTTTCTCCTTCATATTTTCATCAGAAAAAAGTCTTTCTGAAACTCTCGCAATATCTTTCTTCGAAAAAATTGCCGAGACATAAGCGACCGGTAACTCAACCTCTTCTAACTTGATGGTTGAGATAATTAAATCGCACTCTTTCAGTTCGAGTGTGTTTGAGAGTTGACTACCGGGTACGATGGCAATAATTTCCCACTCCGGAAACGCACGATTGATGCGACTGGATAATAGTTGCGATGTCCCGACACCACTGGAACAAACGATAATGATCTTCTTAGCGGCACGAAACTTATCCAGCGCAGTCTGTAAATAAATCGTCAGATACGCCACTTCATCATCCGAAATATTCGCATAACCGTATTTTTGATTGATCCGGTCAGCGGCCTTCTTCACCGCATGAAAAGCGCTGCTCAGCTCACTTTTAATTTCATCCAGCAACGGATTATGGATGGCGATGCCATAAGAGAGTCGGTTGAGCATCGGCTTAATATGCTGCGCTAAATCGTGGCGCAGTTTCTTATCCAGACTAAGGTCGAGGCCTAAATCTTCAGAGGATTCCCGAATCAGCCCATCAGCGTAGCGATCGGCTTCGCTATTGATCGGTAAAAAAATATTATCGCCTGGCGTCAGCGTATGGCGGCCCGATGAAATCAGATATTGATAGATATAACTCACTTCAATCGTTGGTAAGGTAATCCGGTACTCATCCTGCAGCCAGCTAACGGCTTTCTCCGCAATCGCCCACTCTTTGCCGTCATGTCGCGTATAGGATTGCACCTCTGAATGCGCCGCAAGACCCGCCGCGCGACGAATAGTGACCAGCAGATGCGAAAAGAGATTGGTGTAATAAGGCTCACTGATTGCACAGGTTAACTCATCTTCAATTAAACCTATCAGCGAAATGCAATTATCCACATTCACCTTGCCAAATTGATCGACTAATGTGGTTCTGGAGAAACGATCAATTCGGCTATCCGCCGTTTGATAATGACTTAATACACTTACGGTGATGATCTCTTTCAATGCCATGCGTATATCCAGATCGTTACCGTGGATATAGGTGCCTGAATGGTCGCGAATCAACGTCAAAGAGAATGTCGCCAGCCAGGCTTCAACCTTCTTTAAATCTTCCACAATAGAAGATCGGCTGACAAAGAATTTCTCCGACAGCGCGCTGAGAGATAATGGCGCGGGAGATTGCGTCAGCAAATCGGTAGTGATCCCGACTAAGCGTTTAGTACTCAATATTTCATGGTGCTGTTCACCGACAGGTAATGCGCTACGCGAGAAAACGGAACCGCCATCAAAGCGTAACCCCAATCCCGGCTTGCTAATAATGCGACGTTGATTGTCTGAGCAAAATGCATTGATAACCTCAACATCTCTTCGCAGCGTACTGACAGAAATGGCGAGAGATTCGGCGACCCGATTTGCCGGAACCCAATCATTTTCCGTGGTCAGAAAATCAATAATTCCACTTTGTCGTTGGTTCAGTGCTGTCATTCTTGACGACCTTGGTTGTTTTCACCGTTACCCACCATGGATACGGTTATACGAGAGATAAGTAACGAGGAAAATACTAAATGATGGACAGAAGATGGACATATCATTGAACACTTAAATTCAGCTGATAAAGTGAGAAGGGGTTAATACGATGATAGAAGTAAACTCTTCATGAAGGCCGATGGCATTATTTTGACGGGGTTATCACTTTTAAAAATTAAAGCATTTAAATACATCAGGGATTACAAGAAGTGTGATGGGCGTCGTTATGCTAATTCAGATAGCGGCTACTTTGCGTTAAAAATCAAGTCTGGCTTTAATGAGTTTAATGCTTTGCGGGTTGATTATTTTGATGGCCATAAGTGACGTATTGTCGCTTACTTGCCTATTTATGCCGGTGCGCATGAATGCGCACCCTACGAAAAGCGTAGGGTGCGCATTCATGGCGACCGATTCACGCTTAACTGACGAGCGTTATGCCCCTGTGACGCGGAGAGTCGGAGATTACGCTCCCGCCCCTGATGGCGGTACCGTGGGCACACGCTTCCCTTTGAGCCTATTTCTTAACGCCGGTTCGGCATATTGAGTAATGACAAAGGCGATGTAATACAACACAAAGGCCACCACCAGCGGCATCAACGCCATAACAAAATCACTTTTAATATATACGTTGAGTTTAATCAACGTGGCGATCATCAGATTTTCATGGATCAGATAATAGGCGTAACTGGCGAAACCGATGGCGGTAAGAAAACGCAGAGAAAGGATGCGCTCCATCTGTTTCGAGTAAAAACTGGCAACAAAAAACAGCATGACCAGCAGCAACGGAATGAGGGTTATCACCCCGGCATTCTTGATGAAATAACTGAAGTTAATCAGCAGCGCGCAAAGCACAATGGCGTAATGAAAAAGTTTGTCGCGACCATGCATGCGTTCATAGACTAAACTGCCCACCATAAACCAGGCATAATGAATAAAGCCGAACTTAGAAACAATATCAATGAACAGCGGATGCCCTAATGATTTCAAAACGGACGTTGCCGATAACAACAGCATGGGCACCAGCAGCGCCGGTAAGCAATATTTTCGCCCGAGGGTAAAATAGACTGCACCGATAATGAAATAGAAAACGGCTTCTACATAAAGTGACCAAAACGATCCCGCCATCGACTTGAATTCAATACCCGTCAGCTGAGTCAGTGTTTCTGGATTAGTGAATATCAAACCGGGCAGCAGATTCTTAACCCGTGGCGTCATTGCTGACCACTCAGGGAAAAATCCCCCGACGGCAAACAGCAACAGGCTGGCAATCAACATAGCGGGAAACAGACGCAGCCAGCGTTTCTTCAAAAAGCTGATATAGCTCTCTGATTTATCGAGCGTCATAAAAATAACAAAGCCAGAGATCATGAAAAATAATTCCACTCCGAGCCAGCCATAATTAAGAATCGGAAAATGTTGCGTTACCCGAACATAAGGCAATAATTCCGGCCATCGCGCATAAGCATGATAAGCAATAACCATCAGGATCGCCAAACCGCGCATACCATCAAGGTGGGTTATACGTGCGTGCATAATTTCCTCGGCAAAGAGGACTGATAAGATAACTCAAATTAACCTGACAAATTTTTACAAGCAATAAGACTTATTCTGATTAATACACGGAGATTCAGAGTCCCTTTATAGAAACAACGCCATTCATTAATGGAGAGACAAACAGTTTCTCATCAATTATCAGTGATTAAATTAATTGAAAGAGAAACTGGCATTTATTCATCACAATTTGTTATGAGGCCCGGGCCCGACCGATTCGCGCACAATTAATTCGCCGGCAAAAGTTTTATCATTGCGCATTTCGCCGCCATCCAGCATCGAGATCAGGCGCTCGATGGTTTCCTGAATCATTGCCGTCACCGGCATTTTCACACTGGATAAAGCCGGAATGGTAAATGGGGCCAGCGGAATATCGTCAAAGCCAATCACTGCAACCTGCGCGGGAACCGCAATCTGATGTGCCGCTAATGCCTTGAGCGCCCCAACAGCCATATCATCATTACTCGCGACCAGCGCGCTAAACGGCCTACCCTGCGCCAGCAACTGCTCAACCGCGTCCATGCCGTTTTGCGCCTGCCATTTTCCTTCCACGATCAACGCGTCTTGCACGGCAATGCCCTGTTTCTCAAGTGCCGCTTTATAGCCTGCCAGACGCTCGCGCCCGGTGGGTGAATCGAGCGAACCGGTGATAAACGCGATGTCGCGATGGCCTAAAGCAATCAATTGTTGCACCGCTTCACTGCTGCTGTGCAATTGATCGGAATAAATGCAGTAGCTATCGTGCTGTCGTAGACGACGGTTGATCACCAATATCGGGTGTTTATGTTGCGCGATAATGCTGTCCATTTCATCGGTGGTGAGAAAACGCGGATAGATGATCACGCCATCACAACGCAGATCGAGCAGAAACTGAATCGCTGCGCGTTCCTCTTCCGCACTGTGTTTGCCATCCACCAGCAGCAATTGACGTCCCTGCTGCTCCATCAGTCGCGCGGAATGCTGCATCAATTCGGTAAAATAGCTGCCGGTGTACAAGGTGTTAGTAATCACTAAGCCGATGGTTTGACTGGATTTGGTGGCAAGATTGCGCGCCAGCAAGTTAGGGCGAAAATCGGTAGCGGCAATCGCCTGAAAAACTTTCTCGCGCTTTTCCTGGCTGACATAGCCATTGCCCGACAGCACGCGCGAAACCGTCGCTTTGGATACGCCTGCTACTTTTGCCACCTCGATTATCGTCGCCATGTTTCACCTTTTTCCATGCTTATGGCATCAGTGTACCTAAGCTACGAAATCGGCGGCAATTTTTCTGCCCCTGCGCCTACTCACCCCTCCGACACAAAGCGATCAGCTTCACACTTTCTATTAGAAAATTTTAAATGTCTTGCCTGGTAAACCTCACATCTCCATGATTTTGTGAAACCGGTTTCTCATGGTGAAAAATCACACAGAAAACCGTGTACCTCTACCGAAAAAAAATCAGAGATCAAAAATCCATGGCTAAAAATTATGCGGACATCTCCCGGGCCATCGTGGCAGCGCTCGGCGGCTTGAACAATATCGAAGCGGTGACGCACTGCATGACGCGCCTGCGTTTCGTGGTGAAAGACAGCGTACAGATTGATAACGCCACGCTGAAAACCATTCCTGGCGTCATGGGCGTGGTGCACACCGATACGCAGTGTCAGGTGATCATTGGCAACAACGTGAACCTCGCTTATCAGGAAGTTTTGAAGCTTGGCACGCCGAGCAGCGATGGCGCATCTCCGGTGAAACGCAAAATCACCCTGCGCAGCATCGGTGCCGGCATTCTTGACGCGCTGGTAGGCACCATGTCGCCGCTGATTCCAGCGATTATCGGTGGATCAATGGTGAAACTGCTGGCGATGGTGCTGGAGATGAGCGGCGTACTGGAGAAAGGTTCCTCTACGCTAATCATCCTCAATGTGATAGGTGACGGCGCATTCTTCTTCCTGCCGATTATGGTGGCCGCCTCAGCCGCGTTGAAATTCAAAACCAACATGTCACTGGCGATTGCCATCGCAGGCGTGCTGGTACATCCCAACTTTGTCGATTTGATGGCGAAAGCCGCGCAAGGTCAGGCGGTCGAGTTTGCTTACATTCCGGTGACGGCGGTGAAATATACCTACACGGTGATCCCGGCGCTGGTAATGACGTGGATTCTGTCGCACATCGAATACTGGATTGATCGCATCACGCCAGCGGTGACCAAGAACTTCCTCAAGCCGATGCTGATCGTGCTGGTGGCGGCGCCCATTGCCATTGTGCTGATTGGACCGCTCGGCATCTGGATCGGTAGCGGTATTTCAGCGCTGGTGTACACCATTCACGGCTATCTTGGCTGGTTGTCGGTGGCAATTATGGGCGCGCTGTGGCCGCTGCTGGTGATGACCGGTATGCATCGCGTGTTCACGCCAACCATCATTCAAACCATCGCCGAAACGGGCAAAGAAGGCATGGTAATGCCTTCAGAAATTGGTGCCAACCTGTCGCTGGGCGGCTCTTCACTGGCGGTGGCATTCAAAACCAAAAACCCTGAACTGCGTCAAACTGCGTTTGCAGCAGCGGCGTCTGCGATTGTAGCGGGCATTTCTGAGCCGGCGCTGTATGGCGTTGCCGTGCGCCTTAAGCGTCCGCTGATTGCCAGCCTGATCAGCGGCTTTATTTGCGGCGCAGTAGCGGGCATGGGTGGGCTAGCCAGCCATTCGATGGCCTCGCCCGGCTTGTTCACCAGCGTGCAGTTTTTCGATCCCACCAATCCGATGAGCATCGTATGGGTCGGCGCTGTGATGGTGTTGTCGGTGGTGCTCTCATTCATGCTTACGTTGATTCTCGGCTTTGAAGATATCCCGGTCACCGAACCCGCACAGCCGAAGCCGGTGACGGACGACGTCAAAGCCGTCAACGTTAATTTATCCAAGGTGTAACAGAGGTTTTTATGTCTGAAGTGACATTTCCAGAGGGATTTTTGTGGGGTGGCGCGTTAGCCGCCAATCAGTCAGAGGGCAGCTATCTGGCTGGCGGAAAAGGCTTAACCACGGTGGATATGATTCCTCACGGCACGCATCGCATGCCGGTAAAATTGGGTCAGGAAAAGCGTTTTACACTGCGCAGCGATGAATATTATCCAAGTCATGACGCTATCGATTTTTACCGTCGCTACAAAGACGATATCGCGCTGATGGCAGAAATGGGTTTCACCGTGTTCCGCACCTCAATTGCGTGGAGCCGTATTTATCCGCAAGGCGATGAATTGACGCCAAACGCCGAAGGCATTGCGTTTTACCGCAGCCTGTTTGAAGAGTGCCAGAAATATGGCATTACGCCGCTGGTGACGCTGTGCCACTTCGATGTGCCAATGCATCTGGTGACGGAATACGGTTCGTGGCGCAATCGTAAAATGATTGAATTTTTCAGCCGCTACGCGCGTACCTGTTTTGAAGAATTCAACGGTTTGGTGAAGTATTGGCTGACCTTTAATGAGATCAATATTCTGCTGCACAGCCCGTTCTCCGGCGCGGGGTTGGTGTTCGAACCAGGCGAAAACCCGGAGCAGGTAAAGTATCAGGCAGCCCATCACGAGTTGGTCGCAAGCGCGCTGGTAACCAAAATTGCCCATGAGATTAACCCCGAAAATCAGGTTGGTTGCATGTTAGCGGGCGGGAATTTCTATCCATGGTCGTGCAAGCCGGAAGATGTGTGGGCCGCGCTGGAGAAGGATCGCGAAAACCTCTTCTTTATCGATGTGCAGGCGCGAGGCGCTTATCCGTCTTATGCCGCGCGGGTGTTCCGCGAGAAAGGCGTAGTGATTGCGACGGAACCGGAAGATGCCGCCACGCTGCGTCACACCGTAGATTTTGTCTCCTTCAGCTATTACGCCTCACGCTGCGCCTCGGCAGAGATGAACGAGCAAAACAGCAGCGCCGCCAACGTGGTGAAATCGCTAACCAACCCGCATGTGAAACGTAGCGATTGGGGCTGGGGCATCGATCCGCTCGGCCTGCGCATCACCATGAACATGATGTATGACCGCTATCAGAAGCCGCTGTTTCTGGTGGAAAACGGCCTGGGCGCTCACGACGAGATAAATGCCGATGGCGAAATCCATGACGACTATCGCATCAGCTACCTGAAACAGCATATTCAGGCGATGGGCGAAGCGATTGCCGATGGCATTCCGCTGATCGGCTATACCACATGGGGCTGCATTGATTTGGTGGCGGCATCCACCGGCGAAATGAGTAAACGTTACGGATTTGTCTACGTTGACCGCGACGATAAAGGCAACGGCAGTCTGGCACGCATCCGCAAGAAATCATTCTGGTGGTACAAGCAGGTGATAGCCAGCAACGGGCGGAATCTGGCAGCGTTGTAGTCCACAACGCGCAGGCATCCGTAGCGGCGCAATTTATTGCGCGATAAATCGCGCCGCTACGGTTCCTGCGAGTTAACGGGTTAAGCGATAGCGCTGCCGCTGGAGGATTTCCGTCTGATGCGGCGTGGCGATTGGCCACGCTTGCTGTGGGAACAGATAGAGCCGAATGCTGAACAGATGGAACAGCGGCGTCAGCACCCTTTCGTCGCGCTTCGCCAGCTGTTCCAGCATCAATAGCAGTAAATCCAGCTCCTCTTGCAAATCAGCATGCGGCGGCGTTTGCAGTGACTTCAGGCGGCGTTTGAGAAATAGCGCCAGTTCATGAAACATCTGTCCGCTATCAAGATGATATTGTTGCAGCAGCGCTTTGTGGCGCGCGTAATAGTCAAAGCTGTTGACGCCTAGCCACACTTCCTTGAGCAACATGCCCGCTGAGCGCATATCGGGATGCGGATCGAGCCGTAAACGCGGCAACACCACATTCACTTTATCCAGCATCAGGCTGATAAAGCGTTGTCGACCGAGCAGTGACGAACCATTACGCTCGGTTTCTTTGATAAAGCGCAGCAGTTCGCGTAGACCTTGCCGCACGGCGCGGCGCGCGGTCCACGATGGCCGTTTATTGCGCATGATTGCGGTGATAATCACCGCAAACATCACGCCTACCATGGTGGCAATTGCATTGTTGATCAGCAGCACTAAATCGGGTTTTAGATGGTGACCAAGCCCAATAAAGCCAGGAATCTGAATCGCTACGCTCAGGCCAATCATATTGGTGGAGGGACGCGCGATCATCAGCCCCAGGATCATCAGGCCGGGCGCCAGGCAAATCATCAGGGCTTCAAATGAGGTGGCTTGCGGCAGGAGTAGCGCCACATAAATCACGCTGATAATGATTGCCACGATGACGCCACGAACAAACAACTTCATCGATGTCAGCGGCGTATCCTGACTGGCGAGTAGTGAACAGAGGATTGCCGCCATTACCGGTGCCGATGCGCCATCACGCCACCCCGTCCCCATCCACAGCAGGCAGGAACCGAAGGTGGCGCAGAAAGCGGTCAATGCCGATAGCCGAATCAGCCCTTTATCGAAAAAGCGGTGCGTACGTTTGCCGCGTGCCAATGTGGTGTCGCCCGACAAATCGCTCACCAATCCGCCGACGCTTTGATAAGCACCGGCGATGCGCACAAAATCTGCCAGGCGTTCGATTAACCCGGTAAACAGCAGCCAGTTTTCGGTCGGCAATGCCCCATTTTGCCAGGCTGCATTAAGTTCAGCCTGACAACCACTCAATGTTTGTTGAATGCCACTGGTTTCCCCTACCGCTTCGCCGTCGTTTAGCCACTGCAAAAACAGCTGAAAAGTGTGAGCTACGTTTGCCGGAAAAGCGATGTGCAGTGTTGAGAGCCGCTGCAAACGCATCTCGATGGCCGTGAGCGTCGGGATCAAATAGGAGAGATGTTGATACTGCACGCTGACCAGACGAATCAGCCGTCGTGCGGCATCACCTTCATAGACGCAGTGGGTAATCAGCACTTCAACCTGCTGTGGATGCGTCGCCATGCGAATCAAAATGTCGTCGCGTTCGGGCGAACTGTCGCTGGGAATACCGGAGAGCAGATCGCTACACAGTTTGCGCGCGTTGAGATACCAGTGACTCACGCTCTGCTCCAGCAAGCTACGCATCGATACGGGAAACAGCAGCGCATGCACCAGACTGCTGCAGACAATGCCGAGGGTAATCTCTTCAATACGAGAGATCACGATGCTGGTAATCGACAGCGGCGTCGTCACTTCCGGAAAACCCATGATTGCCGCGCTGTAGCCAGCCAGCATAAACACGTAACTCTTCGGCGTGCGGTCGTGCAGCGACAGATAGAGGCAAACGCTGACCCACAGTGATATGCAAAAACAGAACAGCAGCGGATGTTGCACGGTCGGCGGAAAGATAAAGAAGACAAACACCCCGCCCAACAAGGTCCCCAGCAGACGAAACACCGATTTTGAGATGGTTGAAGCGGAATAGAGCTGCGATGCGAGCAAAACCGTGGTAACTGCCCAGGCGGGTTTATCCAGGTTTAATTCAAGGGCGAAATAGAGTGCCAGAAAGGCGGCCAAACAGGTTTTTACAGCAAAAAAAACGGCGTTTTTTGAAAACCACTGCATGACACGGTGACCAGGATGTACTGAATGTTGCGTATCCTGCCAGAATGTGAAAAAGCCTCACCTCGATAAATATGTCTAATTGTTTCGTAATCGAAAACCATGTTCATCACGCGCGGTGTTGGCAATAAATATACGTAAGTGATGCTAATGTAAATCCTCGCTAATGGTGCGGTTTTGCCGCGAAATTACCCTTCATGAGCGTTTTACGCGGTTTAAGCACCGATCAGTTATCAGACCAATAAATGTGTTCTAGATCACACTTTGCGCCATTGCACCCTTTTTGCTCTGTTATCCATAAAATAATTTCGCACAGAGATGGCATCGTTTCCAGACGCACGCATTGCGCGTTAAAACGCATCGTTAAATGCCTGTGCCGCCATAGGACATCGCCATCAGTACTTTTTTAACCGCAGCGGTGTTAATATTTTCGCGCTGAATCAGGCGCAGATTAACGCGAAGAACTTTCGGGAACGCAGTATGTTACATAAACATCTATTTTTTCGGGAAGCCGACGTGCTGCTTTCCCTGCTTCAACTTTGCAAAATCATTGTTACTGCCCTTTTTCTGCTGCTGTTCATTTCTCGCTCAGCGATTGCTGAGATACATGACGATAAAGCGAATCGGATTGTGAGCGGCATTATTAGTTTTACCCAATGGCCGGGATTAACACGCGCACCTCAACTCTGCGTATTTTCCTCCGCGCAACATCTCTCTTTGCCACAAAATAGTCTGCACTCCGCCATACCGTTTAGCGTGGTTTATCTGACTGACGAGCGCGAATTGGCGACGCAGCGGTGCGATGCAATCTATTTCGGCGATCAGACACCGCATCAGCAGGTTGAACTGTTAAGTCACTTCGAGGGTAAAGCGGTACTTACCCTGGCTGAGAACAATGCCGAATGTACGGTCGGCGCCGCTTTCTGCCTGATCTTTAATACGAATCATACGCTGTTCTCAGTAAACCTCGATTCGCTAGCCAGAAGCGGCGTCAAAGTCAGTCCGGACGTGCTGTTGCTGTCCCGCAATGGAAGCAAATAAGATGAAAATAGAAAATTCAAAAAATGATAAATCATCGATTCGTAATAAGCTGCGCAAAATTAGCATCATTAACTCTGCGGTTATTTTACTGCTGTGCTGGCTGTTGCTTTCGTCTACGTCTTTGCTGTTTATTAAAAGCTACGAGAAAAGAAATCTGGAGTTGATTGCCGCGACGCTTAGCACCACACTGACCGCCGCCACAGTATTTGAAGACAGCTATGACGCGCACAATAAAATCGCCCGGCTCGGCAATGAAGGCATGTTTGATTCCGCGAAACTTGTGACGGATGATCAAACCGTTTTAGTAGACTGGCATGATCAACAAGAGCAAACCGGTTGGTATTCGCGTTTATTGCGCGAGTGGATTTATCTCAAACCGCTTAGCATCAATATTAATCACTCAGAAGCCACTGTTGGTACGTTAACGCTGGAAGGCACCGTTACCGGCGCAGCCGATTTCATTCGTTATTCGCTGATGATTCTTACCTGCGGCATGCTGTGCGTGTTAATCATCTCCTTCTTGTTAAGCGAATTTCTGCATCGCGGCATTCTCGCCTCACTCCGCAATATCACCAGTTCGATCCACTATGTGATTCTTTCCGGTGATTTTTCCTTACGTATTCCGGAAAGTCCGACGCGCGAGTTTCAGCTGTTCTCAGACGATCTGAATTCGTTGCTGACTGAGATGCAGACGCTGCAAGCTTCGCTGATCCGTGATAACCGCACGTTGGCGGCCAAAGCCCTGGAAGATCCCTTGACTGGCCTGGCTAATCGCGCCGCCTTTGTCGCGCGATTAACCCAGTTACTCGATCAGCAACTGGCGAAAGAACGCTTCGTCTTGCTGTTCCTTGATGGCGATCGCTTCAAGAGCATTAACGATAACTGGGGCCACGCCGCCGGAGATGAAGTGTTAAAAGCGATCGGTTCACGTCTTTCCGCCTTAGCGTATAAGCAGGATTTGGTCGCGCGTTTAGGCGGTGATGAATTTGCCATGTTGGTGACCAGCCGCACCAGCGAGGCGCAATTACAGCTGCTCATGCAAGACATTCATGAGGCCATTAAGCAAAAAATTGTTATTGCAGAAGGCACCCCAATCACAACTTCGGTCACCATTGGCTACGCCTGGTCGCAGCATGGCGACACGGTTGAATCTATTCTGGAGCGCGCCGATATGAATATGTACAAAAATAAGGGAATGAGTAAGGTGCGGATATGAAGATGAAAATTTTCCTGATGGTATGCGTATTAGCGGTTGTCGGTTGCCAGACAAAGGGACGTTTTAGTGACGAGCAAATAGCCGCGATGCGGAATGCAGGATTTAGCCAAAATAGCGAAGGCTGGGGATTAGGTTTATCGGATAAAATCCTGTTTGGCGTTAACGAATCGCAGCTGACACCAGCCAGTAAAGACACGATCCAATCGTTGGCGAAAAATCTGGCGGCTACGGGCATTAATCATGTACGTATTGATGGACACACCGATAATTATGGCAAAGCGGATTATAACCAGCAGCTGTCGCTAAAAAGAGCCAACGCCGTAGCAGCACAATGGGCAGCAGGCGCGGCGATCCCGCGCGAAAATATTGTTACGCGCGGATTAGGGATGAGCGTGCCCATTGCCAGCAACAACAGCCCTCAAGGCCGCGCGCAAAATCGCCGCGTAGCCATTGTGATCACGGCGCCGTAATCAGCTGGCGCGCGATCGCATAATCATACAGGCGGTCGCGCGCTAAATTCTTCATCTTTACTTCACACATAATGTCGAAGTCATTAAACGACAACGCCCAATCATTTAGGCTTTGGTTGAAATAATAATCTGCATGAGCGCGAAGTTTTGTTTTCGAAACGGCTAAATCCTGCTGATCCGGGAAACCGTGATCGGGAATGAGACCTTCCTGCGCGATCGAATAGTGCATAACTGGCCGCACACCGCGCCACGACTCTTTTATCAGTGCAATACGCACATCATCAGCTTGAATATAGTGATTCTCTTTCACCCAATGATGGTGAATATCCAGCACCACCGGACACAAGTTGCGCGCCTGCAACACATCGTCCAGCGAACAGGATATTTCATCATTCTCCACCGTCAGCATATTGCGCGCTTCGGCACTGAGCCGCAGAAAGGCGGCGCGAAATCCATCAATGCCTTTTTTGCCGTTCATGTGAATATTGATTTTAAAATCCTGGAACTGACGACCATAACCCATTAATACCGCGCAGGTGGCGTGATATTCCACATCCTCAATGGCGCGATCGACCACGCCATCATTATCGGACGCCAGCACCGTATATTGGCCGGGATGGAAGGACAGCCGAATATTATTCGCACGTGCTAACTCGCCGCAGTGGTGCAATAAGGGTGCGAGATCCGACAGCAATGCACCGTACAACTGCGTCGCTTCCGGCACCGTATATAACGGCAACAGGTCGCTGCCGATGCGCATCATGCGTAATGCATCAGGTTGCGTCGCGAGTTGTTCAAGCGTGAGATAGAGGTTTTGCAGATTGTTTTGCGCCAGTTGATTCAGCAGCGTTATGCGTGAATCATCATCAAGGCTGAGAAAGCGCGTGCGCGTGGTGCTTTTGAAGGGATACGGCTGTTTAGCCTGTTGATCCAGATACTTACAAGCAAAGCCTAATTTCATTTCATCCCCCATTTAATCAGCTTGAAAGCTTAGCTGTTATTGGCGAATCTGCGCGGTTCGTTACGCATTCTAATTACTGCACGGTCCGTAGCGGCGCGATTTATTGCGCCGCTACGGACCGTGTGTTCTGCGGAAATTACACGTCCGGGAAGGTCATGCTGCTACCCGGTGCTTCACGATGTAGATGGATAAAGTTCAGGTGACGTTCGTATTGATCAAGAATATCGATGATCACCTGCTCCTTGTTGTAGTCCATTAAATCGTTGCCCTGGCTCCCTTCCAGCAGGAAGGTTTCCAGACGGTAATAGGTCGATTTACCGCTGCGTGCGCGATAGGTAAAGCCCGGTACCGAATATTGCTGCGGCCAGATTTGATAAACAAAATCCTGCTCCTCACCCAGCAGCACGCGCAGATCAAGGTGGCCCAGCGGCTGCCCCTCTTCTGGCTCCGCGCGTTCCAGCGATACGCGTCCGCCACGCAGCTCGAGCTCTTTCGCCACTTCTTGCATGGCCGGGAACAGCACCTCTTCCATCATTTTCTGGGTATAGCGCGTACCCGGATAGTTCATCAGGCGCGACAGGCGTTTCTTCCAGCTCAGGCGATCGTTACTGGCCGGAATGTACGGCGCAGTATCACGGCTGGCACTGGCGCGGCGATGATCTTCCACTTTCAGCGATTTATACAGGCCGGCCATCACAAAGAAAATCACGAAGCTAAAGGGCAAGCCCATGATCACCGTGGCGTTCTGCAGGGCAGAAATCCCGTTGGTCATCAGCATCCCCATGGTCAGCACACCAATGGCAATCGACCAGAAGATACGCAGCCAGTTCGGTGCATCGCTGTTGATGTCTTTCAGCTTGGAGGTGAAGTTACCCAGCACCAGAGAACCGGAATCCGCCGATGTCACGTAGAACAGCATGCCGGTGATGGTGGCAACCGAAGCACTCAATTTAAACGCCGGATACTGCGCCAGCAGGCTGTAGAAGCCGCGTTCGGCATGCGCCATCACTTCCTGCGCAAAGCCTGCGTCACCATGAATGATTTCATACAGCGCCGCGTTACCAAATACCGATAGCCACAGCAGCGTAAAGGTGAACGGGATAATCAGCGTACCTAATACGAACTCACGAATGGTACGACCGCGTGAGATACGTGCGAGGAACAGACCGACAAACGGCGACCAGGCAACCCACCACGCCCAGAAGAACAGCGTCCAGCTATTCATCCACTCGCGTGGCTGATCAAACGCGAAGGTGTTGAGCGTCATGCCCATAAAGCGATTGACGTAATCCCCCACGTTCAGCACTAACGCGTTAAGCAGGAAATCGGTTTTGCCCATAAACAGCACGAACAGAATCAAGCCCAGCGCCAGCGCAACATTCAGCTCAGAGAGAATACGGATGCCTTTATCCACGCCGGATGTCACTGAGATGGTGGCGATGATCACCGACAGCACAATCAGCGCCGCCTGCGCAGTGAAACCTTCCGGAATATCGAACAGGACGTTGAGACCGTAGTTCAATTGCACCACACCAATCCCTAACGTGGTGGCGATACCAAAGATGGTACCGATCACCGCGGCGATATCGACGGTATGACCAATTGGGCCATTAATGCGTTTGCCGAAAATCGGATAAAGCGCTGAGCGGATGGTGAGCGGCAGGTTGTAGCGATAGCTGAAGTAGCCAAGCGCGATGCCCATCAACGCGTACATTGACCAACCGGTGACGCCGTAGTGGAACAGCGTCCACACCATCGCCTGACGCGCGGCTTCCATGGTCTGCCCTGCACCTTCTGGCGGCTGCATGTATTGCGTTACCGGTTCGGCAACCGAGAAGAACATCAGGTCAATACCGATACCGGCGGCAAATAACATCGCCGACCAGCTCAGTAAACTGAACTCGGGTTTGGATTGCTCCGGCCCGAGCTTGATGGCGCCATAGCGCGAACACGCCATATAGATGACGAAAACGATGTACAGCGTAGCAGCGAGCATGTAGTACCAGCCAAACGTGGAAGTGACCCAATTAACGGCGGTCAGAAGCCAGCTGGCAGCGAGTTCGCTGTAAAAAATCGTGACAAGTGAAAATGTCAGAATCAGTCCGGCTGAGGTGTAAAACACCACAGGATTGATTCTGTCTTTTTCACTGGCAGGTGGATTAATCATCGATTACCTCTGGTTAATTTCCTGTAGTACGTGCCATTTAAGCGTGAGTGGGTCTTCATAAATGACAAGCCTACGCGAGAACATGCGGTTTTCGTAGGGCACGCGTTAATGCGCACCTGCAAGGTTCCATCCCTCTAACCGCTGCGTTTTTGTAACAATCGAAGCACAGCATCCTAACAAATTTCTTTTTTATATTGAACGTGCAATCAAAAAAAGTTTTAATAGTGTCCTTACATTGCGGTGGAGCTGGAGTGTTATGCCAAAGGTGGGAATGCAGCCGATACGTCGTCGGCAACTGATTGATGCGACCCTGAGCACCATTAACGAAGTCGGGATCAACGACGCCACCATTGCGCAGATTGCGCGACGTGCTGGCGTATCGACAGGCATCATCAGCCACTACTTCAAAGACAAGAACGGTCTGCTGGAAGCCACGATGCGTGACGTGACACGTCAGTTACGCGATGCGGTGGCAGCAAGGTTAAAACCACTGGCAGACGCCAGTACTGAAGCGCGCCTGCTGGCGATTGTGGAAGGCAACTTTGATGACTCGCAGGTGCACAGCGCCGCGATGAAAGCCTGGCTGGATTTTTGGGCCAGCAGCATGCATCAGCCACAGCTGGGTCGTTTAGAACGTGTAAGCAGCCGTCGACTGTTTTCCACGCTGGCAGCCGAGTTTCGTCGTGTGATTCCGCGCGAAAAAGCGCGACTGGCGGCACATGGCCTTGCCTCACTGATTGATGGCCTGTGGCTGCGCGCGGCGTTAAGTGGCAAACCGTTCGATTTGGCTATCGCCAGACAGCTCACCACCCAATTCATTCGTCAGCAATTGGCTGACCAGAATCACTGAGGAAGGAGAAATCATGTCCCGATTCACCGAGCAGCACCTTTACATTGATGGCGCATTGGTTCCCGCTGCGGCAGGCAACACATTCCAGACCATCAACCCGGCAAACGGCGAAGTGCTGGCCGAGGTACACGAAGCGGAACGCGCGGACGTTGATCGCGCGGTTGCCGCAGCGAAGAAAGGCCAGAAAATCTGGGCGGCGATGACGGCGATGGAACGTTCGCGCATTCTGCGTCGTGCGGTCGATATTCTGCGTGAGCGCAATGATGAACTGGCCGCGCTTGAAACCCTTGACACCGGCAAGCCACTGAGTGAAACGCAATACGTCGATATCGTGACCGGTGCCGACGTGCTGGAGTATTACGCGGGCTTGATTCCTTCTCTGGAAGGCCAGCAGATCCCGCTGCGCGATACCTCCTTTGTCTACACTCGCCGCGAACCACTGGGCGTGGTGGCGGGCATCGGCGCGTGGAACTATCCGATTCAAATCGCCCTGTGGAAATCTGCGCCCGCGCTGGCCGCCGGTAACGCGATGATCTTCAAACCCAGCGAAGTGACGCCGCTGACCGCGCTGAAACTGGCAGAAATCTATACCGAAGCGGGCGTACCAAACGGCGTGTTCAACGTGGTGAACGGTCGCGGCGCGGTCACTGGCCAGCTTCTCACCGATCATCCGGGCATCGACAAAGTCTCCTTCACCGGTGGCGTAGCAAGCGGTAAGAAAGTCATGGCTAATGCCGCCGGTTCAACGCTGAAAGACGTCACCATGGAGTTAGGCGGCAAATCCCCGCTGATTATCTTCGATGATGCCGATCTCGATCTCGCCGCTGACATCGCCATGATGGCGAACTTCTACAGCTCGGGACAGGTTTGCACCAACGGCACGCGCGTGTTTATCCCGGCGGCATTGCAATCCACCTTTGAAGCGAAAATCGCCGAGCGCGTGGCACGTATTAAAGCGGGCGATCTTAACGACCCTGAGACCAACTTCGGCCCGCTGGTGAGCTTCGCACATCGCGACAACGTGATGCGTTTTATCGAATCCGGCATTAGCGAAGGTGCGCGTCTGCTCTGCGGCGGTAAACGCCTGAGTGGCGCAGCCTTCGATAACGGCGCGTGGGTGGAACCAACCGTATTCAGCGATTGCCGCGATGAGATGACCATTGTGCGTGAAGAGATCTTCGGCCCGGTGATGTCAATTCTGAGCTACGAGAGCGAAGAAGAAGTGATTCGCCGCGCGAACGCCACCGAATTTGGTCTGGCCGCGGGCGTGGTAACACAAGATCTCAACCGCGCGCACCGCGTGATTCATCAAATCGAAGCGGGTATTTGCTGGATCAACACCTGGGGCGAATCCGCCGCTGAAATGCCCGTCGGCGGTTACAAGCATTCGGGTGTAGGCCGCGAAAACGGCCTGATGACGCTGCAGAATTACACTCAGGTGAAATCTGTGCAGCTCGAAATGACCCGTTTTCAGTCCGTATTTTAATTTTGGCTTTTAACCTGAGGAACGACTAATGGAATTTGATTACATCATTATCGGAGCCGGATCCGCAGGGAACGTTTTGGCAACAAGACTGACCGAAGATAGCAGCGTGAATGTGCTGCTTTTAGAAGCGGGCGGCCCAGATTACCGCTTCGACTTCCGCACGCAGATGCCTGCGGCGTTGGCTTTCCCGCTGCAGGGAAAACGCTACAACTGGGCGTATGAAACCGAACCTGAGCCGTACATGAATAACCGCCGCATGGAGTGCGGACGCGGTAAAGGCCTGGGCGGTTCTTCGCTGATCAACGGTATGTGCTACATCCGTGGTAACGCCATGGATCTGGACAACTGGGCAAAAGAGCCCGGCCTTGAAAGCTGGAGCTATCTGAACTGTCTGCCCTATTATCGCAAGTCTGAAACCCGCGATATCGGCGCCAACGATTATCATGGCGGCGAAGGTCCAGTAAGCATCACCACCTGTAAGCCGGATAATAATCCGCTGTTTGCGGCGATGATTGAAGCCGGCGTGCAGGCAGGATATCCGCGTACTGACGATCTGAACGGTTATCAGCAGGAAGGCTTTGGTCCGATGGACCGTTTTGTGACGCCGAAAGGCCGCCGCTCCAGCACCGCGCGCGGTTATCTGGATACCGCGAAAGCACGTCCGAACCTAAAAATCGTCACACATGCCACCACTGACCGCATTCTGTTTGAAGGCAAACGCGCGGTCGGCGTGCAGTATCTGCTGGGTTCCAGCAACACCTCACATCATGCGCATGCGCGCCGTGAAGTGCTGCTGTGCGCGGGTGCAATTGCGTCGCCGCAGATTCTGCAGCGTTCCGGTGTGGGTTCTGCTGAATTGCTGAAGCAGTTCGATATTCCGCTGGTGCATGACCTTCCGGGCGTAGGCGAAAACCTGCAGGATCACCTCGAAATGTATCTGCAGTATGAGTGCAAAGAGCCTGTTTCGCTTTATCCGGCCTTGAAGTGGTGGAACCAGCCGAAAATCGGTGCAGAGTGGCTGTTTAATGGCACGGGCGTCGGCGCCAGCAACCACTTCGAAGGCGGTGGCTTTATCCGCAGCCGTGAAGAGTTCACCTGGCCGAATATTCAGTATCACTTCCTGCCGGTCGCGATTAACTACAACGGCTCGAATGCTGTGGAAGCGCACGGTTTCCAGTGCCACGTTGGTTCTATGCGCTCACCGAGCCGCGGCCATGTGCGTCTGAAATCACGCGATCCGCGTCGTCATCCGGCCATTTTGTTCAACTACATGTCGCACGAGCAGGATTGGCATGAATTCCGCGATGCGATTCGTATCACGCGCCAGATCATCAATCAGCCGGCGCTGGATAAGTATCGCGGCAAAGAGATCAGTCCTGGGTTGGATTGCCAGACCGACGAGCAGCTGGATGAGTTTGTGCGCAATCACGGTGAAACGGCCTATCATCCGTGCGGCACCTGTAAAATGGGTAACGACGAGATGTCGGTAGTTGATGGCGAAGGCCGCGTGCATGGTATCGAAGCGCTCCGCGTGGTGGATGCCTCGATCATGCCGCTGATCATCACCGGTAACCTGAACGCGACCACCATCATGATCGGTGAAAAAATCGCGGATAACATTCGTGGTCGCCAGCCGCTGCCGCGCAGCGAAGCGGACTACTTTGTTGCCGGTGATAAACCGGTACGCGCTGAACCAATGCGTGGGTAAGTGTGATTTTAGGGCGACGTGAGTCGCCCTTTTGCTGGTGTCTAGCTAGCCCAATCCTGAAGATTCAGATCAACTACCCGAGCGAATTCCCGCGTATTGTTGGTGACTAAAATTGTGCCTGCCGAAATCGCATGTCCGGCGATTGCCGCATCATTCGCACCAATAGGCGTACCAGACACAGCCAAGGCCATTTTCACTTTCGTGGTCGCATCTACCGCCGCGCGATCCCAAGGCAAAACAGCATCAAGACGGCTCACGAACGCCTCCACCAGCGAGAGATGTTTCGGCGAGGCTTTTTTGCCAATCGCCCCAAATCGCATTTCGGCATAAGTTATGGCCGAGACCACAATGCGATCACGTCGCATAACGCATTGGGTTAACTTCTCAATAACGGCTTCCGGCTGCTCTCGCATGATAAACGAGCAGATATTGGTATCAAGCATGTAGGTTTTCATTAAAGTTCAAACCGCCCGTCTTCAATTACATCGTCTCTATCCTCCAGGAAATCTGCATCTGCCTTCTCTTCTTGCATAAAAGAGCTCCAGCTTGGTTTTACCGGTCGCAAAATCAACGTATCCCCTTCACGGATGATTTCGAGCTCGTTTACCCCATCGAAATCCAGATCACGCGGCAAGCGGATAGCACGGTTATTGCCATTTTTAAATACTGATACTGTTCGCATGAACTTCCTCCTCCCGAAAAATATAAGCATATTATACGAATATGCATGGCATATGCCTACGCACTTTTGCTGGAATTTTGTACTGCATTCTAAAGAAAAATATATTTCCTGTAACAACGACAACCGCAGTGCTGGCAGGCTCGGGATTTTAGCCTTAGTCAAATGTATGTTGTAACTATAACGTTTAACTCTCATCCCGTTGCATTTGGTAATACACAGCAACGCCCTCTTCATCTTCTCTGCCGATAATTCTGCTGCAATAAGCCTCCGATTTCATGAGGATCTGCCATGAACCGCCGCCATTTTTTGTCTTATCTCACCCTTTCCACGTTGGCCATGCGCAGCGGGCTAAACTGGGCTGCATCATCACAGGCAACCACGCACATCCTCCCATTGTGGCCGGGTATCCCGCCAGGCGGAGGCGGCCCTGCAGGCGAAATGGTAATTTCAGAAAAGGGCGCACAGCGCAATATCGTGCAGCCCACCCTTACAGTATCAACGCCGCCCTCGCCCAATGGCCGCGCGGTATTAATTGCCGCCGGTGGCGGCTACACGCGCATTGAAATGGGTAAAGAAGCGTGGCCCGCCGCCGCCTGGCTGACGGCGCGCGGATATACTGCTTATGTGCTGAGTTATCGCTTGCCCCATGAAGGCTGGCGAGATGGCGCAATGGTTTCACTGCAGGATGCCCAGCGTGCGCTGCGCCTGGTGCGGCAGCGTGAAAAGCATGTCAGCGTGCTGGGGTTTTCCGCCGGAGGGCATCTGCTCGGTATGGCGGTCACGCGAGCGGATTTCCAATCTTATAGGGCAAGCGATGCCTTGGATAACCTGCCCGCCACGGCCGATCGCGCTGCGCTGATTTACCCCATCATCACACTTGAGCAGCCTTACACGCACACCTCAACGCACAAGATTCTGGTCGGCAAAAATGCGTCAGCAAGTGAAGACGCGGCATGGTCGGTACAAGAATTTGTGAATCCGCACTCGCCGCCCTTCTTTCTGGTGCAGGCAGAGGACGATACCATCGCCAATCCCCATAACACGCTGATCATGGCGAACGCCTGTAAATCCCATCAGGTGCCAGTTGAGATGCATCGCTACAGTCGTGGCGGTCATGGTTTTGCTATGGGCAGGCCTGGCACACCCACGGTGGCGTGGCCAGAGCACTATGAAAGGTGGTTGAAGATCTAGCTCACGTCTACCGTTTGCTTGCTGGCTAATCCCGCCAGCAAGGTTTGCGAACTGGCGACCGCACCAAAAATCCCGCCCTGCATATGGATCATGCTGAGCGCGGCTTCGTGGTGTTGCAACTCGGTCGCTGCGCAGCAATCTGACAGCACTAAACACTCAAAGCCGCGATCGTTGGCTTCGCGCAGCGTGGTGTGGACGCAGACATCGGTGGTAATGCCGCTGATGATCAGGTTGCGGATGCCGCGGCTGCGCAGAATCAGTTCCAGATCGGTGGCATAAAACGACCCTTTTCCCGGTTTATCAATAATAATTTCGCCCGCCAGCGGCGCCAGTTCAGGGATGATTTCCCAGCCTGGTTCACCCCGCACCAGAATGCGTCCGCACGGTCCCGGCGCGCCGATTTCCGCCTGCATACGCTTCGAGCGCCAGCGCTTGTTGGCGGGCAAATCACTTAAATCCGAACGATGCCCTTCGCGCGTATGGATGATCGGGAAGCCCAGCTCGCGCATCTTTGCCAGCACCTGCTGTAGCGGCTTGATTGGCGCGCGCGTTAAGGCGATATCGTAGCCCATGCTATCGACATAACCGCCCTTGCCGCAGAAATCGGTTTGCATATCGATAACCACCAGCGCGGTATCCTGCGGGCTGCAACGACCGTCATATGGCCACACGTACGGGGTTGAATCAATCGCGTAATCAGGCATTTTTTTCCTCCATCACATTTACCGCATTTTCACGTTTCAGTTTCACAATCAGCGTGTAGCTGGCGGCGGCAGTTACTAAACCAATCACCGCTTCACCGAACTGTGGGAAGGCGATATGCGCAATCACCGCACATAAGCTGCCGATAGCCCAAGCCGCAAAGGCACTGCCGCGCATGCGGCGCAGGGTGCGCTGCTCGCTGATTTTGGCCATAAAGATCAAATCGACAATCATCACCGCACCAAACGGCGGCACCACGATGCCGAGCAAACTCAGCCACTCCAGGAAATAGGACCACACGCCGGCCAGCGCCAGCGCCCCGCCAATCACACCAAGGATCACTGTCCACACGCGCATTTTGCTGCTGAACAGATGGCTAAAGCCAACCGCGCCGTTATACAAGCAGTGCGTACACACCGAACCGAGATTGATAAACACAAACAGGAAGGCAATCACGGAGAGCAGCATGCCGTGCCCCATCAGCATCGGCAGGAAGTTGCCGCCGTTGCTTGCCGGATCGACGGCCGCGCCGACCGCCACAATCACCACGCCAAACAGATAAGAGATGACGTTCGCCACCGGGAACGCGGAGAACGCGGCAATCACCGCCGATTTGCCGTCTTTCGACCAGCGGGTAAAGTCAGCCGTCATGGTGCCGGAATCCGCGAAACCGGCCACCACCATCGTCACGGCGGTGCCCATGCTCATTGCGCCCACCGCGCTGCTGCTGCCGGTAAACTGCGTGACGGTGCTGAAATCATGATCCTGACCGATCAACCACAACGCCACCAAACCCAGGATCACGAACAGCGGCGCGGCAATCATGCCCAGCACCGACAAGGCGCGCACGCCGAGGAAGGTGATTGCGGTGTAAAGCACCATAGCAACCGCCGTGACCGCCAGCGCATTCCAGCCAAAGGTTTGGTTGATCACCGTGCCGGTTAAGCCGGTCTGGAAGGCGTACCAGCCAATCACCACGGTCGAGAGAAAACCAGAAACTAAAATGTAGCCTTTGGTGCCGAAGGTCCGTTTCGCCTGCAGCGCGAAGTTCATACCGGTATTTCCGGCGAACCAACTCAGCGCGCCGACATAGGCAAACAGCACCAGATTCCCCAGCAGGATGGCAATCAACGCTGGCCAGAATCCAAGGTGCCAGGTAATGATGCCGCCAAACAGCGCATTCGTCAGGATCATCGGGAAACCAAACCACACCGCCGAAACCGAACCGGTCGAATGGCGATGGCTGAGCGGCACCGGTTCGTGCTCGAACTCCTGCTCTAAAGCCGGTGAATTTTTGTTAGTCATGGGCAACTCCGATTGAAACAGGTGTGATGTGATTCCACGATTGAATGCGCTCGAATGCGGCACTGGCCGCCAGCACCAGGCCATCGTCCAGATGACGACCTACGATTTGCATGCCAATCGGCAATCCGCTGGCGGTAAAGCCCGCAGGAACAGACGCCGCCGGTTGGCCGGTAAAGTTGAACGGGAAGCAGAATGAGAGCCAGTGATCGCTGCGCACCATGCGCCCATCGATTATCTCGGGTCCCTGCATATTGAGCGGGAATGGCGGCACCGCCAGCGTTGGCGACAACAGCAGATCGTAATGCTGCATAAAGCGCCACATCTGGTTGCACAGCTTTTTGCGCGTGGTGTTGGCGTCGGTGAAGGTTTCAGCGCGCCAGTCACGTTGCAGCATGGCGCTGAGATGCGGTGACATGCGCGCACCGAGTTCAGCCTGCATGTGGCGCATGCCGCTAAGATCGCTCTCAAAGGCCACCAGCGCGGCGAACGTGGCCGCCTCATCGGCGATGCCGGGATCGACTTCATCCAGTTCAGCACCGAGTTCATGAGCAAAACGGCGCGCGGCCCGTGTGACAACGTCACGCACTTCAGGATCGACAGCGATGTAGCCAAAATCAGCGCTGAACGCGATACGCAGGCCGCTTAGGGGTTTATTCAGCGAGCCGAGCCAATCAACATCATTGCAGGGAATCGAGTGGCGATCGCGCATATCGGGCCCAGCCATCACGGACATCATCAGCGCGCTGTCGCGCACCGAACGTGTCATTGGGCCGATATGCTCCAGCGATTCCCAGCTGGAAACGCCGGGATAACGCTCGTCGCGACAGCCCGGCCATAACGGCACGCGCCCCATCGAGGCTTTCAGGCCAAACACGCCGCAGTGTGCGGCAGGAATGCGCACTGAACCGCCGCCGTCGCTGCCCAATGCAATCGGACACAACCGCGCAGCCAATGCCGCACCGGAACCGGCACTCGAACCGCCTGGCGTTTTAGTGAGATCCCACGGATTGCGCGGTGAAGGAAACAGCGGATTATGCCCGACGCCACTGTAACCAAACTCCGGCGCGGTGGTTTTCCCCAGCAGCACGGCATCGGCGGCCAACAGGCGTTCAACGGTGATGTCATCTTCATCCGGGACAAAATCGGCATAGGCATGCGATCCAGACGTTGTTTTTACCCCCGCCGTGCAAATCAGATCTTTCACCGCCAGCGGGACGCCAGCCAGCGCGCCCAGCGTTTCGCCGCGCGCACGTTTCGCATCAATGGTGGCCGCCTGTTGCAGTGCCCGTTGCGGCGTGGCGGTACAAAATGCCTGGATCTGTGGCTCACGCTGTTCCATGCGTTCGAGCGCGGCTTGCGTCACTTCCTGCGCTGAAACCTCCCCGCTACGGATCAACGCCGCCAGCGTGGTGGCATCTTCATCCAACAGTGCATCAAACATGTGAATACTCCCGATTGCTAACTTAACGGGAACATTGCAGTTTGCGTGCCAAAAATTTCCGAAAACGGTGTGGCCTGCGGCCAGGCCAGATGGGATACGCTCTTGGATACAAGATCGAATACTTATGTTTCTTTACAATGCAGGTTAGGCGGTGAGAAGCACGAAAATGGCGCAGCGATGCGCCATGATGGCGAGCGCTATCTCACTCAGCTGTGGGGATCACATCTGCCAGAACCTTTTCGATCACTTCTACCACACGTCTGACGCGCAGCGGGATAAAGCGCGCATCAGGAAACACCGCGTAGAGAAAACGATCCGGCAGACGGTATGCAGGCAAGATTCTCATCAGCGATCCAGATTTCAACGCTTCATGTACCAGCGGTAATTGCATACCGCCAACGCCGATGTTCGCCTGCAGCGCCTGCAACAATCCTTCGCTGCTGTTGGCACAGAATACGGTGTTCACAGCCAGCGCCACCGTTTCGTGCTCGGATATCAGGCGCAGCGGTGCCTGTTTACCAATGCCGCTAAAACGGACATGCGGTTGCGCGGCCAGCTCTGCCAGGGTGGTAATCGGCGTCGCGCGTACCCGCTCAGGTGCAGCGAACAGCGGCGATTCAATACGCGCCAATAATCGCGCGGGAAACATCTCCGGCGGTGTTTCACTCAGACGCAGCGCGATATCCACGCCCTCACTCACCAGTTCGGCCACCCGATCGTCGAGCGCGATGGTCAGATGCAGTTCAGGGTTCATTCGCTGCAGCTCCAGCAAATGTGGCAGAAAGCGCTGGCCTAATCCGCTGGGTAACTGGATATGCACGCGCCCTTGCAGCGCTCGCAGCGTCGGACGTAACTGGCTCTCCACGTCCTGCATCGCGGCAAGCAGCGGCTGCATCTGCTGTAAATAACGCTCGCCCTGCTCGGTCAATCTCATGGCGCGCGTGGTGCGGTGCAGCAACACGATACCGAGTTCATCCTCCAGCGCAGCGATTTGCTGGCTCACGGCGGATTGTTTCATATCACACAAGCGTGCCGCTGCCGAAAACGATCCGGCCTGCGCCACACGAATGAAGGTGTTGATGGCGTTGAGTTTGTTATTCATTTAATGATTTTTCTAATAAGTGACATCTAAATAGTGGGATATCAGCAGTAAAAATTATAGATAACACTGTGGCTGTCATATTCACAGGAGAATAATCATGTCGCAGAGTCATAACGTCGCACTGGTAGCGGGCGCAACCGGCATTGTTGGCAGACAGCTGGTTAACGCATTGCGTCAGCAGGATTGGCAGGTGATTGGCCTGACGCGCAAGCCTGCAACATCACCCCAGGATATCCCTTTCATCCACGTTGATCTGTTGGATGCGCAGCAGAGCGCACAGGCATTGGCCCCGCTCAATCATGTCACGCATATCTTCTACAGCGCGTGGCTGAATGCCGCCAGCTGGCGTGAAATGGTCGAACCCAACGTGACGATGCTGCGCAATCTGGTGGTTAACATCGATAATATTGCACCGCTGCGCTGCGTCAGTTTAATGCAGGGATACAAAGTGTATGGCGCGCATTTGGGGCCGTTTAAAACGCCCGCGCGCGAGAGCGATCCCGGCGTGGCGGGAACCGAATTCAATGCGGAACAGCAGCATTGGCTAAGTGATTATCAGCGCGGTAAAAGCTGGCACTGGCACGCATTGCGCCCCGGCGTAGTGGGCAGCGCAGCCACGGGTAACGCCATGAATCTGGCACTGAGCATCGCGCTCTACGCATCACTGTGCAAATTTCAAGGCTTGCCGCTGCGATTTCCAGGATCAGCCCAAGCCTGGCACAGCATAGTGGATCATACCGATGCCGACTTACTCGCGCAGGCCACGCTGTGGGCGGCTAATGCCCCCGGTGCCGACAATCAAGCATTTAACGTTAACAACGGCGATTTATGGCGCTGGAGTGAGCTATGGCCCGCGATTGCTCGCTGGTTCGAACTGGAAAGCGCGCCGGCAGTGAATCTATCGTTTCATCAACTTTTCCAGGATTATCGCGCGCAGTGGCAGATAATCGCTAAAGACCATCAGCTGATTGAGCCGGATATCTTGCAGCTGAATGATGGGCGATTTGCCGATTTTGTCTTTGGCTGGGATTACGACATGTTTGGTGACGGCAGCAAATTACGGCGCGCGGGTTTTAATGGTTACCAGGCAACGGATGCGATGTTCTGCGCTCTCTTTGCGCAGTTACGCAGCGCACGAATTATTCCTTAACCCGCGTCAGGGAAGTCCAGGCTTCCCTCATAACTCATCATTAAAAGGTCATATCGCACTCCCCATTATCGCTATATACTTCGGTGCATATCGAATTCAGGAGTGTCTATGCACCTCTCTTTTAAACGGATTATTCTCGCCGGCCTGCTCACTTTTACCTCTCTACACAGTTATGCCAGCCGCGTGGTGACCGATCAGATTGGCCGTAAGGTGACGATTCCCGATCACGTCGATCGTGTAGTCGTGCTGCAACACCAAACGCTTAACCTGCTGGTGCAGCTCAACGCTACCGATAAAATCGTGGGTATCCTGGCGAACTGGAAACAGCAGCTGGGTGACGGTTACGCGCAGCTGGTGCCTGAGTTAACGCATAAAGCGCTGCTGGGCGATTTAACCCATGTTGATATGGAACAGCTGGTGGCACTGCACCCGCAGGTGGTTTTTGTCACCAACTATGCGCCAAAAGAGATGATCGATCAGATTTCAGCATTAGGCATCCCGGTGCTGGCCATCTCACTGCGTCATGATGATGCCGGTCAGCAAGGCAAAATCAATCCCATGATGCAGAATGAAGATCAGGCTTACGATCTCGGCATCAAGGAAGGCATCACGTTGATCGGCAATGTGGTCAACAAGCCAACACAGGCGCAGGAACTGATTGATGCTGCGTTTGCAGGACGCAAAATCGTCAGCAACCGCTTAAAAAATCTGCCCGAGCCGCAGCGTGTGCGCGCTTATATGGCGAATCCCGATCTCACCACTTACGGTTCAGGGAAATACACTGGCTTGATGATGGCACATGCGGGTGCATTTAATGTGGCTGCCGCGACCGTTCAGGGTTTTAAACAGGTCAGCATGGAACAGGTTGTGGCGTGGAATCCGCAGGTGATTTTTGTGCAGGATCGCTATCCAAACGTGGTGCAAGAGATCCAACAGGATCCACGCTGGCAAACCATTGACGCGGTAAAAAATCATCAGGTGTGGCTGATGCCGGACTATGCCAAAGCCTGGGGCTATCCGATGCCAGAAGCGATTGGCTTGGGCGAACTGTGGATGGCGAAAAAGCTCTATCCGGAAAAATTCCGCGACATCGACATGCAACAACAGGCTGAAAGCTGGTACCAACGCTTCTATCGGACGCACTATCATGACAACGTTAAACATTCTGGCAGCCGGTAGCCTGCGCGCGGTCTGGCCAGATTTAATGGCATCATTCACCTCGCTTAGCGGTCTAAGGATCACTACCGATTTTGGCCCGGCGGGCAGGTTACGTCAGCGAATTGAGGCCGGTGAAGCGTGCGATTTTTTCGCCTCCGCTAATCGGCTGCACCCTGAAGCGCTGTTGCAGCAAGGACGCGCAGTAAAGCTAGGATTATTTGCTGCCAACACGCTGTGCCTGACCGCCAGGCGTGACATTGTCACACGCGCAGATGACTGGTTATCGCTGCTATGTCGGGATGATTTGCGTGTAGCGACCTCAACGCCGCTCAGCGATCCTTCTGGCGATTACACATGGGAACTGTTTGATAACATTGAGCGTCTTCATCCCGGCTCCGGGAGCAGGCTCAAAGCCAAAGCGCGTCCGATGGTGGGCGGCACAGACGGTTTGATGGTGCCTAAGGGTGAGCTGGCGGCGCAGTGGCTCATTGAGCAAAAGCACACGGATATGTTTATCGGCTACGCCAGCTATGCGCCGCGTTTGCAGCTCTGCCCTAAGCTGCACGTGTTGAATATCCCCGCGCCTTATAACGTGGTGGCCGAATATGGTTGGGCGTGCTGCTCTGCCCCCGCGCTTCCCCTCGCGGCTTTTCTCTCTTCAGCCGCGGCGCAGACTATTTTGCAACAGCATGGCTTCCAACTCTCCGCTACACCGCGATAGCAACCAGCACCAGGCACAACAGTAGAACGTAAATCCGCGCATGCCAGCGATCGGACACCGCCGGAATACATCGGCGGGCAAACAGCATCCCCACAAAACCGGCAACCACCAGCAGCAGTAAAATGGTCAGGCTGATAAATCCCAGATAACCGCTAGCGGGTATTTGCTGCCCGCCACTGATGGCGTAAGTCGTCGCGCCCAATATGGCGACCGGCAGCGACAGCGGATTGGCCGCGCTGACGCAATCACGCATGGCATAGCCATGACGACGCAGCAGCGGTACAGTCATCACGCTGCCGCCGACGCCCAGCATGGCGGCAATCATGCCGATCAAGGTGCCGCCGGCGCTGGAGGTCAGCCGCGACAAAACTCGCGGTGCAGCGCGTGTAAGAAAGCCTTTGCGCAGCAGGCAATCGGCGATGGTCACCAGCATGTAAACCATAAAAAGTCCCCGCACCCACCTATCACTCATTGCGCCAGCCAGCCATGAACCGATCACCGCACCGAGCGCGATAAATCCGATGAGCGGCAGCAGTGTGGCTTTATGCAGTTTGCCAGCCCGCCAGTTTTGGTAGCTGGCCCAACCGGCATTGAAAATCATCACGGCGGTCGAGGTCGCCACCGCGATGTGCATCGCATGTTCCGCCAGCAACGGCTGCTGCACCATCAGTTGATAAACAAATGGCACCACCACAAAACCGCCGCCAAAGCCAAACAGCACCGTGGTGATGCCGGTGGCAAAACCCGCCAGACCAATCATTAACAGCTCGTTCATCGCTTTTCTCTGCATCATCAAAAGAGTGATGCAGCTTACGCAGCAACCTGCACGCTTCCCATTTGTGCAGCGCTCAATTACCCTTGCAAATCAGTCAATTTGCGGTGGATGTCTGCTATGCGAAATAGTCACATTGATGAATACGACAAAATTGATCGTGACGTCGTGGCGCTAGGAAATGACTACGCGCAAGGATGCGTGCTGCCGGAACACCAGCATCGCCGCGCGCAGTTGCTGTATGGCGCAACTGGATTAATGCACGTTTCGACTCAGGCTGGCGAATGGGTGGTACCGCCGCAGCACGCGGTGTGGATTCCGCCAAACACCGCGCACAGGGTTAAGTTTGTCGGCGTCTCGACGCGCAGTATGTATATTGAGCCGCTTTGCGCGGCAGCATTGCGCGATAACACACGCTGTTGCGTCATTAGCATCTCGCCGCTACTGCGCCAGTTGTTGATAGAAGCTGTTGATTTACCACTACTATACGCATCCGATCGCGATCGATCGCTGGTGCAGTTGCTGCTGCTGGAGTTAGCGGCGATGCCTGCACGGGAATTTGATATTCCGCTGCCCCAGCATCCGGCGCTATTAGCGCAATGCCAGAACTTCTTACAGGCACCCACCATTCATGATGCGGCCGATCGCTGGGCCGGAGCGCTCTTTATGAGCTCCAGCACCTTCCGTCGGCATTTTTTACAGCAAACAGGTTTGTCCTTTTCCGCCTGGCGGCAGCGTGCCTGTGTAGTAACGGCGCTGGCGATGCTGGTAGCGGGCAAATCCGTTAACGAAGTAGCGCTATCGCTCGGCTACGACAGCAGTTCAGCCTTCTCGACCATGTTTCGCCGCGTCACGGGTCAGGTTCCCTCATTCTACGCCGTGCAAAATTGAGCAAACCTTCACCACTTAATTGGCGATTTCAGCCTGAAAACCGACGGTATATCGCATAATCAACTTGTATAACCCGCTGATTATTAATCAATTACTTTTTAACAACAGCGTGTCGAAGGTTCAGACGGTTAGCTGATGCTGCACCGCATCCAAAAACGCACGTAGCGCCGCCGGTTGACGTTCGCGCGACATATAGAGGCCGTAGATCGCCAGCGTTTTCGCCTGATAGGTCGGCAGCACGGTTTGCAGCTGGCCGTTATCGAGGGCGTGACGTGCTTCCATCTCCGGCACCATCGCCAGACCACAACCGGCGATCGCCGCGTCACACAGCACCGAGGAGATGCCAGCGCTGAAATTGCCGTTCACCGTCGCAGCTATCGTTTCACCCTGCGTATCGCAAAACTGCCAGCTCTGCCCGGCAAAACGACTGTAATGCAGGCAATTATGCTGCGCCAAATCAGCGGGCGTTTGCGGCGCACCGTGCACCTGCAGATAGTCCGGCGACGCGCACACCACTGAAACACATTCGCCTAAACGCCGGGCAATGGCACCGGGTTCAGGATCGTCGGTAATGCGCACCGCCACATCTATACGCTCACCAATCAAACTCACTGGCTGATTGTTGATCTCCAGCTCAATCCGCACTGCCGGAAAACGCGCCAGGAATGCTGGGATCATCGGGCTAAGAATATGTGTGGCGGTGGAGTGCGCACAGGCGACGCGCAACGTGCCATGCGGTTCGCTATGAGCGCCCTGATCGGCAATCTCTTCAGCCAATCTTGCCAGCGTGCGCGATTTTTCGAGGATCTTTTCACCGGCAGGCGTGATGGTGAGCTTGCGCGACGATCGATGCAGTAAGCGCGCACCCGCCCACTTCTCCATCTCATCCAGATAGCGGCTGACCATCGGCCGCGAAATATCCAGCGCGCGCGCCGCGGCGCTTAGGCTGCCCAGCTCGCAAATGCGGTTAAATACCGTTGCCGCCGTCACTCTGTCCATATGGGCTCCATCTGATCGTTTTATGAAACTGATCATATCCAGTTACAGGAATTCTAACAGTCCGTAATTTCCCTACAATAGCGACTTCAATCACGGCGAGGTGCCGGATAAAGGAAAATTTGATGAAAATGAAAACACTGTCGCTGGTACTGGCCTTTTCCACCCTGCCTGCTTTCGCTGCGCCGCTGCATTTGGAGGTGTATAACCCACAGGAAAAGGGCATTTTCCCTGTCTCCTCTACGCTGGTTTCCGGTCCGCATGAAGCGATACTGTTTGATGCGCAGTTCAGCACGAAAGACGGTGAGAAGCTGGTGCAAATGATCAAAGCCAGCGGCAAAAAGCTGACGCAGATTGTCATCACCTCTGGCGATCCTGATTTTTACTTTGGGCTTGAACCAATTGTAAAAGCGTTCCCACAGGTGAAGATTGTGGCGACGGCCGATGTGGTGAAACACATCCAAGCCACAAACGCCGCCAAGCTGGCTTATTGGGGCCCGCAAATGAAGGACGGTGCGCCAAAACAGCTCTATGTACCGCAGGTTACGCAGGCGACGACGTTTAAAGTCGATGGCGAAACCCTGGAGCTGCATCATGCCAATGATTACGCCGCCTACGTGTGGATTCCGGCGAACAAAGCGATTCTCGGCGGCACCGGCGTGGCTTCAGGTATTCACGTCTGGACTGCCGATACGCAAACGCCAGCAGTTCGACAGCAGTGGCGCAATGTGTTGAGTGAGATGCAAAAACTGCAGCCTAAACAGGTGATCCCGGGGCATTATTTGGGTGAACGCCCGACGGGCGATGCGGCGATTACGTTTACTTTGAACTATCTGCAGACCTTTGAGAAAGCGCTGCAGCAGCACAAAGGCGCTGCGCAGGTGATCGAAACCATGAAAGCCGCCTATCCGAATTTGCCGGATGAGAGCTCGCTGGATCTCAGCGCCAAGGTAAATACCGGCGAAATGAAATGGTAATGAATATTTTGCGTGTACAAACTTTGACGAACAATACAAAGAGAGTGTGATTTGCTAGGATTTTGGCCCGAATAAGCAATATAAGGTGGCGGGTCATGCCCCAAAAAAGAGCGACGCTGATTGGTTTGATGGCCATTTTATTGTGGAGCGCGATTGTCGGACTGATTAAAAATGTCAGTGAAGGATTCGGTCCGGTGGGCGGTGCGGCGCTGATCTACAGCGCCAGCGCGATACTGCTAACCTTCACTGTGGGCCTGCCAAAACTGCGCACTTTTCCACGCAGCTATTTGATTATCGGCAGCGTGCTTTTCGTCTGCTACGAACTCTGCTTGTCACTCTCGCTGGGGTTTACTCACAGCGGTCGTCAGGCGATTGAAGTCGGCATGGTCAATTACCTGTGGCCAAGTTTGACCATCGTTCTTGCCGTGATTGTGAATCGGCAAAAAACCAATCCACTGATTATTCCAGGCGTTTTGCTGGCTGTTGCGGGTATTTGCCGCGTGTTGGGCGGCGATCACGGCTTCTCATTCAGCGAAATGGCCCGTAACGTGATGGATAATCCGCTGAGCTACGGTCTGGCATTGAGCGGCGCGGGTATTTGGGCGGTGTATTGTGTGGTCACCAGGAAAATTGCTAACGGCAGTAATGGCATTACGCTGTTCTTTATCTTAACCGCGCTGACGCTATGGTTGAAATTTGCGCTCTCTCCGCAGCCCTCATTTATATTATCCGCCGAGGTTTGGATCAGTCTGGCATTAGCCGCGATGGCGATGGGCTTTGGCTATGCCGCATGGAATGTCGGCATTTTGCATGGCAACGTGACAATTTTGGCCGCCGCATCCTACTTTATTCCGATCGTTTCCTCGATTCTCGCGGCCTTTATTCTGCGCTCGCATCTGACCGTTGCCTTTTGGCAAGGTACTGCAATGGTTAGTCTTGGCTCGTTGTTGTGCTGGTGGTCTACCCGAGGACAGAACACATAATACTTATCCTTAGAACAAAATTAACTCGTTGATCATTTCCTGCACAGCCAACGATCTGTTGCTACTATAGCGACGCAACACACAGCAATGCGTTGCTACGAGAATTTAAGATTGGTAACGTTTACCTGGCCCGCGTTTAGCGGGCTTTTTTTTGCCGGTTATAAATAACGCGGCTTTTCGCTGCGGAATCCAAGGCCAATTAAGCGACCAAACAGATGGCGCAGGAACGGAAAGCGACTAATCAACTGTGGCACTTTGCTCGGCGTGCTGCGTTTACGCTTATTACTGCTCATTTTGATTTGCAGAAATTGGGTCGCGACCGTCGGGAACTGGCGGCGCTGCTGCACCTTTTGCAGATCGCGCACTGTCACGCTGCCCTGCTGCAGCGGTTTGGTCAGGATATTGGCAGCGGCCACCGCATCCTGAATCGCCAGATTAACGCCAACGCCGCCAATTGGTGACATCGCATGTGCGGCGTCGCCAATACAGAGCACGCCGGGCTTCATCCACTGATCAAGACGATCGATGCGAATCGACAACAGCTTGAGCTTTTCCCATTCATCGACTTCCGCCATGCGTGCTGCACTGAACGGCGCAACCTGCGCCATGGAACTTTTTAGCGCATCTAATCCCGCTCGCTTTAACTCGTCGAACTGGTTTTTCTGTATGGTGTAGCCGCACTGCCAGTAATCACCGCGATCGATTACGATGAAATTCTGTTTCGGTCCTTTGTGGCCCATGCCCAACTGCGGATCGTCAGGATGTTTCTCCAGCCGGAACCACAACACATCGCGCGGAGAGCCGAAGCTTTTTCCGCTGAGCCCCGCTTTGGCTTTGACCTGTGATTGCCGGCCATCAGCGCCAATCACTAAAGAAGTGCGAATAATATGACGTTCGTTACCCTGTAACGTTTGCACACCGCTTATTGCGCCATTCTCATAAATGAAGTCGTCAAACGCAGTGGATTGCAGCAGGGTGAAACCGGGAAACTGGGCCGCTTTTTTCGCCAGGAAATTGAGGAAATCCCACTGCGGCATAAAGGCGATGAAGCGGCACTGCACCGGCAAACGCGAGAAATCCGCCATGGTGATCTCCTCGCCGCCCACTTCCGCCTGCAGCTTCTCGGCACGCTGATGCGGCAACGCCAGTAATTCATCGAGCAGACCGAGCTGGCGCATGATCTCCAGCGTTGAAGGGTGAATGGTATCGCCGCGAAAATCGCGCAGGAAATCGGGATGTTTCTCGATAACCACAACGCGCAATCCAGCACGCGCCAGTAAATACCCCAGCATTAACCCCGCGGGACCGCCGCCGACAATACAACAATCCGCGCTTGACGATTTTTCCTGTGTTGCCTGCATTATCTGCCTCATATCAATATGATAATGGTTATCATTTATAGCATAGGTTGATGCTAATGCGATGAAGCCAACATTAATGCCCACTGCACAGGCGGCACGGCAACGTTACGCTGCACGCGGGCACATCATTAACAACACCTCAACGTTGAGTCGTTTAGCGCAGAGATTGATCGCTGGGCAGCGCTAACGCCATCGATGGACGGCAGAGGTAACGTGCGGACGCTAAAAGCGTCCCTGATAAATGCATCGACTTAACGTCCATGCCTGCATTTTCCTTAAGTTATTGTTAACAATAAATTAGCACTTTTGGCCAAAGCATTGCGCCACTGATTCGCCATATTCCTGTACATATTAAATAAATTTGTATAAGTTTGTCCGCTAAAGTTATACGTTAACCTCGAGGATGGAACCATGCGTCAGGATCGTAACTTTTCCGCAGCGTCGGATGCTATTGCGCGCTACTTCAAAGAAGCCTCTTTGCCTTCACAGCAGGAAACGCTGGGGCAAATTGTGGTTGAGATTTTGCGTTCAGGGCGGACGTTGAGCCGTAAAGCGTTGTGCACCAAGCTGCTGTGCCGCATGGAACAAGCACGCGGGACTGAAGAGGAAATTCATTATCAGCAATTAATTGGCCTGATGTTTTCCGTTGAACGAGAATCCTAAAACAGGCGCTGTTGGCCTGAGAATTAACCAAGTGGCTTCCGCCTCATTCACCTGCTAGTAAGACTGAATCCACTTTGTTATTTGCCGCAGGTCTTCCGCGGTAACCAGAGAGAATCTATGTATAGAAGTGATGAAGAACGGCTCACCGACATCATCATGGGCGATGCGATTTTACAGTTGCTAAAAAAATCCGGCCCGGTTTCTACCCGCACGCTGCTTGAAAAGCTGCGCGTGATGGCATCAGTTGAACGCGATCCACCGCGGCAGCAAGCGCTGAGCCGAGCGATGTCTGAAGTAATGAGTCATATTGAAACGCCACAGTCGAGCGGCGTGGCGATCAAGAATACCGACAACGTGACGCATATTTTCCGCAATCGTGACGGTTCAGGTAATGGCACTAAGCATTGAGCTTCGGGCGAACGCTGATTAATCAACGTTCGCTCTTTCTTGCAAAGATGTAGACCCTTCTGTCTTGTTTTCTCCTGGCACTCTGTTAAATTCATCTTTTACAACGAATTTTTGCGAGCTTATATGTCTTACCTCAACGCGTTAACCACAGAGACCACCACCACCGCATTTGGCGGCGGCGTGTGTGCATCTGTAGCGAAGACATAAGCTCCAGCATCCTCAGCCCCGTTAATCACTGGACGGGGAATGGTCTCCGTTCATAGCATGTAGAAAGGAGACACACCATGCAGCCATCGCAACATAAAGCCTTGTTAGTCATTGATATGCAGAACGGGTTATTTCACGCTTCGCCAGCACCCTTTGCTGCACAATCGGTGTTAGCCAACATCAATCAGCTAATCGGGTTAGCCCATCAAGCGCATGCGCCCGTTTTCTTCGCACGCCACACTGGGCCGGAGGGTTCGCCGTTGGCCGAAAGTAGTCCGCTGACGCAGTTGATTCCGGAACTGCAAATTGATGCCGCCCGCGATCGGGTATTTGTGAAGAAATATCCCAACTGCTTTCGTGACACTGAATTACTGGCCGCGCTGAAAAATGCCGATATTAAAGAACTGGCCATAGTTGGGATGAAGACGGAATATTGCGTGGATACCACTTGCCGTGCCGCCGCTGACTTAGGCTATCGCGTTGCACTGATTGAGGATGGGCATACTTCTGTGGATAACAGCGTGTTAAGCGCCCGACAAATTATTGCACACCATAATCAAACGCTGGCCGGCCCCTTTGTGCAGCGGGTAGCAAGCGCGGCATATATATTCTGAGAAGTTAATCAATGAGGGCGAAAGCCCTCTTTTCGCTTGCATGCTATTACATCAGCGCAACGCCAAAGCGTTTAAGTAGCGTGGCCCAAAGCAGAAATAGCAGGATGGTGAGTACACAACTCGCCACCAGCGTCGGCCAGAATCCGAGGCGTTGATAGATAAACGGAAAGGCGATAAACATCGGCAAGGTCGGTACCACATACCAGAAGGTGTACCATGCGTGACTGGCAATTTTGGCCTGGCTTTGCCCTTCCAGCTTCATCCAGATCAGCACCAGCACCGTAACCAAAGGCAACGCGGCAATCAGTCCGCCAAGGCGATCGCTCCGTTTAGCCACTTCCGATATCAGCACCACCATGCCAGCGGTAATGGCATATTTGGCAATAAGCCACAGCATGCGGTTATCCTTCCGTTAATAGTTAACTATCAATGACGTATTGCGCATCCGCACTGCGACATTTCACCCGGCACATATTTGCCGTGATGGGAATGGCGCACCTGCAATTCCCCCTGCTGCCAGGCATTGCTGGCGTCAGCACGGTTTTCCAGCAAACGATTCAGCGCTTCACTCACCAGCAGATCACGGCGCTGCGACCAGCTGGTCAGATGCCAGGTCGACGCACGCGCTTCATCAACATCACCAAAGCCCACCACCGCGACATGTGCACCTTGCGCAAAATCGCGCACCGCTTGTAAGGCGCCGAATGCCAATACATCGCTTTCGCAGAACAGCGCATTAACGCGCTCGGCAGCACGGGTTTTTTTCAAGTACGCCATCATTGCCTGATAGGCCAGTTCACGATCGTTGCCACCGGCAGAGAGTTGGAGGGTAAGTTCTTTATGTTTGGCTTGCAGACTGGCGACAAAGCCCTCCATCTGGCGCACAGCCGCACGATGTTGCAGGCTGTGCATAAAGCCGAAACGTTGATGACCTTGCGACAGCAGCAATAAGCCTATCTCTTCGCCCGCGGTATAACCATCCGCCATCACGACGTTGGCTTCCGCGCTGGCGCTGTGGCTGAGATGTACCGTCGCGGCCTGCGGCAGAATATCTGCTGCCACGCGCAGTTCATCGCTAAACTGCGAGGTTAGAAAGACTAAACCGCCGATTGGAAGTTGTGCCGCGTGACGAAGCGCACTGTGATAGCTTTCGCGGGAATGAGCATTAAGCAGCAGCGTAATAAAGCCACGTTCATTCAGCTGCCGCGTGACCTCATCGAGTAGCTTGACGGTATTAGGATTGATAAATTCATTGCTGACAATGCCGACGATATTGGAATTTACGGCCATGGACTGACACTCCTGCAACTTAGCGTGCGGTAAATATTGGTAGGTAACAAAAGTCTGCATGCCACGTTACCCGAATATTCCGTTAGCGCCAATTGCTGGCCGTAGTTCCTTTTCTGATTTTATGAGCGACGCGTTAGCGCTAATCGAACGCCTAAACCAATAAAGGTGCTGCCCACCACACGGTCGAGCCATTTTTGCAGCATCACATTGCGCGACACCGCGCTGGCCGCGCTGCCAGCCACTACTGCAAAGCTGACATCAGTGATTAAACCGACGACAGCGTACGTCAGGCCGAGTAACAGAAATGAACTGGCATGATGATTACCATCGACCACCACGAACTGCGGGAAAAAGGAAATAAAAAATAGCAGTACTTTTGGATTGGTAATGGAAGTGATAAAACCGCGGACTAATAAATTGCGTGTATTGGAGCGTGGAATATCGTCTGGCTGTGTGTTCACTTCTTCACGACTGAAAAAGGTGCCCCATACCATTTTACTGCCCAGATAGATCAAATATGCCGCACCAATATATTTAATCACTGTAAATAACAGCGGTGAGGCCGTAATTAATGCCGTCAAACCAACGGCGCTAGCCAACGCATGTGTGCAACTTCCCAGCGCCACGCCACTCGCTGATATCACGCCGCTACGTCGCCCATTCGCTACGCTTTGTCCAACGACATAAGCCAAATCCGGTCCCGGTGTAATACACAACAGAAATACGGATGCGAGGAAAAGCGGAAAGTGGGTGATATCCAGCATTGTGGCTCCTTGTAGGTGATAAATAATGCCTGCACGTATCGTAGCGGCGCAATTAATTGTGCACAACAGCAGCCAGGTGCATGCGATCTTTAAAAATTAAACAGCGCGATAAATCGCGCCGCTACGGTTCACTGCAAGCCGTCATCGACCAGCTATTCCTCCAGCAATATCGCAAATCCCCCATAGATCATGCGTTTGCCATCGAAAGGCATATTTTCACCCATCTCCTTCATCCGCGGATCGGACATCATTTTGGCATTGGCGGCATCGCGAACTTCCCGCGAGGGATATTCGATCCAGCTGAACACCACCGTCTCGCCCTCTTCAGCGTTAACCGCACGATAGAAATCAGTCTGTGTGCCGGCGGGAACATCGTCGGCCCAGCACTCAACGATTCGCGTCGCGCCAAACTCTTTAAACAGCGGCGCCGCTTTGGCCGCCATGGCACGATAATCCTCCTTATTGGCTTCCGGCACCGCTACGACAAAACCATCAACGTACGACATAGCTATTTACCTCGTCGTCATCTACGCGGTCAGTAATAACCGCCAGATAATTGTATGAATGATGTGCAATACCCGCCGATGTACAGATGAATAATTGCGCGCTTACTCGCAGAATCTGCGCGCGCCAGGCGATTTACGTTACACTGACGCCTTTGATCGTTATGTCACCGAGAAATCTATGCGCATCACCATTGAACCGGCCGACCAGCCCTTTATTCACCGCTTGTTGGGTGAAGAGATTGAGAGTATTGACACCACCGCCACCGAGGCCACGCCGTTACAGCAGGCGCTGCACTGGGCTCGTCAGCAGAAGAATCACGAAGCCGATCTCGACTGGAGGCGCAACGCGCTGTTTCTGTTGTTGTTTGTGTTTTTATATGCCGCGCTCGGCGCGTCATTAACGCTGGATCTCACACCGCAGGTTTCCAGCCATAAAAGCCTCGCTTACGCTCTGGAAGCCGTGCCGGTACTGATCGCTTTTTCTGGATTATTTATCTCGTTGCTGTATGTATTTTTGACCCGCAGCGGCGCACGTCGCTTGCGTAATTGGGAACACGGCATTTTTGTGCTGGAGAAATACAGCGGCACCAATCTCAGCCGGCAAATTAATGATATGGGATCACGCACCACCCATTATTCGCAGTCGGCTATTAATGTTGCGCTAGCACTGTTTATTTGTGTGACCTGGGTGGTGATGTACAACTATTTTACCTTTACCACCAGCGGCGTGATTGGCAGCGTTATTTCGTTATTTATCACCACCATGACTTACGTCATTCTGGATATTCAATTGCTGAAATCGAATTCCTCCATCGCTATTGATGAACCGCTGATTCCGGCTGAAGACGAGAAAGAGCAGCCTTGATGGTTGCCCCACGCAGCGTCACCCGACGCTGCGCATTTAACACTGGCATAACATTTCCGCTCGCATTATCATCATCCAATTCATTCCACTACTGATAACTAAGGAGGATTACTATGCCCGCGTGTGAATTGTTTATTTACTCACACTTTTATAGTAATTGGCCGCGTTCAGGCATTTCCGCACTCGTGCTGCGATAATCCGTCCTGAGCGAAGTTCACAGAAAATCTAATCTCTTCCCTCCGGCTTACCGGGTTGTCGTCAGCGATTTCTGACGTCAGGCTTTTTTGCGCCTGCAACTTATGAGTAAGCACATGAGCACTTTACTATCCGCACACGCTGTCGGCTTTGATAACGCCTTTGGTACCCTGTTTCACGATATTCATTTCAGCCTAAAAAAAGGCGATCGCATCGGCTTGCTGGGTGATAACGGCACGGGCAAAAGCACTTTATTGAAAATTCTCAGTGGCGAACTGGAAGCGAGTCACGGCAGCGTTACGCCGGCTAATCACTGTTTGCTGGCGCGCATTGAGCAGCATCTGCCAGCAGAACTGCACAATGCGTCGCTGCTGGAGGGGGTGATGGCGCATGTGCCAGTGCAGGCCGATCGCTGGCGGGCCGAAGCGCTGCTGGGCAGCCTGGGTTTCACCGCCGAGCAGCAAGCACACACTGCGTCAACCCTGAGCGGCGGTCAACATATGCGGCTGCTGCTGGCGCGTGCGTTGATTCTGCAGCCGGATCTGCTGCTGCTCGATGAACCCAGCAACCACCTCGATCTGCCGACGCTAATATGGCTGGAGAATTTCCTCAACGGTTGGAACGGCAGCTTCGTTTTGGTCTCGCATGACAGCACCTTGCTCGATCGGGTGACCAACTGCAGCTGGATTCTGCGCGATCGTGGCCTGCAATGCTTCCGCTTACCGTGCAGCGCCGCGCGTCAGGCGCTGATCGAGCAGGATCAAGCCGATGCGCAGCGTTATCAGGCCGAGCAGAAGGAGATCGGTCGCGTCGAGCAAAGCGCCAAACGTCTGGCGATGTGGGGCCGCACCTACGATAACGAAGGTTTATCGCGTAAGGCGCAGCAGATGGAGAAGCGCGCCAGCTGGCTGAAAGAGGCTCAAACCACGCTAAGCGAAGGATCGCTATGGCGGCTGCAGCTGCACGGTGAAGCATTAGATGCCGATCGCGTGTTGGCATTGCCCGAACTGTCGATTCGACCGGCCGATGACGCGCCTGCGTTGTTTTCATTGCCGATGCTGCAGGTGAAAAGTGGCGATCGCGTGGCGATTGTTGGCCGCAACGGTTGCGGTAAATCGTCGTTGCTGCGGCATTTGTGGCGTGAATATCAACAAACAGATAGCGCGCTGTTTCATCCTCGTGCGCGCCTCGGTTATTACGATCAAAGCCTGCATCAATTACACGATGCGGAAACGCTGAGCGATGCGCTGGCACATTTTGCGCCGCTCAGTGATGAACAGCGCAAAATGGCGCTTATCGGGGCCGGTTTTCCTTATCTGCGTCATCAACAACGGATTGGTTCACTCAGCGGCGGCGAACGTTCGCGCTTGCTGTTTGTGGGGTTAACGCTGGCGCGCCATTCGTTGTTGTTGCTCGATGAACCCACCAACCATCTGGATATGGTGGGTAAAGAGGAGCTGGCGGACGCGCTGAATCAGTTCGAGGGCGCGGTGTTGTTGGTGTCGCATGATCGTCAGTTAATCGCCAACTGCTGCACCCGCTTTTGGCTGATTGAAGGTCAGCAGCTTGGCGAGTGGCATGATTTTGATGCAGTCACCGCGCGCATGCGTGCTGAGCAACCGCTAGCAACGTCTGGCTCAGCTGCACCGCCTGCAACCGCCATAGCGCTGGATGAGGACGCTCTGCTACTGGCGTTACTGGAGGTGGAAAGCAAGCTGGATGAAGATCTCGCGCGAAAGCCGAAGCATCAGAAACCGGCGTTGCAGGCGCAGTGGCGTGAGGAGATTGCGTTACTACAAACCCAACTCGGCCTGTAAGGCGCAACGGAAAGCACGCATTGTTGCGGCGCCATGTATTACGCGATAAATCGCGCCGCGACAAAATGTGCAGTAAACCTTACGCCAGCATCGCCTGTATTAACGCCTGCGCGGTCTTTTTCAGCTGCTGCGCAGGATTTCGGCCAATCAGCACAAATTGATATCCTGCCTTATGCCACCAAACCACATTCATTCCCTGCCGTTTCTCCTGTGCTGTCGGCCGCGCTGTGATTGCGCTGGCTAAGGTGATGCGTGCCGCCGCGAGGCGGCTCATGATGGTGCCCATTGGTACCGCCAGCGTATCGGCGGCTTCCTGATAGGTGAAGCCTTCCACGTAAGCGTTGCGTTGCGCTTCGGGCAGCTGACTCACGCGCAGCATCATGGCGTGTCAGCGCTGAGACAAAAAGTGACTCAGATAAACGGTAAACAACTCAGCCCGCGTTTTTATTCGGAAAATAATTCAATCTTTTTTCTACGAACGCGCGTTGCTCAGCCTTTTCTGCCGAATTTTCTCCTGTTTGTGCGGTTTAGTGATTATGATTCTCGCTTCATAAAAGGGACGCTTATGCTGAATATCTCAAAAAGGTGGCTGCTCGCCACACTCGCCGCTGTCATTCTTCTGCTGCTGATCTGGCATTACGCCGGTTCGCGCAGCAAACCCAACGCGGTGGTGACCGCCGAGGTGCGCGTGGGCAATATCGAAAACGTGATTGCCGCCACGGGCAAAATGGATGCGGTCGAGCGCGTTAACGTCGGTGCGCAGGTCTCCGGTCAGGTTAAAAAACTCTATATCAAAGCGGGCGATAGCGTCAGCAAAGGTCAGCTGATTGCCGAAATTGACGATCAGCCCCAGCGCAGCGATTTGCGTAATGCGCAAGCCGCGCTCAGCGTCGCGCAGGCAGATTTGGAAACCCGTGAAGCGACGCTGCTGCGGCAGGATGCGCAATTCAAACGTCTGCAGCAGATGATCAAAACCAATGCGGTGTCGCGCCAGGATTTTGATGAAACGGCAGAAGCCTGGAGCATGGCGCGCGCGGAGCTGACGGCGCAAAAAGCGCGCGTGATTCAGGCGCAAATTGAAGTAGATAAGAAACAACTCGATCTTGGCTATACCCGCATCATGGCACCGATGGATGGTACGGTCATCGCCATCGTCACTAAGCAAGGCCAAACGGTGAATGCGGTGCAAACTGCGCCGACCATTGCCAAACTGGCGCAGCTCGGCACTATGACGATTAAAGTGCAGATTTCCGAAGCGGACATTAATAATGTGCAACCCGGTCAGCAGGCGTGGTTCACCACTTTTTCCAATCCCGACAAACGTTATAACGCCACGCTGCGCAGCCTCGAATTAGCCCCTGAATCAGTGATGAAAGATGATGCGCTGATGGGCAACAGCGAAAGCACGCCGAGCAGCAGCACCAACGCCGCGGTCTATTACAACGCCCTGCTCGATGTGCCTAATCCGGATAATGCGCTGCGTATCTCCATGACGGCGCAGGTCAACCTGCTGCGGGATTCCGTCAAAGACGCCTTGCTGGTGCCGGTGCAGGCGACCAGGAAAGATGCGGACGGCAACACTTACGTAGACGTTCCAGACCAGAATAACCAGCCGATAAAACGCATCATCACTACCGGCATCACTGACAGCGTGGATATTCAGGTGCTGAGCGGTTTGAAAGCGGGCGAGAACGTGATCCTGGCCACCCAGACGGCGGGCAGTGACAAGGTGATGATGTGAATATCATCGAACTGAAAAACATTCAACGCAGCTATGTTAACGGTTCGCACTCCCTGCATGTGCTGAAAGACATCAACCTGACTATTGCCAGCGGCGAACGGGTGGCGATTATCGGGCCGTCCGGATCAGGTAAATCGACGCTGCTGAATATTCTCGGCTGCCTTGATGCACCTGACAGCGGTGACTATTTGATTGGCGGCCAGAACACCGCCACGCTGTCACCGGATGCGCTGGCGCAAGTGCGGCGCGAGCATATCGGCTTTATCTTCCAGCGCTATCATCTGATGCCGGATCTTAGCGCGTTGAGCAACGTCGAAATCCCATCGATCTATGCCAATTTTCAGGGCAAAGCGCGGCTGGCGCGCGCAGCGGATCTGCTGGCGCGTTTGGGTCTGCAAGGGCGCGAGCATCATAAGCCGGGCGAGCTGTCCGGCGGCCAGCAGCAGCGCGTCAGTATTGCCCGCGCACTGATTAATGGCGCCGAAATCATTCTTGCCGATGAACCAACCGGCGCGCTGGATTCGCAGTCCGGCGAAGAGGTGCTGCGCATCCTGCACGATCTCAATCGCGAAGGTCACACGGTGATCATCGTGACGCACGACATGAAAGTGGCGCAGCACGCCGATCGCATTATTGAGATTAAGGACGGCGAAATTTTTGCCGATAGCGGCTGCAAACACGATGCCACCCGCGCGCAATACGTGCCCGCTGCGCGTAAAAGTCAAAGTAAACTGCGCGGCTTCCTTGACCGACTGCGTGAATCACTACGTATGGCGCTGAATGCGATGAACGCGCATCGGTTGCGTACCGCGCTGACCATGACCGGGATAATTTTTGGCATCGCGGCGGTGGTCACGGTGGTGGCACTCGGCCAGGGCGCGCGGCAAAAGACGCTGGAGAGTATTTCCGGTCTCGGTACTAATGTGGTGTCGATCTATGCCGGTGGAGATTTTGTTGAAGATGAAGCGAATCCGGTGCTAACGCTGGTGATGGCGGATGCGGAAGTGATTGCACGCCAGCAGTTTGTTGCGGCGGCCAGCCCGGAGATGATTGTCAATCAGCCGATTCGCTATCTCTCCAATGCCTCTAAAACCTCGGTATACGGCGTAGGCAACGGGTATTTCCAGATTCAGGGGATCAAGCTGCGGGAAGGAAGTAACTTCAGCGATGAACGTCACGCACGTCAGGAGATCATCATTGATACCAACACCCGCAATAAACTGTTCGGTGAACACGGTGAAAGCCCGATTGGTAAGATGATCGTGCTGGGTTCCGTGCCGGTGCGCGTGATCGGTGTGGCGGATAATAACGATGGCATGTCGCCCAATCGCCTCAGCGTGTGGCTGCCGTGGAGCACCGTGATGTATCGCATCAGCGGACAAACCGCGCTAACCAGCATCAGCATTAAGCTGAAGGACGATGTGGTGAGCGGCCCAGCGGTAGAATCATTGACGCAGTTGCTGACTGCGCGTCATGGCACCAAAGATTTCCTGGTGTTCAACCGCGATAAATACCGTAAAGCGATTGAAGATGCTGCGGCAACGTTAACCTTGTTGATTTTGCTGGTGGCCTCGATTGCGCTGATGATTGGCAGCATTGGCGTGATGAATATCATGCTGGTGTCGGTGACGGAACGTACGCATGAAATCGGCGTGCGTATGGCGGTGGGCGCGCGGCGCGGCGACATCATGCAGCAGTTTATGATCGAAGCGGTTTTAGTCTGTCTGGTGGGCGGATCGCTTGGCGTGGCGTTGGCGCTGGTGATTGGACCGATTATCAGCCTGCTGGCGGGCGGCATGATTACGGCGATTTTCTCGTGGCAGTCAGCGGGCGCAGCCTTTGCCTGCTCCACGCTCATCGGTATGATTTTTGGTTATCTGCCCGCGCGCAAAGCGGCACGTATGGATCCGGTGGCGGCATTGGCGAGCGAATAAATAGCCTATCGGCACGCTTTAGTCGCGGCGCGATTTATCGCGCGCTTTTGACCTGTTCGCGCCGGTAAAAACGCGCAGTAGATTGCGCCGCTAAAGTATGTGCCGTTCTTCGGCCTTAAATTAGCATCGGCAATGTCGCGGTTGCCGTTTGCTGGCTGGCCGCCAGATAGCTGGCATCATGCGTCATCAATTCGCTAATCAGCACCTCCACTAGCAACATGGCCCCCACTTTGCCGCTCAGCGCGCCAGCGTTGAACGGGCCTTCGGGCCGCGCGGCCACCAGCAACATATCGGCTAAGCTGCCCATCGGGCTGCGCAGCGTGTTACTGAGCATCAGTACGCGCGCGTTTTGCTTCTTCGCCACCTTCACCACATGCATCACATCTTTGGTCGAACCGGAAGCGGAGATGGCGATGACCAAATCGCCCTCTTTCAACGTCGAGGCATTCATCGCCGCGCGGTGCATATCACCAAATAGCTGCGCCGATTTACCCAAGCGCAGCAGGCGATAATGCAGATACTCACCGGTAATCGCGCTGGCTGCCACGCCGTAAATCTGGATGGATTTAGCCTGATGCAGCGCTTCAACCGCGTGCTGAAGCACCTCGCGATTGATAAATTTTCCGGTATCACGCAGCGCCTGCACCGTTTCTTCGACCAGCATGTCGATGCTGTCACCGCTGGCGATGGCGGCGGGCTGATTGTGTTGCACATCGAGCGCCAGCGCCATTTTAAATTCGGTGTAGCCCTTACAGCTTAAATGGCGGCACAGGCGCGTCACGCTCGCTTCACTGGTGTCGGTTTCGCGCGCCAGTTCGGTGATGGTGAGATACAGCACTTTTTGCGGGTCGGTGAGGATGAAATCGCCCAGCTTTTGCAGCGTGGGACTGTAGCCCGGCAAGCCCTGGCGCAGGTGCAGCAAGATGTTTTCATTGTCCGTCATGGCGGCCTTCCTTCTTCACGACATTGATGGCGCACAGTGTGCAGCAGATCAGGGCATAAGTGAAAGCTATCACAATAATGATGGAAATTTTCAACTAATGAATTAGATTGTGGTAATAATTTTTACCACAACATTACTTCAGGGATAAAAATTTATGTCATCATTGTTCAGCGGTGCCTCTTCGGGAGGTTGGTTCGAAAAAGCCCAGCGTTTTGGCAAGTCGTTTATGTTACCGATTGCCGTGCTTCCAGCTGCCGGTATGCTGCTGGGCATTGGTGGCGCATTGTCCAATCCCAACACCATCAAAGCCTATCCGTTCCTGGATGTCGCCTGGCTGCAAGGTGTATTCACCATCATGGCCAGCGCCGGTTCGGTGGTATTTGCCAACCTCGCGGTTTTATTTGCGGTGGGCGTAGCGGTGGGATTAGCGAAAAGTGACAAAGGCACCGCTGGGTTGGCCTCGTTGCTGGCTTATCTGGTGATGAACGCCACCATCAATGCGCTGCTGACGCTCACCGGCGTGCTGGCGCAGGGCAATCTTAGCGCTGTGGGACAAGGCATGGCGCTTGGCATTCAGACGCTGGAAACCGGCGTATTTGGTGGCGTGGTGATCGGACTGGTGACGGCAATGCTGCATAACCGCTACAACAAGATTGCCCTGCCGCAGTTTCTCGGCTTTTTCGGTGGCTCGCGCTTCGTGCCGATCATCAGCTCCTTCGTCGCTATTCTGGTAGGCGCGGCGATGACCATTGTCTGGCCGCACTTCCAGAAGTTGATTTTTGGCCTGGGTGGTTTGGTGGACGCCACGGGTTACTTTGGCACCTTTATTTACGGCTTCGTGCTGCGCATGCTTGGCCCATTCGGCCTGCATCACATTTTCTATCTGCCGTTCTGGACCACCGCGCTCGGTGGCAGTGAAGTGATTAACGGACAGTTAGTGGAAGGCACGCAGCGCATCTTCTTCGCCCAACTTGCCGATCCCAATACGCAACAATTCTACCTTGGCACCTCACGCTTTATGTCAGGTCGCTTCATCACCATGATGTTTGGTTTGATCGGCGCGTGTCTGGCGATGTATCACACCGCTAAGCCGGAAAACCGCCAGCGCGTCGCCGGTTTGCTGCTTTCAGCCGCGCTGACCTCGTTCCTCACCGGTATCACCGAACCTATTGAGTTCTCGTTCCTGTTTATCGCGCCGGTGCTGTATGTCATCCATGCGCTGTTTGATGGGCTGGCGTTTATGATCGCCCACATTCTGCACATCACCATTGGCCAAACCTTCTCCGGGGGCCTGATCGATTTCATCTTGTTCGGCGTATTACAAGGCGAAGCGAAAACCCATTGGTGGTATGTCCCGCTGGTTGGCGTGCCGTGGTTCCTGCTCTATTACTTCACGTTCCGTCTGCTGATCACCCGCTTCAATTTCAAAACGCCGGGCCGTGAAGACGCCAGCAACGAAACCACGCCGATGATCGCCGGAGAGCGCCCTGTGCAAGTGATAGCTGCGCTGGGTGGCAAAGAGAACATCGCCGAACTGGATTGCTGCGCCACCCGCTTGCGCATCACGCTGAACGATAGCAGCAAGCTCGATGAAAACGCATTAAAAGCCACTGGCGCACGCGCGGTGATCCAGCGTGGCAAAGGCGTGCAGGTGATTTATGGCCCGCACGTCACCATTATCAAAAACGAAGTTGAGGAGTTACTTGCGCTATGAAAGCACCGATGCTGGCCCAGATTAAGGGAAAACTGGTGGTCTCGTGTCAGGCTCTGGAAGATGAGCCGTTACACAGTCCGTTTATCATGTCACGCATGGCGTTGGCGGCCATGGAAGGCGGCGCAGCCGCGATTCGCGCCAACAGCCTGATCGACGTGCAGCAGATTATGCAAACCGTGGCGCTGCCGATTATCGCTATTATCAAGCGCGACTATCCTGGCAGCGATGTCTACATCACCGCGACGTTGCGGGAAGTAGATGAGTTGATGGTGGCGAATCCGGCGATGGTTGCGCTGGATGCCACGCGGCATATGCGTCCCGGCGATTTGCAGCTTCCTGCACTGGTGGCGGCGATTCGTCAGCGCTATCCGCACCTGCTGCTGATGGCTGACATTGCCACGGTGGAAGAAGCGCGTCAGGCCTCCGCGTTAGGTTTTGATTGCGTCGGTACTACGCTGCACGGTTACACCGCAGAAACCCAGGGCTGCTCTTTAGCCACCGATGACTGCCGCTTTCTGCGCGACGTTTTGGCTGCTGTAAACGTGCCGGTGATCGCTGAAGGGAATGTGGAAACGCCGGCAATGGCGGCGGATTGTCTGGCGCTGGGTGCGCATGCCGTGGTGGTTGGCGGCGCGATTACCCGCCCGCAACAGATAACACGCCGCTTTGTGAATGCCATAAGTTAGATACAAGGTGCCTTTATTGGGCACCTTGCTTAAGGTTATCCACAATCCCCGTGCGTAGATTCCCCGTTATCCTGTGGATAAAACGCGCCTCGCGCCACCCAGCGCCCGATGCACGCATGCGGTTACTTTTCGCACGATTGTAAAAATCACGTGGTGGCTGAGCGACCCACTTTTCCCATGGCAAAAACGTTGACTGCCGCTAACAATGCGGCGGCAGCAAAGGCCATCACGAAACCGCCGGGCAGATACGCCATAAAGGCCGCAAGAAACTGGCCGGAAAAAATCGCCATTGATAAACGCGCCAGCTGGCGGCCTCTTTCCTGCGGCTGGCTAATTTCAACCGTCATGTGATTAACCAGCGGAATCGACAGCCCAAATCCCATGCCCAATAAAATACCGCCCGGAATAAACAGCACCATATTTGGCGCAGCGGCAAACTCCAGATGTGCCAGCAGATAGCAGACAAATGCCATTACTAAGGTTGGGTAACTGCCGAAGCGCTGCGACACGTCCGGCATGATGGCGGCTGCCAGCACTGCCACCAGCGAAACAAATGAGAGAAAGTAGCCAATGTGCGCAGCATCAATGCCCATCGCCGCAAAGCGTTGCGGCAGCATAATCACTGCGGTGAAAAAGCACACCATCGAACAAAGTGCGGCGCATAATACCGGACGCAGCGGGCGATCGCTGTTACCCGCCTGCTCATCCACAGACAACGTCGCGGCTTGCAGCGGCTGACGTGGCACAGTGAGCATCACCAGCAGCAACATAAGCCAGGCGAAAAGATAAAGGAAGTAAGGCCAGCGCCAGCTGATGGAGGCCAGAATGCCGCCAATAAAAAGAAACAGTACGCCACCTATTTCGATAGACATACCTTGCCGCGCCATCATCGCCAATCGCGCTTCTCCGCTATAAAAACTGGCGATCATGCTGGTGCCCGCCGCCATCACCACCGCGGTGGCGCAGCCCAACAGCAGACGATCGATAATCTGCGGCAGCGCGCCAGGCAGCCACGCGCCTGCGACGCCGAAAAGGCCGTAGCAAAATAGTCCGATGAGCAAAAGTGAATAAGCGCCCCACCGATCGATAGCACGTCCCGCTAACGGACCCGCCAGCACCACGCCGAGCGAAGGTAACGTGACCAGCCAGCTCGCCAAATGCGAAACGCCAAGTTGCGCTGCGATTTCGCTGAGTCCGGGCACAATCACGCAACCCACCATAATGGTCAGGCAACTGACCGCTAATAACGTAAATGCGCCGGTAGGTTTAAGGGATGACACAACCCCTCCTTTTATCCGTATAATGGACATTAAAACCGAATGTTGGACGCTAGTGTTGTGCGAATCCGCTATGCTGTCAATCGCTGCACGCCATCGTGCTATAGTGTTGACAGCGTAAACGCACGGAATCCTTAAAAAATGAGTGTGGAAACAGAAACTAACGGATCACAGGTGATCGCGCGGGCCGCGACAATTTTGCGCGCGCTGGAAGATCGTCCGGCAGGATTAACCATGTCTGCTTTGGCAAAAATCACTGAACTGCCGCGCACCACAGTGCATCGGCTGGTGAGCTCGCTGATCGCCCAACAACTGTTGTTGCAGGATAGTGATGGCATCAAACTGGGTCCGGCGCTGGCTCGCCTCGCGGCCTCGGCGCATACCGATATCATTGCGCTGGCGCAACCGGCGATGGCAACCCTAGGCCGACGCACGCGTGAAACGGTTGATCTCTGCGCCTGGCGCGGCAGTCATACCGTGTTGGTGAGCCAGTTTGTTTCCGATCAGGAGCTGCGCGTCGCGTCGCCAGTGAGTACCGCGTTTCCCTCGCACTGCGCGGCACACGGTAAAGCGCTACTGGCGGAACAGACCGACGAGGCTGTGGCAACATGGTTGCCACAACTTAAGGATGTGCGTACCGAGAAGACAATCCAGGATCGTCAGGCATTGCTGCAAGAGATCGCCGTTACGCGTCAGCAAGGTTATGCGGTGGATCGTGAAGAGCATGCGCGCGGGGTTTGCGGCATCAGCGTGGCGCTGCAAACCGGTACGGGTGAACGTTATGCGTTAGCGATTGCTGTACCGGCGTTGCGTTTTGATGAGCATTTCGCACATTTACTGGCGTCGCTGCTACAGGCAAAAGCGGAGATTGAAGCGTTAGTGGCGCGCTAAACTGAATCTTCTTTTTCAATGACCAACACGCGCGCTTCACCTTGTGGGTGCGCCACGTGCTCGGTACCGATGCTGGCGTAAAAAATGTCACCGCTATTGAGCAGCACTTTCTTTACTTCACCCGCTTCGCGGTAATGCATCTCTACCGCGCCATCCAGCACCGCAAACACTTCCTCACCATCATTGATGTGCCATTTGTAAGGTTGATTGGTCCAGTGCAAACGCACGCTGGTGCCGGCGAAGTTGGCGATGTCTAACGCATCCCAGGCTTTAGCAGGAGAGAAGTTTTTGCTGACGTAGGTTTTCATGCGATATCCGTATGGAAGAGAACTGTGTTGATGATACACACAGCGCCTGCGTAATACGGGACATGCGCAGACCATTTACGGACATTCAGATACAGCAAAGCCGCCCGAAGGCGGCCTTAACACAACAGCTTGTGCAGCGAACTTATTTATACAGCTCTGCAGTCATGTGTACGCGGTTGTTGGTATTAGCTTCAGTAATTTTATACTGTGCGCCCTGCTCTTGTGCCTGAGCGGCGATTTTAGCTTCTGCGCCATCCAGTGTTGAAGACTCAACTGAGACGCTCTGTGCAAAGCTTGCAGCAGACATCATTGAAAGAGCAGCAACAGCGGCGATAGACAGTGTTTTGATGGTTTTCATGGTCATAATCCTTAGTGGTTTATTAAGAAGGCTGTGTGCCTTCGATGGAAACAATAATAACTCACGTTATCGTTACATTATTAACGATTAGTGCGATCACGATAACTTACGAAACTATACGCTTTGGTGAGCTTTATAGACAAAAAAGGCCGCCCGTAGGCGACCTGTTCTGGCACATCCGTATGCAACCATCCGTTATTTGTAAAGTTCAGCCGTCATGTGCACGACATTACCGTTGCTGGCTTCCAAAATTTTGTACTGCTCGCCATTCTGTTTCGCTTGTGCGGCAATTTTGGCTTCAGCACCATCCAGAGTCAGCGACGTGGCTGAAACGGTCTGTGCAAAACTTGCAGCAGACATCAGTGAAAGAGCGGCAGCGGCGGCGATAGTCAGTGTTTTAATCGTTTTCATGGTCGTATTCCTTTGGTTGTTTGATGTGAAGGCTGTGCGCCTTCGATGGAAACAATAATAACCACTGAAACTATTATTAGATTAACTATTAGTGCGATCACAGTTAATCAACTCATTATCACTACACCAACTCAAGTTCATTAATGACCTTTTTCACTTCTGCCTCATCCGCCGCCGACAACGCACGCAGTGGGCGTGGCAGGCAATCATTCTCTGCCCGCCTGGCGCGCTGGCCGCTACAGCGATGACGCGAATACTGGCGCCGTGTTGGTTAAACAGCGCCCAAAGCGGTTCCTGACGCTGAGACTTTGCAGCCACCGCCGCGAAATCACCCGCCAGCGCCTGATCAATCGATAACACCAGGTTATAAGCCATCACAAACAAAAATGCCCTCTAACGAGGGCATTAATTATTGGAGAGTTAAGGGACTATTTCAGTGCGATACGCGCAATCTGATCCTCGCCTTTGGTTGAGGAGTCTTTGTTGAACTCCGCTTTCAACGTGACATACAGCGTATTGTTGTCCGGTCCAATCAGTAGGCTGTTTGGATTGTTGTCAAACGACCAGCTGTTTTTCACCGCATAAGTGGTGGCATCCAGCTGCAGCACTTTCTTCGATTCGCGCTGGCTGATGTAAATCTCATTACGTTTAGCGTTGAATTTGATACCCAGCGCATCGCCTTCAATGCGTTTGATCACTTTGCCGCTGCGCTCATCAAAGACCAGCGTCGCTTTGCCTTTAGAATCGTCAGTGACAAACAAGCGACCGGTAGCCGGATCTTCCGCCATGTTCAGGAACAGATACTCTTTACCGTCGCCCGCGGTCCAGCGTTTCTCAATTTTGTGCGTACGTGGATTGATTACCAGAATCTCGCCCGCGCCGTTGGTCGCGTAAATGCGCTCAGTCAGCGGGGAATAGATGATCCCGGTGACCCATTTGCCTGCGTTCTTAATCGTCGCCTTCAACTTGAAGGTTTTCACGTCAACCACCGAGATGTAACCCGGATCGGCGACGCGCCCCACATATAACTCGTTGCCATGCCACAGCACTTCACGCGCACCAGCCGGATAACCTTCTTTATCTTTTTTGCCGGGGAAGACTAAACGTTCCAGCACTTTGCCGCTCTGCGCATCCACTTTAGAGATGGCGCCATCCAGCGAGTTGGTGGTGTAGAACACGCTGCCCTGTTCATCTATCGCCGTACCAAAGTTTTTCAGATCGGTATGGGTTACGCCTTTGGTTTCCAGTGTGGTTGGGTCGAGACGATAAATCACACCACCGTTAACGTCTTTGAAGCTCTGCGCGCTGGCAACATATAACGCTTTCGCCGCAGGCGAGTAAGCCATTTCATACAGGCCATCGCCCAAAGTACGCTGGGTCAGTGAGGTATCCACTGGCTTAGCAGCAGCGGCTGGCGCTTCGGCTTTTTTTGCCGGAGCCTGGCAAGCGGTCAGGCTAAACGCAGCGACGATCGCTGCAGCAACGGCGGCTTTGCGCGGGCTAAATAACGATTTCATGCTCAACTCCATCAATGGATGAACGGCTCCGTTGCGCGCGGGCGCGTACGGAAAATACAAGAAGAATGAGAATCATACGCATTAGCATGAACTTAGCAACTTTCTCGATGGTCTTCTCCGCTTTGCCGTGAATGGTGTCGTGCGAGCGCTACACGTTTATCTGCCAAATAGTTCCCTATATCGGCTTAAAAACATGAAAACGTTAGCAATTAACAGGTTATTTTTAATTATAAATATCTGATAAATAATATGTTTACACATTATTACAATTACAAATGAAACCTTCCGAGATTCTTTAAAGCAAATGATTATCATTGGCTTTCTCAACAAATAAGCAGTGGCGTTTTTCGTCCCTTCTCGTCTGCCCCTTTGGGCTGATGGATAAAGGCGCAAACGATAAAAAATGAAGCGAAACAGCTTCCTATAACGTGAGTTTCTACAGGAAATTTTATGTCTGGCATCAGGAAAACCTTTAACGTCTCACTGCTGGCGATGACGATTCATGCGCTACTTACCCCAACCATGGCGCAAGCAGCAAATGCTACGCAGCAGGATTTGGTGGTCGATGCGTCGGCAGCCGACGACAGCGAAAATAATGAACAGCAGGATTACGCGGTAAAAACCACGCGTGCTGGCACCAAATTGTTGCTGACGCCACGCGATGTGCCCCAGTCAATGAGCGTCGTTACGCAGCAGCGTATGCAGGATCAAAATCTGCAATCAGTGAACGATGTCCTGACCAACGCTACCGGCATCTCGACCAATCTGATCGACAGCGAGCGCTCGGAATATTATTCACGCGGCTTTAAGATCACTAACTTCTCTTTCGATGGCATTCCCACGTCGGTTAATGACAACTGGAACTATGGCGACGCTGCATCTGATACCGCCATTTACGAGCGTATTGAGATCGTACGCGGTGCTACCGGATTGATGACCGGCGCGGGCAGCCCGTCCGCCTCGATCAACATGGTGCGCAAACACGCCGACAGTAAGACCTTCACCGGTACGGTCAGCGCCAGCTACGGCAGCTGGAACAAACAGCGTTATGTTGCGGATTTCTCAGCGCCGCTAAACCAGGATGGCAGCCTGCGTGGCCGCGTGGTAACCGGCTATAGCGATGAAGACAGCTGGCTGGATCGCTACCACAAAACCAAAAAATTTCTCTACGGCGTGATTGATGCCGACATCACCGAGCACACTACGCTGTCGCTGGGTTATGACTACGAAGATGCCAACACCGGCAATCCAACGTGGGGCGGCGTGCCAATGTTCTATAGCAACAACGCCACCACGCATTACGATCGTAGCCTTAACTCCGCCGCCAACTGGGCGCGCTACAACACCAATTCACGCAAAGTGTTCGCTGATATCGACCATAACTTCGATAACGGCTGGAACGTGCACGTTAACGGCACGCATGCAGAGAACACGTTCAACGATAAACTGCTGTATGTGATGGGCAATGCCGATCAGGATAGCGGCGAAGGCACCACCGGCTACGGCAGTATGGATCGCGGTAAACGCCAGATGGATTCGTTCGACGGCTACGCCAGCGGCCCATTTGAGTTGTTAGGTCGTCAGCATCAGTTAATGGCGGGCGTGAGCTATAGCCGCCAGCACAACGCCACTTACAGCCAGGATGGCGTTACCGATCTGGAAAACTACAATATCGCCTCAAGCGATATGGGTATCTTCAATAACAGCTGGAATGGCAACATTGCCGAACCACAGTGGCAAGGCTGGTATCAGAATGCCGATGATACCATTCGCCAGAAATCCGCTTACACCGCCGCGCGCTTCTCGCTGGCCGATCCGCTGTCGCTGATTATTGGTGCGCGTTACACGCAGTGGAGCACCAATGGTAGCAGTGGCGACATGACCAAAAACAACACCACGCCTTACGCCGGTTTGGTTTACGACATCAATGAGTCCTGGTCCGCCTACGGCAGCTATACCGCAATCTTTCTGCCACAAACCTATCGCGATACCAGCGGTAAATATCTGTCGCCGGTTACCGGAAAAAGCTATGAAACGGGTCTGAAGTCCGCCTGGTATGATGGTCGATTAACCGCAACGGTGGCGTTATTCCGTATTGAACAGGATAACGTCGGTCAGGCGATTGATGGCGTCTATCTGAGCGGTAGTGAACAGGCTTATGCGTCCGCCAAAGGTGCGGTCAGTAAAGGTGCGGAGTTTGAGCTTAACGGTGCGCTGACGGATAATCTGCAGCTGACGTTCGGTGCCACACGCTATGTAGCACGGGATAAAGCGGGTCGTTTTAACAGCTATCAGCCGCAAACCTCCTTTAAACTGTTCACCCGTTATCAGTTGCCGATGTTGCCGGATCTGGCGGTCGGCGGCGGCATCAACTGGCAGAATCGCGTCTTTGAAGATGCAACCAACGCCAGCGGCGATACCGTGCGCGTCTACCAGGGAAGCATTCCGCTGGCATCGTTGTTTGCCCGTTATCAGGTCACTAAGCAGGTTGCGGTACAGGCGAACGTTGACAACCTGTTTGATCGCGAATATTACAGCTACATGAACAGCTACGTTTATGGTGCGCCGCGCAGTTTCTCCATGAGCGTTTCATATCAGTTTTAACAAAACCTGAAGGTGCGCATTTATGCGCACCGCCCATCAAACCTTGTTTTTATAATTGAAACTGATCTGCGAATTCTGTTCTTTCGGCAAACGTCGCGCCTCTAAATAAACCGATTTCCAGTACGGATTATTGAGCGAGGAACGCATCACCCCTTGACTCACCGAAGCGTGAAGGAATTGATGGTCGGTATCATAAAAGCCCACGTGCAGCTCGCGTTTAATGCGGAAGAAGACCAAATCACCGGGTTGCAAATGTGCCTGATCCACCGGCTTGCCCATGGCGATTAACTCTTTAGTGGTGACGCGATCCATAGGGATATTGAAGCGATCTTTCAACGTGCGCCAGACAAATCCAGAGCAATCGACGCCGGTTAATTGCGTGCCGCCCCATTGATATTTAGTCCCTTCCCACGAATGCATTTGATCGTGCAGCGCCGCAATCACCGGAATTAAATCCGGTTGCTTGCCACCATCAACTGAGGTATCAACGCTTTCTTCAGCAGGCGCATGCGAAGACTTAGAAGAACAACCGGCCAGGGTAAAAACAAACAGGCAGGCGATAACTTTGCTGGCGGCAGAATTGATCATGTGTTGGTGTTTTCGCTGAGGGAAACTGGGATGAGAGATTTATACCGTAAAGAAGTTGCAGAAATAAATAGCCGCGCCGCGAAATCTTTTAATTGCCGCTTGGTTTTACCTAAGTTTACGCAACGGTAACATCTTGTATTTGAGTTAAAAATCTATTTTACCGGCTGTGCTTTTTCTGTGCAGGAGAATATTTGCGCGCCTGCACAGAATGGCATCAATTTCGACTTACAGCTGTACGTTTAATACTTGCCGGAAAAATTGGCACAAATTCGCTGCGCCAGATAATCCTTTGCGGAAATAGGCGGATATTTTTTCTCCGGCCCTTCAATCATCACATCTTCGTTAGCCTGGCAAAAAAACGCCAGGCTGTAGCGTGCCGGCACCGATTCACCCGGCAGCGGATTACTGACGCGATGGAAATTCGATGGCAACTGATCATCACTCCAGCGCATCAACATATCGCCGATATTACAGGTAATTAAGCCTTCCAGCGGCGGGATCGGCGTCCAGATTTGCTCCTCCATTTCTCTGCCCGGACACACCTGTAACCCACCCTGCCCATCACGCTGGAATAGCAAGGTCAGGCAATCGAAATCGGTATGCGCACCTGCGCGCCACGGGCCATCGGGCTCGCCGCTAATAGCGAAGTAATGCAGCATACGCAGCGTACTTTGATAGGTTTCACGCGATGGTTCATGCGCCTTGGCAAAGAAATCGTCGGGGAATCCCAGCTTCAGGGCAAAACAGGAGAGCAAGCGCATGCCCACTTCCCAGCACTGACGCTCGAATTTCAGTACATCATGCTGGAAACCAGGCAAAGTGGCTTCATCCGGCCATAACCCTTCCATACGCGGGCGCGTTACCTGATACGACTCTTTTTGATCCGGTTTGCCGGTTGACGGACGGATCTGCGCGCGGTATTCCCAGCCCGCATTGCGGCGCAATGGATGGCGGCCTTTGTCACTTTGCGGCAGCGCAAAAAAGCGTTCTGCATTGGCAAAAGCCGCATTGATGTCGTCCAGGGAAATGCCATGCCCGGAAATCTGGAAAAAGCCGATCTCAGTGGCGGCTTGCCACAGCTGCTCCGCTATTTCCGGTTTACGTTGTTCAAAATCAGCGAGATCGATGATACGCACATCACGCGCGGCTTCCACGCCGCGCGCGCCCATGCGCGATTCTTTTGTCAGTTCATGCATGTCATAAGGGGTCTTTTCCATTGGTGCACCTCGTTATTGAGCGATAACGGATGACCCGCCCGCAGCGTGGCAGTCATCCCCGCGCCTGCTGAAAGTTGCAAGCGATCGAGCAATGACCCACCGGGTAAAACCACGGTTGACAGCTTCTACTCAGTTTTTCACAAAGCAAAGCCTGTGCCAGCTCGTAGCTCCTATTAAAATCAATAAGTTAATTAATCTGTCGCGCCCTGACTGCACAACGGCGGTGCAAAAAGAGCCGGTTTGCCTCATCAATGATCAGAGGCAGAATTAAAAGTCGATCACTTTTACTATTTAATTGATTATTTTCATATAGTTACACGAATGGCATGCGCTTTGCTAAATCGACACTGAGTATAAGCGGTCAGCGTGACACCACTTTCACGCAGGACATTGCTCTACAGCATTAGCTGTACCTCGTCAGGGGACGATGCTTTTTCCAGGCATCGTGAGCACGCCATGCGCCGCTACGCCCCTGATGACGACAACAAACTCAACGTTTATTGGGGGTTTTATGACAATGTCGCGTTTCCGTTTCTCCTTATTCGCTGCTCTGCTGAGCACCTCTGCACTTTCGCACGCCGCCGACAAACTGGTATTGCAAACCACCTGGGTCGCGCAGGCAGAGCAAGGCGGCTATTACCAGGCGCTCGCCACCGGTATCTATAAAAAGTACGGGCTGGAAGTTGAAGTGCGTTCCGGCGGACCGCAGCTGAATAACATGACGCTACTGCTGGCGAACCGTGCGGATGTGATCGTCAGCTACGACCTGCAAGTGCTGCAGGGCATTGAGCGCAACTTCCCGCTAAAAGCCATCGCCGCGCCGTTTCAGTTTGATCCGCAAGGCATTGTTACCCATGGCGATGTGACGTCGCTGGATCAGCTCAAAGGCAAAACCGTGCTGGTGTCAGCCAGTGGACAAGCCAGCTGGTGGCCGTGGCTGAAAGGCAAATATCAGCTGCAGGATGGTCAGGCGCGCCCTTACACCTTCAACATGCAACCGTTCCTCGCGGATAAAAATACCGCGCAGCAGGCCTACGCCACATCCGAAGTGCAGCAAATCAAAGAGGTGCAGCCGGACAGCAAATTCTATCTTTTTGCCGATTATGGCTATCCGGCCTATGGCGGCATTCTGGTGACACGCGACGATTTACTGCAAAAAGAGCCTGAGGTCATGAAGCGTTTTGTCGCGGCATCGATGGAGGGCTGGAAATCCTACCTCGCCAATCCGGCCGCAGGCAATGCGCTAATCAAAAAAGAGAACCCGCAAATGACCGACGCAATTCTGGCCTTCGGCGTGTCGCAAATGAAAGCGCTGCACCTGATTGACGGTGGTGATGCGGCGAAGCAAGGTTTAGGCGTTATGACGGATAAACGCTGGCAGGCAACGCGCGACTTTATGGTCAACGCCGGTTTGCTTAAAGCCTCAACCGACTGGCAGCGCGCGTTTAGCACGCAGTTTGTCGCCGCGAAAGCGGAGTAAAGTTGCCATGAGCCAACTGTTAATTAAAAACTGTGCCGCGATTCTTACCGGCGATAAACAGCAACCGCGAAGTAGCGCGCGCGATATTCGTATCCGTGATGGTCTGATTGCGGAGATGGGCGAACTGAGCGCTGTCGCCGATGAAACGGTGATCGACGCCCGTGATTGCGTGGTCTATCCCGGCTGGGTCAACACGCATCATCATCTGTTTCAATCGCTGCTCAAAGGCGAGCCGCAAGGTCTAAATCTTAGCCTCAGCGGCTGGCTGGCCGCGACGCCGTATCGTTTTCGTGGCGCTTTTGACGAGCAGACGTTTCGTATTGCCGCGCGCGTCGGTCTGGTCGAGCTGGTGCGTTCTGGCTGTACCACTATTGCCGATCATCACTATCTCTATTGGCCTGGTATGCCGTTTGATGGCGCAGCGATCCTGTTCGACGAAGCCGACAAACTGGGCGTGCGCTTCGTGCTCTGTCGCGGCGGTGCCACGCAAAGTCGCGGCTTAGAAAGCGACTTGCCCACCGCGCTGCGCCCGGAGAGCTTTCATAGCATGATGGCCGATGTCGACCGCCTGGTGGCGCGCTATCATCAACCGCAGGATCGCGCAATGCGCCGCATTGTGATGGCACCGACCACCACGCTGCACTCCACCACGCCGCAGGAACTGCGCGAAAGCGCGCGCCTGGCGCGTCAACTCGGTATTCGCCTGCATAGCCATCTTTCGGAAACCGTGGATTACCTCGATGCTGCGCGCACGAAGTTTGGTATGACGCCGCTGCAGTTTTGCGCCGAACACGATTGGATTGGTGACGATGTGTGGTTTGCCCATCTGGTGAAACTGCTGCCGGAAGAGATCGCGATGTTGGGTGCGGCTGGCAGTGGCATCGCGCATTGTCCGCAGAGTAATGCGCGCCTCGGTAGCGGCATTGCCGATTTGGTGGCGATGGAGCAAGCGGGGGTCAACATCTCGATTGGCGTCGATGGCGCGGCGTCGAATGAGGCGGCAGACATGCAAAGCGAAACCCACGCCGCCTGGCAGTTACAGCGTGCACGCAAAGGCATGCTGGCGCAGCCGCGCTATGCCGGTGGAACCTTTGAAGGCGGCGGCGACGCTGCCAGCATTGAAGATGTGGTGCGCTGGGGCACCTCAGGTGGCGCAAAGATTTTGGGCTTGCATACCGGCCGGATAGCAGCAGGCATGGCTGCGGATATCGCCGTCTACCGCCTGGACGATCCGCGTTATTATGGCCTGCACGATCCCGCCATTGGCCCGGTGGCCAGCGGTGGTCGCGCCAATTTGCACGCGCTGATTTGTGAAGGAAAACTGCTGGTGCAGAATGATGTCATTGCCGGATTGGATTTGGCTGAACTGGGCCGCGATGCTGCGCAAGCGGTGAAAATCTTGCAGCAGCGCGCGGCAGGGTAAACGGGTTAAGCCGCTGCGTCTTTCTTACGCAGCGGTGATTCCGGTAAAAACAGCGACAGGATAAAGGCCAATAACATGACGCCAGTTGCCATTTGAAAGGCTGAGTGCACCGCATCACCAAACACCTGCAAATAGGCTTGTTGCACGTCATAAGGCAGATGATGCACCGCCTGCGGATCGAGCGCGCGCGGTAATGCTTTGCCCTGTTCCACCAGCGTGGTCAGGCCCGATTTCAGCACCTGACTAAACACCGCACCAAACAACGCCACACCAATCGAACCGCCAACTGAGCGGAACAGCGTTACCGACGACGTGGCAACGCCGATGCGATCGGGCGTAACGGTATTCTGCACCGCCAGCACCAGCACTTGCATCACCATGCCCATTCCCATGCCCAACACGCAGGCAAACAGATAGATATGCCACAGCGGCGCATCAATGGTTAGCGTGGTCAACAGCGCCATGCCGAGGGTCGCCAGCAAGGTGCCGCCTATCGGGAACAGACGATATTTACCGGTACGGCTAATAATGCGTCCGCTGGCGATAGAGGTCATCAGCAACCCACCCATCAGCGGCAACAGTTGCAAACCGGCTTCGGTCGGCGTGGAACCTTTTACCACCTGCAAATAGAGCGGTAAAAATGTCACGCTGCCGAACAGCGACATGCCGACGATAAATGCCATTAAACTGGCGAGGGAAAAACTGCGGTTACGGAACAGCGACAGCGGAATAATCGGTTCCCAGGCGCGGCGCTCCTCATAAATAAAACCGATCACCCCAATCACACCAAACGCCAGAATGCACCACAACAGTGGATCGGACCATGCGCGCAGCGTGCCGCCTTCGCTGGTAAACAGCGTGATGCCCACCAGCGCCAGGCTGAGAAACACCGCGCCAGGATAGTCAATCTCATGCGGCTTGCGCTTGTTGTCGGTCTTGAATACCGCGTTGATGATCACCAGCGCAATCAAACCCAGCGGCAGATTGATATAGAAAATCCAGCGCCACGACGCATGCTGCACAATAAAACCGCCCAGAAGCGGCCCGATGACGGTTGCCAGACCAAATACGCCGCCAAACAGGCCCTGATATTTGCCGCGTTCTTGTGGCGGGATCACATCGGCGACCGCCGCCATGCTTACTACCATCAAGCCACCACCGCCTAAACCTTGCAGTGCGCGGGTGAAAATCAACTGTTCCATATTCTGCGCCAGGCCGCACAGCGCCGAGCCAATCAGGAACAATACCACTGAAATTTGCAGTACCGTTTTGCGGCCAAACAAATCACCAAACTTGCCGTACAGTGGCACGACAATTGTCGAAGCCAGCATATAGGCGGTGACGATCCACGAGAGGCGATCGAGTCCGCCCAACTCGCCGACAATGGTCGGTAACGCGGTGGAGACGATGGTCTGATCCAATGCTGCTAACAGCATGACCAGTAATAAAGCGCCCATCAGTAAGCGGACTGAAGGAGGATTGTCCTTGCCGTGATCCGACTGCGGCGCGAGTGTTTGGGGTTGCATAACAGACACCAATTGTAATTAATTAAATACCCAATTAATATTAAACGCAGTCTGACATGAATCAAGTGAGTGAGTAAAGATGACCGCACGAAAAGTCCCTGCTGACGAAATGACTCACGCGGCAATACCTCGCCGCCCGGGCCGCCCACGGGGTGGCGCAATTAACGTGCAGCAGCGCGAACATCTGCTCGACATCACCTTAGCGCTGTATGCCGAAAACGGCATCGGTGAAACCTCGCTCAACGCCATTGCGCGTAAGGCGGGCGTGAGTCCGGCGATGCTCAATTACTATTTTCAATCGCGTGAATCCTTGCTGGATATCGTGGTTGAGGAGCGTTTTTTGCCGTTACGCCAGCGGTTGGTGGCGCACTTTATGGACGACCCGCGTGACCCTGTCACTACTTTCACCGCCTTTATTCATGAAGTGGCGGATATCGTCAGCACTCACAACTGGTTTGCACCGCTATGGATGCAGGAAGTGATGCAAGGTGAAGGCGGGTTAGGCCAGCAGATTAAAAAGCGCTTTGGTCACGGTGAGCGTGATGAGGTGAAAAACCTCATTGAAGGCTGGCAGCAACAAGGATTACTCAATGCTGAGCTGGAACCACAACTGCTGATGACCTCGATCCTTAGCCTCGTGCTGGTGCCCTTCACCCGCTTTGCTAACGATCTCACATTCAATCGTGAGCTTATTGTTCAACACACCTTGAGTCTTTTCTGCCAGGGCATCCGCCCCGCCTCGTAAGGTCGCCATGAATGGCGTAATGCTTGTCAGTTAAGAGATGAAAACCCCAACTACCCAGCGAACATGTTGTAGCGGCGCAATTTATTGCGCGATAAATCGCGCCGCTACGGAATGTGCGGTAAATAAAACGGGGCTTAACTGATCGGCTTTACGCCATGAATGGCGCGCCTGCGTTTAATTCGCTGGGTTTTCGTAGAGTGCGCATTCATGCGCACCTGCGTTTAATTCGCTGGGTTTTCGTAGAGTGCGCATTCATGCGCTCCTGCGTTTAATTCGCTGGGTTTTCGTAGGGTGCGCATTCATGCGCACCTGGATAGATACGCATTTTATGGCCTAAGTGTGCAGCATTATCCCTCTAGTGCGTCTCGCTAAAAATCAAATTTATCCTTAACAGGGGATAATCCTGTCATTATCCCCCACAAGGGATAAAGTTGACATTATCCCCTTTAAGGGATAAGTTGCCCATTATCTACCTGTGGGTTAATTTCAGCATAAAAGCGCTGGTGACAAGAGGATTCGCCATGATTTACAGTCCGCGCCAACTGGCTAATCACCTCAAACTCATTCGCCAACAAAATCATTGGACGCAAGGTGAGCTGGCGCAAAAAGTTGGCCTGAAACAATCCACCATTTCTCACTTTGAAAACAATCCCGACCTCACCACGCTCGCGACTTTGTTCAAAATCTTGCAGTCGCTTGATCTAAACATGAACGTCCAGGAAAAAGACGCCGCCATAACGGGTCAGGAGAATGACTGGTGAAGCAGGAATTGATCGCGTGGATGAACGGCGAACGCGTAGGCATCCTGACGCGCAACACCAATGGGTCGCACACTTTCCAATATCATCCGGGTTGGTTGAGCAATCGACTCGCCAGGCCGCTATCGCTGTCACTGCCGTTACAGTTGCCTGTGATTTCATCCGCCGCAGTACTCAATTATTTTGATAATTTACTGCCTGACAGCCCTTTAGTACGCGATCGCATCGTCGCGCGTTATCGTGCTAAATCACGTCAGCCGTTCGATCTGCTAAGCGAAATTGGCAAAGACAGCGTCGGTGCCGTGATGCTCCTGCCACCGCAAAGTACACCCGCAGATTTAAGCCTGGACGCCGAACGGTTGGATGAACATAAGCTGGAACGTGTCCTATCGGCTTATCAGGCGGATATTCCATTGGGCATGATCAGTGAAGAACACGATTTCCGCATCTCGGTAGCGGGTGCTCAGGAAAAAACAGCCTTGTTGGCAATGGGGGAAGGCTGGGCCATTCCACATGGCGCCACGCCCACATCGCACATCATCAAATTGCCCATCGGTGAGATTAAGCAACCTTTTGCCACATTGGATATGCGTGAAAGCGTCGAAAATGAGTACCTTTGCCTGGCACTGGCGCGAGCATTGGGATTTGCTGTACCTGACGCCAGCATCATTTACGCTGGCAAGATGAAGGCGTTGGCCGTGCAACGCTTTGATCGGCGCTGGAACCACCAGCAGACACAATTGCTGCGCTTACCCCAGGAAGACATATGTCAGGCATTCGGCTTACCGTCAGCGCTGAAATATGAATCTGACGGTGGACCCGGCATCGCCGACATCATGCAATTCCTGATGGGATCCAGTAACGCATTAGAAGATCGTTATTCCTTTATGAAATTCCAGGTATTCCAGTGGCTGATCGGCGCAACGGATGGTCATGCCAAAAATTTCTCTGTCTTTATCGAGCGCGGCGGAAGTTATCGTCTCACGCCTTTCTACGACATCATTTCTGTCTTCACATCGATGGGCGGAAACGGACTCAATATCCGCGATTTGAAACTGGCAATGAGTTTGAAAGCCAGCAAAGGCAGAAAAAATGAGATCGATAAAATTTTCCCGCGCCATTTTTTAGCCACCGCTAAGCAGGTTAATTTTGACCAGAATCAGATGATTGAGATAATTGATTTCTTTATTGCTGAAATGGCCGTCGCGATGGAGCAAGTGACCCGAACATTACCCACGGATTTCCCGCAGCGTATTGTTGACCCCCTTTTTGACAACAGCTTGCGGATGTTAGCGCGTCTGCAAAAATAATTTTTCCCCGACCGAAACTTTCCTCCCGGCCCCAGCGAACTGAACTAATGAGTTATCCAATTCGGCATTTCTATACTTCGCAGGAGCAGAGAATGAAACGCATCAAATCCCTCGTTTGTACCCTGACCATGACAGCAGCACTGGGTCTTTCCGCGTTCAACGCCGGTGCCGCACTGCCGGTGGGCGCGAAAGCACCGAACTTTGAACTGCAGGGCGCGTTAGCCGGTAAGCCCTTGACCTTCTCGCTGCAAAAAGCGTTGCAGAAAGGTCCGGTGGTGCTCTATTTCTTCCCGGCAGCGTTTAGCGCAGGTTGTACTATTGAAGCGCACGATTTTGCTGAAGCCACTGACAGCTTCAGCAAAATGGGTGCCACGGTGGTGGGCGTGACCGCAGGCAATACCGATCAGGTCAGCGATTTTTCTAAACTGGAGTGCCGCGATAAATTTACTGTCGCCGCCGATCCAGGTGCAAAAGTGGCGGCGCAGTATCAAACCACTATGCAGATGAAAGGCAAAACCCTGTCCGATCGTACCTCCTACGTGATCGCGCCTGATGGCAATATTCTGCTGAGTTACACTGACAGAAACCCAGAAACGCATATTGATAAAGCGCTGGCCGCCGTTAAGCAATACGACGCATCTCACCCACAAACTCACTAAGCAAAGAGGCCAGCGATGTTAACCGCCATGCTGGCCGCCTTCATCGGCGGCATCATTCTGAATTTAATGCCCTGCGTATTTCCGGTGATCTCGCTGAAAGCGCTCGGGCTGTTACGCCATACCGATAATGCCGCCAGCGCGCGTCGTGAAGGGTTAGGCTTTTTACTTGGCGTTGTGGTGACCATGATGGCGCTGGCGGGCATCTTGCTGGCGGCGCGCGCCGGTGGCGCCGCAGTGGGCTGGGGCTTCCAACTGCAATCGCCGCTGGTGATCGCGCTGCTGTCACTGGTCATCCTCGCCGCCGCGCTCAATTTGCTCGGGGTATTTGAAGTTGGCTTGTCGGTACAACGCGTCGGCTCGGTTGATGTCGGCCGCGGTGCCTTTACCCGCTCGGCGTTAACCGGTGCATTGGCGATCATCGTCGCAACGCCTTGTGCGGCACCCTTTATGGCCAGCGCCATCGGCTATGCATTGGTACAACCGCCTGCCGTTGCGTTGGTGATCTTCTTCGCGCTGGCGCTCGGCTTCGCCGCGCCATTCACGCTGGTATCGCTGTTCCCGGCGCTGGCTAAGTTCCTGCCGCGTCCCGGCGCATGGATGGATGTGTTAAAACGCGGCCTGGCGTTCCCGATGTTTGGCGCGTATGCCTGGCTGGTCTGGGTGCTTGCTCAGCAAGCGGGAAGCGCGGCGCTGGCCACCTTGCTGGCGGCATCGGTGATTGTGGCTTTTGCAGGTTGGCTATACGGTATGGCGCAGCATCGCCACTTTGCGGGTAAAAGTCATAAGGTACTGTTTGCCGTCACGGCGGTACTGATTGTGGCGGTAATCGCCCCGCTTCCGAGCCTGATCAAACCCGGCGCAGGCCTGGCGGGCGATCAGCTGACGGCGGAGGTCACTAAAGCCAAATGGACGCCACAGGCGGTTGAAGCGCAGCGCGGGCATGGTAAAGCGATCTTTGTCGATTTCACCGCCTCGTGGTGCATCACCTGCCAGGTGAATGAGAAAACCTCGCTCTCCACCCAAGCCGTGAAAGATGCCATAACCAAAACCGGTACGCTGTACATGGTGGCAGATTCCACTAAATTTAACCCGGACGTCGATGACACGATGAGTGAATTCGGTCAGGGCGGATTACCGATGTATCTGGTGTACCCCGCCGATGGTGGACCGCCGAAAGTGCTGCCGCAGGTGCTAACACCGAGCATTGTGGTGAATGCACTTAATCAGGCGGCGGGCAAGAAGGCGTAACAACAACAAGGCGGATTATGCACACAAGCGATAGCGCGCGCGAAAGTTGGCCCGCGCTAATGGAACAGGCACAGGCTGGCGATCAGCTCGCCTATACCCGACTGCTGAAAGCGCTGGTGCCGGTGATTCGTTCGCAAACGCGCAAACAGATCGCCGACGATGCACTGGTAGAAGATGTGATTCAGGATGTGCTAATGACGGTACATCGGGTGCGTCACACCTATGATCCTGCCTACCCTTTTTTACCCTGGCTGATGGCGATCATCTCGGCGCGCGCTATCGATGCCCTGCGGAGACGGGGTCGCCATCAGCAGTGGGAAGTCAACGACGAATGGGTGCCGGAAGCGGCAAGTGCGTCGGACGCACTGCAGCAGGACACGCAGGAAGAGCTGGCCGGTTATCTGCGCCAGCTGCCTTCGCGTCAGCGCGAAATTGTCGAACATGTGCATCTGCGCGAAATGAGTCTGACGGAAGCGGCCGAGCATAACCATCTCAGTGTCGCAGCGGTGAAATCACTGCTGCACCGCGCATTAACTAATCTGCGCCGCTTTGGAGCCAATCATGACCGATCATAACCTGTTAATTGAAAAACTCGGTCGCGAGATGCGGCCGGTAAAACCGCTGCGATCCACCCGCTGGCGCGTCTGCGCCTGGCTGTTGCTGGCTTTACCCTGCGGCATTGCCGCCAGCTTCCTGGTGCAGCGCAGTTTCACCGACTGGACGCAGCCCGGTGCGCTGCAGGCGATTCTCCAGCTGGTGCTGGCCTTTATACTCGGCACGCTGGCGATCCGCAGCGCATTTAATATGAGCATCGCCGGACGCCGCAGTATCAGCTGGAAAGCGCTGCTGCCGATCGGTTTGCTGTGGCTCGGCATGAGCATCAGCCAGATTCCCGGCGAAGTGCCGCTGGTGCATGACAACTACAGCACACGCTGCTTTACTTTCCTGCTGGTGGTCAGCACACCGATGATGGTGCTGATGATCGTTAGCCTGCGCCGCACGCGAGCGCTATATCCGGTGCGCAGCTTAGCCATGGCGGGCTTGGGTGTTTCCTGCATGGCGGTTGCGCTATTGGCATTTTGCCATCCGGTGCACCTGCATCCACTGGATTTCATTATGCATCTGGCGGCGATAGTCACGATTGTGGCGATGACCGTGCTGGTGGGAAAACGTTGGGTGACGTTGAAGTGAGCCGCGTGAAAGCGTGCGTTGCCTAAGTTAATTCTTGGGGGTGACGAGGCTGCGCAAAAGAATAAAAATCGGCTCAATCACATTGTAAAGGATACTTTTATAAACTATAGAATAATAGCAATACAATTAAATTCCCATCATTTACCTCATCCAAGGATATGTATGAAAAAATTAATTTTCGTATTATTAGCAAGCTCTGTATCTTTCAGTTCACTCGCTGCAGACCTGATGACAAAAGTAGAGTTTGAAAAGGTAAAAGATCAATATGTAGAGGTAGGAAACATTTCCACCTCAGGTGAAACCGATCCCGCGAGTGCGAGAGAGGAACTGTCTAAATTAGCCGATGAAAAAGGTGGCGATATTTATATCGTTACCTCAGCGAACACCAATAACAAAATACATGGTACTGCAATCGTTTATAAGAAAAAGTAATTGCAAAACTGCCTTTGCATGAGTATTTCACTAAGACTTATGTTAAGGCAGTACTTTCGCCTTTAATCAACGTTAATTCCGACTTAACGAATTCCCTGCTCAATCTTCAGTTAGCGCTGTTTCACTAATGATCGAGATACAGATAATGAACCCAGCTGGTCATGCGCAACAATACCTTACGCATAACTGAAACATGCGAAAAGTGTTCAGAATAAACAGCCACCTGTGCAAAGATACCATCCGGTAACGCATCGACTGCCGCATCAGGATCCAATTCAACCACTGCCAGTACACCGTCCGAACCGGGGTCAATCGTCAGAGATTGTAAGGTTCCCTGAGCCTGATAAGTACCGCCCGAAACCACAGGAAGAATTCTTACCAGTCTTGCGTTGAATACTTGCCCTGGTAACGCATTAAATACCACCTCCGCTTCATCACCGGCCGTAAGACGCAATAACGAGTTTTGTCGAAACTGCGCAATAACCTGACGCTTCTGTTCGGGTATAAAAATCATCACTGGCCGCAGAGGTAAAGACGATGCAAAAGAGCCTGGACGGATCAAGACCTGCGTTATGTATCCATTGCTCGGCGCACGAATAATTGTTTGTTCAAGATTATATTGCGCTTCAGCTAACTGCGCTCTGAGGCTAACAATCTGTGATTGCTCTCCGCTTACCATACTATTCAGCTGACTTTTTATCTGCGTTTGTTCTGCAATCGACCCTTTTACCAATGCGTCCTGGGCGAGAAAGTTTTGCCTTGCATCATCAATATCTCTTTCAGAAAACGGATTGACACGCGCTTTACTGCCGGACAGATAGCGTTGGTAATTTTTGAATAAGCGGTCTCGTTCTGCACTCACATGTGACGTATTGGCGAGGGCCTCCTCTAATTGCCCACGTAACACGTGAATATTATGGATGGCGGTGACGAGATCAGCATTCAACCTATCAACGCGTGCCCGGAATAGGGTTTGATCCAGGCGAAAAAGCATATCCCCTTTCCTAACCCGCATATTTTGTTTATCAGTGACCTCAGTAACAATACCCGTTACCTGAGGCGTGATGGGGATGGCGATAACCGCTTTCTGTGCCAAAGAAGTATAGGGATGATTATAATTCATCAGCAATATCAGGCTGCTGACCAGCACAATGCCGCCCAAGGCTGCCGTTGGGATTGACCATTTATTTACCGGTATTCTGAATATTTTGAAGATGGCCCATGCAAAGGCGACATAGGTCAATATAATCAGCAAGTCCATGATGTCACTCCGTCGGCGAACCCCGGTCTGCATTCACTTTTTGTTCCAACGCGGTTATACGTTGTTCAAGCGACGCGTTCTTCGCCTCCATTCCCCAGCCCCGATCTGGCCGATATAGCGTGGCCCAAATCCATAAGAACGGCCATATGACGTGGAGTGTAAACAGGCTTACCCAGCCCGCAACGTGAATTGCATCCGCGTGAGGATGATTACGTGCTTTCGCAATCAGATAAGGGATATCGTGGAGCACAATTATCCCGTAAAAGATGACAAGAAAAACAAACACTAAAACCCCAAGCGCAAAGTAATTAAGAAACATAACAGCCTCGGATTTACGCTAAGCATATAAATCAATATAGACCGCATTAATTCTCCCGGGCATTTAATTAGTGAAATAATTTATTTAGCACCATCAATAAATAGCAAACCCGGCTTAACGCACTCAGGTTCATCACAAAAAACAACACTTTTGAATGAAATAAATAGCCTGCTATGAATTTAATATGTACAAAATTAAACATACTGTACAACTTTCACAGCCAAATAGAGAGTTAACGCATGTTTGTGCGCCATACTGCCAACATATTAACGTTATATAAATCATAAGATTGTATCTTGAGGGTTTTTAATTGCTAATTTATTAGCGCAACAGCATGCCATTTATTATTTCCACTGCTAAATTAAAAGTGACGTTTTTACGGTTGATTTTCACACATGCGTAATAAAATCATTAAAAACCCCTGGGGGATTATATGATCAACTCACAAAGCTTATCTATCAAACTGGGTATCATCTCGTTCTGTCTCATGCTCGCTGGATGTTCGTCTAAAGTTGCGGATACCCAACAGTATTCAGGCTTCATGAAAGATTACTCAAATTTAACGGAGGTTGAAACATCATCTGGACATCAGGTGCTTCGCTGGATCGCACCTGACTTTCGCATCAATCAATACAAAGATATTTATATGACGCCTGTTGTTTTCTATCCTCCGCCCGTGCCAAACAGTCGGGTCAGTGCAGCAACGCTGGAACAACTCAGGATGCAAATCGAACTGAAACTCAAAAATGCTGTGAACGCGGTCAAGCCATTGAGCAACCAACCACATGAAGGTGGACTGATCTTTAGCGTCGCTATTTCTGGTGTTTCAGCAGAAAACAAAGATATTCGGGTTTATGAATTGTTGCCGGTGACAGCGGTAATTGCTGGAACTATGACCGTCGCAGGGAAACGCTCCCAAAACACGTTCTTCTTTATCGAAGGTGTGCTGACAGATGTCTCTACTAATAAACCGGTCCTGAAAGTGGTGAGAAAAGCCTACGGTGGCACCATCTCAAACAGCACGGCAGCAATAACCTCTGCAGATTTAAAAAGTGCTGTTGATGATCTGGTTAAGGACGTCGCTAATTTTCCTAAACAATAAAGCTGCGAATGGTGCACCAATGAAGCAAACGGTGCAACTCAGTGAAAATTGCGTATAACTTCGAGCACGCCATTTATGATGAACTGCACGCCCATACACACCAATAAAAAGCCCATCAAACGTGAAATGGCTTCAATTCCGCCTTTCCCCACCCATTTCATAATCGCCCCGGAACTGCGTAGGGAAATCCACAGAATCACCGAGACGGACAAAAATATCAGCGTCGGCGCGACCATTACCACCCACGCTGGAAAATCCACGCCCGACCTGACGGTAGAAGCGGAACTGATAATCATAGCGATGGTCCCCGGCCCCGCAGTACTTGGCATCGCCAGCGGTACAAAGGCAATATTCACGCTATCAAGATTATCATCGGCAGCGCCCTGTTCATCCTGCTTATGCCGGGCTTCGACGGAATGCCCAACCGGTTTCGCCGGAAAAAGCATGCGAAAACCAATAAAGGCCACAATCAATCCGCCCGCCATGCGCAGGCCGGGAATCGATATACCAAAGGTGTGTAGCACCGCACTGCCGGCGTACCACGTCACCATCATGATCAAAAAGACATAGATTGAGGCCTGCATCGCCTGGCGATTACGTTCCTGAAAATTCATATCGCCCGCAAGACCAAGAAACAGCGCTACGGTAGTGAGCGGATTGGCAAGGGGTAAAATTACCACCAATCCCAATCCAATAGCTTTAATTAGCTCAAGCATAGCGTGGTCCTTAAAATAATCAGAGGTCATGATGGGCGTAAAGTCAGCCGGTCGAGCATATTAATGAATAAAAAATAATTGAATACTGACAAGAATATATAGGTTAATAGGCAGAATGCTACTGACCTTCTGGAAAGTATTCTAATCATAGGTGGTGATGAGCATAATTGAAAAGAATTAAAAAATAGATACAAGTCAAGCCCGCGTTATGCTCGAAAAGTGAGAGGAAAGAAAGGACTAATAAAAGGGCGGGATCATCAGGGCTAAAGCACAGCGTTTTTTATTTAGATGGCCACCCTAACTTATTAAAGCAGGACTCGTTACTAATGCCGGATTTAAGGGCGGCCTCGGCGCGCCGCCCTTTTTCTAAACGAGAACTTTACTGTGGAATTACCTTCTCCGCTTTCAAGCGATCAAACAGCTGGGTAAATGAATCCAGTGTGGAACGATAGCCGGTGAAGCCCGCTTTGCGGCTCTTGCTCATGTCGGTAAACGCTTCCATTGGACGGCCCAAATCCGCGTCAGTATGCCACCACGACGCCAGTTTGGTGATATCCGCCTCACGCAGCTGATAACGTTCCGCCACTTCACGCCATGCTGCCGGTGCATCCTGCATGCGTCCTTCCAGCGGCATCATCTGCGCCGGATACGCTGCCGCTTCCACACCGAAGTACGCAGCCAGACGTGGCCACAACCAGTTCCAGCGGAAGACATCGCCGTTCACCGCGTTGAAGTCCTGATTGGCCGCTTCTGCCGAGGTCGCGGCCCACAGTAACTGTTCCGCCAGCAAACCAGCATCGGTGACATCGGAAACGCCGTTCCACTGTTCTGGCGAACCCGGGAAGATGAACGGCAAACCTTGCTCACGGCACAGCGTGGCGTATACCGCCAGTGTCTGGCCCATATTCATCGCGTTACCCAGCGCAAAGCCAACGATAGAGTGCGGACGATGCACGCTCCAGCGATAGCCATATTTCTCCGCGCCAGCAAATACTTCATCTTCCTGAGCGTAATAGAAGTTATCAACCGGCTGGCGGCCCTGCTCTTCGCGGAAGGGTGTTACCGGCACCGCACCTTTACCGTAGGCTTCAAACGGACCGAGGTAGTGTTTCAAGCCGGTCACCAGCGCCACATGCGCGCCGTTCAGGCGCTCGCCCAAGCCTTCAATGACGTTGCGCACCATCGCGCCATTGACGCGGATATTCTCTTTTTCGTTTTCCTGGCGAGACCAAACGCTAAAGAACAGTGCATCTGGTTTCTCCTGCGCCAGTGCGGCATGTACCGCGTCTGCATCAGTAAGATCGGCCGTCAGACTGCGGCAGCCTTCCGGCACCGCGCCACGCCCGCGCGATAAACCCGTTACCTTCCAACCTTCGCGCTGTAATTTTTCCGCCAGCGCACGACCAATCACGCCGCTGATGCCTACAATCAATGCCTGCTTTTGCATTTTAATTCTCCTCAGTTACAGTAACGCTAAGTCTACTAGAGAATTTAATTCCTATCTGTGGCATTAATTCACAGCATTCACAACCTGAGTTCACGAATACATGCACGATCAGCGCCTGAAAGATATTGTTCCCTTTGTTGCCAGCGTCGAGGGTGGCAGCTTTGCCGCCGCCGCCGAACGCCTGCATCTCACCGGTTCAGCAGTCAGTAAAAGTGTGACACGGCTGGAAACCCGCCTCGGCTCGCGCCTGCTGGAGCGCACCACGCGCAGCCTGAAACTCACCGATGCCGGTAACGCCTATTACCAAACCTGTTTGCGCATTATGGAGGAGCTGGCAGAAGCCGAAGCGGTGCTGGCGGCACAGCGCTCCATTCCCTCCGGGCGTTTGCGACTGGCGGTGCCCAATACCTACGGACGCTTGGGTGTTATGCCGCTGTTGATTCCGTTTTGCCAGCAGCATCCGGACGTGGAGCTCAATCTGACCTTCTCGGATCGCTTTATCGATCTGTTTGATGAAGGGATTGATGTTGCGGTGCGCATTGGTGGATCGCCGGATCTGCCCGCCTCGCTTGGCTGTCGCCAGATGGGACGCGAACGCATGGTGTTTTGCGCGTCACCCGATTATCTGGCACGCGTGGGGCGGCCCAATAACGAAGCCGAATTGTTGCAACATCAGGCGATCATGTACGAACGCGTCGATGGCAGCACCAAGCCGTGGCTGTTCACCACGGAAGATGGCTATCCGCACTGGCGTAACCTGCCGCACCGAATGGCGCTGGGGGATGTGGATGCGCAGGTACAGGCTGTATGTGGCGGATTGGGTGTGGCACAGATGCCATCGTGGCTGGTGCGTGAACCGCTGGCACGCGGCGAGCTGGAGATCATTCTGCCCGAGCAACAGCCGGACGGATTGGCCCTAACGCTGATATGGCCACGCCGCAAGCAGCTGCTACCTAAAGTGGATGCGCTACTGGCAGCGTTAGAAGGATTACAGATCAGATAAGAATAAAGGTCAAAAGAGCGCGATGAATCGCGCCGCTACGGCATGTGCACGTGGTTGTAGCGGCGCGATTCATCGCGCTTACTTTATCAGCGGTGATTTAGCCTACGCGACAACCTGTCGCCAAAGAACTGCAGCACCGTCACCAGCGCCACCAGCACCACAATCACCGTCAGCATCACCTGCATATCAAAGCGCTGATAACCGTAGCGATACGCCAAATCCCCCAACCCACCCGCGCCAATGGCACCCGCCATCGCCGAGGCGTTAATCATCGTCACCAGCGTAATGGTAAACCCGCTGACGATGCCGGGCCGCGCTTCGGGCAGCAGCACATGCCAGATAATATGCCAGCGATGGAATCCCATCGCTTGCGCCGCTTCGGTCAGCCCTTTATCCACTTCACGCAGGCTCACTTCGGCGATACGCGCAAAGAATGGCGTCGCTGCCAATGTGAGCGGCACCACTGCCGCCCATACGCCGTAGGTGGTCCCGACTATCCAGCGAGTGAAGGGGATTAGCGCCACCATCAGAATCAAAAACGGGATCGAGCGGAACAGGTTCACTACCCAGCCGAGCACGCGATTCAACAGCGGGCTCGGGAAAAGATCGCCGCGTCCAGTCACCACCAAAATCACGGCCATTGGCAATCCCAGCGCCAGCGCCAGCAGCGACGACACGCCCACCATCAGCAGCGTATCCAGTAGCCCAACCCATAAACGATCAATAGCCAGTGACATAACCGGGTATCTCCAGTTGATCAGCGAGTGAGATTAACACTGCTCGCGCAGGGTCAGATTCATGCCGCGCATCAAGAAGCAGCAACATTTGCCCGGTCGGTTTGCTGTCCACCCACTCCACCGCGCTGAATAACAGGGTCAGTTGCCCGCCAACGCGCGCACTGAGCGCCGCCAAATCCGGTTGCGCCCCCTGTCCGGTATAGCGCAGGCGCACCAGCAGACGTGAATCAGCATGCTGACGCGTCGGCGTCAACAGCGGTTGAATGGCTTCCGGTAGCGCGCTGAACAGCGGATTGAGCAGTTGTCGCGTGGTCTCTTGCTGCGGATCGCTGTAGACCTGCCACACCGGCCCGCGCTCAATGATTACGCCCTGATCGATCACCGCCACCTGATGGCAGAGATCGTGCACCACATCCATTTCATGCGTAATCAACACGATAGTGATATGACGCTGCTGATTGATCTTCTTCAGCAGCGCCAGAATTGAGCGCGTGGTTTCCGGATCGAGTGCCGAGGTGGCTTCATCACACAGCAGCAGTTCAGGATCGTGCACCAGCGCGCGTGCAATGCCGACGCGCTGCTTCTGCCCACCGGACAATTGCGCGGGCCACGCGTGCTGGCGCTGTTCAAGGCCCACCAGCGCCAGCAACTCATCCACTTTACGCCGCCGCTCAGCCGCAGGCACGCCCGCCACTTTCATCGGCAGCTCGATGTTTTCACGCACCGTTTTCGCCGACAGCAAATTGAAGTGCTGGAAAATCATGCCAGTACGGCGTCGCCAATCCACCAGCTGACGATCGCTCAGCGTGCCAAGATCGACACCGTCAATCACCACCTGACCGCGGGTGGGATTTTCCAGCCGATTGAGGCAACGGATCAGCGTTGATTTACCGGCGCCGCTGCGTCCAATGATGCCGAAAATCTCGCCGCGCTTAACCTGCAGATCGACCTCTTTTAGCGCTTCCTGGGTTTGTCCGGGATAGCGTTTACTCAAGCCACGAATCTGCACATGCACTTTCCCTGCCGTCTCGGTCGTCGGCGAGAGCAGCGCATCGCGCTCGCCGGGTAGCGTCAGGCTAACCATGCTTACTGGCTCCAGCCCGGCTGATACAGCTTGCCGTAGAAGTCATCGAGTTTGGCGCGCACCACTGGCGAATGCTGATAGATATCAACGAACTTCGCCAGACGCGGATCGTTCTGATGACCGTCGCGGATCACGAACTGAATCACGTATTCCGGATGCTCCAGACCATCAAACAGCAGCGCGCTGTTCGGGTCGATGGTCTTCGACAGGCGCAGATAGTGCGGATAACCCTGGGCTAAATCGACTTCATCCAGCGAACGCGACAGCTGCACCGCTTCCACTTCGATAATCTTCAGATGCTTCGGATTGCTGACGATATCGTCCACGGTAGATTTAAGGCCCGCGCCCGGTTTTAAGCTAATCAGTCTGGCTTTTTGCAACAGCAGCAGGCCGCGCGCACCGTTGATGGGATCGTTGGCGATCGCCACCGTGCCGCCGTCGGGGATCTGGTCAATCGCGGTATGTTTCTTCGAATAAAGTCCGATGTTGTTGATGATCGCCGGCGCGAACGGCACCAAATGGAATCCGCCCTGCTGGTTAGCATTCTCAAGGAACGGTTTATGCTGGAATAGGTTCACATCGATATCGCCATTCTCCACGCTGACGTTCGGCGCGGTCCAGTCAGTGAACTCCACCAGCTCAACATTCAACCCTTGTTTTTTCGCCTCGGCAACCGCAGTTTCCAGCGGCGGCGCAAAGGCCGCAGTGGTGCCGACTTTCAACGGTCCGCTGTAATTTTCGGCGGCGACGGCGCTAAACGCCAGCAGTGCGACGCTGGCAGCCAGCGCAAAATGACGTGCAATTTTCATATCAGATCCCAGAGGTTAAATTAACGAAGGTTAACGCCGTCGCGCCAGCGCGCCGCCGGATGGCGATCGGGCAAGCGGTCCTGTTGTTGAAAAATTTTCTGCCGTAACGAACCGGGCTGATACGCGGTCTTGAAGCGACCGCGCTGCTGTAATTCTGGCACCACCAGATCGATGAAATCGCGGTAGCTCTGCGGATTGAGGATGCGCGTCAGGTTAAAGCCGTCGATATCGCCTTCATCGATCCACTTAATTAACGCATCCGCGACCTGGCTCGGATTACCGACGATCAGCGGATAACGACTGCCCATCGCGTGCTGCCCCAGCAAACGACGGCGCGTCCAGCCGCTGAACGCTTTGCTCACTGATTCTATGGCCCGCGTGTCGCCGGTCTGAATCGGCTCATCGAGTGCGAATGCCGCCAAATCCAGACCAATCGAGCTGGAGAAGTGTGCGATGCCCGCTTCCGGGCTGGCATAGTCGAGATAGCTTTGATGCTTTTCCTGCGCCTCGCGTTCTGTAGGCGCGACAATCACGCTGACGCCCATAAAGATGCGCAGATCGTCAGGATGGCGTCCGGCCTCCACCGCCGCCTGGCGCAGACGCGTTGATTGCTCGCGCATCGCCGCCGGTGATGCGGCATTCACAAAGCTGCACTCGGCATGACGTCCGGCGAATTGCACGCCGCGCGCCGAGGAGCCGGCCTGAAACAGCAGCGGCGTACGCTGCGGCGACGGGCTGCTCAGGTGATAACCCTGCACCTGATAAAATTCGCCCTGATGATTGATCTGATGAATTTTGTTGGCGTCGGCGTAGCGACGATTCGGCTTATCCTGCACCAGGGCGTCATCCTGCCAGCTGCCTTCCCACAGCTTATAGGTCACATCCAGGAATTCATCGGCCTGATCGTAGCGGCGGTCGTGCGCCAGCAGCTGTTGCTGGCCCATCGCACGCGCGGCGCTATCAAGATAACCGGTGACGATGTTCCAGCCGATGCGCCCTTTGGTCAGGTGATCGAGCGTGGAAAGGCGGCGCGCGAAGGGATATGGCGCTTCATAACTCAGGTTGGCGGTGACGCCAAAACCAAGATGCTGCGTAACACTGGCCATGCCGGAAATCAGCATCAGCGGATCGTTAACCGGCAGCTGAATCGACTCTTTGGCAGTCAGCCCAATCCCTTGCTGATAGACGTCATACACGCCGAGTATGTCGGCGATAAACAACCCATCAAATAACCCGCGCTCCAGCAAACGTGCCAGATCCAGCCAGTAATCGAGCGCGTTGAAATCCACCGAACGATCCTGCGGATGCGTCCACATGCCGTGATGAATGTGCCCAACACAGTTCATGTTGAAGGCGTTAAGTAGAATGTGTTTTTGGCTCATATCGTCCCCCGGCGCGGCGGCAACACGCCATTCAGCAGGTAGTTGCCGATTGCCGGATATTTCCAGCGCACCGGATCGTGCAAGGTGTGGGTGCGCGCATTGCGCCAGTGGCGATCAAAGTTGTGTTCACGCAGGCTGGAACGCGACCCACCGAGTTCAAACAGCAGATTGCTGGCTTCCAGCGACACTTCGGTGGTCCAGGCGCGCGCCTTCGCCACTTCCACCGAGGCCAGCGCGACATTTTCAGCACTGGGATCGCGCTGTGCCACGTCAACCGCGTCGCCGGCAATTGCCAGCAGCGCATCGCCCGCGCTCAGACGCGCGGCCAGGCGACCGGTACGATCGAGCGTGAGCGGATCGTCGCTGGCGCGTTCCACGCCGCTGTCCGGCCACGGTCGCGCGCGCTGGCGCAGGAAATCGAGCATGTCGTTAAACGCCGCTCGCGCGATGCCCTGATCAATAGCCGCATGCATGATCTGCGCAAACGGCCCAACGGTAGTGGGACGCTCAAACGCCGTCTGGAACGGCACCACGTCTTCCGCTGCAATCGCTACGTCGCGGAACTGCACGCTGCCGCTGCCAGTGGTGCGCTGACCAAAGCCGCTCCAGTCATCGATCACGTTGACGCCCGGTTGCTGGCGCGGCACAAACACCAGCTGTTCTTTACCGTCATCGGCAATCGCCAGCGTCGGAATACGGTCGGCATACAGCGCGCCGGTGCAGTAAAACTTATTGCCGTTGAGGCGCAAGCCTTCCGCCTGCTGGGAAACCGCAGTAGAACGCTGATGCGCGGCAGGCGAACTGAATTCCGCCAGCGCATTGCCGTGATGCACACCTTCCAGTACTTCGGCGTAGAGCCGCTGTTTCTGCGCCTCGCTGCCGTTGATGCGCAGCACTTCCAGCGCATAAAAATGGTTCTGCGGCACCTGACCAATCGACCCGTCGGCGGCGCTTAAAATCACGAAAATCTTGGCCAGTTCCGCGGTGGAAATCTCGATGCCGCCAAAGGCGTGCGGCACGGTGATGGCACCGAGTCCGGATTGAAACAGCTGCTGCAATTCAGCGTGCGGCAGTTCTCTTTCGCGGTCGCGCTGGGCAGAACCGGCACGAAAACGGTGCGCCAGTTCCTGCGCAACCTGCAATGCCTGCAGGGCATTTTTAATGCGCGTCGCGCGCTGTTTAGGCGATACCTGCGTCATGGTTGCTCCTTAAATCCAGGCATGACGCGCAGGCAGCGCATCATTGAGGTAATAGTTGCCGATGGCGTGGGTTTTCCAGCGCACCGGATCGTGCAACGTGTGGGTACGTGCATTGCGCCAGTGACGATCGAGTCCGTGGCGCAGCAGGGTGCCGCGACTGCCGCCCCATTCCAGTAGTTTCTCGCTGGCACGCAGCGCCACTTCAGTGGTCAGCACTTTGGCTTCTGCCACCGCAATCGATGCGCGTGCGCAGTTTTCGGCGGTCAGCGATTGCTGATCGATGCTGTCGAGCACACGAGCGGCACGCGTCAGCAGCGCGTTGGCGGCGCTGAGTTCGGTGCTGATGCGGCCCACATCGGCGAGGATGTAAGGATCGTCGGCATTGCGGCTGACATTGGCATCAACCCAAGGCCGCGAGCTGCTGCGCACAAACTCCAGCGCCTCATCCAGCGCGCCTTGCGCAATACCTGCATCAATCGCCGCCTGAATCAACTGTGAAACCGCACCGCGTAGCGTCGGTTTCCCGGCATCGGGCAGCGGCATCAGCAACGCCGGATCAACGACAACCTGCTGCAGTTTTACCGTACCGCTGGCGGTGGTGCGCTGACCGATACCAGACCAGTCATCAACAATCTCTACACCCGTCGCTGGCAGCGGAATAAACGCCATTTTAGGCTGCTGATCATGCATCGCGGTGGTGACCAGAATGTCGGCAAACAGCGCGCCCGTAGAGTAGAACTTCTCGCCAGTGAGCTGCACGCCCTGTGACGTTGTCACCAGTTGAGCCTGCACATCACGCGTATGTTTGGTGTTTTTTTCCGGCCCGCCGTTGCCAAGACGCTTGCCCTTCACCACCGCACTAAGTAGCTGCTGCTGTTGCGCCGCAGATCCTTCGCCGAGGATGAACTGAATCAGGCCAAAGTGGTTTTGTGGGATTTGCCCCAGCGACGGATCGCTGGCGGAGATCAGTCGAAACACCTCGGCCATGGTCTGGAAAGACAAACCTGCACCGCCAAATTCGCGCGGCACGCTGATGCTGCCAAGGCCCAATGCGGTGAATTGGTTGAGCAGCGCGATGGGGTAGATACGTTGTTGATCGCGCTCAACAGCGCCGCCTTTCGCCTGCTCGGCCAAATGGCGTGCGGCGGCGATGGCTTGTGCGTCGCTGTTTAATACCGCCGCGCGGTTAATAATCTCGTCACTGTTTTGCGTCATAGCTGATTTCACTTTTACTGCACAGCGAATAGTAAGCCTGCACTGTAAAAGCCAGCAGGCCGTGGAATGAATAACGGATTGAAAGAGATGATAATCAGCGGGGTTAAAACAAGTAAATAGCGCGGTTATGCTATATCCGGCAATGCGTTGCCATAATTAAGCTATCGATTTTTAGAGGAACAACAACAGGCTACAGGCGGCGCTGCGGGCAATTGGTGAGTATTAAAAATTGGCGAGTTATTCTTAAGATCAAATAACGCTATTGAATATTAAAAACCGCATATAGTCATTTGTAGGGTCGCCATTAATGGCGACCTTACGAAAGCCAGAGCTTATTCTATACGGTCGCCATTAATGGCGACCGTACGATGACAATACGACCGAACATCCTTTTATTATATTTGTGCAGCAAACTGTGCAGCAGCGAAACTGCGGGTGAATTCGCTTTTCGCGCTATGCGGAATCTGCACACTATCAATCAACTTCGCCAACTGATAGCTTTTCACCGTCTCATTTTGCGTAAGCTGCTGCACATAATTTGCGGTCAAATCCCCTTTCTTATTCTGCGTCACCGAGGTCTGGCTGCGCGCTTCATCATCGATCAAATGATACTTATAGTTTTGCGACGACTTCTGTTCGGTCAGTTTCGCCGCTGAGGCAGAATCCAGCGCGGTATGGAAGCTGGCCTTCAGTTTAAACAGCGTTTGCTGGGTTAAATCCTGCGTATCGCCATGGATCTGCGACGCGGTTTTTTGCGCCACGTTCAGTGAGAACGTGTCTTTCTCTTCCGGCTTGTACGGATTGCCCGAAACTGGCGTCTGCTGATACGTGGCCGAGAAGTCCGCCAGCCCGCTAATTGCGCCGTTCTTCGCCGCATTGGCATCAACCGACTTCACGCGCTGCGTATTAATACTTTCAGCCGCTTTGCCTTCGGTGGTATTGAGCGCGCGGAAGCTGTCTTTGAACAGCATTAGCATATCGCGATCGCCGTTACCGCGCGAAGCTGCCTGATCGAACTGACTGCTCCACTGATCCAGCGCCGCCGCCTGCTGCGCCGCGCTGCCCGCCTGCGTCAGTTTCGAAACATCCGTGTCGAGTTTAATGCTGACATCGCCGTTGTGGAATCCAAGCCAGCGCTCCTGATCGTCGGCATGCAGATTAAGCGACTGTGTGACGTTGTTGCCATTACGCAGATCGGTCTTCAAATCGATACTTTTTAACACTGAACTATCAAACTTCATCAGATCGCTGATATCGAGTTTGGTGGTGCTGCCATCGAGACCATCCAGCGCTTTCTGCAAGCCCGCTGACAGCTGGCCCATCGCCGCCGCCTCAACATTGCTCAGCTGGCCGCCGCTGGTTTTCAGTTCCACCACCATGCCGCCCTGTTGACGTGTCATTTGCAAACTCACCTGCACGCCGGATTGAGTAGTGATGGTCAGTGCCAGCGCACTTTGGCTGCTGCTCTGCGCGCCGTTTAGCGCTTCGGTCGCCGGAACGCTTAAGGTCACGTCGCCGCGATGACTGGCCAGATTACTCAGCAACGTGCTGCCCAAGCCGTTCATTTCGATACCGCGGGCATGCGTGGCACCGTTCAACTGCGCTTGCAGGCTGCTGGTCACCTCGACGGAACTTTTGACCTGCGCGGGCTCAATTTTGTAGATAGCGGCGATGGCATCACTCGCCTCGCTGAAGGTCACTTTGGTGGATGCTTCCGCCATCAGGGCGTTCTGCGCGGATGTGTTATTCACCGACGGCGTTACCACCGCATTCGCCGCGATTAAATTTCTCAGTACGCTGCTGCCAATCCCATTTAGCATGAAAATAATCCTCGTTATGTACTATTCCTTAGCGTTATCGGCTTATTAATGAGCAGCTTTAGGAAGGTTTACATTATTCGGTCGCCATAAATGGCGACCCTACCTGTTCAGTGCGTTGTGTAGGGTCGCCATTCATGGCGACCTTCTCACAACTTCCCTCCCAACATGTCATTTCAGACATAACATCTGTCCGCCTAAACACAGCCGCACTTCACGGAGTGACTTACGTTATTCATCAACACATCTCTCCCTCACGAGGTAAGGTCACGATGAATAACCTGCATTACAAAAGCTTGCTGGAAATTGGCCGCTTGATTCAGTCGGGCGAAATCTCTTCGGTGGAAGTCACGCAAACGCTGCTAACGCGTATCGATGCGCTTGATCGCGACTTACACAGTTACTTCTACGTGATGCACGACAGCGCATTGAAACAGGCGGCCGAAGCCGATTCTGAAATTGCTGCGGGTAAATTGCGCGGGCCGCTGCACGGCGTACCGATTGCGCTTAAAGACCTGATTTGGACCAAAGACGCGCCCACCAGCCACGGCATGATCATCCACAAAGATCGTTACCCAACCGAAGACTCCACCGTGGTGGAGCGCTTCCGCGCGGCGGGTGCGGTGATTCTCGGCAAACTGACGCAAACCGAAAGCGCCTTCGCCGATCACCATCCTGATATCACCCGTCCAAATAATCCGTGGGGCAGCGCGCTATGGACTGGCGTTTCCTCCAGCGGCTCCGGCGTCGCCACTGCCGCAGGTTTATGCTTCGGCTCAATTGGCACCGATACCGGCGGATCGATTCGTTTTCCCTCCAACGCCAACGGCCTGACCGGCATCAAACCCACGTGGGGCCGCGTCACACGTCACGGTGCCTGTGAACTGGCAGCATCACTCGATCATATCGGCCCGATGGCACGTAACGCCGCCGATGCCGCCGCCATGTTGCAGGCAATTGCCGGTCGCGATGACAAAGATCCCACCTCCAGCAGCGAGCCGGTGCCGGATTATCTGGCGCTGATGACGCGCGGCATCAGCAAGATGCGCATCGGCGTAGATAAGAGCTGGGCGCTGGAGAAAGTCGACGAGGAGACGCGTGCCGCGCTGCAATCGGCGATCGCCACCCTGAGTTCGCTCGGTGCAACGCTGGTGGACATTACCTTACCCGATACCGAAAAAGCCGCCGCCGAGTGGAGCGCACTCTGCGCCGTGGAAACTGCGCTAGCGCACGAAGAAACTTATCCGGCGCAGAAAGATCACTATGGCCCCGGTCTGGCTGGCCTGTTGGATCTCGGTCACCGCGTCAGCACGCTGGAGTATCAGCGTTTGCTGCTCAGCCGGGCGGCGCTGTCCGGCGATATCTCCGCCCTGTTCACGCAGGTTGATCTGATTCTGGCTCCGGCCACCGCCTATGCCGGATTGACCTGGGACACCATGACCCGTTTTGGTACCGATCAGGCACTATTTAACGGCGTACTGCGCTATACCAGTGCATTCGACGCCAGCGGGCATCCCACCATCACCTTGCCATGCGGCATGACTGCGAACGGCTCGCCGATTGGCTTCCAGTTGGTGGCGGCCCACTTCGCGGAGGCCACCATGATTCAGGGCGCGTGGGCGTTCCAGCAGGTCACCGACTGGCATAAACAGCATCCCGCATTATAACGCCGTCACCTTTGCCGCCTCAGCAGGCCTGAGGTGGCAATTCCCCGTTCATGGCCTGAAATTTGCTTTATCTCCTCGACTTCCGCCCTTTTTCGCCATGTTTAGGGGATGCTGATATGAAAGAGCTTTTCACTACCGATGATCTCGATAATCGTCATCGCTTCGATGCCTGGCGGGATGCGGTGTGCTCGCGTCTGATTAAAGCCGAAGCGCGCCAGATGCATACGGGCACTTTTTCCGGCAGTTTCGCTTATTCGATGCTAGGACACATGGATATTGCTCATCACGTATCGCACACCGCGCTGATGTGGCAACGCACGCCGGAGTGCATTCGCCGCCATCCCAATCACGACTTCTATCTGGGCTACGTTTGCGCCGGCAGCGGTACGCTGCGGCAGAATGGCCATCAATCGCGCGTGAGCGCCGGTGATGTGGTGATTTATGATGCTGCCACGCCGTTTGATTTTGCGATGGAAAATGTGGCGATCAATATCGTGCATCTGCCACGTCACATCATGGAGAAGGAAGCGCCCGCCACGACCACACTGGCGGGCAAAACGCTGGATGTTACGCGACCTGGCATGGCATCGCTCAAGCTGCTCCTACAGGAAGCGTTCGTCTTTAATTCCGATCGCGAGAACCCGTTTTTGGCCGAGCAGTTTGCCAACACCTTGCTGAATATGATTTCAGTGAGCGTCAATTTGCAGCATAACGAAGAGGCGCTGAAGCCGGATCTTTACTCGCGCGTGGTACGTTTTCTGCGCCATAACCTGCAGGAGCCGGAGTTATCGGTGACGCAGATTGCCAATGCGCATCATGTCTCGCCGCGCACCATCAGCCGGGTGTTTGCTGCACATGGGACCACACCGATGAACTTCCTCTGGCAGGAGCGTTTGCAAGCGTGTCACCGTTTATTGGCGGAAGGTAAAGCGCGCAATATTACGCAGGTGGCGCTGGATCATGGCTTTAGCGATATGTCGCACTTCAGCCTGGCGTTTCGTAAAGCCTTTGGCTATACGCCCAGCAGCCTGTTACGGCTGCCAGACGCCCAAACATCATGACTTTTCTAATGTGGTGATCACGCGTTCGGCGGTGTATTCCAGGCTGCTGCGCGTGTTCATCGCTTCACTCCGCATTAAGCGATAGGCACCCGATTCATCCAGCCCGAAGGTTTGCATCAGCACGCCTTTGGCCTGCGCCAACCTTTCTCCGCGCGCTTTTCGCGCCTGCTGCACCGCACGCACTCGCTGATGATGACGCACGGTGTGTAACGTGCCCATCATCTGCACAATCAAAGCAAAAGGGTTGAGCTCACGTTCGGCAATGGCACTCGGCTGGAGTTGCAGCAGCAGCGGAAACAGCCGCGCGTTGTGGCAATCCGCCAGCGCGATGACAGGAATATCCATTTCGCGCGCGCGGTTAAACAGAGGGGATAAAAATTGCTGCTGATGCACATCGATTGCCACCAGCAGCAGTTGCGTATCGGCGGGTATTGACGCCGCCGGTGGCCAGTTGTGCTGCGCGTGACAGCCCAACGGTGTCAGCGAGGCGCAAAACGCACGCACGCTCTGTGAATCAGGATGGAAAATATGCAGCCGGACACCAGAAAGCGTTGCCAGTAATGATTGTTCAGTCATGGTTCACCCTATGCGCATCCCGAATGAGGAGGCTTCACAGTAAGCGAGCGGGTGAATCAACGCTTTGCTGTCGCTGCCGGATGCTGTGTCAGGGCGGACAACGAGCCTGTGCGGTGATGCGTAAGGTCACCATAAATGGTGTAATGCTTGTCAGTTAAGAGATGAAAACCCCAACGACCTGGCGCACACATTGTAGCGGCGCAATTTATTGCGCGATAAATCGCGCCGCTACGGAATGTACGGTAATTAATACGGGGCTTAACTGATCGGCTTACACCATAAATGGTGACCTTGCGTGTAGGGTCGTCATTTATGGCGACCGTTTTTATCACCTCACACATGAAACCCCAAAAACTGCTCCGCCACGCTGGCACTCGACTGGGTTTTCGGATCGAACTTCTGCACTATCTGCCCTTTTTCAATCACATGAATTTGGTCAGACAGGGCGTATAGAAATTCAATATCCTGCTCCACCAGAATGATCGAAATATCCATCTCATGCCGTAGCCGCCGCAACGTCTCGATGATCTCCTCGCAGATATTCGGTTGAATTCCTTCCGTGGGTTCATCCAGCAGCACCAGCTGCGGTTGACCGCACAGGCAACGCGCCAATGCCAGCAGCTGCTGCTCCCCGCCCGATAGTGCACCGCCTGGCTGAGCCAGCAGGCGTTTCAGGCGCGGAAAATACTCCAGCATTTGCTCGATAATCTGTCCGGCACGGGAGAAGTGCTTCACGCAGCCCATGCGCAGATTCTCCTCCACCGTCAGCTGCGGGAAGATCTGCCGCCCTTGAGGTACAAAACCGATACCCGCCACCGCACGCTGGTGCGCCTGATAACGGGTAATATCGATGCCGTTCAGTGCGATGCTGCCTTGCCATGCCGGCAGTTCGCCCATAATGGTGCGCAGCAGCGTGGTTTTACCCATGCCGTTGCGGCCCAGTACGCCGGTGAACGACTTGGCGCCGACAAACAGTTCAGATAAATTCAGCACCGGAATCTTGTTGTAGCCCGAGACCATCTCTTTTATTTCAAGCATGTTTAATCTCCAGATTGCCGAGATACGCCTCTTTCACCAGCGGATTTTGCGTCACCGCGCGGAAGCTGCCTTCGGCCAGCACCGCGCCCTGGTTAAACACCGTCACCTGCTGCGCAATCATGCTGATGAACTCCATGTCATGTTCCACCACCACCACCGTGCTCTGCTGATTAATCGCTCTGATCAACTGCGCCGTTTTACGCACTTCCTGATGCGTCATGCCCGCCGCCGGTTCATCCAGCAGCACCAGTTGCGGCTTAGAGATCAGGATCATCCCCAGTTCCACCCACTGCCGCTGGCCATGTGCCAGTTCGGAGAGCACCGCATGTTGCAGATCAACGAGGCCGATATCCTCCAGCACCTGTTCAATTGCCGCCGGCAGCGCCGCTTTCGCCAGCTTATTCGCCGCCGCTTGCCAAAGATTTTCTCGCACGCTTAAGCCTTCAAATACGCTCGGCACCTGCGTTTTAATGCCAATCCCCAAACGCGCAATCTCCCACGGCCGCTTGCCGGAGATCACCTGTTCACGATAGCGACACTCGCCACGCGTGGGCGTCACCTGGCCACTTAGCATCTTAAAGAAGGTACTTTTGCCTGCGCCGTTGGGGCCAATCAGGCAGCGCAACTCACCTTCATATAGCGCGAAGTCCACCTCTTTTACCGCGTGCACGCCGCCGAAACTGACGCCCATCTTGCGGGTTTCCAGTAACACGTTGGTCGTCATTGTTTCACCTCACTGACCTGCGCACGGCTGGCGGGCGCGGCGGCGGGACGCTTGCGCCGCCATAAACGCTGTAACGTCGGCAGAATGCCGCCGGGGATCAGCAACACAAACACGGCCAGTATTACGCCGAGCACTAAATTGACATCCACGGTTTGCTGCGCGCCCAGCCGTGTCACCATCCACTGTAACAGCACGCAGCTGATCACCGGCCCTAGCAGCGTGCCGCGTCCACCGACAATCACCCAGATAATGATCTGCGCTGACTGGCTAATGCTGAACACGCCGGGACTGACAAACGCGCCCCAGTTGACGTACAAACAGCCCGCCAGTCCGGCAATCGCCGCGCCGATGGCAAAGGTCGCCAGCTTATGCGCCGGCACGTTGTAGCCGAGCAATCCGGCGCGCTGCTCGTTCTCACGAATCGCCACCACGGTTTTGCCAAAGCGGCTCAGCAGCACGAATTTCAGCAAGGCGTAACAGAGCGCCAGACAACCGGCGGTGACCATAAAGATCGCCTCGGGCGATAAAATGGCCTCCGGCTGGAACGGCAGGTTGAGTGTCGGCACCGAGGGAATGCCGTTAAAGCCGCCGAGCAGCGCCTCGCCAATGTGATATTCGCTCCCGGAGGTGGAGTTGACCCAGTTAAACAGCACCAGACTGACCGCCAGGGTAATTGCGCCAAGATAGACATCGCTGACGCCGCCATAAAAAATCACATAGCCGAGCAGCAGCGAGAACAGCGTTGGCAGCAGCACCGCCATCACCACCGCCCAGGTCGAATCGCCCCAGTTGATGGCGCAAATCGCATAGGTATAGGCGCCTAAACCGAAAAACGCCGCCTGACCGAAGCACAGAATGCCGCCGTAGCCCCAGATAAACGCCAGGCTGAGCGACAACAAGCCCATCACCAGAAATACCGTCAGTGACAGCAAGGTGTAGAGCTCAATTGCACCTGAGAGCCACAGCGCCACCAGCACCATCGCCAGTGAGGTGACGACAATCTGCATCTTTTCCGATAACAATTTCATTACAGCGATCTCCTGAAGAAGCGACCGGTGATGCCCTGCGGCAGCAAGCGCAGCAGCACAATGGCGCTCAGCAAGAGCGCGACTGCACCAAACACCGGCGTGGAGAAGTAAGTCACCAACTGCGAAAGGGTGCCGAACAGTGTGGAAGCAGAGAGCGTACCGGCAATGATCGCGCTGCCACCGCCAATCACCGTGATAAAGGCTTTAGCAATAAAGCTGACGCCAATCGTTGGGATCACGCCGGTTATCGGCGCTAACAGCGCGCCGCCTAAACCCGACAGCGCTGCGCCCAGGCCAAACGTCAGGCTGTAGATCTTGCCGGGATTGCTGCCGAGCGCTGCTGCCATGCGCGCATTCTGCATAGTGGCGCGCGCGCACAACCCTAAGGTGGTAAAGCGCAGCAGCAGCCACAGCGCGCCCAGCAGGCCCATCGCAAACACAATCATGAACAGCGAATAGCCGCTTGTGCTGTAGCTGCCGATATTGACGCTGGGCAGCGGCGAACTGATGCCTAAGGTGGTGTTGCCGAACAGCATGGTGGCGGCACCGATCAGCGCCAGACTCAGCCCCCATGTCGCCAGCATGGTGTCGATCATCCGCCCGTACAGGTGACGGATAATCACACGCTCAATCACCGCACCAAACACACCAACGGTAAGTGGCGCGATCACAAACATCGAGATCCACATCGGCACACCCCACTGATTGGTCGCCAGAATGGCGCTGTAGCCGCCCAGCATCATGAATTCGCCGTGCGCCATATTGACGATTTTCATCATGCCGAACACGACCGCGAGCCCGACACTCATGATCACCAGCACGGCGATGGCATTGAGCACTTCAATGGCGTAGATAATGAACAGATCCATAGCGGCTCCTGTTACAGCTCAATTTGATACTGTTTGGTATCGCGCGGATTTTTCTTCAGATCGCACACCATCGCGGTATCCACCGGCGCTTGATCGGTGAAAGTTTCCAGAATTTTCATCTGATGGTTTTCCACTTCGGCGATGTGCACATCCAGCGAACAGTGATGGGTAGCCGGATCAACGCTCAGCTTGCCGCTCGGCGAGGTCAGCGTAACGCCCGACTCCAGCGCTTCGATCACCTTCATGCGATCAATATCACCCGCTTTGCGTACCCCTTCTGCCCAGATCAACATACCCTGATACGCGCCCATCGCGAGGTCGCTGATGTAAGGCGTGTTGGCGCCGTAGCGCGCATGGAATCGCTCGACAAAGGCGGTGTTTTCCGGTGAAGGGATTTCCTGCATATAGTTAGCGGCCACCAAAATGCCGTTGCTCTCTTCCGGCGACAGAATGATATGTTCGTTGCCACCGCCAAAGACCGTGGAGGCAATCGGGATCTTGCCGCTCATACCGGCCGCATGCCACTGGCGATAGAAGGAGATGTGCGCGCCACCGACCAGCGCTGACCATACCATGTCGGGTTTAGCGCTCTGAATTTTAGAGATCGCCGCACCGAAATCAGTGACATCCAGCGGGAAGAACTCAACCGTCATCACTTCGCCGCCGTTATCGTGCACCGACTTTTTCACCCACGCTGAGACGATTTGCCCGTAGTTGTAATCCGCCGCCAGCACGTAGACTTTTTTGCCCCACTTCTTCACCGCATAAGGCACCAGCTTTTCCACGGTTTGTGCCGGCGTAGAACCGGAAGAGAAGTAATTGCGATCGCACACGCCGCCTTCATATTGCGCCGGATAAAAATAGAGCGAACGAAAACGATCCAATACCGGACGAATAACTTCACGCGAAGCGGACGTAATGCCGCCGTGTACCACCGCCACTTTATCTTTCAGCGCCGCCTGCTGCGCGTATTGCGCATAAAGCTGCATATTGGACTGCGCATCGTAATTAATCACCTGCAACGGGCGACCTAATAAACCCCCCGCCGCATTGATCTCTTCCGCCGCCAGATTAATCGCGTTCGACATCGGCTTACCGTAGATATCGAGCCCGCCGGATAAGTCGAGAATACTGGCGACTTTAATGGCGTCTTTTCTGTCTGCCGCAAAAGAAAATTTAGGTGCAACGCCCGCGGCCAAGCCTAATGCCGAAACGGCTGAACCCTGGATGAATGAACGACGACTAATAGCCATAGCAACCTCTTGAAAAGAGTAGAATAAAATAGGAGTGTTCCGGGAGGCCGGAGAGAATATAAGCGATCGGCAGACGGCGCTGTCTGCATTTACAAGAGGGTTGCCACATCGTTGGGGCGTTATTTTTATTAAGCAATAACTGGGCCAAATAAATTAAACACCGCACATTCACGTAGCGGCGCGATTAATCGCGCAATAAATTGCGCCGCTACGACAACGTGCGCACTGTTAAATAGCAATTGGCACCAATAAGGTGCGCGGTCGCCAAAAATGGCGACCCTATAAAACCGGTAAGGTCGCCATTTATGGCGACCAAAATAAACCACTCAATTAAAAAATTTAATATCCGTCGGCGTCGCTATCCTGGCGACTTCACCCGCCGCTTTTAGCGCACCGCTCTGCGCATCGAAATGAAACAGGGTGATGTTGTTGGTGAAGACATTCGTCACATACAAATGTTTGCCGCTGGCATCAAAAGCCAAAGCGCGTGGTTCGATACCCTCCGCTTTGTAGCGCACCGGCGATCCCAACGCACCATCCTGTTCAATCCGGAACACCACTAAGCTGTTATCTGAACCACGATTGGCCGCAATTACAAACTTGCCGTTTGGGCTGAGGATAATGCCGCCACCGCTTTTATAGTCGGCGCTGCTGTTTTCGCTGTTGAGTTTGACCTTTGCCTGTTGCTCCAGCCGATCGTCCTTTACTGCAAACACCACCACTTCACCGGCCATTTCAGTGATGACATAAGCATGTTTACCGTCGGGTGAAAACACCATGTGACGCGGACCCGATCCCGCAGGGAAAGTGACGTCACGCGCAGGATCTGCCTGCAGCGGTTGTGACTTGTTGGCGTGATAAGCAAAAGCATGCAGTTTGTCACCGCCGAGATCCGCCGCGTACAGGTATTTGCCATCGGGAGTGAAGGTGGTGGAGTGCGCGTGCCCGCTATCCTGGCGGTCTTTCACCGCACCGGTTCCGCTGACAAACGGGAAAGTCTGTACCTGCTCGCCGAGTGATCCATCGTGATGGATCGGGAACACCGCCACGCTGGCACCGCCTTTTGCCACCGAATAGTTGGCGACAAACAGGAATTTTCCATCCGGGCTGAGGGTGGCATGCGTCGGCTGCTGGCCGTGGCTATCCACCGCGTTAATCACGCGCACGTTGCCCTTGTGATCAATGGCCAGCGCAGTGACGGCACCGGCATTTTCTTCATTGGTGGTGTAGGCAAAACGACCATCGTGTGATTTCACAATCCACGAAGGACTTTTCATTTTGATGAAATCGAGCGGCGTCAGCGTGCCGTCGCTATTGACCTTCATACGGTACAACCCTTCGCTGGGATGACCCGGATTTTGCACTAACGGCGCGTCTGGGATGCTGGTCCATGTGCCCACTAAAGCCGTTTGGTTGTGATGTTCCGCTGCAGTTGCCATTGCACTTCCCGCTAATGTGAAAACAGCGAGTGATAATGCCACGGTTAGACGTGATGCCAAACCGCCAGACACGGATTTATTGTGATTTTTCATTGTCGTACCCACCATAATCGGAATGTTCTTTATAAAAAGCGTTAGTAAAGTTGGATTTTTTATTGTGATTACGGCCGATGACGCAGGCCGCCTAACGACTATAGTGGGATTGATTTTTAAGCGGAGGCGTAGAGAGTGACCGGCCTCACAAACTGGCACAAACCTGTGCTCATCTTCCTGGTGCGCATGAATGCGCACCCTACAAAAACCCAGCGCTATAAACGTAAGGTCGCCATTAATGGTGACCCCATCCGCGCATGAAGATGATAAATTCCGCCGCAGCGAAGCACAGTGTGATTTAATAACACTCCATTTACATGCCAGGGATGCTGACGTTGCTATGCTGCAGTTTTCAAATGGTTTTCTGCTGAGTTTGTCGTTATGTCTTGATATCGGTCTCGCCAATATCGCCATGATTACGCTGGCGATGCAACGCGGCTATTTTCACGGGTTTTGCTTGGGGATTGGCACCTGCATTGGTGACTTAATCTATGCGCTGCTGGCGCTGGCGGGGATGGCGGTGGTGCTGCAATTTACTGCCGTGCGTTGGGTGCTGTGGATTGGGGGCGGCGTGCTGTTGCTGTGGTTTGCCGGGAAAATGCTGTATGCGGCGCTGCAAAAACAGGCAGAACTGCCGGAAACGGAACAGCAGCCGTATCGATCGCTGCTGCGCGAGTTCAGTCGTGGCGTAATGTTGGCGATGTCATCGCCCACGGCCATCTTGTGGTTTGCCAGCGTGGGCGGTGCCTTGATTTCACGGATGGGACACGGCAGCGCGACAGCAACCTCCTCTTTCCTTGGCGGCTTTTTTATCGCCGGCGTGGTGTGGACCTGTGTGTTGTGTTTGGTTGGCAGCATGGGCGGAAAATTACTGGGCGCGCGCTTACTCAAGTACTCCTATCTCGCTTCGGCGCTGATTTTTGTTTATTTCGCCATCTACGTGATTTGGTCGGGTTATCGGGAATTTATTCTGGTTTGATGGGCGGTCGCCATTACAGAAGACGCAGATCGTAGCGGCGCAATTTATTGCGCGATAAATCGCGCCGCTACGGGATGTACGAGGATTAAACGTAGTGCTTATCTGATTGGCACTACGCCATTAATGGCGACCACAATCATGATTACAAACCGGCAATCCGTTTCAAATCCGCTTCCGCGCCAGGCGCAACAGCCAGCACCTGCGCCCCCTTCAGCAAGCGTTCTCCTTCGGTGTTAAACGGGTGATACCAGCCGCCGGCTTCTTTCACCAGGCAATAGCCGGCCAGACAATCCCACGCATGCATATAAGGTTCGTAATAGCCGACCACACGTCCAGCTGCGACCCACGCCAGCATCAAAGCGCCCGATCCGATGCGGATAAAGTTCCCGCCCGCCGCCAGCAGCGAAGCGAGGATTTTGCCCACCTCTTCCGGGCTGACGTGGCTGTTGGCGCCGAAACCGGTGACGTGGTTTTGCAGCGTGCGTGTAGCATCCACCTGCAAGCGCTTGCCGTTGAGCGTTGCGCCCTGGCCGATGGCCGCCACATAGCACTCCTGATAATACGGTGCGAAAATCACGCCAATCACCGGCACACCTTCGTGTAGCACCGCGACCGACACACACCAGTTTGGCATGCCGTTGAGGAACGGGCTGGTACCGTCAATAGGATCAACCACCCACGTATAACCGGATGTCCCCTGTTGCAAACCGTACTCTTCGCCCAGGAAACCGTCGTCGGCAAACTGCGCGCGAATCTGCTGGTCGATCATCTGTTCCACTTCGCGGTCAGCGCGTGACACCACATCCTGCAAATCGTATTTGGTCTCCACCACCAAGGTGTCGCGCTGATGAAAATACTCCAGCGCCTTCGCGCCGCCTGCTCGTGCCACTTTCTCCGCCAGAATCAGGCGTGATAACAGCGGGTCATTCTCTAATTCACTCATCATCCATCCTTAAATTAACCGGCAATCAGGGCCAAACCCTGAGGTTTAAAATCGATGGCGACGTTCGATGCCAGCGGCAACTGCTGCTCCATCTCCGCATCCACAATGAACAGCGAACCCAGTTCCGTTGCGACCTCATATTCAATATGGTCGCCGAGCCATGTGCTGTGTGTCACTTCACCGCGCAGTGCGCCCGCACCTTCGCCGCGCAGCGTGATGAACTGCGGTCGCACCGAAAGCTGCGCCGCGCCGGTTTTTAGCCCATTACCGCGCACGCGATAGCGCTGGCTGCCAAGCCGCACCAGCGCTTCGCTGCCATCCAGCTGTTCCACTTCGCACGGCAGAATATTCGCTTCGCCCATAAAGTCGGCAATAAACACCGAATTTGGCGCGTGGTAGAGGCTCTCCGGCGCACCCTGCTGGGCAATATCCCCCTCTTTCATGACAATAATCTTATCGGACACCGCCAGCGCCTCTTCCTGATCGTGCGTGACGTAGACCGCAGTGAAGCCAAGCCGCTGCTGCAGATCGCGAATGTCGGTGCGCACGCGGCGACGCAAACGTTCATCAAGATTGGAAAGCGGCTCATCGAGCAAGAGAACCTGCGGCTCCAGCACCAGCGCACGCGCCACCGCGATACGCTGTTGCTGCCCGCCGGATAGCTCCGACGGCAAGCGCTGGCCCTGATGTTCCAGGCCAACCAGCTTCAGCCCTTCGCGCGCCCGATCTTGCGCTTCACGCTTATTCATACCCGACGATTGCAAGCCATACATGATGTTGTCGAGCGCACTCATGTGCGGAAACAGCGCGTAAGACTGAAACACCATTGCCACGTCGCGCTCGTTGGCGGGCAAGTTGGTGACATCTTTGCCACCGATCAAAATGCGCCCAGCGGTGGGATGCTCCAGACCGGCCAGCAGGCGCAGCGTGGTGGTTTTTCCGCAGCCGGACGGGCCGAGCAGCGTTACCAACGTGCCGGGCTCAACGGTCAGCGAGAGATCGGGAATGGCATCAAAACCGGCAAAGCGTTTCGAGACGTGTTCGAACACCACAGATCCAGCGGTTACGCGTGTCATACGGTTCTCTCCTGAGTGAATGAGGTTGTTGCAGGCGGTGCAACCATATCGACCGGGCGGGCCACGCGGCGCAGACGCCGTTCACCCACCAGCCACTGGAACATGCCGATGATCAGCAGCATTACTACAATCAAGACGGTTGAGTAAGCAATTGCCACACCGTATTCGCCGTTTTCCACCAGCCCAACGATGTAAGACGTTGCCATGTTGTACTGCGCGCTCACGAGGAAGATCACTGCACTGATCGAGGTAATGGCGCGCACGAAGGCGTAAACCAGTGCGGCGCTGATGGCCGGTTTCAGCAGCGGCAGCACCACTTTACGCAGCGTGCGGAAGCTGTTAGCGCCCAGCGTCATTGACGCTTCATCAAGACTTTTATCCAGCTGGCTCATCGCCGCGATACCGCCGCGCACGCCGACCGGCATGTTACGGAACACAAAGCAGGCCACGAGGATCATCGCGGTGCCGGTGATCTCCAGCGGTGGCAGGTTATACGCCATCACATAGCTCACACCGATAACCGTGCCGGGAATAGCGAAGCTCAGCATCAGCAGGAACTCGAAGGTCTGACGACCGGCAAACTTCTGTCGCACAATCAGCCATGCGGTGAGCAGGCCGACAATCGCCGTCAGCGGTGCGGCAATCAGCGCGATTTCTAGTGTGGTCCAGAACGAATTCCAGGCCACGCCACTCCACAGCAGATGCCCGTCGCTGAAGCTAACGCCGAAGGCGCGAACGTAATGCTCGATGGTCAGCGCATCATTCAATCCCCACGACTGCACAAAGCCACCGACCACAATCATGACGTAGATCACCAGCGTGAACAGGCCCCACGGAATCACCATGCCGTACACGCCAAAGCGCAGCACGCGCGGTAACTGCACATGTTTGCCGCCGTCGCCTTTACCGGTGACGGTGGCGAAGTTCTTGCCGCCAAGCCACCAGCGCTGCAGCACAAAGGCGGTCAGCGTGAAGCACAGCAGAATCATCGCCAGCACCGCCGCGCGGCTCGGGTCGTTCTGCGCGCCGACCACCGAGAAGAAAATCTCAGTGGAGAGCACGCCGTGACTGCCGCCCAGCACCATCGGGTTACCGAAATCAGCCATGCTTTCGATAAAGCTAATCAGAAAAGCGTTGGCTAAACCCGGCGCCATCAGCGGCAGCGAGACGCGTGTAAAGGTGCGCCAGCGATTGGCGCGCAGCGTTTGTGACGCCTCTTCCAGCGACGGGCTGACGCCTTCCACCACGCCAATCAGCACCAGAAACGCAATCGGCGTAAACGACAGCACCTGGGCGATCCAGATACCGGTTAAACCGTATAGCCAGCGCCCCGGTTCGATGCCAAACAGCGCCGCCAGTTGTTCCGTCACCACACCGGAACGGCCAAACAGCAGAATCAGCGCCAGGCCAATGACAAACGGCGGCGTGATGATCGGCAGAATGGTCAGCATACGCAGCGCCTTTTTAAACGGCAGCGGCGTGCGTGTGGCGGCCAGCGCAAACGCCAGGCCCAGCAGCGTGGAGCCAGCGGCGGTCATCAGCGCCAACCACAGCGTGCGCCATGCGGTGCCGCAGGTGCCGCCCGACAAACACGACAAGCTCCAGATCGATGGATCCTGAATGTTGCTGATCAAACCATCCGGCTTGAAGCTGCCGTCAACGTCCTGTACCGACACCACAAACATGCTTAGCACCGGATAAAGTACGAATATGCTGACCAGCGCAGTGAGCAGCACCAAAGAGGCCACCACAAAGGCGTCGCCTTTCATCACGCCGCGTTCGGCTAGCGCGAAGGAAAACAGCAGCAGGAAGGTGGTCAGCATTAGCAGCGCACCCGCGCCCATTGCCGGTTGGCCGGATTCCAGCGCACCGAAGCGGTTCTCCAGCCACAGCCAGCTCCAGCCGCTGTAGCCAATCGCGTGGCCTTCAATCACCAGGAATAGCACGCCAAGCGCGCTGAACAGCAGCAACAAACGGCTGCGCGCTGCGCCGGGCAGCAGGCCGCAACCGGCGCACAGCACAAACAGCACGATGGCAACCGCAAGCCACGGATGTGCGCCCACTTGCCACAGCGCCGGCGCATTAGCACTATCACTCCACAGACTGGTTAACCAGCCGCTGCTAAAGAAACCGGCTTCCAGGCTGAACCACGGCAGCAGCAGTAACGCCACAGCGCCGATGAGCAGCGCGCCTGTCAGACGGCGATTATTTGCATTCATCACATACCTCGACTTCGGGTTTCGTGCGGTGCTTAACCAGGTCGCCATAAATGGCGACCCTACGGGTGCGGTTTTGTAGGGGCGTCATTTATGACGACCTTCCCACCGTCCGCACGGATCATCACTGCGCGCTAGCACCAATCTCTTTATCCCAACGTCCCAGCAACGCTTTACGCTTGGCAGAATCGCCGTAGGTTTTGAAGTCGTAATCGATCAGCTTGATGTTCTCGAAGCGCGGCGCGTATTCAGAAATCTCGGCGTTACGGTTTGACGGCAGCTGGAAGGATTTGGCCTCTTTCATGTGCGACTGCGCTTCAGCGCTCAGCGCCCAGTCGTACCAGACTTTAGCGTTGGCGAGGTTGCGCGCACCTTTAACAATCGACATCGAACCAATCTCATAACCGGTGCCTTCGCACGGTGCAACGGTCTTGATCGGGAAACCATCCACCTCCATCGCCACCGCATCATGCATAAACACGATGCCGACGGTCGTTTCACCCCGCGCGGCCGACTTCACCGGCGCGGAACCGGATTTGGTGTATTGCGAAATATTGGCATTGAGCTTTTTCAGGTAATCAAAGGCTTGGTCTTCACCCATGATCTGCACCAGCGTCGCCAGCGTGTTATACGCGGTGCCCGACGAGTTTGGGTTGGCAATCTGAATTTCCCCTTTGAAGCTTGGGTCCAGCAGATCGGCCCAGCATTTCGGTTCTTTCAGCTTTTTAGATGCCAGCAATTTGGTGTTATAGCCCCAACCCAGCGCGCCAGCGTAAATGCCGACCGTGCGGAAATGGGAGTTTTCCGCCTGCTTCTGCGCCCAATCTTGCTGCTGATCGAGCAGCGGCGATTTATACGGCTGCGTCAGTCCCTCTTCCGCCGCCTGCATATGCGGATCACCGGTGCCCGCCCACCAGATATCGGTGCGCGGATTGCGTGCCTCACTGCGCAAACGTGCATAGGCTTCTCCCGCAGAGAGTCGCACCATACTCACTTTGATATCCGGGTGCGCCTTGCTGAAGATGTTGGTCATGTGCTCGCACACCACCACGTCGGCGGAGCAGACCATATTTAAATTTCCCGCAGCCGAAGCGGCGAACGGCAGTGCAGTGCAACAGAGGGATAGCGCGATGGCCATTGAGGTGACTCGCATAGTGTTCTCCTGGATTGTAGGGTTGGTGCTTCATTGGCACCTTTTCTTGCACGTGTGTGCAAAGTAGTAATGAACAAGAAATGTCCTGTCAAACACCACGCTGCGCAATTGTTAGGCGATGTCACAAAAATGCAACAAATGAGATCTAAAGCAGTTTGCACACCTTTGCAATCTGAGGCAGACTCAGTTCAGCCAGAATGTGAAGAGGTGTTGAGCATGCAGCATGAGAAAGCGGTGGTAAGCGCGCAGGATGTCGCTGAACGCGCGGGCGTTTCGCGCTCGGCGGTGTCACGCGCGTTCACGCCGGGCGCCAGCGTGTCACCGGCAACGCGTGAACGGGTGATGAAAGCGGCAGAAGAGTTGGGGTATCACGTTAATCATCTGGCGCGCGGGCTGGTACGCAACCGCAGCAGCATTGTGTGCCTCATCGTGTCGGAAATCGCCACGCCCTATCGCGCCAGTCTGGTGCGCTGGCTGACGCAATTTTTGCAGGAAGCGGGAAAAGTGGCGATGCTGATCAACACCGATCGCTCGGACAACAGCGTTTCAGCGGCCTTACAGCAGGCGATTAATTTCCGTGCCGATGCTTCAATCATTCTCTCCGGCATGCCCGATCGCACCATCACACGCCAGTGTTACAAGCACGGCCAGCGCATCATTTTGATCAACCGCGACGAAGCGCTGCCGGGATCGCTCAGCATCAATCTCGATGCCGAAAGTGCTGCGCAAACTGCGGTAATGGCGTTCCAGCGCGCCGGTTGTCAGCATCTGGCGTTTGCCAATTCGCTGGCGGGCACGCCGAGCCTAAAAAAGCGTGAAGATACTTTTGTTTTGGCAGCAGAACGCGCGGGATTAACGGTGACGATTGAACGCTTTGGTACCACATCGTATGAAAGCGGACAGATCCTGGCGCATCGCTTATTGACACGTCATCAGCGACCGGACGGCGTGTTTTGTGTCACCGATTTGGTCGCCTGCGGCTTTATGGATGAAGCGCGGCACCGTTTTGCGCTGCGCGTGCCGGACGATCTCTGCTTGATCGGCTACGACAACATCGCGCAAGCCGGATGGTCATCCTACAATCTCACCACCTTTTCTCAGCCGGTGGAACAGTTCGCCCAGGACGCGGTGAAGTGGCTGATGCAAACCGAGCAGGATGAAACCGGCTTCACGCCACAAGTTGAGCAGCAGCATGATAGCCTGCTGTATCAGGCCGACGTGGTGTGGCGTGGCTCAGTGCGCGGCGGCTAAGCGCATCCACTGGCACAAATTGCTGAGCATCTGCAAGCACTTTTCCAGTTGATCGATGGCGATAAACTCATCCGGTTTATGACCCTGTTCCATGCTGCCTGGCCCACAAACCAGCGTGGCGATGCCCGCTTCATCAAACAATCCCCCTTCCGTGCCAAACGCCACCGTGGAGAAACTCTCGCTGCCGCTCCACTGCGCCAGCCAGTGGGCAAACTGCGAATATGGGTCGGTGAGCAATCCCGGATAGGCGCTAAGGGTTTCGAAACGTATTGCGCTTTCCTCCGCCACTTTTTGCATGCTCGATAACAGCTGCCGGTTAGCGTAGGCCTTGGCATCGTCAACAACGCCTTGCACATCCGCATTCGGTAAGTAGCGGATCTCGAAATCAAACTGGCAATCCTGCGGCACGATATTCAGCGCGCTGCCGCCCTGAATCACGCCGGTTTGCAGCGTGCTAAAAGGTGGATCAAAACGCGCATCCCGCTGTGCGGCCAACTGCACGGCGGAGGCGCTGAGATGATTAATCAGCTTCGCTGCATACTCGATGGCGTTGACGCCATCAGGCGCATAAGCGGAGTGGCAAGCGCGCCCCTGTACATAGCAGCGCATGCCAATTTTTCCTTTATGACCATAAACCGGCTGCATCTGCGTCGGCTCGCCAATAATACACATGGCGGGTTTTTCGTGGGACGCTTTTAGCCAGTCGATCATGCTGCGCACGCCCAAACAACCCACCTCTTCATCATACGAAAAGGCCAGATGCAGCGGCATCCGCAGCGGCGCGGCGAGAAAAGCATCCAGCGATGCCAGCACGCAGGCGAGATAACCTTTCATGTCGGCGCTGCCGCGCCCGTAATATCGACCGTCACGTTCCGTCAGCGCGAACGGCGGCAGCGACCAGTTTTGTCCATCCACCGGTACCACATCGGTGTGGCCAGAGAGCATCACGCCGCCCTCACCGGATGGCCCGATGCGCGCATAAAGATTGGCTTTACTGCCATCGGCATTGACGATGCGCTGCGCCGTCATGCCGCGCGCCGCAAGAAAATCCTCAACCCAGCCAATCAGCGCCAGGTTGGATTCACGGCTGGTGGTATCAAAAGCCAGCAACGTCGAGAGGATCTCACGCACGGCACTATTCATCGCCCGGTACGCCATAGCTGGGTGCTTCGCGCGGATCGAGCGCGCGCGTCACGTAGGCCTGCATTTGCGGTTCGTACGCCAGCCACAAAGTATTGAGTGCCGCAACCGGGTCGGCTTCCGCCCAGTCAATACGCAGATCCACCAGCGGCCAGGTGTAATCATCCACCACTTTCACCGCCGCCGAATGCACCGGGCCGGCTTCGCCTCCGGCATCAATCCCCGCCTGCAACGCACCAATCAGGCGACTGGTCAATTCACCACTGGAAGCCTCGAAGGCAGTAACCATTGCGGCAATCACCGATTTATCCTTCAGCATGTTACCCGCCGCCACGCACTCGTTGCCCTGTACCACGGCATAAATGCCTAACGTGTGTTCCCCGCTGAAGGCGGCGCTGCTGCCGCTGGCATCAATCACCGTCACCTGGCGATACTCGCTGAAACGATCCTCCGCCAGCGCACTTTTTAGTGCCTGTTGCGGCGTGAGGCCCGCTTCCAGCTGTGCCAGAATCTGCTGCCCCAGCGCCGGTAACGTGATGTTCTGGCTGGAAACCGCACCAATCCCCGCCACCAGCCACGGACAACGTGCGCCGACAGCGATGCTGGAGGAGCTGATGGCAATGCCTAGCTGCCCGGATTCCGGGCAACGTGCTGCAATGGATACTGTCATGAAGCCGCCTTATTTTTTCCAGTCGTCGGGGATCACCGCGATGACGTCAATTTCCATCAGCCATTGCGGCTGGCCCAGCGCGGACACCACCAATCCGGTTGAAATCGGGAATACCCCTTTTAGCCATTTGCCCACTTCCTGATACACCGGTTCGCGATAGCGGGGATCAATAATATAAGTGGTGGTTTTCACAATATGGCTGAGATCGCTGCCCGCCTCTTCCAGCAGCTGCTTCAGGTTTTTCATCGCCTGCGCGGTCTGCGCTTGCGGATCCCCCAGCCCCACCAAATTGCCGGCAAAGTCCGTGCCGACCTGGCCGCGCACGTATACGGTGTTCCCCGCGCGAACCGCCTGACAGAGATCGTTATCCAGCGTTTGATTTGGATAGGTTTCTTTGGTGTTAAACATCCGAATGCGTTGATGCGTTGGCATAATCGTTCCTGTAGGTTAAATGTCGGCGCTGTAGTGCTGATATTGGCGCTGAATGGCGATCTGATCGGCGATAAATTTCGCGTCGTGCCACACGCCCCAGATAAAGGTGGAACCGCGACGCGACAGCCACGGCAAGCCGAGGAAATAGACGCCCGGTTCGCTGGAAACGCCGCGATGATGCTGTGGTTTGCCCTGTTGATTAAACGCACCCACCTTCAACCAGCTGTAATCCGCTACGTAGCCGGTGGCCCAGATAATGCTGGTGATACCTACTTCCTTGAGGTTCAGATCCAGTGTGGGATCGCTGATGCATGATGGGTCGGGCAGGAATTCACGCGCCTGCGGTTCGGGCGGAAGGTCGAGGCCATTACGTTCGATATAGGCATCGGCGGCATCCAGCAATGAGAGATAGTTGGCATCGCCATTGGCAATGTTTTGCGCTAAATCAGGCTGGAACTGCACACGATCGTCGGCGAAACTACGGGTTAACCCGACAAGATTGATGCCCTGAGCCGCTAAACGACGGAAATCCACGGTGTGACCGCCGCGCGCGCCGCTCACAGCAATGGTGACGTGCTCTTTACCCGGCTGATTGGCGGCGGCATCCCATAATCCCAGCACCCCTAACCACCAGCAAAAATCTCGGCCACGATAGGCGCGCGGTGGACGATCGTGCGCGCCTACCGATAGCCACACCTCTTTGCCCGCACGCTGCAACTCATCCGCAATCTGCACGCCCGATGAGCCCGCGCCCACCACCAGCACGCCGCCCTGCGGCAACTGCTGCGGATTTTTGTACTCGGCTGAGTGGATTTGATACCGCCCGCTGTTCTGCGGAGCAATCGCCGGGATCAGCGGACGATGGAACGGCCCCGTTGCCGCCACGATGCGCTGCGCATTGATTGTGCCCTGAGTTGTCTGCACGGTGAAACCGGCGCGGCCCAGGTTACGTTCTGCGTTGAGTACTTCTACGCCGGTGCGAATCGGTGCCTGATACTGTTCGGCGTAGCTGACAAAGTAGTCCGCCACCTGTTCTTTGGCGACAAAACTGTCCGGCGAGCAGTTCGGGAAAGCCATGCCTGGGAAGCGGTCGTGCCAGGCCGGACCGTTGGCGACCAGCGAATCCCAGCGCCGAGTGCGCCAGGATTCGGCAATGCGATTCTTTTCTAATACCAGATGCGGAATACCGAGGCGAGTCAGATGTTCGCTCATCGCGATCCCCGCCTGACCCGCGCCAATAATTAGCGTATCTGTTTCAGTGATTGGTGATGTCATTTCAACGTCCTTCGTCCCGCCTTGCGCGAGGTATGGCAACTTAAGAAGTTTCCAAGACTATTTGAGCCAACGAAGACGGTAAAATATTATAAATCGAGCGTCTGAATAGAAAATAATTAGCCAATAAATGTTGGATCCCAATATCACAGAGCACACACATTGTAGCGGCGCAATTTATTGCGCGATAAATCGCGCCGCTACGTAAGGCGTACTAAGTTTAGCCAGCGATGCGCGGCGGGGTTAATTCCATACTGCGACAGTAATCCATAAATAATCGTGTAGGCCGGGTAGGTTCGTTATTTTGCAAATAGGCCATGATTAATGTCGATGCGGCCATATCATCAATAATATCCAGCTGCACTAACCGCTCACCGTCATAAGTAATATCGGAACACGGGCGCGTCACCAGCACCGAAAAACCTAATCCTTGCCCCACCATGCAGCGCACCATTTCAATTGACGGCGAACTGTAAGCCACTTCCGGGTGATAGCCATTCTCTTTAAAAATACTGATGAAATAATTTTTGCTTGGCACCACATCGAGCAAAATCATGGGCAAACGCGCCAACTCTTGCAGGGTGACGGCACTTTTTTTCGCCAGCGGATGCGCGGCGGGTAGCAGCGCATAAGGTTTGTGCGGCGCATTCAGCGGCTCCTTTTTAATGACGTTATCCAGCTCTAAATCGTAGAGAAAGGCCACATCAAAACGCCCACGATGCAGACCATGCGTCAGTTCATGCTGCTCTCCGTCATAAAGCTGGATGTTGATTTCCGGGTAAAGTTTTTTGAATCCGGCAATCAATTTAGGCATATACAACGGTGCGGCAGATTCAAAGCAACCGACCGCCACCGTGCCGCACACCAGTTCATTGTCAGCCCGCGAGCTCTGCTCAAACTCATGCGAAAGCCGCAATAACTCGCTGGCTTTCTCATAAAAACGTCGGCCGCTGGAGGTCAGTGAAACGCCCTGCGCGTGATGGCGAATAAACAGTTGCTGCTCAAAGGCATCCTCAAGATTTTTGATTGCCACCGAGATCGAAGGCTGCGCGATATGCAGCTGGCGCGAAGCCTCAGCGATACTTTCCGTTTCCACGACGGTGACGAAATATTTGAGTTGCTTGAGGGTAAAATGAGTCATGATTGCGCCATTAACAGAATATTGTCTAAAGGATGGATTAGCGAGTTTTACGCTAAGCAATTTTAATAAAGCAAGCGACATGCCAGCTTTTAGTGAAGCAAGCTGCAATAAACACCTCAATTAATCCGTTATTCGCCCAAGCTAACGCACCAAAATAATCCACCCCGCGCCAATATGCAGCAGGCGCTGCACAGTAAAAGTGCGGGATATTTTCATTCAACAGACAATAACGCTGCGCAATTTATTACCCACCCGCAATAAATAAATCAGTCGTGTTGGCTGGATAGTTTTTTTTAATTTAAAGGCCACAAATTTAATAATTGCCTCACGCCTAATCCTGCCGCCATAGTGTCTGACATCTTGATAACAGGCGGTCACCCTCCTCTAACTTCGGAATAACACTCATGTCTGCAAACCCGTTCGAAAACGGAGAATTTCTCTCTCTGGCAAAAGCCATGTCGCCCGCCGAACTGAGCGATATTCTCAGCGGTCATGGCATGTGGAAAACAGAGTCAAATGAACGTTTAGGCATTCCCCGGATGGTGATGACCGATGGCACTTATGGCGTGCGCTACTCTATCCAGCAAATTGACGGCGATGAAAAAGGTGGGCAGGACTTCGCAGGCTTTTTAAATGTGGTTAATCAGCGAGCTAAAGATGTCGAAGTCGCATGGGGCACGATGAAACCGGCCACCTGCTTCCCCAATGGATCAAGCTTTGCCTGCAGCTGGGACAATGACCTGGCGCTAACGCTGGGCGATGCGCTGGGCAGAGAGTGCCAGCAAATGGGTGTGCATATGCTGCTCGGCCCGGGCATCAACATTCGCCGTACCCCGCTCGGTGGCCGCAGTTACGAATACTACTCTGAAGATCCGCTGATCTCCGGCGAAATCGCCAGCGGCGTGATCAATGGCTTACAGCAGCAGAACGTCGGCGCTTCGCTGAAGCATTTCGCTTGCAACAACTCCGAAATCGAACGCACCAGCATGAATTCGATTGTTGATGAGCGCGCACTACGTGAAATCTACCTGCGTGGCTTCGAGCGTGCGATTAAGCAATCTAATCCGTGGACGGTAATGAGCTCCTATAACCGTCTGAACGGCACGCAAACCGCTGAGCACAGCTGGCTGCTGACGGATGTTCTGCGCCACGACTGGGGATTCGACGGCGTGGTGATCGCCGACTGGCATGGCATCAAAGATCGTCCGCAGTCGCTGCTGGCCGGTAACGACCTAGACATGCCTGAAAGCGAAACGCGTAAAGCCGCGCTGGCGGCAGCGATTGAACACGGTGAGGTGTCGCGTGAACACGCCGAGATTTCCGCCGTTCGTGTGATGGAGATGGTGCACCGCGCCATTCACGGTGAGAAGCGCGCCACGGTGGTGGATCACGCTGAGCATCACGCATTAGCACGCCGCATGGTCGCCGAATCGATTGTGCTGCTCAAGAACGACAACCAAATGTTGCCGCTTGATGCGGCGCGCTGCCAGCGCGTGTTAGTGGTGGGTGAAGGCGCAAAAACGCCGGTGATTCAGGGTTCCGGCTGCGCCACTACGCTGCCGACTCAGGTGGATATTCCGTGGGATGAAATGGCAAAACTCGCCAACGGCATCACGCTGAACTGGTGCCGTGGCGATGCCAACGAAGCTGAAAGTGCGCAAACGCTGCGAGATGAAGCCTGCGCGGCGGCGCGTGAAGCCGATCGCGTGGTGGTGTTTGCCAACAGTGAAGACGGTTATGACGGCGAAGGTTCCGATCGTCGCACCCTGAATCTACAGGCGGGTCAGGATGCGCTGATTGCCGCGCTGGCGGCGGTCAATCCCAACGTTATTGTGGTGCTGGCTAACCCGGACGCGGTAGTGATGCCGTGGCTGGAAAACGTTGCGGCGGTGGTGGAAACCTTCTACGCCGGGCAAGCGATGGGCGGCGGACTGGCCGATGTGTTGTTTGGCGTGGTCAACCCAAGCGGCAAACTCACCGTCACCTTCCCGCAGCAGATTCAGGACATCCCCGGCTGGCACAGCTATCCGGGCGAAAATGGCCAGCATCGGTATAGCGAAGGCGTTTTCGTTGGTTATCGTTGGTATGACGTGCGCCAGCTCGCGCCCCTGTTCCCGTTCGGTTATGGCCTTAGCTACACCACGTTCGCCTACAGCGATATCACGGTAGATCGCCACACCCTCAAAACCGGCGAAACGCTGGCCGTCAGCTTCACGCTCACCAACACCGGTCACCGCGCCGGAAAAGAGGTGAGCCAGCTGTATAGCCGCTATTGCGATTCGCGCCAGAAGCGTCCATTGCAGGATCTGCGGGCTTTCAGCAAAACCGAATTGCAGCCGGGCGAACAGCGTCGTATCAGCCTGACGCTGCCGGTGGACGACCTGCGCTATTACGATACGGGCCGCCAGCAGTGGGTTCTGGAGGAAGGTGACATTGCGCTGTGCATTGGCGGTCATTCCCGCGATCTGCCATTGCAAATAAAGGTTAAGGCGCTCAATAAGGTGGCGCGGTATCGCCTGATCGCGCGCGACACGCAGCCGATTTTCATTTTGGAAAACCCGATTGCACGCAGCCACTTTAATGCCTTCCTGCAGCAGCAACTGGTCATCTCTGAACAGGATGCCGATCGCCTGCTGGAACACTGCACCAACTCCTTCGTCGGTTTCGTCACCACCTTTGATCGTCGTTTTCGCCAACGCTTCGATCAGCAGGCGATCGATACGCTAATCACTAATGTGAACGCCGCCATTCTTCAGGCAGAAAAAGAGTAAGGCACCAACACCAGGCATTCATCTAATAACAACAAGCTATGCAGAGGGTAATAATGGACAAAAAGAAAGGCTACTCCCGCCGTGACGCGTTGAAACTGGGCTTCAGTGCCGCTGCGGTGGCTTCGGTCGCGCCAATGATCATCTCACGCCCGGCGCGTGCCGCTGAGGTCACGACGCTGACCGTCGCCGATGTTGGCGGACCTTACGGCACCGGTTTCAGCAAAGCGTTTTACAAACCGTTTGAACAAGCCACCGGCATCAAGATTATTAACACCGTGCTCGGCCCCGATCCGGTGCCGCAATTCCAGATGATGGTGGATACCAAAAATTATCTGTTTGATGTGGCGTTGCTCAACCCCGAGCATCTGGTGCGCCTTAACAAGCTGAACAAGCCGTATCTGGAAGACATCAATGTGAAGGTGGCGGACCCGGAAAACTACGTGAAGGGATCGATTACCAAACAGTTTGGCGGCGTCAGCATCTTCGCGCTGGCGCTCGGTTACCGTCTGGATGCCTTCTCGGGCGATAAGGCACCGAAAAACTGGGTCGACTTCTGGAACACCGAGAAATTCAAAGGCCGTCGCGGTCTGTGGCGCAGCCCCATTTGTACGCTGGAAGTGGCGCTGATGGCCGATGGCGTTGACCCGAAAAATCTCTATCCGCTGGATGTCGATCGTGCCTTCCGCAGCCTCGACAAAATCCGCAAGAGCATTGATGTGTGGTGGACCGGCGGCGCGCAGGCGACGCAGCTGCTGCAAAGCGGCGAGTTGGATATGCTGAGTATCTGGAGCACTCGCGCGCAAACCGCGATTGATGCCGGTACGCCTGCCGCCATCGCCTGGGATCAGGGCCTGTACAACATCGACGGCTGGACCATTCCGCACGGCAGCCCAAAACTCGACGCCGCACGCAAGTTCATCCAGTTCTGTATGGATGCCAAACGCCAGTCGCTGTTTACCGAAGATCTGGCCTGCGGCCCTACCAACATCAAAGCCTACGACTTCATTGATAAGAAGAAAGCCACGCTGCTGCCCACCGCGCCAGACCATATCGGGCAACTGGCGCTGCTCGGCGCAGATTACTGGGGTGAAAACCAGCTGGCTCTGACCGAACGCTTCGAAAAATGGGTAATGAGTTGATCCGCAAGAGGGCTGCGGCCCTCTTACGCTGGAGGATTTCTTCTTGACTGAATTTGCTACATCGCCTGCCAACAAACAGCGTGCGCGTAAAACCTGGCGTCTGCATCCGTTATGGTTGACGGCTCCGGGGCTGCTGTTCTTAGCGGTATTCCTAGCCTGGCCAACCCTTAAACTGATGCTGTTGAGTTTTCAGGACAGCGACGGCCACTTCTCGCTGGATGTCTGGAGCCAGATGTTCGGTGCCGGTATTTACGTCAAAGTGACGCTCAATACCTTTGTTATCGCGCTGCAAACCACGCTGGCTTGCTTACTGATCGCTTATCCCGTCGCCTACTGGCTGGCGCAGCTCAGCGAAAACACCCGCCGCCGCCTGATGTGGTTGATTTTGCTGCCGTTCTGGACCAGCGCCTTGTTGAAAAACTTCGCGTGGATGGTGTTGCTGTCACGACGCGGGATTTTGTCCGAGATGTTAATGGGGCTGGGAGCCGATCAACCGCTCAACGTGCTGTATACCCGTGGCGTGGTGGTGTTTGCCATGGTGCACAGCATGCTGCCGCTGGCGATCATCACCATGTTACCGACCATGACCAGCATCGACAGCCGCCTGATGCCCGCCAGTCACACGTTGGGCGCTTCGCGTGCGCAGGCGTTCTGGCGCATTTTTTTCCCGCTGTCGATGCCCGGTTTAATCGCCTCCTGTTTGCTGATTTTCATTGGCTCGCTTGGCTTCTTTATCACACCTGCGCTGCTCGGCAGCCCGCAGGATTCGGTGATCGGCCAGCTATTGATTACCCAGGTGCAGCAGCTGCTGAACTGGCGTCTGGCGGGTGCCATCGCCATGCTGCTGTTGGTGGTGACGCTGCTGGTGTGCATCGGCTATGACAAGCTATTTGGTATGTCTTCGATTGCCGGGGGCGAAGGCCACGCCAGCAGCCCACGCATCCGCGCCGTTGGCTATGCGCTGGTGGCGGTTATGGCGCGCATTAGCGACATACTGGCATCCCTGCTGAGTCTCTTTGGTAAACCGCGTCTTGGCTGGCTGCTCACGCTGTTTAGCGTACTGGTGATCGCCGTGCTGATTCTGCCGGTGGTGTCATTCCTTCCCATGGCGTTTAGCAGTTCCAGCTTCCTGCAATTCCCGCCGCCGGGCTTCTCGCTGCGCTGGATGGAAACCTATCTGGAATCACCGATCTGGACCGGCGCTACCGCGCGCTCCTTCGGCATTGCTCTGGTCACCGGCGTGCTGGCGGTAATTATCGCGACCACCGCGGCTTTTGGTCTGGCACGCCATCAGGGCAAGAGCGGCAGCGTAGTGGTGATGACCTTTCTGTTGCCAATGATTGTGCCCAACATCGTCACCGCCGTGGCGCTGTTCTATCTGTTTGCCACGCTGGGATTGGTGGGCTCGAACCTCGGCATCATTCTGGGCCACACCGTGATGGCGATTCCGGTGGTGTTCATCATTATCCTCACCACCTTTAAGAACTACGACTGGCGACTCGATCAAGCCGCCGGCACGCTTGGTGCCAGCCGGTTGCGGGTGATTTGGGACGTCACGCTGCCGCTGATCAAAGGCAGCATGGTGGCCGCCTTTATCTTCGGCTTCCTTAACTCGTTTGAAGAGCTGACGGTAGCGCTGTTTGTCGGCGGCGGGGTGAAACAGACGCTGCCAAAACAGATGTGGGACGATGTGTTGCTGTCCGTGACGCCCACGCTAGCGGCCGCTTCGGTGATTATCCTCACCATCGTGACGCTGTTATTTATTGTGGCTGAGCGTTCGCGCCGTAAAGCTGAAGCCTTGTAAGGAAAAAACCATGTCATCAACAATTAAATTGCAGGCTGAGCAGATTGGCAAAACCTATGGCCAAACCACGGTGCTGCAAAACCTGGATTTAGCGGTTAATAGCGGGGAACTGTTAACGCTGCTCGGGCCTTCCGGCTCAGGTAAAACCACCCTGCTCCAGATCATCAGCGGCCTTACCGATCCCACGGCTGGCCGCCTGCTGATCGATGGCCGCGACGAGACGCATACGCCGGTACATCAACGTGATATCGGCGTGGTGTTTCAGAACTATGCGTTGTTCCCGCACCTGACGCTGGAAGAGAACGTCGGTTTCCCGCTGCGCATGCGTCGCCTGCCCGCCGCCGAGATTGCACGGAAAGTTAAAGAGGCGCTGGAAATGGTGGAACTAGGGCACGCGGCAAAACGCTTTCCGCGCGCCTTGTCAGGTGGACAGCAGCAGCGCGTGGCGCTGGCGCGCTGTCTGGTGTATCAGCCGAGCGTGATTCTGATGGATGAACCGCTGGGTGCGCTGGATCGTAAGCTGCGCGAAAGCATGCAGATGGAGATCAAACGCATTCACCGCGAATCCGGCGCAACCATTATCTTCGTGACGCACGACCAGGAAGAGGCGCTGGCGCTCTCCGATCGTATCTGCCTGATGAACGAGGGCAAAATCGCGCAGATTGATACACCCGAAAACATTTACCAGCAGCCACAATCGACCTTTGTTGCCGAATTTATTGGCCTCTCTAATATTCTGCGCGGGGAAGTCCGCAACGGTACGCTGGTCAATCCGCAAGGCCTTTTTGCCCTGCCGGCAGCCAGCGCGTTAGCGGGGCTAGGTGCGTTAGTTATCCGTCCTGAGCACGTTCGTTTATGCGCAGCCGACGATGCGTTGGTGCACGGTAAAATCAGCGAACGCATTTATGCCGGTTCGGAAACGCGCCTGGTGGTGACGCTGGATAAGGGTGAACGTTTTATTGTGCGCAGCAGCCAGGCGTCGGTGGGGGCGATTGGCGATACGGTTTCGCTGAACTGGGATGTGGCGAATGCGCGTTTGTTAACGGCGTAAATTCTCGTATCGCACATTCCGTAGCGGCGCGATTTATCGCGCAATGAATTGCGCCGCTACGGTGCGCGCGATCTGTATTACCGATTTAAACCCCACCACACACATCACGCACCACGCCGCGCAGCCAAAGGTGCGCGGCGTCATTGTCCCATCTGGGATGCCACAGTTGTGACACTGTCATGTCTGGCGTGGCGAACGGCAGTTCAAACATCGCTAGCGTCTGGCTGTTTTTAATCAGCGGATGATGCAGATACACCGAACGCGGCACTAACGCGACGAAATCCGAATCCTGTGCCAGCGCTACGGCGGTTGAAAATGCTGGCACCACCGCGGCGATCTTGCGGGTCAATCCCGCCTGCACCAGCGCATCATGAATCGGCCCACCCAGTTCACCGCGACGTGACGCCACGATATGACCAAAGGCCGCGAATTGTGCGATATCCAGCTGGTGAGATAGCGGATGTCCGGCGCGCACCACGCCGACAAAGCCATCGCGAAAAAGCGCCTGCAAGCGAATTTCCGGTCCCATATTGCCCAGCACACCAATCTCCAGATCGATATAGCCTTCGCGTAATTCGCGCGCGCTTTTCTCCGGCTTCGGCATAAAATTGAGCCAGGCATGCGGCGCTTGCTCAGCCACGGCGGCGATCAACGCGCTGCCAAAGGCTTCGACGAATCCCTCATTGGTGCGCAAGGTGAAGCAACGCTCTAACTGGTGCAGATCCAGCGATTGCGCAGTCGGGCTTAACACCGCACGCGCCTCGCGCACCGTATTATGGGTGCGCTCCCGAATCGCGTCGGCATAAGGTGTCAGCACCATCTGGCGTCCGGCACGCACTAATAGCGCATCACCGGTGGTGGCGCGTAAGCGTCCGAGCGTGCGACTCATCGCGGATTCACTCAGGCCCAGACGACGCGCAGCGCCAATCACGCTGCCTTCAATCAGCAGCGCATCCAGGGCAATTAACAGGTTCAGATCGGCATCATTCATGCGGTTTATCCTCGCTGATTCGACGTCATGAGACAAGGCGTTTGCTGCAGGTTATCAATGCAGATGCTGCGCGTTCCGCCTGCTGTTACCCGGCGCTACACTGTTTTCATCGTATTAACACCGAGGAGAGAACAATGATCAAATCAACGCGAGTATTACTGATTGGCGCGTCGCGCGGCCTGGGATTAGCACTGGCGGAAACCATGCTGCAGCGCGGTTATCAGGTGGTCGCCACCGGACGCGAGAACTCGACCGCTAACCTGCAACCGTTGGCGCGCCGCTTTCCCCAACAGCTGACAGTGGAGAGCGTGGATATCACTGAACTTGACCAGCTGAAGGCGCTGCATGCGCGGCTGGCGGATCGGCAATTCGATATGCTGTTCGTCAACGCCGGTGTGAAAAATGATGATCGCGAAACCATCGCCGATGTTTCTAACGAAGAGTTTACCCGCGTGATGGTGACTAACGCGCTGAGCCCGCTACGGGTGCTCGAGACGTTTAAAGATCGTGTCACCGCCAGCGGCACCCTTGCGGTGATGTCATCCGGCCAGGGCAGTTTAACCAACAATACTAATGGCCATTACGAAGTGTATCGCGGCAGCAAAGCGGCACTGAATATGTTTATGCGCAGCTTCGCCGCGCGTAGCGCCGACGATCGCACGCTGCTGCTGATGGCGCCAGGCTGGGTGCGCACCGATATGGGTGGACCGGAAGCGCGCCTGACGATTGAGGAGAGCATTCCCAATCTGCTGAATACCATGGAACGTTACACCGAGCGGCGCGGGCTTCATTATCTGGATTATTTAGGGCGCGTGGTGCCGTGGTGATTACGCATCACATCAATGCAGCTATTTGTAGCGGCGCGATTTATCGCGCTGTTTTAAAAGGCGCGCAATAAATTGCGCCGCTACGGTAGGTGCGTTGTTTTACGCTGCATCAACCTGCGCAGCGTGTCCCGCAGCCAGCGGTTGGCGGCATCTTCGCTGCGCGCGTTGTGCCACAGCAGCGAAACCTCATAATCCGGCATGCTGACCGGCACCGGCGCAGCGCTCAGGTCATACAGCTCACGCCAGGATTCCATCAAACCTTGCGGCACCGTGGCAAACAACGGCTGACGTTGCAACAGCAGCGGTAACGAGGAAAAATTTGGCGTGACATAGCGCACGTATCGCGTCAAACCCTGCTGCTGTAATTGACGATCCAGCGCGCTTTCGCTCACGCCGCGATACGACACCAGCGCATGCTCATAACGGATAAACTGCGCCAACGTCAGCGGCGCATCGAGCGCGATTTGCTGGCGATGCCACACCGTGCTGAAACCGGCGCGCAGGATTTTCTCCCGCGTGAGATCGCGACTGGTTTCATTGCCGACGGTGATCACCACGTCCGCCTGCTGCTGCTCCATCAACGGAATCGCCTGCCAGGGATCGGCCGCTACCACTTTCACATCAATCTTTGGCGCCACGCGGGCGAGTTCCGCCAATAAATCCGGCATCAACCAATGTTCCAGCCAGTCGCTCATGCCGAGGCGAAAACTGTAGCTATCCTGCGCAGCGTTAAAGGGTTGCTGGGTGAAGATCACGCGGTGCAGATCCTGCATCAGCGGCGCGAACTGTTGCACCAACTGTTCGGCACGCGGCGTAGGCGTCATGCCGTTTGAAGCGCGGACAAACAGCGGATCGTCGAACATCTCACGCAGCCGTTTTAACGCCGCGCTTACCGCCGGTTGGCCGAGGTAGAGACGATTCGCCGCCTGGGTGACGCTGCGCACTTCATACATCACCAGCAACACCACCAGCAGATTAAGGTCGATACGGGAGAAATCATTTTCATTGATGCTTTGCATGATTTTAATCGATTTAAACAATGATCATGGCGCCAGTATAGTAAGGCTTCTTCGCTGCAATTAAGCAATAAGGAGCATCCTATGACGATTCGTGTCGGCGATTGCCTGATAACCAAAGTGAGCGAGCAAACTGCCGCCTTCCCGATGGGCGTACTGTTTACGCCGCATCGCGCGGAAATGAGTGATGAAATGGCTCAGCAGCCCGCAGAGATGTCGATTCATAGCTGGGTGGTGCGCAGCGACGAACACACCATCATTATCGATACTGCCACCGGTAACGGCCGCAACCGCGATAATAAGCCGCTGTTTCATCAGCTGAATTCGCCCTATGCCGAAAATCTGGCGCGGGCAGGCGTTGATCCGGCCGAAGTGACGCTGGTACTGATGACGCACATTCATACCGATCACGTCGGCTGGAACACGCATCAGCGCGACGGTGAATGGCAGCCGATGTTTCCCCATGCGCGCTATATCTGCTCGGCGCGGGAACTGGTGCACTGCCAGAATAATCCGGCGGCGCAGGAGCTCTATCGTGACAGCATTCTGCCGCTGATTGAGCGTGGCCAGCTTGAGGCCATCAACGTGCAGGATTCTCCTCTGTTTGCTGGCGTACTGCGCTATCGCTCCTCGCCGGGCCACAGCCACGATCATGCTTCGATCGTGCTGGAAAGTGCCGGTGAATCGGCCATCTTTGCCGGTGACGTGATGCATAATCCGATTCAATTTCGCTATCCGCACTGGAACTCACTGTTTTGCGAAGATAAAGTCCTTGCCGTCGCGTCGCGTCAACGTGTGATGGACTGGTGCGTACAACATCAGGCAATCTGGTTCAGCACCCACTTTACTGGCAGCTCGTGTGGACGCGTCTCGCGCGACGGGCAATGGATTCCGCTGGAGGTTTAACCTAATGCAATATCATGATTATCTCACCGCTTCGATTACTGATTTACAGCAGGCGCTAACCCAGCAGGCGGTGAGCGCGCGCCAGTTAGCCGCCTTCGCGCTGCAGCGCATTGCCGAGGTCGATCAACCTCGCTATAACGCCATTACCTGGCTGTTTGCCGACGAAGCCCTGGCGGCGGCGGACGCCAGTGACCTGCGTCGCCAGCGCGGCGAAGTGGCGGGACGACTGGAAGGCATTCCGGTGCTAATAAAAGACAATATCGAAGTCAAAGGCTGGCCAACCAGCGCCGGTTCGGTGCTGCTGCGTGAAGTGATTGCCCAACAAGATGCACCACTGGTCACACAGCTGCGCAATGAAGGTGCGATTTTTATCGGTAAAACCGCGATGCATGAGCTGGCCGCAGGCATCACCGGCGCGTCATCGTTGAGCGGTTTTACCCACAATGCGTGGGTTGAGGGCCGATCGCCGGGCGGATCAAGTAGCGGCTCCGCCGTGGCGGTGGCGGCGGGTTATGTACCGCTGGCGATTGGCAGCGATACCGCCGGTTCAGTGCGTATTCCGGCGGCGTTTAATCGTCTGTTTGGCTTGCGCATGACGCGCGGGGCAATCAGTACCGATGGCGTTGTGCCGCTGTCGCCAACTCAGGATATTCCCGGCCCGCTGGTGCGGTCAGCGGCGGATTTACGGTTAGCCTCTGAAATTTTGAGTGGACAACAGTTTGCTGTGAGCGATGAGCCGCTGCTCATCGGCATCTGGCAGGAAGGTTTTGCTACCGATGAAGACGAGATTAATCAGGCGGTGCGCGCAGCGCTGGCGGATTTCGCGCCGCGAGATGTTAGTTTTCCGCAGTTAGAAACGTGGGCAACTGACGCCAATATCATCGGTTATGAGTTTGCCGAAGCGCTGGCAACGTATCTGGCCGACAAACCCCAGGCCGAATGCCGCACGCTGGCGGAGGTGGTGGCTTCAAAGCGCTATCATCCACAACTGGAAACGGTGTTCACCTCGCGTGCGCAGCATGCGGGAACCAACAGCGATGCGTATCGCGTGGTGCAGCAGCGACAGCGCGATCTTTATCAGCAACTGGAAGCCTTCTTCAACCAGCAGCAGATCACTGTGCTGGCCTATCCGGTGGTACGTCACGCGCCGGTTAAGCATGGCGACATGCAGCAAGGCAGCAACGCGCTGGTTTCTGCGGTGACCGGCGCACCGGCGATCAGCATTCCGGCGGGATTTAGCGCCGAAGGTTTGCCGATTGGGCTGGAGCTACTGGCATTGCGCGGGCGGGAGGATTTATTGCTGAGCGCGGCGGATAAAATCAGGTGCGCATAAATGCGCACCTTACGAAAACCCAGCGCGATAAACGTAGGGGCGCCATTCATGGCGACCCTAACGTTAACCGTGCAACGCCAATCCCTTGATCGCCTTATCCACCGCTTTCTTCGGGCCGCGCAGCGCGATGCCGACCAGATTCAAATTATCGGCATCCTCCGCCATAAACACTTCGCGGTTCGCCGCGTCGTGACCGGTAGAAAACATCGCCTCCACGTATGGGATGATGGTTAACTCGCGTTCCAGTCCCTGACGATGCGCACGCTGCAAGCCGGCTAAGTCACCGGCAAACACCAGCATCGGCTGGCCCACCATGTTGCCGTACTGACGCGCTTTGGCATCGACATAGGGTTCGCCCATCATCTCGGGCGCGGCAGAAGCCACGCCGGTGGCGAGGAAGGCCACCACATTCAGGCGCTGCCAGGTGGCTAAATCATCACGTACGATCAGGGCGATTTTGGTATCAAACATCTGTAACAACTCTCCAATGACAACGAAAACCTCATCATCTAAGAGCAGGCGGGGAAGCGTATAGAACGTTTGTGCACTGACGTTGATAAGACGCGGGCGTCATGCGATAGGCGCGCTGAAACCAGCGGCCCAAATGGCTTTGATCGGCAAATCCTACCTGCGCCGCCACCTGCACCGGCTCAATACCTTGCGCCAGCAAAGTGCGCGCGCTGCGTAAGCGCAAACGTACCAGGTAAGCATGCGGCGATTGGCCGAATGTCTGTTTGAACTGCCGCGTCAGACGAAAACGATCGATGCCGGAAAGACGCGAAAGTTCATCTAATCCAATATCCTGCGCCATAAAATCGTGCAGATAATCGCGCAGCAGCTGCATCTGACGCATTGCTTCGCTGTGCTGCAGGTTGGGTTTAGTCTCCAGATGTCTCGACAATAGGGTGAGCAAATGATCGAGGCTCTGATCGCGTGCCAGTCGTCCTTCGCCCTGATGCATGGCAAACCAGGCTTGCTGAATGGCGCTGGCCAGCAGCGCATCGTCGGTGAGCGTATGACGAAAAGCCCCTTCAATATTCGACACATCACCCAAACCGCGATGCTGCATCATCTCCGCAACCCAACGCTGCGGCAGATACAGCATCACATAGGTGAAACCGTCAGCGTCCGGCGCATGTCCATCGTGAACCGCGCCAGGTTCAATCAGGATCGCCCGGCCCGGCGAGCTGGTGTGCAGCGAACGATGGCAGTTGAAACGTTGTAATCCTTGCTGGGTCACGCCCACCAAGAGTTCGTCGTGATCGTGCGGGTCGTAAGCGTGGCCGCGAAAATGCGCGTTGACGCTTTCTATTCCGGTCTCATCATCACGACGAAAATCAACCCAATCGTTATTAGCGGGCATACGCACTCTCAAACAAAGGTATCAGGCATAGCCTAGCAGTCGGAACCATAGATAATCCAGCGGCAACAGCAGCAGCACGCTGAACAGGAAGATCATTGCACAGAGCTGCAAACCGGCTCTCGCCGGGACATTGCCAAGCCCCATCGCCACCACCACCGGCGACGCCTGATACGGCAACAGCGGCGTGGCGTAAGCAAACACCTGCAACATAATGACGCTAAGCAGCGGAAAACCGGAAGCCTGCGCCAGCTCTTGCGCCATTGGCGTGACCAGCGCCGGCACGCCGTTGGCGGTGAGCACGAAGTTCATCAGCGAAACCAGCCCATTCAACACCGCAAAATTAGTGAATGAGGGATGATCGTGTAGCGGCAGCACACTGAGCAGCGCGTTGGCGATGGCGCGTCCCAGGCCAGAATCGACCACCAACGTGGCAACACCCAATATCCCAGCGATGTAGATGCAGGTGCGGAAATTTACCCCGCTGGCAAAATCCTCGCCGGAGATGAAACCGATGCGCGGTAGCAAACAGACGCAAGCCGCGGCCAGCCCAACCCACGCGGCGGGCAGGCCGTGCACGCTGTCGGTCATCCACAGCAGCAAGGTGATCGCCAACAGGCCAATTAAGCGCCATTCGCTGCGGCTGAGGGCTGGCAAGGTATCGCGCTGAAGAATCGGCGTCGGTTGGGCACGAAACAAACATAGCAGGCAAGCGATGAGCAGCACGCCTTTACCTATTCCCACCACCGGCATATGCAGTAACCACCACGGCAACCATTGCAGATGCAGCTGATAGGCGCTCTCCGCTGCACCGCTCAAAACCAGATTCGGCACGTTAGCGGGTAAAATGCTGGCGGAGAGCTGAAAGGTGCCAAAACCCACCGCCAGCGCCAGGCCAATGCTGCCGCGGCTGCCCGCGTTGATCCCCGCCCGTTCCCCCATCGCCAGCACCACCGGCATCAGCAGCGCGATGCGCCCCATATTGGAGGGCATGACAAACGCCAGCAAATAGGTGAGCAGCACGGTTCCCGCCACCATGCGCGGCCAGCTTTGGCTTAACGGCACCACCACATAGTTGGCCCAACGCTGTGCCAGGCCGACTTTGCGGATCGCCGCGCCCAGCACAAATCCACTCAGCACCAGCCAAAACGCAGACGAGGCAAAACCGCTGAACACGCTGCCGGCCGGTGCCAGTTGTAATAGCATGGCGGCCGCGAAGAACAGCAGCGCGGTAACGTATTCCGGCAAGCGCGCGCTGGCCCACAGCACAATGGTGATCCCCACCACCAGCGCGGTGAGCCAAAAATTGTGATCGGTGATCATTGATGAACTCCCTTTCCCTATGTTGGTCGCCATGAATGGCGTAATGCTCGTCAGTTAAGCGTCAATCGGTCACCATGAATGGCGACCCTACGTTGACAGCGCTGGGTTTTCGTAGGGTGCGCATTTATGCGCACCAGGCAGACAGCGGCAAGCGCAACAGTTTACGGCAAAATCCTCCGCCGCAAGATGAAGTTGTTAACAATTTTTTAACTCGCCAACTGCGTAAGCCAGCGAATCAGCGCATCGCTACCGGGTTGGCTCAACGAGCGTTGCGGCCAGGCAAGGAAGTAAGGTTTACTGAGCGGCAGGCTGAGCGGATCGACAATCACCAACTCACCGCGCGCCAGTTCGTTGGCAATCAAACGACGCTGACCAAGCAGCACACCGGTGCCTGCCACGGCGGCATCAATCGCCAGCGAGGTAAGATTGAAACTGAACGACGGCTGTGGCCGTGGCTCGTCGATCCCTTTCGCCTGAAACCAGCTGCGCCAGTCAGGCAAGAAGCGCCCTTCGTTGCCCCAGTCGAGGTGGATTAGCGGTGCTTGCTGTAGCACATTCTGCCCGGCAGAGTGTTGTAGCAGTGCCGGGCTGGCCACCGGCAGCACCTCATCGAGGAACAGCAACTGCTTATCCAGCTGCGGATAGCGATCGTCACCAAAACAGATGACAAAATCAGCGGGCGTGGCGTTGAAATCCACCGGCGTATGGGTGCCGTGCAGCGATAAATCGATATCTGCGCACTGCTCACGCCACTGCGCAATATGGGGCAGCAGCCATTTTGAGGCCAGCGCCGGCAGTGAATAGAGCGTTAACTTCGGTGCTGACGCCGCATGGCGCAGGTTTTGCTGGCCGAGGTGCAGAATGTCGAACGCTTCGGTGACATAGCGCAGATACTCTTTGCCGATCTCCGTCAGCATCACGCCGCTTTGCGTGCGCACAAACAGCGTGCTGCCTAACTGCCCTTCCAGCTGACGAATTTGCTGACTCACCGCAGCGGGGGTTAACGCCAGCTGCGCAGCCGCTTTCGCCAGGCTGCCAAGTTCCGCCGCCACTTTAAACGAATGGATGACGCTGATTTTTGGCAAACGCGGTGATGGCGCAGGCATTAAGGTTTCCTTAGCAAGGTGTTAAATTTTTATCGTTACGTAGTACCTTATCAGCGCGTTACAGTTATTACACACCTGCAACACATGAGAAGTGAAACTATGTCTGCCTTGATTCGTTTCGATCTGCATCCGCTGGCCGATGCCGACTGGCGCCGCACCTGCCGTGAACAACTTAATCAGCACGGCGCGTTGGTTTTACGTCAGTTCCTGCAGCCTGCTGCGCTGCAAGCCATCATTGCGGAAGGTACGGCGCAGCGCCATCTGGCGTATCACACCGCCAGCAAACACAACGTTTATCTAATGAAAAAAGATGAGGCTTTCAACGCCGATCATCCGCGCAATCGCGATGTCATCAGCACCAAAGGCTGCATCACCGATGATGTGATTGCCGCCGATTCACCGCTGCGTCAGCTCTACAACGATGAACTGTTCAAAAGCTTCCTGTGCGATGTGCTGGGAGAAGCAGCGCTCTTTCCGTATGCCGATCCGCTCTCATCAATCAATCTGCACTACGCGCCCGCGGGGCAGGAACTCGGCTGGCACTTCGATAACTCGTCGTTCGCCATCACGCTGCTGGTGCAGAAACCGCGCGCGGGTGCTGTGTTCCAGTATGTGAAAGATCTGCGCGATGCCGATGCCGGCGAGATGAATTTCGACGGCGTTGCCGCGGTCCTGGATCAGCGTCAATCAGTTGAGGCGCTGGCGATCGATGCCGGAGATTTGGTGCTGTTCCGTGGCCGTAATTCATTGCATCGCGTTACGCCAACCGAAGGTGATATCACCCGCATGCTGGCGGTGCTGGCGTATAACACGGAGCCGGGCATTGCGCTGTCGGAAACCGCCCGCATGACATTTTACGGGCGGTTATAAATCGATCAGCGCTCGCCAGCCACGCACAAAGATTTGCTGGGTGCGAAAAGCCACCAGCGCGCGCCAGTCAGCGTCGGCAGGCCAGAATCCCTCCACCAGTTCCTGCTTAATGACTTGTCCTGATTCACTGGCTGGATCGCCATGCAGATGCAGCCAGTGATCGTCGCGCACGCGGCGATGCATCTCCTCGCCGGGATAAGTGCCGCACTCCACCACCAGCGGCAAAATCTGCGTATCTGCTAGCGAGGTCAACAGGAATTGCGACACATAGCCGGTGGCAGTGGCGGTCACGCCGGTTTCGCTGTCGCGTCCCGCGCCGGTAAACAACAGCGTCAGCCACTCAGCGTAAATCTCCTGGCCCCAGTCATGCGCTGCAAAACGCTGCTCGGCAATTGACAGCAGCATCGGATGTCCCCATGCGCCTGCGCCAGTGTGCAGATCGAAACTGATGATGGTTTTGGCCTGCGACAAATGATGGCTGATGATGGTTTCCAGCGTGCGATAGGACCAGCTTGGCTGCTGACCGCCGTAAAAGAAGCCCTCCGGCGCGTGATATTGCCCCGCTTCCACCACGCGCTTTACCGCCTGCCAACCGGTGCTGTTCAGCGTTTCGGCTAACAGCTTATCGGCACTGGCACGATCGCCGTGATAAATGCCATGCCACGCGGCATAAGCGGGATTGGCTGGCGCTGGCTGGGTGAAATCAATGAAATTGCGGTTGAGATCGATGTTGTCTTCATTGACGCGGCGTAAATGCGCTGCGCCCCACGGATTGAGCAGATGCAGCAGCACAATGGCGGTGTCAGCAGGCAGCGCCGTCAGGTTGAAGGTATCCAGCCAGGCAATCTGGCAATCGGAGCCGTAATAGCCTTCCACGCCGTGCGTGCCGGAGATCACCAGCATCACGCGTGACGCTGCCGGATCGCCGATCACCGCTACGTCGGTGGAGAGTTCTTCACCCTGCGGTCCGGGTAACGGATGGGCATAGGAGGTTAATGTGCCGTTTTGGCGGTTCACGGCGGCGATGAAAAGCGCGCGCTGGCTGGTATAGTGCGGTAGTAAAATCATGATATTTCCTTCAATCGCACCCTTTGTAGCGGCGCGATTTATCGCGCATTGTTCCGGGCATGCGCGTGAGTCAGAGCAACGTCAAAACAGCGCGATGAATCGCGCCGCTACGGATTGTGCCTTCAATGGATAGATCACCGCAGACTTACGGATAGACCTTAAATTTAAAATACTTTTTCGCCAGTTGATCGTAGGTGCCGTCGCTGTGCAGTTCAGCTAGCGCGGTGTTGATCAGCTTTAGATTGGCTGCATCATCTTTACGCAGGGCAATCCCCACGCCGTCGCCAAAGATCTGTTTATCCACCAATGTGGCTTTAATCGTGAAACCTTTGCCTTCCGGTGATTGCAGGAAGCCCTGCTCAGCGGAAACCGCGTTCGCTACGCTGGCATCAAGACGCCCTGCCGCCAAATCTGGATAAACCTCCATCTGGTTCGCGTACGACACCACATTCACGCCGTGCGATGCCCATTTGGTTTTCGCGTAAGTTTCCTGAATGGTGCCCTGCGCCACACCAATGGTTTTGCCGTGCAGCGTCGCGAGGTCGGCCGTTAACGTGCTGTTTGTCGGGGTCAGCAACGCACTGGGCGTGTTGTAGAGCATGTCGCTGAACGCTACCTGCGCGCGCCGTTTCTCCGTCATCGACATCGCCGAGAGGATCGCATCAAATTTCTTCGCCTGCAGCGCCGGAATGCTGCCATCAAAGCCGATCTGCACCCATTGGCACTTCACTTTTGCCTGGACACAAATCGCATTGCCGAGATCGATATCAAAACCCTGCAGCGAACCGTCGCTGGCTTTGGATTCAAACGGCGGGAACGTCGGATCGACGCCGAAACGCAAAGTTTGCTCGGCAAGCGCCACATGGCTGAACGCGGTGAGTGAAAGCAGTATCGCGAAAGACAGATTCTTCTTCATTGTTAACTCCAGCAGGCAGGTAAATTCACAACGGCATGCAAAGTTAATAACATGGTGAACACATTGTCACCACTGAAATAGTGGATTTTGTGTAGAGGAAATTCTTATTAAACAGAAGGGGTTAAGCGATTTTATCGGCGGAAGTAAAAGATACTTAATCAGCACCCTTGTCACTCTTTTGTCATTACTCACTCATGCTGATGTCAGCGCCTATTTCATATCCTGTAGACCAACCCACTCATTCAGGCGTATTACGATGAAATTGAAAATGAAAAAACTTACCCTTGCCGCGGGTATGCTGCTGACACTGGCAGGCGGCGCAGCCCAGGCTCAGGCGCAGCCGGTTAAGAATATTGTGCTGGTACATGGCGCTTTTGTTGGCGGTGCGGGCTGGCGACCGGTATATGACCGTTTAACCCATGATGGCTACAAGGTGACGCTGGTACAAGAGCCGCTGACCGGTTTTCCGGAAGATGTGACGGCGACGCGCCGCATTATCGATCAGCAACAGGGTCCGGTGATTCTGGTCGGCCACAGCTACGGCGGCGCAATCATCAGTGAAGCCGGTAACGACAATAAAGTCGCGGGGTTGGTTTACATCGCGGCGCATGCGCTGGATAACGGCGAAACCGAAGCCAGCAACGGCAAAAAATTTCCCAATAGCGCGCATCCGTTTGCTAAGTCCAGCGACGGTTACCTGACCATCGCGCCAGAAAATTACCACAGCGATTTCGCGGCCGATTTACCCGCCGCGCAGGCCGATTTTGAAGCGCATGCACAGATGCCGACAAACTCGGCCGTCTTCACCGCCAACATTCCCGACCCGGCGTGGAAGACCAAGCCTAGCTGGTACATGGTGGCGAAAGCTGACAAAATCATCAGTCCCGATCTGGAACGCATGTACGCCAAACGCGCGCACAGCCACACGGTGGAAATTGCCGATGCCAGCCATTCGGTGTATCAATCGCATCCTGACGATGTCGCGAAGTTGATCGAACAAGCCGCGCTACACGCTCAGCCCTGACGCCCACTCCCGCGGAGAAGCGCATGAAAATTTTGGTGATAGAAGATGAAGCCAAAGCGCGCGATTACATGCGCAAAGGACTGACCGAAGCGGGATTCATCGTTGATGTAGCGGAAAACGGTCAGGATGGTTTGTTCTATGCGCAAGAGCATCATTACGATTTGATTCTGCTCGACGTGATGATGCCCGGCATGGACGGCTGGCAAGTGATGGCGGCGCTGGATAAACAGATCCACACGCCGGTGATGTTCCTCACCGCTAAAGGCACGTTGGAGGATCGCATTAAAGGGCTGGAACTGGGTGCCGATGATTATCTGGTCAAGCCCTTCTCGTTCGCCGAATTGCTGGCGCGCGTACGCACCCAGCTGCGACGCGGCGGCCAGCAGAAGTTGCCGGACCTGTTGCAGCTTGCCGATTTACAGCTCGATATCCTGAAACGGCGCGTTGAGCGCGCGGGTCAGCGTATCGATCTCACCAACAAAGAGTTCAACCTGCTGCATCTCTTCCTGCTGCATCCCGGCGAAGTGCTGACGCGCACCGTGATTGCCTCACGCGTCTGGGACATGAATTTCGATAGCGACACTAATGTGGTGGATGTGGCGGTGAAACGCCTGCGGCAGAAAATTGATGGCCCATTTGCTCAGCCACTGATTCATACCGTACACGGCGTGGGTTATCGCTGCGAAGCCGAATCATGAAAATCCGTTCTCTCGCCGCGCGCCTGTCACTGCTGCTCAGCGCCACGGTGATCGTCATCTTCTCCCTCAGCGGCCTCGCACTCTTTCACTCGCTGGCGATGCAGATTGGCGTACGCGATGACGCGGCGCTGCTTACACGCATCGATCAGATCCGCACGCTGCTGCGCGATGAAGATGTGATTACGCTAATTCAGCAAAAACCGCGGTTGTTCGCCAACATGCTTGGGAATACCGAATCGCTGCTGGTGCTGCGTTTTCCCGGCCAGCCGCCGCTGATTGTGGTCAATCCCGGCCAGCGCCCGATCCCCGCGATTACGCCGGTTGCCGCCGATCAGCCGCTTGCATTGTCGTCGGTGCATCATCAAGCCACTGCAGACGGCACGCCGTTTATTGCGGCGGCAGCGCTGACGCCGACACGCGATGGCAACGGCCAAATTGAGATCATCACTGGCCGCCTGATGAGCGACCGGACGCAAACCCTCAACAGCTATCGCGATCAAATTATTCTCGCCACCGCGCTGGCCGCATTGCTGGTGGCGGCGATCAGCATCTGGCTGGTGCGGCGCGGTTTAACACCGCTACGTCATTTGGCCGCGCAGGCAGATGCCATAGATGTGCGTCATTTATCTGACCGCATGCCTGAACAGGCGGTAGCCGAACTGCAGCCGCTGGTGGCCGCCTTTAATCAGATGCTGAGTCGCCTTGAAATGGGCTATCAGCAGTTGAGCCAGGTTTCTGCTGATATGGCGCACGATTTGCGCACGCCGATTAACACCCTGATCGGCCAAACCGAAGTAGCGCTGAGCCAAACGCGCAGCGTGGGCGAATATCAGGCGCTGCTCGGATCCAATTACGAAGAACTGGAACGTCTGGCGAAGATGATCGATAACATGCTGTTTCTGGCGAAGGCTGAAGATGCCAGCCAGGTAATGGATATCCAGCGCATCGATCTGGCGCAGCTCGGTGAGAAACTCAAGGATTACTTCGACGGCATGGCGGAGGAGCAGTCGATGCGGCTGGAGATGGCGCTGCACGGCGAACTGCGTGCCGATCCTCTACTGCTGCAACGCGCGCTGGCTAATCTGATCGCCAACGCGCTGCGCTACGGCGAACCGCACTCCAGCGTGCGGATTTTCAATCACGGCAGCAGATTGGTGGTGGAGAACCACGGTCCGGCGCTGAGCGCTGCACAGCAAGCGCGCATCTTTGATCGCTTCTGGCGCGCCGATGCGTCGCGTCATCAGGGCAGCAGCGGGTTGGGATTGTCCATTGTGCGCAGCATTATGCGGCTGCATCAGGGATGTTGTGAGGTACAGAGCGAAAATGGCGTGAACCGTTTTACGCTGCGATTTCCGTAGGTTACGCGGTTGTCATGCACAGCCTAATGCCGATCACTTAAGCGCAGAGCGTGTTGCATTGGCCTAATGCTGAGGCAGTTGCACAACGCAGCCAGCCCCGCAGATACCTTAAGGTGCTTCACAATGCGCTCCTTAAGGTATTCCGGTAAAATCGTTATTAGAACAAATGCATTAATTGATCGTATCTCCGGCAGAAAAAAATCTGAATACCCGAGAAAGACCTTAAGAAGATAACGGCCGTGAAACGTGTTCGGCGGCGGCTTGATTGGCTTTCTCCGCCGCGTCCGCCAAACTGAGGCCCGCCAACAGCGACTGGCTCAGCACACCCACGAAGCAATCACCCGCACCATGTGTACTCACCAGTTTGACCGGAATGGCGGCTATGCTGAATGCGTTCTGCCCTTGTTCACATAACGCCAGCCCATGTTCGCCCGCTGTCACAATCACCTGTGGGAAGCGCAGCGCCAGGGTTTGCGCCGCTTCACAAGCTGAGGCCAGGTCAGTGACCACACGCTGGCACATGTCACGCGCTTCGACGGCGTTGACGATCAGCAGTTGCACGCAGGCGGCCAGTTGCGGTTCGATTTCACGCGCCGGTGCTGCATTAATGCATACCGCAATGCCGCGCTGTTTCGCCTGCTGTGCCAGTTGCAGATTCACGCTTGCGGGCACTTCATTTTGCAGCACCAGCAAGCCTGCATCACGCCATAATTCTGCGGATAAAGCTGCAGCTTCAATATGCAGATTAGCGTTCGACACTACTACCGCGCCGTAATCCCCTTGCGCATCGCTGATCGCCACGCTCATGCCGGATGGCACGCCTGGCAACACCGCCACAGCCTGTGTATCAACACCCGCTTCATGCAGTGCATCGATTAAAAACCGCCCCTGCGCATCATCACCCACCGCACCGACAAAACTCACTGGCACACCGGCTCGCGCTGCAGCGACGGCCTGATTACCCCCTTTACCGCCAAATTTATAACTGCAGCCGCTACCGATAACCGTTTCGCCTTTTTCCGGGCGATGATGAGCCGCCAGCATCACGTCGTAATGCAAGCTGCCGGCAACAATAATTTTGTTCATGACTAAAAGTCTCGCAGGTCCTGAACCGCACGCTGGGTTTTCATCAGATTAGTTTCTGCCCGCTTAAGATCTTTTTTGGCAATCGCGACGAATAACGCATCGAGAATATTTAACTGCGCGATACGTGATGCGGCATTTTCGCCAAGCAGGTGCGATCCCTGAGAAGTTGATGTAAGAACCACATGCGCAATACGCGCAATAGGCGACTCGGCATAATTCGTAATCGCAATAATTTTTGCGCCGTTACGTGCCGCCAGCTTAATAGGATCATTTACCGCGCGCGTCGCACCGGAATGGCTGATGGCGATAACCACATCATCATCAGACAAAACCGCTGCCGACATCAGCATAATATGGGCATCATCGTAGGTCGTCGATTTAATACCGATCTTTAGCAACTTATGCGATAAATCGCGTGCTACCGTGGCAGAACCGCCCACCGCATAAAGATCGATATGACGCGCTTTAAATAAAATGTCTGCCGCGCGGTTAAACTGCGAAATATCCAGAATAGATAAAGTTTCTTCTATCGCCTGAATAGAGGTTCTGAATACTTTCGCTAGCAATTGCTCCGACGAATCGTCTGGCTCAATTTCCGCATGCAAACCCGCCACCTCAGACTGATTATAATAAATCAATCCGGTACGAAAATTACGAAAGCCAGTAAAGTTAAGCTTCTTGGTAATTTTCACAATCATCGCCTGTGAGACACCATTTTCCTCAGCGATCTCTTGCAGTGATGTTTGTTCATTAATGTCGGTTCTGGAAATAATCGCTTCTGCTACACGTCTTTCTAACGGCGTCAGTTGCGGTAATCGCATGCGAATTTGAGCGCCAATGGCTCGCGGATCTTGCTTCATTACCTGCCTCTTGTCGCCCGGTCAATCAACATCGCTATAATAATGATTAGGCCGGTAGCAAGCAATTGGTAAAAGGCCTGAATATTTAGCAGAGTCAAGCCATTACGCAGTGCGCCAAGAATAATCGCACCGATCAGGGTACCGATGATGCTGCCTTTCCCGCCCATCAACGATGCGCCGCCAATCGCCGCCGCGGCAATCGCGTCCAGCTCCCATAAATTGCCGATCGTGGGTTCAGCGGCACCTAAGCGACCAATCAGAATTAACGAAGCCAGTGACGCTAGCGTGCCAGAAATAATATACACGGTCACTTTGGTGCGTTTTACCGGCACACCGGCCACGCGCGCCGCTTCTTCGTTACCGCCTACCGCAAGGATATATTCACCCAGCGGGGTTTTATTCATGACCACCCATAATATCAGTGCGATAACCGCGACAATGACGATTGGCGTAGGTACGCCAAATACCGCACTGTTGATGATACTGCGGAATTCCATTGGAATACCAAATACTGGATTACCGCCGGTATAAATCAGTGCGATAGCACGGAAGAGTGATAATCCGCCGAGCGTGACAATAAAAGGCTGTAACCCCGCATACGCAATGAGAGATCCGCTAAATACGCCACACAGCGCGCCAATCCCTAACGTTGCCATAATGGCGACTGGCACCGGAACACCCGCCACCATCATGGTGGCACCTAATACCGCGGACAACGCTGCCGTCGGTCCAACAGAGAGGTCAATACCGCCCGAAATAATCACCAGCGTCATACCCAACGCAATTAAGGCGTTGATTGAAGACTGCTGCAGAATATTCAGCAAGTTTGGCACGGTAAAAAACACCGGCGATAAAAATGAAAAGGTCACGACGATAATAATCAGACCGATTAACGTGCCCGCGTCGCGCAGATTAAATTTGAGCAGCGCCGACGGCACAGCTGTAGACTGAGTGGAACTTTGCGTCATCATAATTTAGCCTTGATAGAATAAGCGTTAAACGGCTTCTTTAATTTCTTTTATCGCAAAGCTAGCGATATTCTCTTCGGTAATCTCTGCGCCCTGCAGTTCGCGGGTAATTTTTCCTTCACGCATAACTAAAACGCGATCGGATACCCGCAATATCTCGGTCATTTCCGAAGAGACCACCACAATGGCTTTGCCTTGCTGTGCCAGTTTCTCAATCAGATTATAAATTTCTGATTTGGCACCGATATCAATTCCCCGGGTTGGTTCATCAAATAAAAATACTTCTGCATCCGCCGCCACCCAGCGACCAATAATCACCTTTTGTTGATTACCGCCGCTCAGTGTACCGATCGGTTTTTCGATATTCAGCGGACGCAGTTTCAGGTCAGACATCACCTCTTGTGCGACGTGATTCAGCTTCGCTTTACGGATCACACCACCCAGCGTGAAGTTACGCATTGAGGGAAGCGCCATGTTCATTTTCACCGCGCGCGCCTTGATGATGCCCTCTTTCTTGCGATCTTCCGGCACCAAACCGATGCCAGCGCGAATAGCGGCACTGACATTATGATTGCGTACTGCTTTGCCGTTGACGCGGACTTCACCGGCGCTGCGTTTATCGATACCGGCAATCAACTTGAGCAATTCGGTACGACCGGCGCCGACTAATCCGGCAATGCCAAGCACTTCCCCGGCGCAGACGGTGAAACTGGCAGGTTTAATCTCGTTGCCGCGCGCCACATTTTCTACCTGCAGCACCTGACGATCGGTGGCCCACGAGTGATGTTCCAGCTTCTCGATTTTACGCCCGACCATTTTGGCGACGATACTCTCTTCGGTTTCGTCACAAATATTCACGACGCCAACCTGGCGGCCGTCGCGCATGATGGTGGCGCGATCGCATACCTGGAAAATCTCATTCATCTTGTGCGACACGTAGATCAGTGATACCCCGGTCGACTTCAAATCAGCGATCAACTCAGCCAGGCGCTCAAACTCACGTGGCGTCAGACTTGAGGTGGGTTCATCCATGGCGATGATCTTGGCTTCATCCAACAGCGCACGCGCTATTTCCACGATCTGCTGCTGCGATACCTTAAGATTCTTAATCGGCTCGGCCGGATTAATGCTGGGATCCAGCTGCTTAAGAATGTGCACCGCACGCGCCAGTTGCGCACGCTTGTCCACGAATAAGCCGTTCATGGTGGTAAGTGGACGGCCGAGAAACATATTCTGGGCTACGGAGAGCTCTGGAACATGCTGTAATTCCTGGTGAATCATCGCGATGCCGGCATGGCGTGCGCTCAACGGGTTCTTCATCTGCACCCGTTGTCCGTTGACGTGAATCTCGCCACTGTCGGCCGGGCGCACACCAGAAAGAATGTTGAGCAGCGTTGATTTGCCCGCCCCGTTCTCACCGATGAGCGCGTGTACTTCACCTGGCCGCACCATAAAATCCACCTCTTGCAGCGCCGCAGCGCTGCCGTAGGTTTTTGTGATGCCGCGCATCATTAAGCGATACTGTTCCATACGCTCTCCGCCTGTTTTACTGCTGTGCCAGCAACTGACGCAGTTTGTTATTGTCTTTGGTGGAGAAAGCCTCGGCGTTATCTTTGGTAATCAACGCCTGCGGCGTGGTCACCACGCGCGACAGTTTCTGTCCGCCGATTAAACGCAGAATCACTTCTGTCGCCACTTCGCCAGTCAGCACCGGGAAGCTATCCACCGTGCCGGTCAATTCACCGCGCTTGATTGATGCATACGCATCTGAAATGCCGTCAGTGCCAAATACCGCGGTCTGTTTGGCTTTATTCTGCGAACTCACTGCTTCCACCACGCCCAATGCCATGGTGTCATTGTTGGCGTAGAAACCGATCAAGTCAGGGTGTTGCTGGAGAATGGTGGAGGCAGCGTTGAATGCCTGCTCGCGACTCCAGTTCGCTGGCACACTCGCGACGATGTTGAATTTGCCGTTGGCCTGCAGCGTCTCTTTGAAGCCAGCGGTACGCTGGCCCGCTGCGTACACGCCCGGCTGGCCTTCGATCACTGCCACTTTGCCGCCTTGTGGATGATGCTGGATAAACCATTTCGCCACGCGCACGCCATTATCTTTTTGCACATTCCCGACATAATGCTGTGCGCTCGGCACCACCGCATCGTTCACGTTTACCACCGGAATGCCTTTACTATTGGCACTTTCCAGCGCAGGTTCGAGGTTGATGTCGGTTTGCGGCGATACCAGCAGGCCATTGAAGCCCTGCGCAATCAGCGTTTCAGCAATCGACAACTGACCAAGTTGATCGTCTTCATTTGCCGCAGCCTGGTACGCCACGGTGAAACCGTATTTCTTCGCGATGTTTTGATAGCCCTCGCCCAGTGAGCGCCAGTATTCATTGGTTAGCGTTTTTGACACGCCACCAATTTTCAGCTTGGCATCGACTTTTGGCATTGGGCCGTATTTGCTTTCCAATTGCGTCCAGTCGGTACGATCGGGCTCAGAATCGGATTTCAACGGTGGCAAGGTTGCAGCGTAAACGCTGGAGCAGAGCAACGCGGAGGTAAGGGCAGAGAGTAAAAGCTTTTTCATGGTGTTAGCCTTTTTATAGTTGTAGCTGGACGTGGGTGTGGTTCGCTTGCTTAACGCGCAAGCATGATGTCATTCACAATTTGCTGAGAGGCGACGGCATCCTGACGGCTGATGGCTTCTTCCAGCGCTGGATTATTATTGAGTTTCTCGCACAAATTCAGCAGGCGGGTCACCGTCGCGATATTGATTTCCGCTTCACGGATAGGGTCGAGGCCGCTGGCGTCCGGGAAGGTATCGAAGTAATAAGCGCCTTTATAGCCATCACGCTGCATCTGCCAGAGGAATTCCAGCGTGGCACGTGGATTGACCGATCCCGCCATCAACCCGTCATCACGTTTGCCCCAGCCATCATTCAAATCCAGACCCAGCAGACGTGAGCGACGCGCGACCATCGCGGCGGCAAAAGCCGGAATTTCGTTGGCAAACAGCACATGCGCAAAGTCCAGCGTGATACCGAGATTTTTGCAGCCCGCCTCTTCGACCGCGAGCAGGCAGGTTGTCGCATTGGGGAAGATGCTGTAGGCACGCGGCTCGTTGGGTTTGTATTCGATGCTAACGTCGATCTCTGGCGCATATTCAGCCACTTCGCGCACTGCGCTGACCGCGTCTTCCCACATTTTTTTATAGTCAGCCTGGAAGCAGTAATCGAAACCGTCCTGCCCCATCCACAACGTCATCAGGCTTGAACCAAATTCACGACCGGCATCGATACCGCGTTTGGTTAGTTCAATGGCTTCACGACGAATTTTGGCATCCGGATTGGTAAAAGCCCCAATTTTGAACTGTGGCGCATCCCAACGCATCTGCATACCGTTGACCGCTAAACCGGCATCGGCAATCGCCTGGCGCATCGTTGTGATATCGGTGGTGATGTGCTGCGGATAGTTGAGGTCAAGATGCGTTAATCCTTGCACGTTTCCTGCACGCGCAATCATCTGTAAAACAGAGGGTTTTCCCTGCTGATCGGGCCAGTAAAGATGCGCCCCAGAGGCAAAAGAGTTCAAACGTGTAGCAAACTTTAATTCCGACATGAGGAAGGATCCTATGAGACAAGTTGTAATGTACTTTCCTTCTTCACGATTATTTGTGAAGTTATGGAATAAATTACATACAGCTGGAATTTTGGCAAGTAGTGACGCTCAGGAACTATTCGAATTGCGAGGATGTTCACGAAATTTTTAAGCTGTTGCAGCGGATAGACAGGCGTTTTCTGACACAGAGAGGGACATATCGAGGATGGCGAAACCGTTTTACGCGACGATTTCCCGGATAAACAGTGCGCGATAAATCGCGCCGCTACAAAGGCCTGTACCTATTCGTAGCGGCGCTATTTATTGCACAACGTGCTTAAATAAAAGTAAAAATTTCATCGCGCGGCAAACGTGATTTTGGCAGCGCGGCATTGAAATCTGCGTCACTGCGATAGCCGAGCGACACCAGCACCACGCTGGTAAAACCTTTCTCGCGCAGGCCCAGCGCCTGATCCAACGCGCGTTGATCAAAACCTTCCATCGGAGTGGCATCAATACCTAACATTGCCGCGCCCAGCAGCAATCCGCCCAGCGCCAGATAAACCTGTTTTTCCATCCACTGGGGCACATCACGTTGCTCGTAACGGTGCATATCAACGTAGCTGCGACGGCTGTTATCCTGGCCCGTTTTGCCTTCCGGCTTAGCGAAACGTCCGTCCGCTTCTTCCTGCGCCAACACGTTTTGCAGATGCGCTTCATCCAGATCGGTGCGCATGCACAGTGCGATGACGTGTGATGCATTCAGCACCTTCGGGCTGTTGTAGACAAATGCACCGTCGGTGGATTTAGCCATCTGCTCGCGGCCTGCGGCGGTTGACGCGACCACAAAGTGCCAGGGCTGCGAATTGACCGAGGACGGGCTGTTGCGCAGCACGTTTAATAACGTTTCGATCTCTTCCTGCGGCAAGCTTTTACCGCCCTCAAACGCTTTGACGGTGTGACGACGCGCGACTGCATCATTAAGAGTCATTGCTTATTCCTTATTGCATTAAGCGCGATAAATCGCGCCGCTACAGAAGCGTGCGGATATCCGTAGCGGCGCAATTTATTGCGCGTGTTTTGAGTTATTTATTGCACTTGTTTGCTTAAAACTCGCTCAACACGATCTTACCGCGTGCGCGACCACTCTCGATCAGCGCATGCGCCTTGCGCAAATTGGCAGCGTTAATGGTGCCGTGATGTTCGCCGGCGGTGGTTTGCAAGGTTTGGTCATCAATTAACTGGCTCACGCGCTGTAGAATCTCATGCTGGCGCTGCATATCGGCGGTTTGGAACAGCGAGCGGGTAAACATCAATTCCCAGTGCAGCGAAATCGCTTTGCGCTTCAGTGGCACCGCATCCAGCGTTTCCGGATCGTCAATCAACGCCAGCTTGCCCTGCGGCGCGAGCGCATCAATCAGCTGATCGTAATAGCTGTCGGTGTGCGTCAGCGAGGCGACATAGCGCACCTCTTTATGTCCAATCGCCGCCAGCTGTTCGCCCAGCGGTTGAGAATGATCAATCACATGGTGCGCGCCGAGTGAACGCACCCACTCCGCGGTTTCCGGACGGGAAGCGGTGCCGATCACCGTCAATTTGGTTAGCTTGCTGGCGAGTTGCGTCAACATGGAACCGACGCCGCCGCCTGCGCCAATAATCAGCAACGCGGCGTTGTCATCGGCCTGCACCTCCAGACGATCAAACAGCAGTTCCCACGCCGTCAGCGAGGTGAGCGGCAACGCGGCGGCATCGGCGTCGTTCAGCGAACGCGGTTTATGGCCGGCGATGCGCTCATCCACCAGCCCATATTCGGCATAGCTGCCGGCGCGGGTGATATCTCCGGCGTAGAACACCTCATCGCCCGGCTGGAACAGCGTGACATCCGCGCCCACCGCTTCCACCACGCCCACCGCATCCCAACCGAGAATGCGCGGCTTATCGGTTGGCGCACCGGCGCGTACTTTGGTGTCCACTGGATTCACCGCAATGGCGTGAATTTTTACCAACAGATCGCGCGCGCCCGGCGTCGGCTTATCGACCTCGAGTTCATACAGCGCATTTTCATCGGAAATCGGTAAACCGTTTTGGCTATAGACTATAGCTTTCATCAGGCAGATCCTTATTCATCAGCAGGTTTGGTGAAGTGAATTCAGCATAGCGGGCTGCAGCGCAATGAAAAATGCCAGTTGCAGGTGAACACTTTCACTCTTAGAGTGAAAATCCCTGCTGACTACCACAATGAATAAGAAGATGATCCGACTGGAAGATGTCACCCTGTTTGTGCGTTCCGCCGCACTCGGCAGTTTTTCACGCGCGGCACGCGAAGTGAATTTGCTGCCCGGTCAGGTCAGCGCGGCCATTCAGCGGCTGGAGCGCGAACTGGATCGGCGCTTGTTCGCCCGCTCCACGCGCAGCCTGCGCTTAACCGCCGAAGGAGAAAAATATCTGCCCTATGCGCAAGAGATGCTGGCGCTGATGCATGCCGGTGCCGACAGCTTGCAGAGCGATGAAGATGCGCTGAGCGGTGAGCTGAAAATCGCGCTGCCCTCGGATATTGGCCGCAACATCCTGCTACCGCTGATCACCGATTTTTGCCGCGCGCACCCGGCGCTGGCGGTGCGACTCTCTTTTTCCGATCAGATCAGCGATGTGTTTCGCGATCCGGTGGATATCGCCATTCGTTACGGCAAGCTGGAAGACAGCAGCTACGTGGCGTTGCCGCTGGCGGAGGACAATCGCCGCGTGATGGTGGCGTCGCCGGATTATCTCAATCGTCATGGCCGCCCGCAAAAGCTGGAGGAGATCGCGCAGCACCATCATGGCCTGCTGTTTATGATGGGCGGCCACGTTTACGACAAATGGACTTTTCCACAAGATGGCATGCGCCGCCAGATCACGGTGAAAAGCCGCATGCTGTGCGATGACGCCGAAGTCGCGCGGCGCTGGGCCATTGCCGGTATGGGCATCGCCTATAAATCGTGGATTGATGTGTGTGACGATGTGCTGGCCGGCAGGCTGGAACGCGTCATGCCGGAGATGCCGGGCGAAAGTACGCCGCTGCACCTTATCTGCCCGCATCGCAAACAGTTTTCCCCGGCGATCCGCGCGCTGCATGAGACCTTACGCACGCCGCTGCGCGCGTTAACCGCGAAGCTTAATGCATAATGGCGCATTAGGCGGCGAACTGGCGCTGGGTATAAAAATGCCGGACGGCGAGCACATTGATTTGATTGTTTGATTTCATCCCTCACAATTTAGGGGCACCCCACGAATGCCCCAACATATTCTCACGGATACAAACCACGCTCCTTACGCGCCGTCAGAATCCGTTCGCACGCCACCGCGTAAGCGGCGGTTCTAAGCGTGGCGCCAATCTCCTGTGATTTTTGCCATACTGCCAGCAGTGCTTGTTCCATGATGCGATCCAACCGGGCGTTGATTTCATCTTCCGTCCAGAAGAAGCTGGAGAAATCCTGCACCCACTCGAAATAACTCACGGTGACGCCGCCCGCATTACAAATTACATCAGGTACTACGGTGATGTTTCGCTCCCGCAGAATGTCATCTGCCGCGGGCAAAGTGGGTCCATTCGCTCCTTCAAGCACCAAACGACTCACTAATTTTCTGGCACGCTCAGCGGTGATTTGTCCCTCCAGCGCGGCCGGTATCAAAATGTCGTAACCCTGCTCCCAAAACGCTTCATGGCTAATTGCAGTCGCGCCGCTGAAGCCGGCAATGCTGCCCTTCTGCTGCTGCCAGGCGATCAGTACAGGAATATTGATGCCGTTAGCGTTATAAAGCGTCGCACTGTGATCCTGTACGCTGACGACTTTCGATCCGGCGGCATGAAACAGTTCGGCAGCGACGCTGCCGACATTACCAAATCCCTGTACCGCTACGCGGCTGTTATCCAGTGCCAGCCCAATGCGCTGCGCCATCGCTCTGCCTGTAACGAAAACGCCGCGACCGGTGGCTTTCACACGCCCGAGCGATCCCCCCAAATGAATCGGTTTGCCGGTCACCACACCGGTGCTGGTTGCGCCGACATTCATTGACCAGGTATCCATCATCCACGCCATCACTTGTGGGTTAGTCCCGACGTCAGGCGCAGGAATATCTTGCTGCGGCCCAATGATAATGCCAATTTCACTGGTATAGCGCCGTGTCAGCCGTTCCAGCTCTTTTTGCGATAATTCACGCGGATCGACGCGAATACCGCCTTTCGCGCCACCAAACGGAAGATTAAGCGCGGCACATTTCACCGTCATCCACGCCGACAGCGCCATCACCTCTTCCAGCGTGACGTCCGGATGGTAGCGCACGCCGCCTTTGCCCGGTCCGCGTGAGAGGTTGTGCTGTACGCGATAACCTTCGAAATGACGCACGCTGCCGTCATCCATCTCCAGCGGAATATCCACAATTAGTGCGCGTTTGGGATGGCGCAAGGTGTCTGCCCAACGCGAGAGATCGCCGAGATGCGGTAACACACGCTCAACCTGCGCCAGATAAGTCGCCCACGGGGAGTTTTTATCTGCTGAAACATACGAAAGTACACTCATCATTTCACCTTTTGCCGGATGCGGGGCGCAGGAAGGCCTCACAATGTTTTGTGATTGTTAGATGTTGCAGAGAAATGGCCGCCCGAGGCGGCCTGTGTTATTTCGTGCGGCTGGCTTCGACGGTGAATTCGTTCGCGGTAGCGAAACCGCGCAAACCGCCAACCAGAACGGACATCAGCTGCGTGCCGACCTGTTTCTCCGTCAGCCCTACCGTGTCGAGCAAATCAAAAATTTCACGCGGATCGAAGAGGATATTCCACAGAAACACCGCCTTATCGCCAATATCCGGCAGTTCCATCTCCTCCATCGCTTCGCGTAAAGCCGGACGAAGTGCATCAGCCTGCACTAACAGGTATTCGGCACCTTCCCATAAACGTTCCAGATAGCCGCGGCGGTTACGCATCGGCACCATCGCCGCGCCACGCTCGCGCACCAGCTTGATCCAATAACGGCTCACTTTTTCCAGCTTCAGCAAGCCGCTGCAGGACTGCTCCACACTGTAATCCAACAGTAATTGCCCCACGTCCTGACGATAAGCATTCAGCACCTCTTCTACCGACGTAAACTGACGATAGGCGGTGGCAACGGAGACGCCAGCTTCCGCCGCAATTTCCGTCATGCTTATCGGGGTTTCGGAGCGCTCGAACAAGCGGGCGGCAGCCTGAATCAGGTTCTTGCGGTTTCTTTCGGTATCACTGCGCATCGGTTTTCCCGTCATTGTGGGTATGCTTCCTTAAACAGGCTGATGTTACTTTAAACTGGCCAGGCCGCGTTTCAAACGGCGCACACCTTCAGTGATGGCTTCACTGCTGGCAGCGTAAGAGAGGCGTAAATGCCCTTCGCCAGCCGCGCCAAATTCACTGCCGGGCCGCACCGCGATGCCTTGTTCACGCAGCAGAGACACCATATCAATCGCCGGAATCGGCAACGAATAGGCTGGGAAGCAGTAAAACGCGCCTTCGGGTTCATTCAGTTTCAGCTCTGGAATAGCTGATAATCCTTCCATCATCAGCACGCGACGCTGGCGGTAGACATCATACATACGTTTGACGTCATCTTTGCACTGTGTGAGCGCGACCAGCGCCGCACGCTGCACCGCACTGTTCACCGAACCGTTCAGCGTATTGTGCACGCGTGCCGCTGCGGCGATCATCTCCGCCGGTCCAGCCAGATAACCTACGCGCCAGCCGGTCATGGCGTAACTTTTAGAGAAAGTCTGACAGAATAGCGTGCGTCCAGCAAAAGCGGGAATGTGCAGCACCGAGGTAAAAGGACGATCGGTAAAGACCAGATCGCTATAGGCTTCATCGGCAATCACTCGCGTATTGTGCTTGTTCACCATTTGGCCGAGTGCTTCAATTTCTGCGCGGCTGTGCACAATGCCAGTCGGATTGCCGGGATTACAGAATACGAAGAGTTTGGCGCCCTCAAGCGCATTATCCAGACGCGCCAGATCCCAGTGCAAATCTGCCCGGCACGGCATCGGTACGCAGATGCCGCCGGCCATATTGACTAAATCTGCATACAGCGAATAAGTCGGATCGGGGATCACTACGCGATCGCCTGGATTCACGATGGAGAGAATCGCCGCCGCGAGACCGGCGGTGCCGCCGTGCGTGACCAGGATTTCACCGGCCTTCACCGCTTTGCCGCTCTGCGCTGACACATCGTCCGCCAGCGCACTGCACAAGGCTTTGTCACCAAGTAGCGGCGCGTAATGGGTGTAACCCGCTTGCAGCGCGTCCACGGACGCCTGCACGATGCGCGGCGGGGTGTCGAAATCCGGTTCGCCCATCGCTAAAGAAACCATATCGCCGCTCGATGCGGGTTGCTGCACACGCAGCGAGGTGCGCTCTACACGTAATACCGCCTCGGCGGCTTTAAAAAGTTGGCTCGACATAAGGTGTCCTATGAGAGGTTTTCACGTTCGGCCTGGCACGCTGCCGGGGCATTTTTCCAGCGACTGATCTCCAGATCGCCGGAGAGATCGCGCAGAAAAGTCGGCGCAACAATCAGTTCTTCCACCACCGTGCGCGCCGGTAAGCTGGCGCACAGCAGAATGGCTTCGGCCACATCTTCCGGTTGCACCATGCCATCACGAATCGCCTGATCCGGCGGACTGGCGCGGTTATCCATGATCGGCGTGTTCACTTCACCCGGTAAAATGCAGGTAGAGCGGATGCCGTCATTGCGAAAGGTGTTGTGCAGATAGGTCATAAAGTTGCGCACCGCCGCTTTCGCTGCGCCGTAGGCCGCGCCGCCCAGCAGGTTTGGTCGCAGCGCCGCCAATGAGGAGACGGTGATGATGGTGCCATTTTTACGTGCCAGCATGTCCGGCAACAGCGCCTGCGTTAGCAGAAACACCGCTTTCATGTTGACATCCTGCACCTGATCCCATTCCTCTTCGGCAATCCAGCGCGCATTGAGCGTCTTGCTGGCGCTGCCGGCGTTGTTGACCAAAATATCTACGTGCCCCCGCTCGGCAATCGCCCACGCCACCAGCGCCTCAACCTCGGTTTTTTGCGCGATATCCGCCGCATAAGCCGAGACCTTGCCGCCCTGCGCGATCAAGTTAGCCGCCACTTCCTCCAGCACCACCTGACGACGTCCCACCAGAACAACATGCGCACCGCGTGCGGCGAAACCGGCCGCAGCCGCTTTACCAATCCCGCTGCCCGCACCGGTGATTAGCACCACTTTTCCCGTCAATCTATCCATGTTTTAGCCCCTTTTAACGTCGTGCAGGTTCACGCCATAATCACGTAACGCACCCGCTTCAGTGATGTAACCTTCCTGCACATCCCACAGGATGGCCTTGAGATCGCGCTCGGCCACCGGCATCTTGCCGCCGCCACCCGGCATTTGAATGGTGACTTCGTCGCCGGGCAACACATCATGCCGTCCAACCGGTTTCGCCAGTGATTCGCCGTTAATCGCCACAAAGTTCGGCGCCCCCGCCGCCGCACCCAATACGCCTTCTGCCGCATGTTTTTGCCGCGAATAAAACATGCTGTGCGAGAGCGGATATTTGCTGGTGTTGCGAATCACCATGCGCTGCGCCACGCCGCCACGGTAGCGCCCGGCACCGCCCGAATCGGGCACAATTGATTTCTGCAGAAAGAGCAGCGGCGTGGCGGATTCAATCAGCTCAACCGGCGTGGAGGACATATTGCCAGGGAAACCGGTAACAATGCCGTCTGCAGCGGGACGCGCGCCGGTGCCGCCGTTAACGCACAGGCTTTCGACAAAGCGGCGTCCGTCATCAAACTGGCCGGCGAATACGTCGCAAGTGACCGGTGCGCTGCCCGAGTGGCCCATCACGCGGTCCGGCATGATGCCGGCCAGCGCGGTGAAAATAGCGGCGTGAGCCATGTGACCGACGCGGTTTCGCATCTCTACCGCACAAGGCGGACGCGCATTGGCAATTGAGCCTTCCGGCGCGGTGACAGTGATAGATTTGAAGCAACCTTCGTTATTTGGCAGATGCGGCTCAAGCAGACATTTCAGTGGATAGACGCTGTAGGCATAGGTGAATGACATTGGGCAGTTGCTGCCAAACAGCGATTCCGCCGAGGAACCGGCATAGTCAATGGTGATGTTGCTGCCATCAACAATCACCGCTACGTTGAGATGGATATCTCCTTCGTAGTCGCCAATATCAACCGCCGCTTCATAGCGACCATCCGGCACCGCCTCAATCGCTTTGCGCATGGCGATTTCAGTCAGCGAGTGAATTTTCTCTGCCAGCGGGGTGACGGATTTCAGTTGCAAATCATCCATTAGGCCAAGTAGCCCGTTGGCGCCAATCTGGTTTGCTGCCAGCATGGCGTGCAGATCACCTTCCACCTGATCCGGTGAACGCACGTTGGCCAGGAATAGATCCAGCAGTTGCTGATTCACCTCGCCCGCAATCATTAATTTACTTGGCGGGATAAGGATTCCCTCTTCGAACATGTCGCGCGATGAGCCCATATTCAACGAACCACCGATATCGGACATGTGTGCCGCCGCGCCGGTAAACGCCACCAGCTTGCCCGCGCGGAACACCGGCGTCACCACCGTCACGTCATTGAGGTGGCCGGTGCCGAGCCAGGGATCGTTGGTGATCAACGCATCGCCGGGTTTCAGCGTGTCCGCTGGGAATTTAGCCAGCAGATGCCGCACCGTAGCGGGCAACGTCCCGATAAACACCGGAACGCTGGTCTTCGGTTGTGCCAGCGAGCTACCGCTGGCATCCATCAGCAGGCATGAGTAATCACCGACTTCGCGGATAATGCTGGAGAACGCCATGTTAACCAGTGTGGCCGCTGCTTCTTCCGAAATGCTCACCAGGCGATCCCAGGTAATGCGCAGGCTGATCGGATCGTCGAGAAAACGCAGATGATCGGGGGTTGTCGCACTCATCAGTTCAGCTCCATCAAAATATTGCCTTGCGGGTCCAGCTGCGCGGATGCGCCGGGACCGACATAAATCGCGCACTCTTTTTCTTGCAGCAGTGCGGGACCGTGAATGGCTTCGCCAGTGATCAGCAAGCTGCGGGGGATGACGCGGCAAACGCTGAAGCCCTGTTCACGGCCCAGATATACCTGCAAACGCTTCTCGCGCGCGTCGGGTTCAGGATGGCTGATCTGATCGCTGGTATTCAGCGTAGGCGGCGTGGTCTGCACGCGACCGCGCCAGTTAACCACTTCCACGCCCTGTCCCGACAAGGTGCGACCAAAGCGCGCCAGGTGAGCGGCTTCAAAGGTATCGATCAGGGCCTGAATATCGCCTTGCGCAAGGAAGGCTTCCGGCAGCGTGACGGTGAGCTCCGAGCCCTGCCCGACATAGCGCACGCCCGCGAGTTTCTGATGGATGGCGCTGTTGGGATCGGCATTGGCCGCCGCCAATGTGGTGATCGCTTCGTCAAAGCCTTCGGCAAATAACGCCGCGATGCGTTTGACATCGATGCCCTTCTGCAAGCGGCAACGATCGCTGCGTACGAAATCAGCGCTCGGTGGCGCGGTCAGCAAGCCGAAGGCGGAGTAAACGCCCGCCCCATTCGGGAAGTAGACGCGCTTTACACTCAACTGCTTCGCCAGCGACCACGCATGGCTCGGGCCCGCGCCACCAAACGCCAGCATGGTCATTTGCGATGGGCTGACGTTTTTCTCCACTGAATGGGTGCGCAGCGCCTCGGACATTTTGCTGTTGGCAACTTCGTGAATGCCCCATGCGGCATCTTCGATGCTCAGCCCCAACGGCTCGGCGATACGGCGAATGGCCTGACGCGCGGCTTCCACGTCGAGCGGCATGCGCCCACCGAGGAAGGCGTCGGGATCGAGCAAACCCAGCACCAGGTTGGCATCGGTGACGGTGGGCTGCTCGCCGCCGCGCGCATAACAGGCCGGACCTGGCCAGGCGCTGGCACTTTCCGGGCCGATTTCCAGCAGACCCAGTGAATCAACGCGCGCGATACTACCGCCGCCTGCACCAATCTCTATCATGTCCACTACCGGCAACTTAACCGGCAAACCGCTGCCCTTAAGCAGGCGGTCGGCGCGGCCCACTTCGTAATCAATGGTGATTGAGGGTTCACCATCGCGCACTACGCACGCCTTAGCGGTGGTACCGCCCATATCAAATGCCAGCACCTGACGCTCGGCGTTTTTACGCGCAAAAGCAGCGGTGGCGACGATGCCGCCTGCCGGGCCGGATTCAATGATGCGCGTAGGATAATCAGCCGCCACCTGCGGTGCCATCAGGCCACCGTTCGATCCCATCACCAACCAGTCGCAGGTGAAGCCGCCTTCGCGCAATTTGCTTTCCAGCCGCGCCACGTAACGGCGCGCTTTGGGTTGAACGAAAGCATTCATGGCGGTTAACACGCCGCGATCGTATTCGCGGATTTCGCGCGACACTTTGTGCGAAACCGAGATCGACACGCCGGGCAGCTCGCGGCTGAAAATCGCTTCGATCTTATTTTCATGTTCTGGCCAGGCATAGGCATGCATGCACAACACGGCAACAGCTTCATAGCCTTTATCACGCAGTTCAGCCGCCAGCCGAACCACTTCGGCTTCGTCGAGTGGCGTAATTACCTCGCCGCGCGCCGTCACGCGTTCGCCGATCTCATAGGACTGCGAACGCGGCAGTAGCGGCTGGGCCGGTGCGCCATTCAGATCGTAGATGTCATAACGGTATTCGCGGCCCAGCACCAGCACGTCACGGAAGCCGCGCGTCACCACGAACGCGGTTTTCGCGCCCCGACGCTCCAGCAGCGCGTTAATCGCCAGCGTGGTGCCATGCGTAATGGTGTGAATGTCGCTGGCCTTGAGATCGGCCATCTCCACCAATTGAGTTAACCCGGTATACGCACCTTCCGAAGGGTCATCCGGCGTGGTCAGTGTTTTGTGCCGAATCGCCTCGCCAGAAATGTCATTCAGCAACACCAGATCGGTAAAGGTGCCACCAATATCAAACCCTATCCGCCAGGGTGACGCGTTTTTCATAATGACCTCGAAATCCAGAATGTGGGCTGATTGCAACGGCGGTCACTCGTCAGCGAGCGGCTTACCGGCGGTTTCTTTCAGATACAGCGTGCTGATGAGCGTCAGCGCGGCGGTGAAAATCACCATATAACTGGGAATACTGGCGATGCCGGTCAGGCCGATCAGCCACGTCATTAATAACGGTGCCGACCCGCCAAAGATCACCGTTGAGAGGTTGAACCCGATGCTGTAGGCGCTGTAACGCACGTTGGTGGGGAACATTTCGGCCAGCGTCGCCTGAATCACACCTGCATGTCCTGCAAAGGCAAAGGCCAGCAAAATTGCCGCCATACAGGCCAGTGGGAACATGCCGAGCGTCAGCAGCCAGAAACAAGGCCACGCCAGCACCGCCATGGCGATAGCAGAGGTGACCAGCAGCGGCTTGCGTCCTAAACGATCTGACAGCCACGCCATCATCGGAATCGCGCCGATAATGGTGACCAATCCACACGCGGTAACCATCAAGCTTTGGATCTGCTGAAAGTGCATCACTTTATTCAGGTAAGTTGGCATGTAGACAAACAGGATGTAATAACCCGGGCCGTTCACCGCCGGCAGCGTGATCGCCAGCCCAATCGCTTTCAGATGGCGCTTAGAGGAAAGCACTTCACGTAGTGGATTGCGCACCACGCGCTTATTGGCTTTTACCATCTGAAAATGAGGCGTGTCCTCGATGCGGGTACGAATGTAGACGCCAATCATGGCCATCGGAATAGCTAGCAGGAACGGCACGCGCCACACCCAGGCGGTCATCGCCTCGCTGCCGAACACGTTAATCAATCCACTGATCAGCAAGCTACCGAACAGCAAAGCGATAAATGAACCCATCACCAACGGCGACATCACGACCGCGCGGCGATGATCTTCTGCATATTCTGCTACAAACGACCCAGCGCCCGAGACTTCACCACCGGCTGAGAATCCCTGCACGATGCGCAGTAAAATCAGTAGCGCCGGTGCCGCCCAGCCGATGCTGGCGTAGCTGGGTAGCAAGCCAATTGCTGCTGTTGCCAGCGAGATCATCAGCAGTAAAATCGCCAGCAGCTTCTGGCGACCCATTTTGTCGCCGAGATAGCCGCAGATCACCCCGCCAAACGGTCGTACGAAGAAGCTCACCGTGAAGCCGAGGTAAGTCAGCATCAGGCCTGAGTCGGTAGTGCTCATGTCACTGGCGGAAAAAACGATGACCAGCGAACTGACTAACAGGCCGTAGATGCCGTAGTCGTACCACTCAACAAATGAACCGACGCCTCCCGCGAGAGAAGCGCGGCGCACGACGTTATTTTTGGTTGTTCCATCCTTCGGCAAAGCGTAATCCATTGTTACTGCATGTGATTTCGTCATTGGTTTGCCCTGAAAGTGTGTTTAAAACATCCCCGGAATTCGCTAAGCCAGCGGCTTATTGGTAATGACGCGTCACCTCTGCCGTCATTTCTGCTTCACGACGCGCCACTTCCTGCACCGCGGCTAGCACTGATTCGGCACGCCAGAATGGAATAATGATGATGCCGTCTTCATCGCCGACCACAATGTCACCGGCGCAGCACACCACGCCGCCAATCGCCACCGGTTCACCGATTACGCCAGGACCGTTTTTGAACGGGCCTGCAGGCGTGATACCGCGGCTGAACGTGGGTAAACCGGTAGACTCGATCACGCTGCGATCGCGTATTGCGCCGTCGATAACCTGCGCCACTGCGCCGGCATGCTGAAAACGCTGCGTCAGTTGCTCACCGACCAGCGCACGATCAATATGGCCCTGGCCGTTAATCATCATTACATCGCCAGGCTGGATATAATCCAGGGCGCGAATGACCGCAGCGTTATCACCAGCCGTGACCTGAACCGGAAAGGCAAAGCCAACAAACGCCGTGTTCGAAGAGACCGGAACAAGGCCGCCATCGCACATATTTAGCCTTTCCATTGCATCACCAATGTTGGCGACAGGAAATTCGGCAAAAGCCGCCAGCCATTTATTTTCCGGACGTTGCCATGATGTCGTAATACGCACTTCAGCCGTTTCAAGAGCCATTGTTGGTCACCTTTTAAAATGAAAAATCATTATCAAGTGAGAAACTTTTATCACTTTAAAAACTGGGTGCGCAACGTATTTTTTACACGAATATGACAGATGCGAGGTTTTAAATTAACGAAGGGATGGAGGATTTTCTCGGCGGAATTACAAATAAAAGCATGATTAATAACGATATTTTTAGTAATGCATTGATTGCCTGCCGCTGGCACATTTCGACATCAAGCGAATTACCCGCAGATATATTGTTTTCTTATGTCAATTTCATGAAGCGCAGCACAAATTCCGTGCATTATTTATTAATTAGAGAGATGAGCGTCACATATTAGTGCAGGGATTAATAAATCGTCATAAGCAAATAAATAATCCCTGAAGTTTTCAGCGGTTAATTATCTGCGGGTATTGTTAAATTGCACTGTTGCGGTGCGCGGAGAGAGATAACGGGTCGCCATGAATGGCGACCCTACGAATGACTATGTCGGTTTTGCTGGATTATCTCACCTTCATCACATCAACTTACCCTGAAAAATCGGCACCGATTCGAACAGATAGCCGTCGAAGTCGGGCGCATCGGCATCGGATAACTCCAGCAGCGTGTTCTTGACGTTTTCCAGGTGCTGCCACATCGCCTGCCAGGAACCCATCACATCACGACGTCGCAGCGCCGCCAGAATGGTTTGATGATCGCCCAACCACTTCAGGCGATATGCGCGGGTTTCATATTGCGGTCGTAGTTGCTGCCACAGCGGGCTGGCTTCGTGATGACGCCAGACGCTGGTGACCGTGTCGAGCAGCATCTGATTTTGCGTCGCACCCGCCAGCAGCAAATGAAATAACTTATCGTTGTCCTGACTGCTGTCATTGAGGGCGATGGCGCGCTGCTCCTGCTCCAGCGTACGGCGCAGGTTTTCAATATCGGCTTTGGTGGCCATTTTAGCGGCGAAGGCCGCGATGTTGCTCTCCAGCAACTGACGTGCCTGTAACATCTCAAACGGGCCGACATCGCTGCGGAAAAATGCCTCTTCCGCGTCTTCGCTTGCTGAAGGAATCCGCATCACGTAAACGCCGGAGCTCTGGCGGATATCCACCGTGCCTTCCAGCTCCAGCATCAGCAACGCTTCACGCACGATGGTGCGGCTCACGCCCCAGGTTTCGGCCAACTGGCGCTCTGGCGGCAGTCGTGAGCCTACCGGATAATTGCCATCAAGGATTTGCTGACGCAGATGCTGACCAATTTCCTGATACTGCTTTTTCTCTTGTGGCGCTTCGGCTTTTTCCACGCTCTCACCCTTTTGTATCATGGTGCAACAGGTCCGACCGCGTCCTCTGCGAGTCGGAACCTTACTGCTATCTGGGCGCTAGTGTACCAAAGCCAGCGCCTGATCGAGTACCTTTGCACCATTCAACGTGCCGTAAGCCACGCTATCAATGACCGCAATCGGCAGCTGATAGCTGTCGGTCAGCTTTTTATTCTCCTCAAGCTTAAAGCGTACCTGCGGCCCCAGCAGGACCACCACCACGTCCTGACCGTAATTTTGTAACTCTTCACGTAAGTTTTGTTCGGGGATGGCGTAGATTTGATACTCAAGCCCGCGTGCTACCGCTTCTTTTTCGATGCGGGTCACTAACAGCGACGTCGACATGCCTGCCGCGCAGGCCAGAATAATGCGTTTCATAGGTCGTCCTTATTTGGCTTCATCGTCAATGTTGAGGGTCAATTGCTGAGTGTCACGCAACTGACGGAACCAGTGCGCCGATTTTTTCATCCGCCGCTGACGCTGGTTGTCGAGGTCAATCTCGATCAGTCCGTAGCGGTTTTTGAAAGCGTTCATTGGCGATACGTTGTCAGTGAATGCCCACAGCATATAGCCCTGACAGTTACTGCCCGCTTCACGCGCGCGCACAGCCTGGTAAAGATGTTCAGCAATAAAGTTGATGCGGTAGTCGTCCTGAATTTCTCCCTGCGCATCTTTGAATTGCGCTTCGTTCTCGATGCCCATACCGCTCTCTGCCACGAACCACGGTAAATTGCCGTACTCGTCTTTCATGCGCTGCGCCATGTCAAAGACGATGCGCGGCTGAATCTCCCAGCCGCGTGAGCTGTTCATGCGGCGGCCCGGCAACTCAAAATGTTCGTAGTAATAGGCGGGATGAAATGGCGTCTCCGGATGCCAGGCGCGTGACGGCGCTTTTACGCGATGCGGATAGTAAAGATTCAGCCCCACTTCATCGACGGTATTCGCCGCAATGATTGCCAGCTCATCCTCAGTGACGTCCCACTGCACGTCATGTTTAGCCAGCAGCTGCAGCAATTCAGCCGGATAGACACCTTTGATCGCCGGATCGAGAAATACCCGGTTGTAGAACAGATCGTAGCGTTGCGCGGCTTTAACATCGTGCGCGGCCGACGAGCGCGGATAAGTCACTTCCGGATTAAGAATGGTGCCAATCGTGCCGGCGTAACCCTGCTGGCGAAACAGTTTGACCACCTTCGCCGTGGCGAGATTTTTATGGTGATTCCACTGCATCCATTTATGGGTGTTCTGCTCATACGGCCAGCGTAGCGCATCAAGATAGACGCGCGTCTGCACCACAATCGGCTCGTTGAAGACAAACCAGCGCGTCACTTTTCCGGCGTAGCGGGCAAACACCTTTTCGACATAGCGGATAAACAATTCCACCACATGCTTTGACTGCCAGCCGCCATACTCCTCCAGCAGCTGCAATGGCAGTTCGTAATGTTCGAGGCACAACATCAGTTCAATGCCTTGCCGCTGCATCTCATCAATCAACTGGTCGTAATAGGCCGCGTACTCTTCATCAACCACCGCATTCTCATAATCGGTGAGAAAACGTGACCAGTTGATAGAGGTGCGATAATGCGTCAGCCCTGCTGCTTTCATTAATGCCACGTCTTCGTGGAAACGGTTGATAAAATCCGTCGCCACTGCGGGTCCGTAACCGTTATGCCAGACATGACGATCCTGCTGATACCAGGCATCCAGATAAGAATCCTGCCCGACTTTTTTGCCACTCCAGCCTTCGGTTTGCCAGGCCGACGCCGCAGCACCGAGAATGAAGCCCTCCGGTAAGGTAATGGTGTGCTTACTCATCTCTCCTCCTTATTGTTGTGCCAGTTCGGCCTGCAGATTTTTCGCTTCCGCCGCTTCGGCACGACGCGCAGCCACTTTGACAAAAGGCAGATAAATCAATACAGAAACCACGATGCAGATAATTTGTGTCACCACCGCGCCCATCGAGCCCGCGGTTGAAAGCCACGCATTAATGATCGGCGGCGTGGTCCAGGGAACCATCACGACCGCTTTACCGGCAAAACCCATCACCGTGGCGAAATAGCCAATCGAACCGGTTACCAGCGGCGTGATGATGAAAGGAATGGCGAGAATGGGGTTGAGCATGATCGGCATACCAAAAATCACCGGCTCATTAATGTTGAATATTCCGGGTCCGAACGACAGTTTGGCGATTTCCCGCATCTCTTTACGTTTGGTGGCAATCATCACCGCCGTTAACAAACCGATCGTCAGGCCGGAACCGCCAATGCTCATGTACACATCCCAGAACGGCATGGTGATGATGTTTGGTGCTTCTTTGCCCTGCTCGAAGGCGTTCATGTTGACCAGAATCGCCCCCAACAGCAGCGGCTCGCGAATCGGTTTCACCATCTGGTTGCCGTGAATACCAATCACCCAAAACAGTTGGGCAACAAACATCAGCAGCAGAATGCCCCACAGGCTTTGCACCACCGATTCCAGCGGCTGCTGCACCACTTTGTACACCGCGTCGTACAGGTACATGCCGGTGATTTGGTGGAAGATAAAGCCAAAAGTGGCGACCAGCGTGACGGTGATGATTGAGGGAATCAGTGCCGAAAATGACGCGGCAACGTTTGGCGGCACGGTATCCGGCATTTTGATTTTCAGCCGTTCAACCTGCTCCAGTCGGCAGTAAATCTCCACCGACAGAATGGCGATAAACATGCCGAGAAAGAGACTTTTGGTATCCGAGAACTGTTTTGCCAAAACATCGGTGACCACGTGCATCTGCCCGTCCACCAGCATTTGCAGCGTGGTGGGCGTCACAGAGATAAAACAGATGATCGCCAGTAGACCGGGGAACAGGGTTTTTATGCCATTGATGCGCCCGAGTTCGATACCAATCAGGAACACTGCGCCAATATTCAGAAAGCTCAGCGTGGCGTAGTTAATGCTACTGGTAATCGGTTTTAAATCGGCGAGAAACGACAGTGACGCAAAACTGGCGAGGCCATTTTTCGGATCCAGCACCATGTTAGAAATCAGCACCGAAAACGCGCCAACAATGATTACCGGCATCAAGGTAATAAATGAGGCTTTGATCGCCATGATATAGCGGTAGCTGTTGAATCGCGTGGCAAAGCTACCCAGTGAATCGATAAGACGTTCCTGTAGAGACATTGGTCAACCCTCAGCGGTTTTAAGTGTTATGCATCTGCTTGATGGTTCGTGGCATACCAAAATGACGATTATCGCCATTAATTTCTGTGATCATGCTCGAGGAACTTCTTTTTGGTATTCCGGTAGCATCGATAACGTCAATTTGGCATACCAATAAGTGAGGCGGATATGGATTTTGAACAAACGATGATGGAGTTGCTGATCAATGCCGGTGAGGCGCGATCGCAAGCAATGATGGCGATCCAGCAAGCCCGCAAAGGTGACTGGCAAGGGGCGGATGACGCGTTAGCGGCGTCAGATGAGGCTGCAAAAGCGGCACATAAAATCCAGACCGCGTTGATTGGCGAAGATGAAGGCAGCGGCAAAGTGCCGGTTACGCTGATTTTGGTGCATGCGCAGGATCATTTGATGACCGCGATGCTGTGCCGCGATCTGGCTGGCGAGTTGGTGCTGTTACGCAAGGCGTTGCACGCTAAATGATGGCTTAGACAATGGGATGCGCTGCTGACATGCTGCTTCGCTAACATGGGCTTGAAATGGAGGTTTAGCCGGAGTTGAAGCTGGAAGGTCGCCTTTTTATGGCGTAATGCCGATCAGTTAAGCGCCGTACTCATCACCGCACATTTCGTAGCGGCGCGATTTATCACGCAATGCATTGCGCCGCTACACTGTGTGCACTCGGTAATGAGGGGTTTCATCTCATAAATGACGAGCATTACGCCATTTATGGCAACCGTATTAAACCCAATGCCGCATTCGCGCCCCAACCAAAATCAGGAATTGTTCGGTGGCGTGGCGTCGGTTTCGCTAAACGCTGGCTTCTGGCGAGTCACAGAGTAAACCACGTTTTTCGGGCTGTTTGGATCGGTGGTGACATCCACAGCTGCGATAGTCACTTTGCCAAAACCAAATAGCGTCTGTACATAACCACCAATCTGGTGTTTACCTGGCGCGACACGAATTTCTCGTTTCTCACCCTTCTTCAGCAGGCCCGCATCCTGACCATCCACCGTCACGTAGACGGAAGAACCGTCATCGGTACGCGTGACCAGATGTGAAACGTTGATCACCGTTGGGCCCGTCTCAAACGGAGAAGGTGAATCGTTGTTATCGATAGGCGCGCCAGTGGCAGGCTGAGCGGCTGAAGAATCTGCAGTTGCAGTGCTGTCAGGAGAGGTACCCGTAACGGCGGCAAGGCGTGCGCAGCCGGTAAGCATAATTGTTGCCATCAAAGTGGCCAAAGTAAAACGCGATAACATCGTGACGAAAACCCCTGCTAAATGAGAAGCGTTCATTTTAACGCGCCTTGCAGAGTGATGACAGTCACACAAATACAGTATTTTCCGAAAACCGGCGAAGATTTGTCTGGGTGCTAAGCGTGTCGCACGGAATGCGAATTGAAACGGCGGCCATAAAGGCCGCCGAGGGAGATTACCAGCTGTAATTCACTGACGCGACGATGGTACGACCGCTGCCGTAGAAACAGGCGCTCTCGTTACTGCACGAAGCCACGTAGTGCTTATCCGCGATATTGTTGACGTTAAATTGCAGCGTGGTGCCGCGCAGTGAACTCACCGCGTTGCCCAGTTCATATTTCGCCATCGCGTCATACAGCGTGTAATGCGGCACTTTGTCGGTGCCGGTTTCGTCCGCCGGTGTGGTGCCGGTGTAACGCACGCCGCTGCCCAGCGTAAAGCCGCTCAGCATGCCATCGAGGAAGGTATAACTGCCCCACGCTGACGCCGCATGACGCGGAATGCTGGACGGTGAATGGCCGATGCGATCGGTGATGCTGCTCTCTTTGGTTACGGCATCCGTGTAGGTATACGCAGCCAACAGTTTGATTTCTGGGGTAATCTGCGCATGCGCTTCGGTTTCAATCCCTTTCGAACGCACTTTACCGATCTGCTCGTTGTAACCGGTTTGACTGTTGTAGGCGGTAATGTTTTTCTGCGTTATATCAAACGCCGATACGGTGAATACCGCATCCCAACCCAGCGGCTGATACTTAACACCCACTTCGGTCTGTTCGCCGGTGGTCGGTTTGAACGGATCGGTGCCCGGCGCGCCGCTGCTCAGGTTAGGTTCAAAGGAGGTGCTGTAACTGACGTACGGCGAAATGCCGTTATCGAACGCATACAGCAGACCGGCGCGGCCGGTGAATTTATTGTCATTCTGCTGGGTTTCGCTGTCGTCGGTGCGATCCTGGGTGCGAATTTCGCTCCAGTCCTGACGACCCGACAGCAGCAGGTTCCATTGATTCCACTCCAGCTGATCCTGCAGATAAACGCCCACCTGATCGAGCTTTTTACGCGTGCTGGTGGTCAACGTCAGATCGCTCTCGTTGATGCTGATACGCGTCGGATTGGCCCAATCGAGGATGTATTGATCGCCGCTGTCGCGCCACAGCTGGTTATCCACGTCGCTCCACTTGTAATCCAGGCCGCCGAGCACGGTATGCGCGATGTTGCCGGTGTCAAACGTGGCTTTTAGCTGGTTATCGAGGCCCAACTCTTTCGACTTGATTTTGTCGTGTTGCGGACGGCGGTTGATCGAGTGATCGTTATCCGCATCAAAGGTATACACCAGATATTTGTACGATTCGTCCATATTGCTGTAGCGCAGATTCTGCGTAAAGCTGACGTTGTCGCTTAAATTGTGCTCGAAGATATAGCCAATCGACGTCTGTTCGCGCTTGGCTTGGTTAAAGCTCGGATCGCTGACGTTGAAATCGTAAGGAATGAAGCCTTGGCTGCTCTCTTTCAGCGTACCGCTGGCCGGCAGGAAGTTACGGTATCCCGCTTTCGGCTCGTTTTGGTACAGGGTCAGCAGCGTAAAGCTAGTGTCGGCGTTCGGCAGCCAGGTAATCGCTGGCGCAATCGCCATGCGCTGCTGTTTGTTGTCCTTCACGAACTCATGTTTGGTGCTGGCAATCCCATTCAGACGGTAAAACAGCGTGTTGTCATCGTTCAGCTTGCCGCCGAAATCAAACGCCGCTTCACCCAAATGCTGGTTGCCCGTGCTGAGCTGCACTTTGTGAATGCTCTGCGCGGTAGGACGCTTACTGGTCATGGCAACAATGCCACCCGGATTGACCTGCCCGTACAGCACTGAAGCTGGGCCGTGGATCATCTCTACGCGTTCCAGCAACCAGGGATCGATCTGCCCCGCCGCACCCGCCTGACCAGATAAGCCATAGCTCAAACCATCCAGGAATTTCGGCGCATAGCGGAAACCGCGCGCAATGATTTCATCGTTACGATTGGAGTTACCGCGATAGTTGGTGAGCACGCCGCTGGTGTAGCTCAATGCATCCGCCACCGATGCCGCAGCTTGATCGTCCATCTGTTCGCGCGTAATCACCGAAATGGATTGCGGGGTTTTGCGCAGCGGCGTAGCAATTTTGGTGCCTGCCGCGCTCTCTTTCGCCACATAACCCTGCAGCGGCGAGGTCACGCTTTCACGCGTGTCGGCGTTGACGGTAAGGGTCTCTTCAGCGGCCACGCTGAAAGCGGCCGGCGCCATCAGCAATGTTGAGGCCAGAGAAAGAGTCAGAGGATTGAATCTGAAGTGACGTGCCACAGCAGGTATTGCTGAATTTCTTGCTTTAACGGACATAGTTGCCATCTCTATTTCAAACTGCCTTGTAGATGAAATAATCCGTGCATTCGCCCTTGCCAAACGTCAATGGCTGTAACGGATTGAAATATTACTTTCTTGCGTTATTAACGGTCCTAATCTCCCTGCGTGACATCCTTCACAAAATAATCCACTGAAAATCCGAAGGTTTATTAGGTGCGAAAAATCATATTGCAAATGTAAATCGTTATCAATAGCATTTGCATTAGCTTTGATTAAGTAAAGACAGTGAACAAAATGTGGAGATGGGTTGCAGAATGTTTCTAATAAGCGCAGACAAAACGACACAAACGTGGATGCCTGCTGGCACTGTGGCGCAGTGGTTGCAACAGGACGATGTGGGCAGCGAAGGCTGGTGGCAGCGGCTGTTTGCGGTCGGTACGCCGCTGATTGAGCGTGATAAAGCCGGTCAAACACGCATGCACTTCTTCTGGCGCGATCCCGAAGGGCATTCCGCACTTTCTTCCACCCAACGGGTTTATGTCGATATTAACGGCGTCACCGATCACCACAGCCAAGCGCCAGAAAGTCTGGTGCGCGTGGGCGACAGCAATGTCTGGCATTGGTCAACCGCCATTGAGTCTGACTGGCGCGGCAGTTACAGCCTAATCCCCGCCACCGCGCAGCAGTTACCGCCGCTCTTTTGTGGCGATGATGCCGCCTGTCGCGCCCTGCAGCGCAAGTGGTGGATCTCGTTGATGCCGCTGGCAATTCCCGACAAATTCAATCCCACGCCGCCGTTTCTCAGCAGCCGCCGTTTTGCCCTGAGCAACGCGCACATGCCGGATGCACCGGATCAATCTGCCTGGCGCGCCCTGGATGCTGGCATGGCGGAAACCTGGCCGGATACGCTGCAAACCCTGCAATGGCACAGCGCGTTGCTCAACGTGACGCGCAACGTCTGGCTTTACAGCACCGGCAACACGGCTCGGCCTGAACAGCGTCCGCTGGCAATTCTGCTCGACGGGCAAAACTGGGTGTACGGCCAACCGATTTTCAGCGCGCTGGATCAGGTCACCGCCGATGGCGAATTGCCGCCCGCCTGTTGGCTGTTTCTCGATGTTATCGACAGCCAGCATCGCGAAGCTGAATTGCCGTGCAATGAAACCTTCTGGCAAGCAGTGCAGCAGGAACTGTTACCGCTGGCACGTCAACACGCGGTATTCAGCAGCGATGCCGACCGCACGCTGGTAGCCGGGCAAAGCTACGGCGGGCTCGCCGCGCTTTATGCCGGTTTGCACTGGCCGCAGCGTTTTGGCCGCATCCTCACGCAATCGGGCTCCTTCTGGTGGCCCAATCTGCAATACATCCGCGACTACGCCAATCGTCAGCAGCACGCGCCCGGTTTGCTACTGGAGCGGCTGCAACAGGGCGACTTACCGCCGGGCAAGCTGAAGATTTTCCAGGAAGTGGGCAATCGCGAGGCGGACATGGTGTACGTCAACCAGCAGATCGTCCCGGCGCTGCAGGCTGCAGGCCATGAAGTCCATTTTCGCCGCTACGCCGGAGGGCACGATGCGTTGTGCTGGCGCGGCGGTCTGATCGACGGTTGCCGCTGGCTACTGGCCGATTTTCTCTCCCCTACATCAACCTCTGAAGGTAAACACCATGTCTGAACAACAAAATCCGTTTGATAACGACGATCTCGATTTTCTGGTGCTGCTTAATGCGCGTCAGCAGTACAGCTTGTGGCCCGCTTTTGCCCCGGTTCCGGCTGGTTGGCACAACGTGGCGGGACCGCTGACGCGTAGCGCCGCCATTACGTTTATCGAAGCAAACTGGCACGACATGCGGCCAGCGACGCAACAGACGTCGTCTACCGCAGCTTAATTTTCTTTTTCGTTTTCTTTCAACAAGTTATTCCCGAAATCATTCACGCTGCAGCCAACGCGGCTGCAGCGTGCAGGATGACGGGAATTAGACAGGAATGGTCCTTTGGCATCGTCAAACAATCACTCTCCAGCCTATCCTTTAGTCGCGGCACAGCCCGGCATCTGGATCGCTGACAGCATTGCGCAGCAGCGCAATCAATTTACCGTGGCGCACTACAGCGTGCTGCACGGCAGCATCAATCGCGCGGCGCTCGATAGCGCCATTCAACAGGCCATGGCTGAAGCCGATACCGTGCAGGCGCGCTTTGGCCTCGACGATCACGGCAATCCGGCGCAGTGGTTAGGTGCGCAAGCGCCGGTCGCGCCGGAATGGCACGATTTCAGCCAGCGCGCCGATGCCAGCAGCCAGGCACACAAACTGATGCAGGCGGATCTCATCGCAGAACTGCCTGCCGACGGCGACAAACCGCTCTATCGCCATGCGCTTATGCGTATCGGCGACGGCAGCTGGTTGTGGTATCAGCGCTATCACCATTTGCTGGTGGATGGCTTCAGTTTTGAAGCGCTTACACAACGCGTCGCGACGATTTACGCCGCCCTTTGCGCCGGTAAACCCCCAGCGCCCTCGCCGTTTACGCCTTTCACCACGGTCATTGAAGAGATTCAGCAGTGGCAGGATTCGCCTGCCTATACGCGCTCCGCCCGTCACTGGCAACGCTACGCGGCTACGCTGCCGGAAGCCGTGACGCTCGGCAGCGAAAACATAAGTCATCCCGGCGAGCGCCCGATCAGTTGTCAGGTGACGCTGCCGCAACTGGCTTCGCTGCGTCAGCAGCAACAGCTCGCCGACAGCAGCGAAGGCGACATCGTCAGCGCGCTGTTAGTGGCCTATCTTGCCCGCTTCAGTAACAGCCAACGATTGTCGATCGGCTTCCCATTTATGCGCCGCATGGGTTCAGCCGCGATTTCCACCCTCGGTCCGGTGGTCAACGTGTTACCGCTGATCTTCAGCGTCAGCGATGAGATGACGTTGCCTGCGCTGGTGCAGCAGGTGCAGAACGAAATTCGCCAGGCGCGTCGTCATCAGCGTTATGAAGCGGAACAGCTGCGCCGCGACCTCGGTCTGGTCGGTAGCAGCCAGTCGCTGTATGGTCCGGTAATTAACGTCAAGGTTTACCACGACGATTTGCAATTCGACGGCCATCCTGCGCCCACCCACACGCTGGCGATGGGCCCGGTGGACGATCTGGAGTTTGAAGTCGGCTTCCGCGATGGCGCATTGCAGCTAACGCTGGTGGCTAACCCGCGCCGCTACGATGCGCAAACGCTACAACGTCACGCTGAGCGTATCAGCCATCTGCTTAGCCAGTTCGCGACGGATGCGACTATCACAGTGGGTGCGCTGTCGTTGCTGGCACCACAGGAACAGATTGACCTGCAACGCTGGTCAACCGGACCGACCCTCGTGCCGCCCGCCGAAACCCACACCATCGTCGATATTCTGCTGCAAGCCGCTAAGCAATATGGCGAGCAAACGGCGGTGGTGTGCGGCGATCGCAGCCTGAGTTATCGCCAGTTAGCCGATCGCGCCATGCAACTTGCACATCTGCTGCTGTCACGCGGCCTGCAGGCTGACGACGTGGTAGCGATTGGCATCCCGCGTTCGGTGGATTCACTGGTGGCGATGTTCGGCGTGCTGGCGAGCGGCGCGGCCTATATGCCGCTCGATCTCGACTACCCGCGTGAACGCTTAGCGCTGATGTGCGATGACGCCCAGCCTACGCTGCTGCTGACGCACTCCAGCACGCTGGCGCAAATGCCGGAGCTGCCGCATCTGCTGATTGACCAGATGACGTTGAAAACGCTTTCTACCGCACGACCTGACACCCTTCTGTGCGGCGACGATCTGGCCTACATGATTTACACCTCGGGATCGACCGGCCGTCCGAAAGGCGTAATGAGCACTCATCAAGGTTTGCTCAATCTGTTCCTTTCGCACCGCGAGCATCTGTTCGGCCCGGCCATTGCGCGCTTCAGCGCCAACAGCCCGCGGCGTATGCGTGCCGGTCACACCGCCTCCTTCTCGTTTGATTCCTCGTGGGAACCGCTGTTTTGCATGCTGATGGGCTGCGAGCTGAATATCTTCGACGAAGAGCTGCGCCGCGATGCGTGGGGCTTGATTCAACAGATGAATGCGGTGCCGGTCGATTTACTGGATATCACGCCGTCGTTCTTCTCGCAGATGATCGACAGCGGTCTGCTGGACGCCGATAACCATCGTCCATCATTTGTGATGATTGGCGGTGAAGCGGCCACGCCAACACTCTGGAAGCTGATGCAGCAACAGCAGCAGATGGCGATCCACAACTATTACGGCCCATCGGAATACACCATCGATACGCTCGGAGCCAGCGTCATGGCCTCACCGCAGCCGGTGATTGGTCGTCCGGTGGGTAACAGCGAAGTCTATCTGCTGGATAACCAACTGCGTCAGGTGCCGATCGGTTCTGTGGGCGAGCTGTATATCGCCGGAACTGGCATCGCGCGCGGTTATCTGCGTCGTCCCGATCTCACCAGCGCACGTTTTGTCGCCAACCCATTCCGCGACGGCGATGTGATGTACCGCAGCGGCGACCTGATGCGCTGGCGTCAGGATGGACAGCTGGCGTTTATTGGGCGTACCGATCACCAGATTAAAGTACGCGGCTTCCGTGTCGAACTGGGTGAAGTAGAAAACGCGCTGGTGGCGCTACCAGAAGTCAGCACCGCCGTAGTGATCGCCGAGGTGATAGGCGCCACGCATCGCCTGATTGGTTACTGCTCGGTGCAGGATGACGCGCTACGCGCTGATGCCGATCTCAACGCCCGTTTACTGACACAGCTTGCCACGCAACTGCCGGATTACATGGTGCCTGCGATTCTGATGGTGATGGATGAGTTGCCACTCAACGTAAACGGCAAGATTGATCGCCAGGCGCTGCCTACACCACAACAGGCGCAGCAGAGCCAGAGTCGCGCCGCCAGCACGCCGCAGGAGCAGCTGATTTGCCAGGCGATTGCCAGCCTGCTGGGGCTGGATAGCGTTGGCGCTGAAGATGATTTCTTCGCGCTCGGCGGCGACAGCATCTCAGCGATGGGACTCAGCACCGCCGCTCGTCGCGCCGGCTATCTGTTGCGTCCACGCGACATCTTCGCCGAACGTACCGCCGCACGCATGGCGCGGGGATTGCAACCGCTGGCGCAGCACAACACCGGCGCACGCGTGGTGCAACAGGGCGCGATTGGCGGATTGCCGATTCTGCACTGGTTCAACGCGCAGGCGGGCATCAATGCGCGCTTTGCTCACGGCGTGCTGCTGTCGGTGCCACCGCCGTTACAGCGCGCACAGTTAGAACAACTGATTGATCAGCTGGCGCAGGCACATCCGGCGCTCAACGCCTTCACGCGCGGCGATCAGCTGATTATTGGCGAAGCGCTGGCGTCGCGCCCTGCCCGCGTGCGTGTGCTTAACGTGCAGGATCGCGACAGCGCAGCGGAACAGGCGTTTACCGAAGATGCTGCGGCGCTCGATCCGGCTAACGGCGCGCTGCTTCGCGCCACGCTGCTGCAGCAGGAGGGCGCGAGCTGCGGGATGGTGTTGACGTTGCATCACCTGATTGTTGATGGCGTCTCCTGGCGTGTATTGCTGGATGAACTGCAACAGGCCGGTGATGCGTTGATCGAAAATACGCCGCGGGTGATCCCCGCTGAGGAAACCTCGCTGCACGACTGGTCAGCGGCGCTACTGGCGAACCTCTCGACGCGCGCCACCGAATTACCGTTCTGGCAGCAGATGCTGGCCGAACCGTTGCCACTTATCGGCCAACGTGCGATTCAGCACAACGATCGCCAACAGCATCAACGCACGCTGTTGGATGCATCGACCACGCACGCGCTGCTCAACACGCTGCCGCAGCACTATCGGTCCACCAGCGAAGAGCTGCTGCTGACGTTGCTGACTCTCGCTCTGCGCCACCTCAACGGCAGCGCGCGGCAACGCGTCACACTCGAGTCACACGGCCGTGCCGAACTGCATGAGCAGCAGGATCTGGCGCGCACCGTCGGCTGGCTGACGGCGGAATTCCCGGTGCTGCTGTCGTTGCCAGACAATCCACACGCGCCGCTCAATGACTGCGTACGCGCAGTGAAAGCGGCACTGCGTGCGGTGCCGGATCGCGGCATTGGCTACGGGCAACTGCGCTGGCTCGATGCGCATCGCGGCGTGACGTTAGCCAAACTGGCGGCACAACAGGCGCCGCAGGTGCTGTTTAACTATCTGGGACGCTTCTCACAACGCAGCGGTAACTGGTCGCCACAGCGTACCGCACAGCAGTTCCGCGACACCTTCGCAGTGGTACAGGATGAGGCGCTGCCGCTGCAGCACGCGCTGGAACTCAACGTCTTCGTTGAGGAGCAGCTGAACGCGGCGCAGCTGGCGCTGAACTGGAGCTGGGCGGAGGGCGTGCTGGACGCCGAGGCGATTGCGGCGTTACATCAGGCAATGGCCAGCGCCGCGCAAGCGCTGATAGCGCTGGCACAGCAACAGCCGCTGCAAGCTGCCAATACGCTGGTTGCCGCTGACGTGGCGCTGGAAGGCGTCGATGATGCCGTGCTGCAACAGCTGCATGCGCGTCACGGCACCTTTAGCCATGCGCTGCCACTGTTGCCGCTGCAGAAAGGTCTGCTGTTCCACGCGCAAACCACCGCGCAGCGTGGCAGCTATAACTCACTAACGCGGCTGACGCTCAGCGGCGACATCAACGCCGCGGCGGTACAAACCGCACTAAACACGGTGTTACAGCGTCATCCCCAGTTGGCAGCACGCTTCGACGCCGAAATCAGCCTGCAACCGCTGCAGCTGTTACCAGAGGGTGAATTACACTGGCCACTCGCGCTGCATCAACTGGGCGACGACGACGAAAATCTGGCGCTGCTGGCGCTGGAGCATCAGGCGCTGACGGAGGATCTGTTTAGCCAGCCGATCATGCTGCAAGCCACGTTAATCGCTCATCGCGATGGGGTGCGCTGGACGTTGCTGCTTAACGCGCATCATCTGGTGGTGGATGGCTGGTCAACGCCGGTGATCCTCAACGATCTGCTCAGGGCGCTGCGCCAGCAAACGTTGCCAGCGCACAGCAGCAGCTACGCCGACATTGTGCGTCAGCTCAGCCAGCGCGACAGCAATGAAGCGCGTCAGCAGTGGCAAGCCTATCTGAAAGGGGTTCGTCCAACCTTGCTCTATCCGCAAGCCGCTGACAGCCCGGTCCACGAAAAGCGCATTACGCTGGATGCCACGCTGGAACGTGAGCTCTTCGCGCTGTGCCGGGCGCGCGGCTTAACCCTTAACACCGTGATGCAAGGATTGTGGGGGTTGATGCTGTCCGTCGCCAGCGGCCAGCAAGACGTGGTGTTTGGTGCGCCGGTTTCGGGCCGATTCGGTCAGATTGACGGCATCGATCAGCACGTTGGCCTGTTCAGCAACACGCTGCCGGTACGCGTGTGCTTCGATCATCAGCGTCCATTACTGGTGCAACTCGCCGATCATCAGGCGCAGCACATCCAGCTGATTGAGCAGGATTGCCTCGGTCTCGCCGAGATTCAACAGGGGATTGGCGCCGGTACGCTGTTCGACACTTTGCTGGTGGTGGAGAACTATCCGGACAATCAAACGCTGCTGGAGGCCAACGCCCTCGTGCGCTGCGAAGCGATTCATAACCGCGGGTATACGCATTATCCCCTGACGTTACTGGTGCTGCCGGGCGAACAGCTGACGCTGCTGATGGAGTATCGCGATTGCGTTAGCGAGCCGCAACGTCTTGCCGAGCGACTGTTACTGCTGCTGCAACAGCTGGTCAGCACGCCGGATCTGCCGTTAACACAGTGGAAGCTACAAACGCTGGCCGAGCAATCGCTGCTTGCCTGGGTCAACAACACCGGCGTGCAGCTGGAAAGCGAAACCCTGCAGCAGGCGATTGCCCAGCAGGCGGCGCGCACACCGGACGCGCTCGCGCTGATGGATAGCGAGCATCGTCTGAGTTACGGCGAAATGCAGCGTCAAGCCACGCTGCTGGCGGATCGTTTGATTGAAGCGGGCGTGATGCCGGGCGATATCGTTGCCGTGGCACTGCCGCGCTCGGTGCGTCTCAGCATCGCGCTCAGCGCCATCCTGCAGGCGGGCGCGGCGTATTTGCCGCTGGATATCGGTTATCCGGATGAGCGTCTGGCATATATGGTGGAAGACGCGCGACCGTGGGTGCTCATCACCGAATCCTCACTGGAAACCCGCTTTGCCCCCTTCGGCACGCTGATGATGTTTGATGCCTTAGCAGGTGAACATATTCAGTCGCGCCACAGCTTGCCGAAAGCGGATGCAAACCGCCCAGCTTACGTGCTCTACACCTCGGGATCGACCGGCAAACCAAAAGGCGTGGTGGTGAATCAACACGCCATCGTCAACCGCCTGCGCTGGATGCAGGCCAGCTACCCGCTGCGCGCCGACGACGTGGTGTTGCAGAAGACGCCATGCAGCTTCGATGTCTCGGTATGGGAGTTCTTCTGGCCGCTGATGGCCGGTGCGCAGCTGATGATGGCCCCACCGGAGGCGCATCGCGATCCGCAGGCGCTGTGGCAGCTGATTGACGACTACCGCGTCACGACCCTGCACTTCGTGCCATCCATGCTGGCGGCTTTTGTCGGTCATCTATCCGCGCAAACCGAGCGGGCTTGCCCAACGTTGCGCCGCGTGTTCTGCAGCGGTGAAGCGCTGGCGTGCGACCTGGCGCGCAGCTATCAGGATGTGATCGCCGCGCCGCTGCACAACCTCTACGGCCCCACCGAAGCCGCCGTCGATGTCACCTGGCAACCGGCCAGCGGCAGCGCGCTGGAAGGCCTCAACGGGCTGGGCGTGCCGATTGGTCGTCCGGTGTGGAACACCCAGTTGCACATCCTCGATAGTCTGCTGCGACCGGTGCCGGTTGGCGTGCCGGGCGATCTCTATCTCAGCGGCGTGCAGTTGGCCGATGGCTATTTGCATCGCGCTGACCTCACTGCGCAGCGCTTTGTCGCCGCGCCGTTTGCCGAAGGCGAGCGCATGTATCGCACCGGCGATATCGCCAGCTGGCGCGCTGACGGTGCGGTGGAGTATCTCGGCCGCAGCGACGACCAACTGAAGATGCGCGGGCAGCGTATTGAGCCCGGCGAGATCGAACAGGCTTTAGTGGCGCTACCGGGCGTTGCACAGGCGGTGGTGGCGGCTCGCACCTTGACGCAGCAGTCAACGCCGGGCGTCGATAACCGTCAGCTGCTGGGCTGGCTGGTGGCCAAAGCAGGTGTCACGCTGGATATCGAAACGGTGAAGCAGCAGCTGAGCGAACGTCTGCCGGCACATATGCAGCCGGTTAGCTATCTGCTGCTCGATGATCTGCCGCTCAGCGCCAACGGGAAACTGGATCGCAAAGCGCTGCCGATGCCGCAGCTCAGTGCGCGCAGCGGCCGCCTGCCGGACAGCGCCAACGAACGTTTGCTGGCGGATCTGTTCCAGCAGTTGCTCGGTTGCGACAGCGTATTTGCCGATGACGATTTCTTCGCGCTCGGTGGTCATTCGCTGCTGGCGATGCGTCTGGCAGCGGAACTGCGTCGGCGTAAAGTGCCGCCGCTCAGCGTTGGCCAGATCATTGCCGCGCGCAGCGTGGAGAAACTGGCGGCGCTGCTTGACGGCGGTGCGAACAATGAAAGCGGTGGCAACGGCGAACTGCTGCCGCTGCGCGCCGGTCACGGCCCAACACTGTTCTGTATCCATCCGGCATCCGGTTTCGCCTGGCAGTACAGCGCCCTGCTGCACTATCTCGACGGCGATTTCCCGATTGTCGGCCTGCAATCGCCGCGTCCCAACGGCGTGATTGCCGCGTGTCATAGCGTTGAGGCGATGTGTGACCACCATCTGCAGGCGATTCGCCAGCAGCAGCCGAGCGGTCCTTATTTCCTGCTGGGCTATTCACTCGGCGGCACGCTGGCACACGGGATTGCGGCACGTTTGCAGGCGCAGGGTGAAACGGTGGCATTTCTTGGCCTGCTGGATACCTATCCGGCAGAAGGTCAGGATTGGCGCACGCCAGATGCCGACGAGGCGGAACAGGAAGTGGCGCGCGAGCAGGCCGAATTTATGGCCGCCACTGAAGATGAGCGCGATCCGCTGCTGCGTGAAGAGAAGGCGGTGATGTTTAGCACCATCGTCGCCAACTACAAAGACGCCGTCGCGCGCCTCGCCGAAGCACGTACCCCGCGTTATGCCGGCAAAGCCACACTGTTCATGGCCGAGAGAACGCTGCCGCAGGGTATGGATGTGCGCGCCAGTTGGGCACCGTTTGTTGATGAATTAACGATTTTCCCGCTGGACTGTGAACACGCCGATATTCTCTCGGCCGATTCGCTGAAGGTGCTGGGTCCGTTGATCAATCGTTTGTTTACCGAGATCAAATAAAGCACTCATCGTAGCGGCGCAATTCATTGCGCGCCGTTAAAACCGCGCGATAAATCGCGCCGCTACGGGTGATGCAAAGATGATTCACTGTTGGAGACTTATGGCTAAGCCCTCGATATTTTTAGATTTTAGTTTGCTGAAAAACAACGCGTCGTTCCGCGCGATATTCTGTGCGCGCATGCTATCGGTGTTCGCCCTTGGCATGTTGGCGGTTGGCGTGCCGGTGCAGATTCAGGCGATGACCGGATCCACGCTGCAAGTCGGCGTGGCGGTAATGCTCGACGGCATCGGCATGTTCATCGGACTGCTGCTCGGCGGTGTGCTGGCCGATCGCTACGATCGCCGCACGTTGATCCTGTTCGCGCGCGGCACCTGCGGCATCGGCTTTGTGTTGCTCAGCCTCAACGCCTTTAGCCCGGCGCCTTCGTTGCTGGCGCTCTACTTCCTCGCCTTCTGGGATGGCTTCTTTGGCGCACTCGGTATGACCGCGCTGATGGCAGTGATCCCGCTGATTGTCGGACGTGAGCATCTGGCAGAAGCCGGTGCGCTCAGCATGCTAACGGTGCGCCTCGGCGCGATTTTATCCCCCGCGCTCGGCGGCATGATCATCGTTGCTGCGGGTGTCGGTTGGGCATTTGCGGTCGCCGCTATCGGCACGCTGGCTACGCTGATTCCGCTGGTGCGCTTACCGGCGATGAAACCCGACCAGCAGGAACCCGAGCATCCGCTGCGCGCGCTGGCGAGCGGCATTCAGTTTGTCTGCCAGCATAAAGTGGTCGGTGCGGTGGTGCTGGTCGGTTTGCTACTCAGCATGGTCGGCGCGGTGCGTATTCTGTTCCCGGCGCTGGCGTTAACGTTTCACGCCGATGCATCCGCATTGGGATTGATGTACTCGGCGGTACCGCTGGGGGCAATGATCGGTGCCTTTACCAGCGGATGGGTGCGGCAGTTAGCGCGTCCCGGATTGGTGCTGATTGGCTGTGCGCTGCTGGCGTTTACCTGCATCGCCTCACTTGGCCTTTACAACCATCTGCTGCCCGCGCTGCTGGCGCTGGTGTGTTACGGCTATAGCAACGCCATTGCCTCGCTGCTGCAGTTTATGCTGACGCAGCATCACACGCCGGATGCGCTGCTGGGACGCGTCAACAGTCTTGGCAACGCACAGGATGTGACCGGCGATTCGGTTGGTGCATTGGGATTAGGAGCGCTGGCACGGGCGCTGGCACCGCTGAGCAGCGTGCTGTGGTTTGGTGGATTGGCAGCAGGATTATTGCTGCTGCTGTCGCTGGCGGCGCGCGGCCTGCGCACGGCGCGTCTCAGTGAACAACCTGACGCGCCGCAGCCCGCCACCGCAGAGGCTTAACGAGTAAACTGCCGCTCGATGCTGCTCAGCATGTTGCTGGCGCTGTAGTAATCGAGGCGAAAGGTGTCATTACCTACGGCAAAGATGTGGTGCTGCTGCACCGCAGGCAGATGGGCGAGGAACGGATTCTTCGCCACTTGCGGCACGGTTTTTTCATCGGCGGCAAACAACAAGAGTGTGTTGCCGGTGATGCCATCGGCCATGTTTTCCCCATTCAGCTGAATAATGTCATTGCGTTTACCCATGCTGGTGCTGCCTTGAAAACTGGCGGGCGGCGCGGCCAGCGTGAAGCCCAAATCCTGCAACAACGCGCCCTGCGCTGATGCTGGCGTCCACAAATTCATTCCGCGTCCATCTTCGTAATAGACCAGCGCAGAGGTCGGCTGCGGCGGCAGCGTGATGGTATGACGCACCGCTGCCACCCGTTGGTCGAACGCTGCAATCACCTTTTGGGCATCGGCTTCATGGCCGGTAATCTCACCCAGTTGCAAGGCCAATGCCTGCCAGCGCTTATCGCCGTAGTCGATCACTAACACCGGTGCGATGGTTTGCAGTTGATCGTAAAGACGCAGCGCCGAATCCCCGCCGGTGGCGGCCATCACGATCAAATCTGGCGCTTCAGCGGCAATCGCTTCAGCGTTCGGCTGCGATATATAGAGCGATTTCACCTGACGCGCTTTGGCCACCGCGCTCCATTGGGTGAAAAAGCCCTGCGCATCCGACACGCTGCTGCTGCGACTGGTGGCGCCGGAAGCGACCAGCGGCGCGTTAATCGCCAGCAAGGTGCCACTCAAGGTGACGCTGGTGGAGACAATGCGCTGCGGCGGCTGTTGCAGCGTGAAAGGGCCTTTCGGTGTGGCGAGGGTGCGCGGCCAGCTAGCGTTGGCTTGTGTCGTAGTGCAGATGAAAAATAGGGTAAGCAGCAGAGTAAACGCGGGGAAACGCATCAGGTTATCCATGACTTGATTATTGAGAATAAATATCATTATCAAAAATAAGTGTGGGTGCAAGGGATATTAGCAGGTCGCCATGAATGACGACCCTACGAATGTGTAGGGTGCGCATTCATGCGCACCGGGAGGAGATTACTGAAGGGAATAACGCCCCAGCGGCGCCACAGTTTTAATCACGCCATTGGCTTTCATATATTCGCCAAACGCCTGGTAGCGCGCCTTATCAAACTCCGCGCTGTGCGCGGCGAAGTACGGCAGCGTCGCCTGCCACGCCTGGTGATTGAGCGGCGTGTTCAGCTCGGGATAGTGCTTGATAAACGCCTGCCACGCGTCCTGCGGATGCGCACGCAGCCACACCACACCAGCATCCAGTCCACGTAAAAACGCGGGAATACGCTTATCCTGTGCAGCGGTTTTTTGGTTCGCCAGAATGATCAGCTCGTCATAGGCGGGCACGCCGTAATCTTCCGGCTTGAATACCGTTGGCGTAGCACCTTTGTCTTTCAGATCCAGCAGCTCATAGTTGCGGAATATCGTCATCGCGCCATCAATCTTGTGCGTCAGCAACGCAGAGGTGCCATCCATATTCAGGTTGATGAACTTCACCGAGTCAGCATCGACGCCCTGCGATTTCAGCATATTGCGGATCGCCACATCTTCGGTGCCCGGCACCGCATAGCCGATGGTTTTGCCGGCGAAATCCTTGAGGGTGTGGATATCGCTCGACACGGTGGTCAGCGTATTCAGCGGCTGATTGATCAACGTCCCGACACGAATCACCGGCACCTCTTTTTCCACCAGCGTATAGAGCTGCGGCTGGTAGCTTATGGCGAGGTCGACTTTGCCCGCCGCCAGTAGCAGCGGAACGGAAGCTGAATCGGCGGGCGCGATCATCTCCACATCCAGCCCCTCTTTCTTAAACGCGCCGCTGTATTGAGCAGCGAAAATCGCCGCGTGGTTCGGGTTAATAAACCAGTCGAGCAGCAGGCGAACTTTCTCCGCAGCCTGGACGTTAGCGGTCGCCAGCAGCAGCAACGCGGTCAATGCGATTCGTAGAGTGTTCAAGGTGTGTCCTTATGTGGTTTGCCAGAGGATTTTCTTGCGAATCAGCGCCACGCTGCCCGAAAGCAGCAGCGCCAGAATCAGTAACAGCAGCAGCGCCGCGAAGCTGGTGGCGGTTTCCAGCCGCGCGTTGGATTGCATCATCAGGTAGCCGAGTCCTTCGCTGGCGCCGACCCATTCGCCAATCACCACCCCAATGGGTGCCAGCACCACCGCCATCTGCAGGCCGGAGAAAAATTGCGGTAACGCGGCGGGCCAGCGCACGCGCCAGAAGATACGAAAGCGCGAGTGCGTGGTGGTTTGCGCCAGCTCCAGCCAGCCGCCCGGCGTGCGGCACAGTCCATCGAACAGCGATAAGCACAGCGGGAAAAAGAGAATTAATGCGGCTACCACCACTTTTGATGCGATGCCAAAGCCGAGCCACAGCACCAGCAGTGGTGCCAGGGCAAACACCGGAATCGCCTGGCTGGCGGTGACCAGCGGAAACAGCACGCGGCGCAGCAGCGGGCTGGCCGCCATCAGCACCGCCAGCGTGACGCCTGCGCCGACCCCCAGCAGCAGCGCCAGCACAATTTCCGCCAGCGTATAGAGCGTGTGATGCCACAGCAGTTGGCGATGCAGCCACAGCGCTTCGAGCACCGCCTGTGGCGCGGGCAGCAGGAAAGTGGGTACGCCGCTGTGACGTGCCAGCAACCAACCACCTAGCAGCACCACGATCAGATAGATCGCGCTAAACAGTGTTTTCATGTGTATTCAATCGTGTGAAGAGTTGAGCCTGCGCCTGCAGCACCGCGGGATGGTCAAACGGACGCGGCACATCACCGGTGGGAACCGGCCAGCTTTCGATGTTCAGCGGCTGGCCTTGCAGCAGCAGAATATCATCGGCCATGCGGCACGCTTCCAGCGGATCGTGGGTGACCAGCAGCACGGTTTTGCCGCGCAGTAAATTGGCGGTCAGGGTTTGCAAACTGAGTTTGGTCATCACATCCAGCGTGGCGAAGGGTTCATCCATCAGCACCACTTCGCGCTGCGCATAGAGCGTGCGTGCCAGCGCTACGCGTTGCCGCATGCCGCCGGAGAGTTGATGCGGCGGCGCATGCGCCACGTCGCTGAGTTTCACCTGCTCCAGCAACGCCAGCGCACGCGCGCAATCCGGCTTTTCGCCGCTCAGCCTTGCCGACAGCATCACGTTGTCCAGCACCGTTAGCCACGGATAAAGCAGATCCTGCTGGCCCATCCACGCCACATTGCCGGTGAAGCCCTGCACCGCGCCCTGCTGCGGCTTGAGTAAACCGGCGACCAGCCGCAGTAGCGTACTTTTGCCGATGCCGCTGCGTCCCAGCATGACGGTGGTCTTGCCGCCGCGCAGTTGCAGATTCAGCTGCTGGCACAGCGGCTTATCGCCCCAGCTAAAGCTGACATCGTTGAAAAGAATGTCCTGATTCATGGGCGATTGGCCGCCAGAATCGCAAGCTGGTGAAATCCGCGCTGCGCCAGCGTGGTCGCGGCCTGCGCGGCGCGAATGCCGCTGGCGCACACCAGTACGATGCGCTGCTGCGTGGGCGGCCGCCACGCCGCGATCTCCTGCGGCAAAATGCGCTCAACACGCTCTGCCACGCTGATCGGTGCTTCTTCACAGCTGCGCAGTTCGACAATGCAGTCGTCGGCGGCCAGCAGTGGCAGATCGATAAACGGCACCGTATGTTCCGGCTCTTCCGCGCCATCAAAGCGGAACTGGCGGAAGTGCCAGTTCACGAAGTCGCAATTCACCAGACAACCGAGCGGCGATGGCGGCAACTGCAGCAGCACGCTGAGCGCCATCTGCGCCTGCATCGCGCCGAGCGTCGCGACTGCCGGGCCCATCACCCCCGCGGTATTACAGTTCGCAGCCGATGATGGCAAGCGCGGGAACACCGCGCGATAGCTCGGCGATCCGCCACAGAATCCGCCGACGTAACCTTGCCGACCCAGCACCGAGGCGCTGATCAGCGGAATGCCTGCCAGCAGGCAAGCATCGGAAAGTTGGTAAGTCACGGCAAAATTATCTGCCGCGTCGATCACCAGATCGCATCCCACCAGTGCCTGCTGCACATTGCTGGCGCTTAGCGACTGCTGCAGCGCCTCGACCTGCACTTCTGGATTGCGCTGCTGCAAAGCCTGCTGCGCCCGCAGCACTTTGGGCTGGTCGATATCCTGCAGAGTAAAGAGTGTTTGCCGATGCAGGTTATGCAGCGCCACGATATCGTCGTCATACAGACGAATATGACCGACACCCGCGCCCACCAGCTGCGGCAACAGCGTGGCGCTTAATCCACCCGCGCCCGCCACCAGCACGCGCGCGTTTAGCAGCCTCTGTTGCCCTGCCTCACCGATTTCCGGCAGCATCATCTGACGTTGATAACGTTGCATATTTAGCGGCCTCAACTTAAGTTGGCCAGGCCAAAGATCGGCGTGGACGCGCTCGCCATATCACGCTTCTCCATCAATCCGGCGCGGCGTGCGGCCTGTCCGGCTTCAATCGCCAGGCGGAAGGCGTTGGCCATGCCGATCGGGTCGCCCGCTTTGGCGACGGCGGTATTGAGCAGGATGCCATCGAAACCCATTTCCATCGCCTGCGCGGCCTGCGACGGCGCGCCAATTCCCGCATCAATAATCAGCGGAACATCGCTGAACCACGCACGCATCGCGCGCAGGCCGTCAATGTTACGCAAACCCTGGCCGGAACCGATCGGCGCGCCCCACGGCATCAACAATTCACATCCGGCCGCCAGCAGCTTTTCGCCAACGATCAGATCTTCGGTGGTATACGGGAACACCTGAAAGCCGTCTTCTGTGAGGATGCGCGCTGCTTCTACTAGCGCAAAAGGATCGGGCTGCAGCGTGTCGGCATGGCCAATGACTTCCAGTTTGATCCACGCCGTGTTGAACAGTTCCCGCGCCATATGGGCGGTGGTGACGGCTTCTTTCACCGTGTGACAACCGGCGGTATTCGGTAACACGCGGATGTTGAGGCCGGTCAATAACTCGCGGAAAGCCGCCCCCGCCGCGCCTTCGCGCCGCAAACTGACGGTAATGATGTCGGTGCCGGAGGCGGCAACCGCCTGCTGCAAAATGGCGGGCGAAGGATAGCCGGCGGTGCCGAGCAGGAAGCGAGATTGCGGATCAAAATCGTAGAACATCGTTTAACCTCCCTGCATCGGTGACAGCACTTCGAGCTGACAACCTTCGTCCAGCAGCTGTGTGTCGTACTGGCTTTTTGGCACAAAAGCCCCGTTCAAGGCAGTGGCGACGCAGGCTACATCAATTTGCTGCTCGATTAGCAATTCGCTCAGGCTCTTAGCCTGGGTGCTGATGGCGCGGCCGTTAAGCTGAATATTCATTTAAGTGCTCCCCGAAAAGGCGCTGCATTAGCTGCTCAGCCAGCATCGGTGCCAGCAGAAAACCGTGGCGATACAGGCCGTTGAGATAAAAGGTTTGATTGTGATAGTGAATTTCCGGCAGATTTGCCGGATAGGCCGGACGCAGTCCGCTGCCGCTCTCAATCACGCGCGCTTCGGCTAAGGCCGGATGGATCGCGTATGCGGCGCTGAGCAGCTCCATCATGGCGCGCGCACTGATGGCGCTGGCATCGTCGCTTTCGATCATGGTGGCGCCGAGCATAAAATGGCCGCCGCGACGCGGCACCAGATAGCAGGGAAAACGCGGATGCAGCAGACGAATCGGGCGGGAAAACTGCACTTCATCGCTGTGCAGGATCAGCATCTCGCCGCGCACCGCACGCAGGCGCGGCAGTTCAGGCGCGGCGTGGATGCCGCGACAATCGATAATCTGTCCACTCGGTGCAGTGCGGTTGAAGGGCACACCGCGCGCGATCAGCGTGTCACGCATCTCCTGCAGCGCCAGCCGCGGATCGAGGTGCGCTTCCTGGGCGAAAAACAGTCCGCGCGCAAAGCGTCCTTCCAGCGCCGGTTCGATGTCTGCAGGATCGATCCAGTGATGCTGCTCGGTCATGCGGGCGAAACGGTTGAGTTCCTGGCTATCGCGCGGTGGCGCAACCACTAACGTGCCCTGATGCTCAATGCTGCTGATGCGCGATTGCCACCATGCGGCGGCATGTTGTCCAAGGGTGATAACGTCGCGCGGCGCGCTTTCGGCTTCACACCAGGGCGCCAGCATGCCGCCAGCAAACCACGATGCCGGTTGGCGTGATTCATCGCCAATGACCTCGACGTCTTCGCCGCGTTCCGCCAGCAAGGTTGCCACGCACAAGCCCGCCACGCCGCAGCCGAGCACGCTCCAGCGGCTCACAGCGCCGGTTCCAGGATGTTCAAAAAGGGGGAATTCACATCGGCCTCTCAGTGTTAGCTGAGACCCGCAGATACAGGAGAAGGGAAATGGCGCAACCATCGAGCTTGCCTGAGCGCCAGACAGCCCGATGAAAAAGACTGTCAGTCTTCCTACGCCAGTATCAACTGGGTCAGGTTCAAAGGGTCGCTAAGCCGCGCAATGCGCAATTAGCCTCTCAGTCTCTTTGGCGAGACTCCCCCGACGCGTCTATTTGTATTGCAGGCGTTGGCCGCCGTCAAGTGCGCTATTCAGTCACCGCACATTCCGTAGCGGCGTAATTTATTGCGCGATAAATCGCGCCGCTACGGAATGTGCCAGCTTTGACAGCGGTTTTTACATCCTCACAGGCGAGCGTGAAGGCATTTATCGCTACCTGGACTTGGTGGATCACCAGCGTAACATATGGTATACAAACACATTATTTTATGCGCAAGAACAAATACAGGTGATGTCGGAATAACCATGAACAATATTAAAATTGCATTTATTAAAGCCGGCTGGCACAAAGAAATTGTCCATAACGCCCTGGTAGGTTTTGAAAAAGAATTAGCCGATCAATCCGTTGAAGCGGAATTAAAAGTGCTGGAAGTGCCTGGCGCATTTGAAATGCCATTGCTGGCTAAGCGTCTGGCCGAAACCGGCAAGTATGATGCGATTGTCTGCGCCGCGCTGGTGGTTGACGGCGGTATCTATCGCCATGATTTTGTTGCCGCTGCGGTGGTTGATGGCCTGATGAATGTGCAGCTGACCACCAATGTGCCGGTGTTTTCCGTTTCATTAACGCCACATAATTTCCAGCCGGTTGATGTTATCGAAAACTTCTATACCGAGCATTTCATTAAGAAAGGCAAAGAAGCGGCGCGCGCAGTGCTGGCTATTCACCATTTGTCGATTGACTGAATCATTAAAAAGGGAGCACCTCATCAGGCGCTCCCTTTTTATTTATGATGACTTTCTTTGGTTAATATTCAGAATAGTGCCAGCCTCGCCTCACTCAATGTTTCACACTCATCAAATGATTACGCTTCAATTGTCGGCGCGTTTCAGACGGATTGATATCGCACGCTTTAGGCAGTAACAGCGTAAAGATACCGGCAATCACCAGCGACCCCGCCAGCCAGCAAATCGCCACGTTTTGGCTGTACAGCAGCGTCATGATCCCGACTAAATACGGTCCGCAGAATCCGCCCAGATTACCCAAACCATTGATGACACCACGCGCGCTACCCGCGACTTCAGGCGCAGCAATTCGTCCGGGAATCGACCAGAACGGGCTGGTTGCCGCTTTGAGGAAGAAGCCGCACACCACCAGCGCAATATAGGCCGCCACCACATTGTCATGCAGTACCACCGAAGCCAGCAATGCCGCGGCAAAGCAGAACAGCGACACCATCACCCACAATCGGCGCTTACCGGTGCGATCGCTTAACCATGAAATGGCGTAGATGCCGAGCACGGTGGCGACAAAGGGGATCGCCGCCAGCAGACCGACGCCCGCCATATTGGTGCCGGTGAGATTTTTCAGGATACTTGGCAGCCACAGTGTGTAACCGTAATCACCGGTTTGATAAAAGAAGTTGAGCGCCACTAACTTCATCAGGCCCGAGTTGCGGAACACCGCTTTCAACGGCGCTTTGCTAACCGGTTCCTTTTGCAGGTGCAGTGCTTTTTCGCGCGCCAGTTCGCGCAACAAATATTCTTTTTCACGGGCCGGTAACCAGCGCGCCTCTTCTGGACGATCGGCGATCACCAGCCACCACACCAGCAGCACCACGGCAGAAAGCAGGCCTTCAATAATAAACAGCCAGCGCCAGTCCAGCACATTGATGATGTAACCGGAAATCGGTGCGGTGAACATGCCGCCTAACGGCGCGAACATCATGACAAAGGCGTTGGCGCGCCCCAGCTCTTTTTCCGGGAACCAGTTGCTGACCATGGTTAACACCACTGGCAGCATGCCGCCTTCGGAAATCCCCAGCACGAAACGCAGCGCCAGCAGCTGATAATGGTTAGTGACAAAACCGGTGGCGATGGAGACGACCATCCACGCGGCCAGCGACCAGGCGATAAAGCGTTTACCGCTGCCATTGACCGCGATACGTCCGCCCGGCACCTGTAAAAACAGATAGCCAATAAAGAAGATGCCGCTCACCACGCCAGCCATTTGGCTGGTGATTGCCAAATCCTGATCCATGCCGCCAGGCAGCGCAAAGCTGATATTGACGCGATCCATGAATGAGACAATGCAGGTGATAAGAATTGGGGCGATGACGCGATACCAGCGCGTTCCGGGAATTTTTTCTTGCATGCTGCCCTCTCCATGTTAAGCCGTGATGCTTAGGTTCATTGGCTAACTATTAAAGAGAGTATGGAAATAATTATTGCGATCGTAATCACTGCAATTAATGTTAAGAAAAAGTGTTACATACGCTGTGATCGCGCATAAAAAAAAGCAGCGCGATGGCTCGCACTGCTCTTTGTACTATTTTTAATCATTAACGCTGTGGATGATTCACTTCCAGTGGACGCAAATCAAACACCAGCACTTCCGCATCATTACCATTAGCGAACTGCAGCGCGCTTTCGTTGCGAACACGGGCGCCGTCACCTTCTTTGAACGCCACACCGTTGACTTCAATGCTGCCGCGTGCCACATGGATATAGGCGTAGCGATCGGCATCCAGCGTTAAGGTCTGCTGCTCCACACCGTCGAACAGTCCGGCATAAATACGAATATCCTGATGCACGCTCAGTGAACCGTTATCGCCATTTGGCGAAATGATTAAACGCAGCTGGCCACGCTTGTCACTCTCTGGCACGGAAACCTGCTGATAACCCGGTTGCGTGTTACGTTCGCCGGGCACAATCCAGATCTGCAGGAAGTGGACCTTATCCGTTTTCGAGTGGTTAAACTCGCTGTGCGTGACGCCGCTACCGGCGCTCATCAACTGTACGTCGCCCGGCACAATCACCGAACCGGTGCCCATTGAATCTTTATGCTCCAGCGCGCCTTCCAGCACATAGGAGATGATTTCCATATTGTTGTGCGGGTGCGCCCCAAATCCACGTCCCGCGGCAACGCGGTCATCATTGATCACCAGCAAATCAGAGAAACCGGTCTGCTTGGGATCCCAGTAACTGGCGAAAGAGAAGGTATGATGCGAATTCAACCAACCGTGGTCACCCACTCCGCGTTGTTCTGATAGGCGTTGTTCAATCATGGTCTGCTCCTCAAATGTGCTGTTGGGGGGCGATTGCCCTTCCCGTTGCAGATAAGTATACGTAAACTGATTTGCCTAACAATGCGTCATCATGACAATGACTGTCACCGATAAGTGGACAATATGCAGATTGAAGATCTCCGTATCTATGTAGCTGTAATCAAAGCGGGTAACTTCACCGCCGCCGCCGAACAGCTGCTGCTGTCTAAGCAATATGTCAGTCGCCGCATTGCCGCACTGGAGGAGTCACTCGGCGCGCGGCTGCTGAATCGCAACACGCGGAAGTTGTCGGTGACCGATAATGGCCAGCTGTTTGCGCAGCATGCTCAGCGTATTCTGGATGATGTGCAGGAAGCCGAGCTGGCAGTATCCGGTCGTCGTCAGGTGCTGCAAGGCAGCTTTCGTTTGAGCGTACCGATGTCGTTTGGCATCAGTCATTTGTCGCCGTTTGTTGCCGAGTTTCTCAGCCTGCATCCGGGCTTGCAGTTTCAGGTCGAACTGGCAGACCGTCACGTTGATATGGTGGGCGAAGGTTTTGATATGGCGATTCGCATTGGCACGCTGCCCGATTCCAGTTTGATCGCTAAGCGGTTGGGCGAGTTTCGCCGTGTCATCTGTGCCAGCCCGGCCTATCTGCAGGGTGCTGGCGCACCGCGCACGCCGGAAGAGTTAAGTGACCATTTGTGCCTGCGCTATGGACGGGAAAGCCAGACTGGCTGGGAATTGTTTAACGGCGAGCAACGCAAAGTGATCAGCGTGCAGGGACCGATGGTCAGTAATAACGGGGAAATGTTACGCGATGCGGCGATTGCCGGGCTGGGGTTGATTATGTTGCCGGAGTTTATTGTGGCGCCGGCGTTAGCCAGTGGCGAGCTGATTACCGTGCTTGAAGAGTGGCAACCGGCAACGCTGAATCTGAATGCGCTCTACCCACAGCATCGCCAGCGCAGTGAAATTCATCGGGTATTTATGGCGTTTTTGCAGCAGAAATTGGCGTGATTTGACCAGGTGCGCATGAATGCGCACCCTACAAAACCTAAAACCACAGAATCGCCGTTTATGCGCTTTCACTATTCGTAGGGTCGCCATTAATGGCGACCACCACGGTTTAATGACTCTCGTGCGCAAAGGTAATCGATTTGCGGCGGGCATCGCGCATCGCTACGGCATGAATCAGCAGGCCAAATACCGCCAGAATCGCCCCCACCCATCCGGTGGATTGCCATCCAAGACCTGCCGATATGGTGACGCCGCCCAGCCACGCGCCGAGCGCATTGGCCAGATTAAACGCTGAGTGGTTCATCGCCGCCGCCATGGTTTGCGCATCACCGGCCACATCCATCAACCGGATTTGCAACACGGCTGCCAGCGCCACCATGGTGCCCACCAGCATTATGTTGATGGCACCCGCCAGCGCATAGTGCGCGGCAAACACGAAAGCGCTGAGCACCAGGAACGACCACACCAGCAAAATGCGAATGGTCTTTTCAATGCCGCGATCGGCCAGACGTCCCCCCGCGATATTACCGATAATCATGCCCAAGCCAAACAGCGCCAGCACCGCCGGGATCCAGCTTACCGGCATATGCGCCAGTTCGGTCATGGTCGGTTTGACGTAGCTAAACACTGAGAACAATCCGCCGCTGCCCACCGCGCCAATCGCCAGCGTCAATAGCACCTGTTTACGCGTCAGGGCTGACAGCTCGCGCAGCGGACTGGCATGTTTGTCGCCCGCCACGTTCGGCACCCACAGCCAAACTAACAGCAAGGTCACCAGCGCCAGGCCGCCGACAATGGCAAAGGCATCGCGCCAGCCAAACCATTGGCCGATAGCGGTAACGGCAGGCACGCCGAGTAAGTTGGCGATGGTCAGGCCAAACAGCACCATCGACACCGCCTGCGCGCGTTTGCGGCGCTCAACCAAACCTGCCGCGACCAGCGCCGCCACACCAAAGAAGGTGCCGTGGGGGAAACCGGCAAGAAATCGCGCTAGCAGCATTGAGTAATAACCTGGCGCAATGGCGCTTAACAAATTACCGGCGGCAAACAGGCCCATCAGCGTCATCAGGAAGTTACGACGTGAGGCACGCGCGCCTAGCACCGCAAGCAGTGGCGCACCCAGTACCACACCGAGCGCGTAAATACTGATGAGATGCCCAGCGGAAGGGATTGATACGTTAAGGCCTTTGGCTGCGTCGGGCAGCAGGCCCATGATGACGAATTCGCCAGTACCGATGGCAAAGCCGCCGGTGCCGAGCGCGAACAGAGCTTTCAGCACGCTCTGACGCGGCAGCGATGCCTCATCCGGCAGCTGAGTGAGTTGGGGTTGTACTGATGACATGTGTTTTCCGAACCGCAAGTGAAGAACTCAGTCAGGATCGTGGACGCATTAAACAGCAACCATCGTCGCAACTGAGTTAAGTAAGCGGCATATGATAGCGCAATTATGTGTTAATGGCTGGGGTGACGCTGAGGCATCGGTCGCCATGAAGGGCGACCCTACGTCGTAGGGTGCGCATTTATGCGCACCGGGTAACATTATCCCTGACTTTGCCGGGCCAGCAGCGCGGCGCCCATCATGCCGCCGTGATGCGCGAACTCGCCAGGCACCACTAAACGATGTGAGGTGCGGCGTAGCACGTAGCCTTGCACCACCTCATCTAACGCATCAATCAGCGGAACAACCGAGGCCAGCCCGCCACCGACTGCCACGCGTGAAGCGCCAGTGATATTGATGCTGTACGCCAGCGGCTGACCGACAATTTGCAGCCATGCCTGAAGGGTTTGCTGCGCTTGCGCATCTTGCTGCTGCCAACGTTCGATTATTTCGAGGCTATTCGCCGGGCGGTGATGCAACGTCTGATGCAGGTTTTCCAGCCCGCGCGCACCTCCGTAGCTATCAAGACAGCCTTTTTGGCCGCACGGACACGCCTTGCGCGGCAGCCGCAGCGTGACGCCTTCGATCTCCACTTCCGTTAGCGTGATCGGCCCATGCCCCCATTCGCCGGTGAGACCGTTCTGTCCGGTGATGATACGGCCATCCGCCACCAAACCGCCGCCAACGCCCGAACCAAGAATCGCGCCAAACACCACTTTATGCCCTTTCCCCGCCCCCGCCAGCGCTTCGGCCAGCGTGAAGCAGTCTGCATCGTTATGTACAATCACCTTACGTTGCAGGATCGCACCCAGTTCTTTGGCCAGACTGCGCTGATGAAAAGCGGGAATATTGCTGGCAAACATTTCGCCGGAATCCGGGGCAACAATGCCTGCGGTGGAGATAGCCACCGGGCTGCAGGCGGCAAAATGTGACTGATGTTGGGCAATCATACTCTTCACCAGCGCGGTGAAATCGCCCCAGCTTTTCGCCGGTATTGTTTGCTGATCGAGTATCGTTAATTCGTCCTGCGCATTCATCACGCCTAACTTGATAAATGAGCCGCCCAGATCGAGGCAAATCACCGCGGATTGTTCACTCATAAACGTTTGTCCATCACATCACGTAAACCGTCGCCCAGCACATTGAAGCCCAGCACGGTAATCAAAATCGCCAATCCGGGAAAGAGTGACACATAGATATTCAGGCCGAGAAAGTTGCGCCCATCGCTCATCATGGTGCCCCACTCTGGCATCGGCGGTTGCACACCTAAACCGAGGAATGACAGACTGGCGGCAGACAGCACCACCGCGCCCGCCGTCAGCGTTGATTGCACAATCAGCGGACCAATCGAGTTGCGCAGAATGTAGTGCGTGATGATGCGCGGATAGCGTACGCCCAGCATGTGCGCCGCTTCGATGTATTCCATATTCTTCAAGCCCAGCGTTAAGTTGCGGCTCAGGCGTGCATACACCGGAATGGAGAACAGCGAGATGGCGATCAGCATATTTATCAGCCCTTCGCCCAGTACGCTGACAATCAAAATCGCCAGTACAATGCCGGGAAAAGCGAAGATGATATCCATCACCCACATGATTAGCGCATCAATTTTACGGCCGGCTAACCCCGAAATGATGCCGAGCGGAATGCCAATCACCATCGAGATCGCTACGCTGAGACTCACTTCAAACAGCGAGATGCGCGCCCCGTAAATCACGCGCGAGAAAATGTCGCGCCCATAATCATCGGTGCCAAACCAGTGTGCGGATGACGGTGCTTGCAAGGTATTGAGTAAATCCTGCTCCACCGGATCCCAATGTGTAATCAGCGGGGCCAGCGCGGCGGCGAGCACCACCAGCATGACCAGCGCGCCGCCAATAGCAATCGACGGATTAGCGATCAGCATGCGCACGACGTGTCGGCTGCGCGAACGCGGCGGCAGCACGAAAGTTTCATTGCTGTTCATCAGTCGAACCTTATTTTTGGATTGAGCAAACCAATCAGGACTTCGCCCAGCAGATTCATCAACACCACGCCCGTAACGGCTACCAGCGTAACGCCCTGAATCACCGGATAGTCGCGGTAGCGCACAGAATCCACCAGTAAGCGCCCAATGCCCGGCCAGTTGAACACCGATTCAGTCACCACCGCGCCACCAATCAGACTGCCGAAGTTGAGCGCTACGATGGTGACAATCGGGATCAGCGCATTACGCAGCGCGTGCTTCCAGTTAATGCTGGCGGACGATAATCCCTTGGCTTTGGCGGTGCGAATATAATCCTGGCTCAATACATCCAACATGCTGGAACGCGTCATGCGCGCAATCATTGCCATCGGCAAGATCGCTAGCGTGACGGTCGGCATAATGTAATTTTTCCACGAATCCGCGCCCAGCAGCGGTAACCAGCCTAGCTCAACGGCGAAGTAATTCATTGCCAGCAGCGCCAGCCAGAAGTTGGCGATCGACGCACCGGCAATGGTCAGCACCATCACAATTTGATCCGGAATGCGCTGACGATAGATCGCCCCGGTCATGCCCGCCGGAACACCGATCGCAATCGCCAGCAGATACGCCAGCGCCGCCAGCGACAAGGTGTAGGGCAACCGCTCGCTGATCTCCGTCATCACCGGACGCTGCGACTGCAACGATAAGCCAAGATTGCCGTGCAAGGCTTCAGCCGCGAATTTGACATATTGCAGCGGCAAAGGCTGATCGAGCCCCAGCCGCACGCGCATACTGTCCACCGCTTCCTGCGGCGCTTCCGGTCCCGCCATCAAGCGCGCGGGATCGCCCGGCAGCGCGCGGATGGCGATAAACACGATGATCGACACGCCGAAAATGATTAACGGCAGCGAAAACACCTTTTTTGCGACGTACGCTTTCATATCACATCAGCCATGAGGTTATTGCTTCACCGCGTCGCGCACGACGATTTGTCCGCCCGGCTGCATAACTACGCCGCTAATATTCTTACGGGCGGCATAGAGATCGTCCTGATAGAACAGCAGCACTTGCGGCGCTAATCCGCTGATCTGCTTTTGCGCCTGGAAGTAAAGATCTTTGCGTTTAGCATCGTCGAGGGTGGATGCGGCGGTGTCGATCAGATCATCGGTTTGCTTGTCGCTAAAGAAGCCCAGATTCGCCCCGCCCGGCGCAAAGCTGCTGGTGTGATAGAGCGGGCGAAGCTGCAGATCCGAGCCATATAAACCAGAAGACCAGGAGGCCAGCACCGCATCGGTGCCCTGCGCGGCCTTCTCTTTGCCATCGGCAAACGCCGCTTTAGTCCACACGCCGCTCTCCATCTGCCGCACGTTGAGCTTCACGCCGATTTTGCTCCACATGCCCTGCAACACTTGCGCCGTACGCGCATCGGGTGCCTGTACCGCAATCGACATCGGGAAACCGTCGGCGTAGCCCGCCGCTTTCAGCAGATCTTTGGCCTTTTGCAGATCATACGGATAGTCATGCAAACTTTTGTCGTAGTTGGGATCGACCGGTGCCAGTGCCGAATTGGCCGGTTGTGCATAACCAAACATGATGGCTTTCACCAACGCCTGCTGGTCGGTGGCGAGATTGAGCGCCTGACGCACGCGCACATCGCTCAGGGCTTTGCTTTGGGTATTGAGGTCTACCCAGAATACGGCGGCACCTGGCGATTGTTTGAGATTAACGTTGGCGTTGTTTTTTAACATACCCGCGAACTGCGGCGGCACCGGGTTAATAATATCGACCTGCCCCGATTGCAGCGCCATATTCATTACCGACGGTTCACTGCTCCACGTCCATTTAATTTCATCTGGACCGGACGATTTCCCCCAGTAGTCGGGATTCTTTTGTTCAAGCACATATTCGCCGGATTTGTATTGCACCAGTTTATAAGGTCCGGTGCCGTCGGCTTTATTGTTAATGCTGCCTGCCTTATCCGCTTGCGGGCTGACCATTAATCCCGGACCGGACGCTAAAACAGTTAAAAAGGCCGGATTAATTTTTTTCAGCTGAAACGTGACAGTAAGATCGTCTTTTTTCTTCACATCCTGAATAAAGGTGCGAATTTTTCCGCTGCCGGCTAAACCGCGTTGCGTATTTAAATGACGCTGGAAGTTTGCCACTACTGCATCGGCATTAAAGGGCGTGCCGTCGTGGAATTTCACATTTGGCCGCAGGGTAAAAGTCCAGTTAAGTCCGCTCTCATCGGCTGTCCAGGATAATGCCAGTGCCGGAATGATTTTGCCGTCATCACCGAGGCGCGTCAGGCCTTCGTACATCGGGTCCAGCACCGTGCCAGTAAAGGTGGCGGTTTGGTTACCGGGATCCATGCTGCGCGGCGGTTCGTTCTGCATGATCACCAGCTGGCTGGCAAAAACGGAGGCGCTCGCCATCGACGCCCATAAACAGCCGGCCAGCGTCAGTACCTTGAAATGCTTATGTTTGCTTTCCATGAAGGCCCTCAATGAATCATTGAAACGATCGGTGAATGAATGAACGTCCTTAACACCACGCAAAATTTGTAGCAGCGCAATTTACTGCGCCGCTACGAAATGTACGGGCTACGAGACGATATCTAGCGCTTTGCTAATAAACATTGCGCTATATAAGCCACACTCACTGAACAAAAGCCAATAGGTTGGTTCATATAATTTACTTATAATTAGATCTGCATTCAGAAATTTAACTAAATATCGTTGTATTTGTTTTCCGTCCTTATTATTGTCAGCACATTAGTGCTAACGCCGTGAGAACCTAATGCTCAATGCCCATCAGCAACAAATTCTGCGTTTGCTTATTGCGTCGCATGGCATGAGCCGCACCGCCATTGCGGAAAAAATGAAATTAAGCAAAGCCGCCATTAGTACGCTGGTAAAAGAGATGTTGCAGGCCGGATTGCTGGAAGAGAGTATTCCTGAATCCAGCGGCCAGGGCCGTCCATCGGTGTTATTAAAAATGCGAGCTGACAGCGCCTATTTTCTCGGTGCCTCGCTGCTCGGCGAACGCGTGGTATTAGTGCTGATTGATATGCACGGCCATACGCTGGCTGCCACCCACATGCCGTTGAGCCTCGACCCGTCACAGCTGGCAAAAATGATAGCGGCGGCGATCCCGGACCTGATTGCACAGAAATCGATTTCGCAAGATCAGTTGATTGGCCTTGGCGTAACCCTTTCCGGGGTTGTCGATGAAAATCAAGCCATTTGCGTACAGTCTGCCCTGCTGGGCTGGAAAAACGTGCCGCTGGCAGAACTGCTGAAACAGCAAACCGGGCTGGAAGTGTCGTTAGAAAACGATGCCAAAGCGCTGGCGGTCAGCGAGAAGATTTTCGGCGTGGCCAAAAAAGCGCGCAACTTTACCCTGATTTCGCACGGTGACGGCATTGGCTCGGCGCACTTCTTTCAGGGCCAACTGCACCGTGGTGCACACGGCGCTGCCGGTGAAATCGCCCACTGCACCATCGAGCCTGGCGGACGTCCCTGTCGCTGCGGCAAGCGCGGCTGCCTCGATACGCTGGCATCGTTAACCGCTATCCGCGAAAGCATGCGCGATAAAGCGCTGGAGACTGAATCGATTGCCGAACTGGAAGCGCTGGCGGTGAAGGGTAACAGCGCAGCGATTGCCATTCTGCATCAGGCCGGTCATGCGCTGGGTTTATCGATCGCCAATATCATCCAGATGAATGACCCCGAATTAATTGTTATTGCGCATCAGCCCGATGCGTTTGATGGATTGCTGAAAACCGTGGTGATGCAGGCAATCGATAGCCATGTGCTGCCGTCGATTATCGGCAAAACGCCGATCTCCAGTATGGTCATCAACGAAGAGAGCTGGGCCAGAGCCGCAGCCAGTGTGGCGGCGTATCGTTTTATCATTCATTTACCCGACTAGCGGAGGCTGCTATGCGCATTGCTTTTGGTGGAATTCATACTGAGTGCAGTACTTACAATCCGGTGCTGAATTATGCCGACGACTTTCGCATCGTGCGCGGGGATGAACTGACCACCAATCCCTACTTTGCTTTCCTGCAGGATTATGATGCCGAATTTCTGCCCACCTTCCACGCGCGCGCCATTGCCGGTGGTCCAGTGGCGCGCATCACTTACGACGATTTTAAGCAGGATTTCCTGACGCGCCTCGCGGCACAGTTGCCGGTGGATGGCGTTTATCTCGCCATGCACGGCGCGGTGTATGTCGAAGGCATGGAAGATGCCGAAGGCGACTGGATCAGCGCTACCCGCGCGTTAGTCGGCCCGGATTGCCCGATCAGCGTAAGCTACGATCTGCACGGCAATGTCACACAGCGCATCATTGATGCCATTGATATGTTCTCGACTTATCGCACCGCGCCGCACATTGATGTGGAAGAGACCATGCGCCGCTCGGTATCGATGCTGGTGAAAAGTCTGCAAACCGGCGTTAAACCTGGCGTGGTGTGGGCACCGATTCCGGTGGTGCTGCCCGGTGAGCGCACCAGCACCGAAGATGAACCCGCCAAAAGTTTGTATGCCCGTTTGCCCGGCATTAATGCGCTAGAACATATTTGGGATGCCTCACTGATGGTCGGTTACGTCTGGGCTGACGAACCGCGCGCCACCGCCGCCGCGATCATGACCGGCACCGATGCTGATGTACTGGCGGAACAGGCCGCAAAACTGGCACTGGCGTATTGGCAGGCGCGCGATGAATTTAGCTTTGGCTGCGTGACTGGCAGCATTGAAGAGTGCGTAGCGATGGCCATCGCCAGCGAAACCGCACCGGTGATTCTGGCCGATTCGGGAGATAATCCCACCGGTGGCGGCGTCGGCGATCGTGCAGATGTGTTGGCAGAACTGATTCGCCAGAACGCTCAGGAGGTTATCGTTGCTGGCATTACCGATAAACCGGCCACTGATGCGGCCTTTGCCGCCGGCGTTGGCGCAACCTTAACGCTAACCGTTGGCGCGTCGCTCGATCCGGCGGGCGGTAAAGTACAGGCCGAATTTGTCGTGAAGCATCTCAGCGACGATGCACGTTCCCTCGCAAAACAAGCGCTGCTGCAAACCGGCGGCATTACGCTGGTGGTCGCCGATCGTCGTCGTCCGTATCACAACCTGGCCGATTTCGCCCTGCTTGGCCTGCAACCTGCTGCGGCTAAAATTGTGGTGGTGAAGTCGGGGTATTTGTCGCCAGAACTGGCGCCGCTGGCCAATCCTAATTTGATGGCGCTGTCAGAAGGTGTGGTCGATCAATATGTGGAACGCTTAACGCGCAACCGCAAATTACAGCCTGCTTATCCATTTGATAAGGACTTCACTTTCCTGCCGGTTTGCAGCCTGTCGGCGCGCTTTGTGGTAGTGAAATGAACACGGCCGCCTCAGCAGTCGAACCGGTGCTGCGCATCGAAAATCTGACGGTGGCCTTTCGCGTTGACGATCAATGGCGCGATGTGGTGAAAAACGTCTCGTTAACCGTTAATGCGGGTGAAACGCTAGCGATAGTTGGCGAATCCGGTTCGGGTAAAAGTGTCACGTCGATGGCGATCATGCGCTTACTCAACATGCGTCACGCACGCGTCAGCGGCAACGTGCTGCTGAACGGCGTCGATCTGCTAACGCTGAGCGAATCTGCCATGCGCGATATTCGCGGCAATGCGGTGGCGATGATTTTTCAGGAGCCAATGACCAGCCTGAATCCCTCCTTCACCATCGGTAATCAAATTGCTGAAGCGCTGATCAATCACCGCAAAATCAGCAAACGCGCCGCGCGTGAAGAGACCATTCGGCTGCTGGAAAAAGTGCGTATCCCCAATGCCGCTAAACGCTTCAATGATTATCCGCACCATTTTTCCGGCGGGATGCGGCAGCGCGTGATGATTGCCATGGCGCTGGCGCTGCGGCCAAAACTGCTGATTGCGGATGAACCCACCACCGCGCTGGACGTCACCATTCAGGGGCAAATTCTTGATCTGATTAAGACGTTGCAGGAAGAGGAAGGCACTGCGGTGCTGTTTATCACTCACGATATGGGCGTGGTAGCCGAAGTGTCGGATCGCACGCTGGTAATGTATCAAGGTGATGTGATGGAAACCGGCACCACCGCAGCGATTTTCTCCGCGCCCGCCGCGGATTACACCCGCACGCTCATTGCTACCGTGTCACAGCCAGGCGCAATGCGCGGCATTGCTGGGCCGCGAAAGTTTTCTTTTAACGATGATAGCGCGGCGCCTGATTCCCCCCGCCTATCCGCACCGCGTCAGCCGCTGCTGTCGGTGAAAAATCTCAGCACCCGCTTCAGCATTCATGAAGGCCTGTTCAGCCGCAAAACGGGCGCGGTTCATGCGGTGGAAAACATCTCGTTTGATTTGATGCCGGGCGAAACCTTGTCGCTGGTCGGTGAATCCGGCTGCGGTAAATCCACCACCGGACGTTCGCTGACGCGCCTCGTCACGCCAGACGCTGGCGAAGTGGCCTTTGATGGTTACGATGTGCTGAATTTGTCTGCGCATGAGTTACGCACGTTGCGCCGCGCCATGCAGATGATTTTTCAGGACCCGTTCGCCAGCCTTAATCCGCGCATGTCGATACTGGAAGCGCTCACCGAACCCTTTCTGCAACATCGCTTAGGCAGTAAAGCCGAGGCGCGCGCGAAAGCTGCATCACTGATGGAGCGCGTCGGTTTATCTGCCAGCATGATGCAACGCTATCCGCACGAGTTTTCGGGCGGCCAGCGCCAGCGCATCTGCATCGCCCGTGCGCTGATGCTCGATCCTAAAATGATCATCGCCGATGAGTCGGTGTCAGCGCTGGACGTCACAGTAAAAGCGCAAATCATCAATCTGCTGCTCGACCTGCAACAAAACCTTGGGCTGTCGTATCTGTTTATTTCGCACGACATGGCGGTAGTCGAACGCATCAGCCATCGCGTTGCGGTGATGCTGTTGGGAGAAATTGTCGAAATCGGCCCGCGCGCGGCAATCTTTGAAAATCCGCAGCATGATTACACGCGTAAATTACTGTCGTCGGTGCCTGTTCCCGATCCGGCGCGCCGTCATGTGAAACGCCAGCTGGACATCAGCGAGCTAAAAAGTCCGGTGCGCGCGCTGGGCTTTGTGCCCGAAACGCGACGTTATCGTGAGGTCAGTGATGGACATTGGGTGATGGAATGACTCATCTTCATAACGCGCACAATCTGTAGTGGCGCAATTTATTGCGCGATAAATCGCGCCGCTACGGTATGTACGGTAATTAATACCGGGCTTGACTGATCGGCATTACGCGATTTATTGCCCGTCTTTGAGCAAAGCGCGCTAATCGGCCGCCCTCGATTCAATCACCTGAAAGCAATCGGCGGGCGGTGAAATCCTGCTGAGTCATGCGCGTCGTCTGCTCAGCCTGAATGATGAAGCCTGGCGCGCGTCTTCAACCCAACGAAACGGAGATCAAGTGACACAATACAATCAGTATGGTCAGCCGGTTGGTTTTGACTTAGCTGACTGGCAGCCAGCCACTTTTCCACCTGCCGATATCCTCGCAGGGCGTTTTTGCCAGTTAGCCCCGTTGCAAGTTGCTCATAGCGAAGCGTTATTTGCCGCCTTTTCACTGGCACCCGACGAGCGTGACTGGACCTGGCTGGGCGCATCGCAGCCGCGATCGTTAGCCGCGATGACCGACTGGATCATTAACAAACTAAGCGACAGTGGATTGGTCAGTTATGCGGTGATCGATCACGTTAACCAACAAGCAGTGGGTGCAGTCTGCTTCGCCAACATTGACGTGCAGAACGGTGCAATTGAGATTGGCCATGTCACCTGGTCGCCGCTGATGCAGCGCAACGTGTTGGGTAGCGAGGCGTTATATCTGTTGTTACAGCAGGCCTTCGCGCTAGGTTATCGCCGCGTTGCCTGGCGTTGCGATTCTCTTAATCTCGCTTCACGACGAGCGGCAGAGCGCATTGGCTTCACCTTCGAAGGCCGCTTCCGTCAGGCCATGACGCGCAAACAGCGTAATCGCGATACCGATTGGTTGTCGATCATTGATCGCGAATGGCCGCCTGTTCGCCAGGCATTCACGCATTGGCTGGCAGCGGAGAATATGGATGATCGCGGCTGCGAACAGCAAAAACTGCGTAGCTTTTTTCCAGCGGAATGACGTTGACTATACTGACAAGCTTTTAGCTTCTCTGTCCGCAATTTAAGAGGTACTTATGTCCAATGTATTTATCATTGGCGGCGCAGGCAATATTGGCCGTCGTCTGGCATCACTGCTGGTAAAAAATGGGCACACTGCGCGCCCGCTATTTCGTAAAGCAGAGCAAGAGCAGCTGTTGCGTCAACTGGGCGCTGCGCCCGTTAATGGCGATTTAACCGCGCTGGATGCAAAATCCCTTGCCGCTTTGATGGCGGGCAGCGATGTGGTGGTTTTTTCCGCTGGTGCCGGTGGTAAAGGCGGTGAAGAGATGACGAACGCCATTGATGGCGAAGGATTAAAAACCGCGGTTGCTGCGGCACAGCAGGCGGGCATCTCGCGTTTCCTGTTGGTCTCCGCATTCCCGGAAGCTGGCCGAGCGAAAAACCTCTCCACCACCTTCGAAAACTACATGCGCGTGAAAAAAGCCGCAGACGTCGCACTGGCGGAAAGCGATCTGGATTGGGTGATACTGCGCCCGGGTACCCTGACGGACGAAAAAGGCCAAGGCCAGGTACGTGCTGGTTTGGCGATCCCGTATGGCGATATCACTCGTGATGACGTGGCGGCGACGCTGGCTGAAATCATCGAACAACCCGGCGTCAGCCGCGTCATCATTGAACTGACGGGCGGAGACGTACCGGTGCAGGACGCGATAAAACAGATGGCACGTTGAAGACTGCCATCAAGCCGTTAAACGTGCCTACTCATCGATAGATCGTAAATGATCTTTCCTATTGAGCGTCATCAGCGCTGGAATACTTATCGCCGCAGTGACGATGATATACCAGGCCGGGATATCCAGATTTCCGGTCTGCTTAATCAGAGACGTAATGATAAGCCCTGCGCAACCGGAGAAAATGGCGTTGGATAAAGAATACGCCAGACCCAACCCGGTATAGCGTACGCGCGTGGGGAACATTTCCGATAACATTGCCGGGCCCGGCCCTGCCAGCAATCCCACAATTCCGCCGGCGACAAACACCACCAGCGCCTTAATTAATAGCGTTGAGGATTCTGCCTGAAGTACTTTCAGTAACGGTAATGCCAGCACCAGCAACAGGCATGCCGCGAAAACCATTACGCTGCGGCGGCCAATTTTGTCACTGAGAATGCCCGCCGGAATGATGGTTGCTGCAAAACCGAGGTTAGAGATCACCGCAATCAACAGCGCCTGATTAAAGCCAGTGTGCAGGGAAGATTGCAGATAGGTTGGCATGATCACCAGATAGGTATAGCCCGCCGCAGACCACACCATCACGCGGCTGATTGCCAGCAAAATAATCCTGAGCGTCGCAGCAAAACTGGCGCTGACCGCCGCAGGCTGTTGCTCTTTTTTAGCTTGCTGCTGACGCACAAAGCTGGGCGTTTCTTCCATGCTATAACGCAGCCACAGCGCCACAATCCCCATCGGCAACGCGAGGAAGAAAGGTATGCGCCAACCCCAACTGTGCATCTCCTCCACACTCAACACCGCCGATAGCAATGCGACAATCCCGGCACCAGCCAGCAGACCCAATGCGACGGTGAATGATTGCCAGGCACCATATCGTCCGCGCTGGCCTTTAGGCGCGAACTCCGTCATCAAAGACACCGCACCGCCGTATTCACCCCCGGCAAATAAGCCTTGCAGAATACGCAGTGCGGTAATGATCAGCGGTGCCGCCACGCCAATACTGGCATATGTAGGAATGACGCCGATCGCTGTCGTGACCAGCGTCATCATGATCAAGACAAAAATCAGCGTGGGCTTACGCCCAATACGATCCCCCATGCGGCCGAAAAATATGGCGCCCAGCGGCCGGAAGAAAAAGGCGATGGCGAACGAGGCGTAAGTCAGAATAATGCCGGTCAGTTCGGCTTCACCCTGCAGGCGAAAGAAATTCTGCGCGATAACCGTGGCGAGAAAGCCATAAACCGCAAACTCGTACCATTCAATGAAATTGCCCACTGAGCCGGCGATTAATGCGCGCTTTTGTGCATCGTTTGTAATATGAGGCTTCGGCATTACTTTTCCTCCTGTCGACTATTTGAAAAATGCAGTCAAAATAGCGCTGAACGCCGAGCCGGTTACAAAAGCCTGTGCTGTTTTCACCTCTTCGCTGCGAATATCGGCAAATCGCGCGAGTGCGCGCTCCGCATCCACAGCATCAATCTCCTCATACTGCTTTTCAAATCCCTGCGTAATAAGCTGCAACGTGCCGCTTTTATCTGAAGATTCCAAAACAGCTATCTGCTTATCCTTCGCAAAAAAAAGGTAGTGCGGCATCAGACGCTCCTGATCAGTGATGATTAATAAAGGAATAAACTACCTTAGAAGAATGGTATCTGCACATAAATGGCGTAATGATTGTGAACTGCGGCAGCCTGAGGTGCCATCAATCCCCGCAGGCGGTAAAGAGGTTTGAGGTCGGCAGGAGATGAAATGGGTGAGGTACCAGGCAGCCTAAATGGCTTACCTCCCTGATATTGAGGGTGGGTTGAGTCTTGGCAAGGAAGTCCTCACTGCTAAAAAAGTCAGTATCGGGCCTGCGCGCTTCAGTTAAAAAAACGTCTTCAGCTATTTTTTAGGCAAAAAGGTTTCTCCCACTATTCTTTCATGCATAACAGGCAAAATACCGCTCGGCTGTTGGGATGATGAGTGTGGAAATATTGCCATGCATGTTCGGGAGAATAAAACGACCCCATGAATACACGATTATCATAGGCGGGCGCCAGACGGCAGCTATCGCGATGCAAGTTGCAGCAACCTTCTGTATCCTCCTGACTAAAAACGTAAAAATCCGTTATGGTGAATTTCATCCGCTACTCCTCATGGGCCGAGATAAATAACAATCAATAAAACTTTTTAAAGTCGCCCGTTGCGGATACTCTATATACATTTTTAGCAACCAGCTCAAAATGAGCCTTAAATTAATTATAGCCTGCATGGCGCTGAGCACATTAAATTAAAAGAAAACTTATTTAAGCCGAACGCAATAAGGAGATAATAAAATATTCTATTATTTAACACCTTCACACCGCTACGCTTAATAGGGCCAATAATTACTATTAATCCTTATTGTAATCTATAAGCCACCTCTAAGATTACTCTTAAAAACACGCTTTCTATTTCCGATCAATTAAACTTAAGTAAACTTAAATTTTAAAACGTATCGGAGATAATATTATGCTCAGTTATACAATCCGCATTGAATTGAAAGAACCTAACGCTGGCACGCAAATTGAACTGCTGTATGCGATGCTTGAGAATGGCTTTGCGCGCAGCTTAGTGTGCGAAAAAGGGTATGCTTATGTTTTACCGACGAATGAGTATGTGTATGAAGGTAATGAAAATATAAGAAGTTTAACCGACAGAGTGGTTACATTGGTGAGTGAATTCAGCGAAGATCCTTCGGTAATGATTACCCAATCTAGCGCACGCTGCTGGTCAGGGCTGCGCGGCGTGAACCTCGCATGAACGACAGGATAAACGCCCTCTCGCGGCCGCGATGGCGTTTATGTAACAACTTAAAATAACTTAATTTTTATTCGCGCATTAATCTCACGGACGCACGCCAATAAAGCGAAGCCGAATAATGATATTTTTCGGGCATATTTATTTACAGATAAAGAACTCAGCGAAAAAGCTAAACCGGAAATGGCATCACTTCCGGTTTAGTGAGACAGAGTATCAGGCAAAATAAATCAGCCAGGATAAATACCGCGATCTTTACGCGCCAGCAAAATACGTTCGCAGGCAACGATATAGGCAGCTGTACGCAATGAGCAGCGTTTATCTGCCGCTTTGTCCCAAACGTGAACCATCGCCTCCGTCATGATGCGGTCCATACGCTTGTTAATCTCATCTTCGCTCCAGAAGAAACTCGCCATATCCTGCACCCATTCGAAGTAACTCACCGTTACCCCGCCGGCATTACAAATGACGTCCGGCACCACCTGCACGCCACGATTGGCCAGCACATCATCGGCATCGGGGTAGGTGGGGCCGTTAGCCCCTTCCAGCACCAGTTTGGCACTGATGATCTCTGCGCGCTCGCGGGTAATTTGTCCCTCAAGTGCTGCCGGGATCAGAATATCCATCTCGGTGGTCCAGAACTGTTCTCTGTCGATCTCACGCGCACCAGGGAAACCAGCAATCTGTTTATGCTCGATCTGCCATGCACTCAGCGCGGCTAAATCGATGCCGCCCTCGTTGAGTAAGGTAGCCGTGTGATCCTGAATCACCACCACGCGCGCCCCGGCTTCGGCGAAGAGACGTGCTGCCTCGCTCCCCACATTACCAAAGCCCTGCAGCGCTACGCGCGCCCCTTCAATGGTGATGTTAGAACGTTCTGCCACTTCACGACCGGTAATAAATACGCCACGGCCCGTCGCTTTCTCACGCCCTAACGAACCACCAAGATGAATCGGTTTACCGGTGACAACACCGGTAATGGTGGTGCCATGGTTCATGGAGTAGGTATCCATCATCCACGCCATGACTTTGCCGTTGGTGCCCACATCCGGCGCTGGGATATCTTTCTGTGGACCAATAATCAAACCGATTTCACTGGTGTAGCGGCGCGTTAATCGCTCCAGTTCACCTTCAGACAACGCATGTGGATCGACACGAATCCCGCCCTTCGCGCCACCGTAGGGCAGGTTGACCGCCGCACACTTAATGGTCATCCAGGCCGAGAGCGCCATCACTTCGTTCAGGTCAACTGCCGGATGGTAACGCACGCCCCCTTTGCCCGGTCCGCGTGAGAGATTGTGCTGTACGCGGTAGCCTTCGAAGTGGCGAATCGAGCCGTCATCCATCTGCACCGGAATGTCGACAATCAGTGCTCTTTTAGGATGGCGCAGGGTTTCTATCCAGCGAGACAATTCACCAAGGTAAGGCGCAACGCGGTCAATTTGGCTCAGGTAGGTAGTCCAGGGAGATGTACTGCTTTCAGAAGCGTAAGATAACTTTTCCATGAGAAGCCTGTATGATCAGAGTTATTTATATTGAAAAGACGTGGAAAGGTAATGCATTGCACTAGACGGAAAGTAATTTAACACCTTTTCAGAAAACCGGATCACGCCAAATAAGGAGGATTTAACTTTTTCGACACAAAAATGCGTTAATGAATGAATAACTAAGCATTAAATTTACCCCACATACAGCGCATATTCATGCAAGTAATATTCACTAAATTGCATAAAATTTGATTTTATTCCTATTTTTCAGTTCTTTGATGGTCATCAAAAAGTGAATAAACTGTTATTTTTCCGCATTGACTTTGTTAACTCACGCAACCACGATAAGTAAAACTCAGCGGGAAACCTCCAACATGATGTAGGCGTTTATTAGTTTTACTTTTATTTCATCTATTTAAACGAGCCTCTTTAACGGTTAAAGAGAGACGTTGCGTTATTTCGTGCGCAGAAATAATTAAACCCTTATTTGCCATTGATGCTTGCGGGCAGGCATCACCCTGCATCTTTTTGCCAGACTGAAGGAATCATTGTGTCTAACCAACCTACACAAGAGCAGATTCAGCCTGCTCGGGCTAACGACGCCCCGCAAAAACTGCAGCGAGGGCTCAGCGAACGCCATATTCAGATGATCGCCTTAGGCGGATCCATCGGCACCGGGCTATTCATGGGTGCCGGACGCAATATTGCGGTGGCCGGAACCTCGATTTTAATCATCTATATTCTGGTTGGCTTCTTTAGCTATATGGTGATGCGGGCGATGGGCGAAGTGCTGCTTAGCCGACTGGACTATCGCTCATTTGCCGATTTCGTCGGCGATTATCTCGGGCCTAAGGCCAGCTTTTTTCTCGGCTGGTCATATTGGCTGAGTTGGGTAGTGACCTGCATCGCGGATGTGGTGGTGTGTGGCGCCTATATGCAGTATTGGTTCCCGGAAATGTCGGCGTGGATACCCGCGTTGTTCACCCTGGGGATTTTGTGTTTGTTTAACATGTTGTCGGTGAAAGCCTTTGGCGAGGCGGAATTCTGGTTTGCACTGATCAAAGTGATTACCATTATTGCGCTGATTATTACCGGCGGATGGATGGTGTTTACCGGTTGGACCTCACCGGATGGCGTACAAGCTTCGGTGCATAACCTGACCGATCCGGCGGTGTTTATGCCGCACGGCATCACCGGTTTTCTTGCCGGTTTCCAAATCGCTATTTTCTCTTATACCGGAATTGAACTACTCGGCACGATGACCGCAGAAACCCGCGATCCCGAGAAAATTTTGCCACGCGCGATTAACGCTTTGCCGCTGCGGATTGTGATTTTCTATATGCTCTCGATGATGGTGATTATTGCGGTTACCTCATGGCAAGGTGTATCGCCAGATACCAGCCCGTTTGTCACCTTGTTTGCCAAGGCTGGACTGCCCGCGGCGGCGGCGATCATTAATTTCGTGGCGCTGACTTCCGCAATGTCGTCCGCCAATAGCGGCGTCTACTCCAGCACCCGCATGTTGTATGGCCTGTCAGTAGAGCAGCATGCCCACTGGCAGTTCCGTATTCTGTCACGCACCACACGCATTCCGCTGCGCAGTTTGCTGTTCTCCTGCTTCTGTATGCTGAGCGGTACCTTGCTGCTGTTCCTGGTGCCAAATGTATCAACGCTGTTCACCATCGTTTCCACGCTGGCCGCCATTCTGGTGATCTATTGCTGGGGAATGATTCTGGTGTCTTATCTGGTGTACCGCAGGCAACGTCCTGATTTGCATCAAAAATCAAAATTTAAGATGCCCGGCGGCAGGATGATGGCCTGGGCGACGCTGATGTTCTTCCTGTTCTCAGTGGTGATCATGATATTTGATCCCGATACGCTTGCGGCTTTAGCGGCCTCACCGGCGTGGTTTATTGCGCTGTGGCTGTGCTGGAAGATGAAGGAGAAGCGGGCCCGATCGTTGAATGGTGAGTTGAACGCCAAATCTGCCTCGTCCTGAGGCAGACATCTTAGCCATAACCCGATTTTGCTGACGTTTCCCACTTTAGCGCCTGACTCATTTCCATCTCCAGTCGAATAGCAGCACAGTTCGTCTCAAGATGCTCCACTTTACTTTCAAAGTCGCTGAGACTGCTGCTCTCTATTTCGAGGATCATATAGGCGATCTCATGGCGACACTCTTCACCAAAGGTCTTCAACTTTTTCTCTTTAAGCAGCCACTGAACCAGCAACTCTTTTTTCTCCTCTTCTGGTGTTCGCCGCTTACTGAATTTCAGAAAGCGAACCTGAAGCAGCAGCTGATGGTAAAAGAGAGCAATGCTATCGAGTTGTTTTAGATGCATGTCGCATCCTCTTTTATGAGTCGATAAAAATGAGGAACCAGCCTGCTTTCACAGGCTGAGTAAAGCGCTTAAAGCGGGGAAGCAGGTGCAGCAGCTTGATCGTAGCCACCCCAGACTGACTGATCGAACTCAATCATTGAGCCGGTCATCAATCCGGACTCTTCGCTGGCGAGGAATGCCACTGCGCGCGCCACTTCTTCCGGTTGGATCAGGCGGCCAAACGGCTGAGACGCTGCCGCTTTCTCCAGCCAGTTATTCTCTGCGCTGTGATATTGCTTCATGATGCGATCTTCGCCTTCCGATGCCATCCAGCCAATGTTGAGGCCATTCACACGAATGCGGTTACGCAATAAGGCGTAGGCGGTGTTGCGTGTCAGGGTGGCCAGCGCGCCCTTGGAAGAGCAGTACGCGGCGATAAACGGTTGCCCCGCCAGCGATGACATCGAACAGATATTCACGATGCTGCCCGCAATGTTATCGCGGCGCATCAGCTTGATGGCTTCCTGCATCAGGAAGAACGGGCCACGAACGTTGGTGGCGAAGATGCGGTCGAAGAGTTCGGGATCGGTATCTAAGATAGTACCGCGATCGCTCATGCCGCCGGCATTAACCAAAATATCGACGCGACCATGCAGTTTATCTGAGGTGGCGATGACGTGACGGCAATCCTCTACGTTAGATAAATCCGCACGCACGAAATCCACTTTGGTTTCACTTTCTCCGTTTAAACGCTCGGCAACCTTGGTCCCTTTCTCCTGATTCCGGCCACAAATCACCACTGCGCTAGCGCCCAACTGCGTAAACTGACGCGCAATCGCTGCGCCCACGCCTTGCGTACCACCGGTAACCACGGCCACTTTACCTGTTAACTGGTTCATCATATTGCTCCTGAAATGACTGAATAACCGGCTGCGTCGAGCGCAGAACGAAGTGTTTTATAACCAATAAGCGCGTATTCCAGCGGCGGTGCTTTCGCTGGGTCTTGCTCTGCTTCCACCACAAACCAGCCCTGATAGCCGATTTGCGCCAACTTATTAACAATGGCACTGAAATCGATCATGCCATCGCCGGGGACGGTAAAAATCCCTTGCAGCACGGCATCAAGGAAGGAATCGCGATGTCGATCTAAGGTGCGCAGGACCTCTTCGCGCACGTCTTTGGTATGTACGTGAATGATGCGATCGCCATGTTTTTCCAGAATTCGCAGTGGATCGACGCCTGCAAACACCAGGTGACCGGCGTCAAACAGTAGCCCAACCTCTGGCGTGGTGACGGCCATCAAGCGGTCAATATCATGTTCATCCTCAATGGCGGTTCCCATGTGATGATGGAAAGCCAGCGGCACGCCGTAGTCCTGGCAAAACGCTGCAAACTGGATCAGTTTTTCGCCGTACTCGCGCATCTGCTCATCAGTAAGACGACAGCGCTTCGCCAGTGGCACATGTTGCTGATTTTGGATGGTGCCGGCCGTTTCGCCATATACCAGGCAAGCCGCGCCGCAATCACGAAACAGCTGCATTTGCGGCAGTGATTTTTTGATCTCCTCCTCCACGCTGTTGTCCAGCAAGGTGCCGGAGTACCAGCCTGACACCAAATCCAGCTGATACTCTTGCAGTAGCGGCTTTAGCGCGTCAGCAGTTTTGGGAAACTTACCGCCGGTTTCAACACCCTGAAATCCCGCCTGATGACTTTCAGACAAGCAGGTCGTGAGCGGCGTATCCCCACCCAACTGCGGCAAGTCATCGTTCGACCAGGCAATGGGCGCGATGCCCAGTTTGGCTTTTAACATCATAAACTCCCTGATTAAATGCCGACGCGCTGCGCCTGGCGACCTTTAACGTGCTCTTCACGCGCCTGGTTAACGCTGTCTCGTGCGCTGACTTCCGGCACGCCGACATCCCACCAGGCATCGCCCGGCGTCCAGTCAAACGGATGAGTATCGATGGAGATGACCGTGGTGCGATCGTTACCTTTGGCCCAGCCGATCGCTTCCTCAAGCTCATCCAGCGAGGAGACCTTGCGCGCCAGTGCCCCCATGGATTGCGCATGAGCGACGAAATCGACGTGAAACGGCTCCTGTACCCGACAATCCTTCAGCAGGTTATTAAATGAGGCGCCGCCCTTGGCATTTTGCAGACGGTTGATCACCGCATAGCCGCCGTTATCGCACACCAGCAAAATGAATTTGTGGCCCGAAAGAACGCTGGAGTAGATATCTGAATTCATCATCATGTAGGTGCCGTCACCAATCATCACGAACACGTCGCGCTCCTGCTCAGCCATCGCCACGCCCCAGCCAGCGGAGAGTTCATAGCCCATGCAGGAGAAGCCAAATTCGCAATCAAACGTGCCTGGATTCTTCACCCGCCAACCTTTCACCAGTTCACCGGGCAGTCCGCCCGCCGCGCTGATGATGTAATCTTCTGCCGCCGCCGCTGCATTCACTACGCCAATCACCTGCGCGTAGGTGGGATCGCCCTCCGATACCGTGCGTTCCTGCCGCGCCGCAATCAGTTCGTTCCATTTGGCAAACGCCCGGCGACCTTTTTCCAGCCAGCTATCGGCTGCTTTCCAGCTGCCGAGCGCCGTGTGCAGTTCGCTAATGCCTTCACGGGCATCACACTCCAGCGGGATGGCCAGATGCTTGTGCGCATCAAAGCGCGCGGCGTTGAGCGCAATAAATTGAGCTTTATGATCGAATACCGTCCATGAACCGGTGACGAAATCCATCAAACGCGTCCCCACCGCAGTCACCACATCTGCCTCGGCGGCCAGCGCATTGGCCGAGGTTGAACCGAGAATGCCAATCGGCCCGCAATGAATGGGGTCATCGTGGGTAAACGCGCCCTTTCCGGCGATGGTTTCCACCACCGGGATGCCATGCGCCAGGGCAAACTGCGCCAGTTCTGCTTCAGCCTGCGAATAGCGCACGCCGCCACCAGAAATAATCAGCGGACGTTTAGCCTGTCTCAGGCACTCAGCAGCGCGTGCCAGCAGTTGGCGATCGGGACGTGGACGTGGTATCAGATGCAAACGCGGAGCAAAGAACTCTTCTGGGTAATCCCACGCCATCTCCTGCACGTCCTGGCATACGCCAATAAAGGCTGGGCCACAGTCGCCGGGATCGAGCAGGGTTGCCACGGCTTGTGGCAGAGAGGAGAGGATCTGTTCAGGATAGGTAATTCGATCCCAGTAGCGCGACACCGCTTTAAAGGCATCATTCACCGTTTGGGTCGGATCGTTGAAATGCTCGACCTGCTGCATTACCGGATCGGGATGGCGACGGGCAAAGCTATCACCGCAGATCATTAAAAGCGGCAGACGACTGGTATGTGCTACGCCCGCAGCGGTGAGCAGATTGGTGGTGCCAGGACCAATCGAGGCGGTAACTACCATGATTTGACGTCGCACCATCGCCTTGGCAAATCCCACGGCGGCAAACGCCATCGACTGCTCATTCTGCCCGCGCCAGGTGGGTAATACATTTTGCGCCTCTTCTAGCGCTTCGCCCAGGCAAGTGACATTACCGTGGCCAAAAATGCCATACACGCCCGGAAACAGCGGCACGCGTTTGCCATCCACCTCGGTAAACTGATTGCTCAGATAGCGAACTATCGCCTGAGCCGTCGTGCAACGAATCGTAGCCATATCCTTACTCACTTTTCAGAGATGCTGCTGTGCAGCATGGTGTTATATTTCACAACTTAAGTTGCTAAAAACAAATAACCGCAATATAAGTTGCAACTTCAGGCGACAAAACTCCCACTCTACTGCGAGCGGGAGCCCGTTAATTCAATTATGCGCGGTTGCGTTTACGCTGTGATTCTGTGCGCTTCTCACGTTCAGTAATGGTTTCGATGCGCGGCTGCGCGACTTCCGGCTGCAATACTGCTGCCAGCGCCATGGCGATGCTTTGCGCCAGACAAACCGGCGCGGCCAGCGATCGCGAAAAGCTGTACTCCTCTTCCGGAATGTTGAACAGCACGCTGGCGCTTTTAGCTAACGGTGATAGCGGCCCATCGCTAATGGCGATGACCGGAATGGTGCGCGCGCTGGCATGGTCGGCAATGGCGATCACCTCTTTGGCATAATGGCGAAACGCGATGGCGATAAGCACGTCACTTTCACGCATATTGTTAGCCATTTCCGGCGCCAGCCCGCCGGCGGAATCTAGCAGGATCACCCGGCGGTTCAGCATGGTGAGCATATAACGCAGCAATAATGCAATCGGCTCGGAGCGCAACTGACCGGCGATATAGATAGTTTCCGCCTCCTTCAGATACCCCGCGGTCGCATCGAGATCGCTTTCCGCTACGTTGCTCAGCAGCTCCTGCAGCGTAGCAATGTCCCGTATCACCAGGCTTTGCAAAAAGCCGAGGCTGCCCTTCTGCTCATTCTTACGTAGATCATTCTCCAGGGCGGTGATGCGCTCGTTGTAACCCGGTGCCGCCGTGGCGAGTCGGGTCTGAAATACGCTCTGCATCTGTTTGAAACCGCTATAGCCAAACACCTGCGCAAAACGCACCAGCACCGAGGGGTGCAGACCACATTTCGCGGCTACAGCGTTAATCGATTCCAGCGCCACCGTGTTCGGATTTTGCGTCACATAACGCGCCGCCTGCTGATGCCGCACCGACAGCTGCGCATAGCGTTTAGTAATCTCATCCACAATTTGCTCGTAATTTTCATGCGGCAGCGTGGTCTGCATCTTCTCAATCTTGCTCATCCATCATTCCTTTTCGGCGTACAGCCCATCTCGCCAGCACGCTACCGCAATAAAAATTGCAAGTAAAATCTTAATGCAATTAGTTCTAACGCATTCGCTGCCAACAGGGAAAAGCTCTGCGTGATATTTGTGATTAGGTTCGAAGAATTCACTTTTAGTCTGATTGAAACACCTTTTTCGAAGAAATCAAACCGACTTTATATTCTGATTTATATAGATAATTTAAACTAAAACCTCAATTTAACCTCACGCCTGCCATTGCATTGCAATTTTTATTGCTCCGATCCTAACATTGCAACTATCAATGCTGCTGAGGGATTCCCATCCCAGGTCTTCCCTCCCAGCTGACCGTTTCAGGCTGTCGCTTGAGCCTGAAACTGCTACCGGAGGAATGGATCAACATGTATCAAAACTTTGGACAGTTTATTAACGGCGAATGGTGTCAGGGCAGCGGTGCAGAACCGGTGATCGTCACCGATCCCGGCAACGGGCAAACGCTGGGTGAAATTGCCGCCGCCTCTGTTGCCGACACCCAATCTGCGCTGGCCAGCGCAGAAGCGGCGCTGGTCGCATGGCGAACTACCTCAGGCTGGGCGCGGGCGGATTTGCTGCAGGCGGTTGCAAAAGAGATGACAGTAACAGCGGCAGAAGCCGCTGAGATCATCTCGAAGGAGAGTGGCAAACCGTTCGCGCAGGCCAGGCGCGAATGGGAATTATCGACCGACCAATTTATCTGGTACGCCGAAGAGGCGCGTCGTATCTATGGCCGCATTGTAGAAAGCCGGGTGCCAGGCGGACGCTGTGAAGTGTCGCACGAACCGGTCGGCGTGGTGGCGGCGTTTACCGCGTGGAATTTCCCGGTGGTGTTGGTGGCACGCAAGCTTGCACCCGCGCTCGCCGCCGGCTGCACGGTGGTGTTGCGTCCCTCCAGTGAAGTTCCTGGCTCCGCCATGATGATTTTTGAGTGTCTGCGCAAAGCGGGACTGCCGGCTGGCGTGGCCAATCTGGTTGTTGGGCCGACTGCCGCAACCTATGAACCCTTGATTGCTTCGCCCGTGGTGAAGAAAGTCTCACTAACCGGCTCAACGCAACTCGGTCAGCAGATGATTCGGGATTCAGCGGCCACGATTAAGCGCCTTAGCATGGAGTTGGGCGGCAACGCGCCGGTCATCGTCTATGACGATGCCGATCTGGAAAAAGTGCTCGACCTTTCCGTGGTCACCAAATTTGCCAACTGTGGCCAGGTTTGTGTCACTTGCGATCGCTTTTATGTCCACCAAAGCCGCTATCACGACTTCGTACAAGGCTTTGCCGAGCGTGCGAAAAAAATCAAGGTCGGTTACGGGCTGGATGAAGGCACGCAAATGGGCCCACTGATCAATCCTCGTCGCCTCAAAGCCATCGAGACGATCGTGGCGGATGCGCGCGAGAAAGGAGCACGCATCGTGGCCGGCGGCGAACGTATCGAATTAAACGGCGGCTACTTCTTCGCTCCAACCGTGATTGCCGACGCCCCCGACGACGCGCTGGCGATCGCCGAAGAAAATTTTGGTCCGATTGCCGCCATCACCTCATTTAGCGACATCGACGATCTTTGGCGCCGCGTTAATAACTCTGATTTTGCTCTTTCCGCTTACGCCTTTACCCGCGATCCGGCCCGCATTCGTGAAACCGTGGCGCGCCTCGAATCCGGCATGGTCGGTATTAATAGCTATGCGCTGGCCGCTGCCGAAGTGCCGTTTGGCGGCGTGAAAGCCAGCGGCATGGGGCGTGAAGGCGGAAGTGAGGGTATTCACGACTATATGAACGTCAAACTGGCGCAAATCGTGCTGTAAGGAACGGATTGATGAAGCTGAATAATATCAAAGCACGCTGGAATGCAGGGCAAACCGTACTCAATGGCTGGCTTAGCATCGCCAACGCCTTCACAGCTGAAATCATGGCTGAGCAGGGTTACGACGCACTAACCATCGATTTGCAGCACGGTTTTGTCGGCTATGACCAGGCAACGCATATGCTGCAGGCGATGCGCGCCAGCGGCGTTGCCCCAATGGTGCGCGTGCCCTGGTTAGAGCCGGGCATCATTATGAAGTCACTGGATGCCGGTGCGTGGGGCATTATTTGTCCGATGATCAGCACCGCAGAGCAAGCGCAGGCGCTGGTCTCCTGCGTGCGTTATCCACCCCACGGCAGCCGCAGTTTTGGCCCAACGCGCGTGACATTCTCCGCCGGCCAGGATTACGGCCAGCATGCCGACGATCACGTGGTGTGCCTGGCGATGATCGAAACCGCCGAAGCCTTTGACAATATCGAAGCGATTGTCGCTACCCCCGGACTGGACGGCGTCTATATCGGGCCAGCCGATCTGACGCTAGGACTTACCGGCAGAAAATATCGCACGGGTTTTGATCGCACTGAACCGGAAATTGTCGATGCGATTAAGCATATTCTCGCCACTGCGCATCGTGCTGGGAAGAAAGCGTGTTTGCACAACGGTTCTGCCGCTTATGCGGCGAACGCGGCGCAATGGGGGTTCGATTTAGTCACGCTTTCTAACGACGTCCAGCTGTTACGTGGCGCAGCAGCCAGCAGCGTGCAGCAATTCCGCGAACTCAACGGTGACGGCCAGGCAACGCAATCAACCCAGGCGGGAGGTTACTGAGATGCCAAACATTCTGGTTGCCGGAAAAATTCATCCGGCCGGGCTCGATATTCTGCATAACGCGCCTGGATTCAACGTGCAGTTGGTGCACGAGGTCAGCGTGGCGAGTTATGCGCCCTTTATTGCCGAAGCGGATGCGCTATTAATCCGTACGCAGCCGCTCACGGCTAAAGAGATCTTTGCTGGAAAAAATCTGCGCATGGTGTCACGTCACGGCGTGGGTTATGACTCGGTTGACGTTGCCGCTCTTACCGAACGCAACATTCCGCTGACCATTGTCGGCAATGTGAATTCACTTTCCGTGGCGGAACATACGCTGTCCTTGCTGCTGGCTCTGGCAAAACGCATCTGCTATTTCGATAGCAGCATTCGTGAGGGTGAATGGAATCGTCGCAACAGTTTTTCCGCCGTAGAGGTGGCTGGCAGAACCTTATTCATCCTCGGTTTTGGTCGTATCGGCCGCGAAGTGGCGCGCCTGGCGAAAAGCTTCCGCATGAAAGTCATCGCCTACGATCCTTTCCTGCCCGATAACAGTTTCGTAGAAAGCGGCGTAACCCGCGTTGCAGACATTAATGAGGGCCTGCAACAGGCCGATGCGGTCACTATCCATTTGCCTTTAAGCGGTGATAAAGCGGTGATTGGCGCGGACGAACTGGCGCTGATGAAACGCCACGCCATTTTAATCAATACCGCGCGCGGTGGCATTGTCGATGAAGAGGCGCTGGCAACCGCCCTGCAAAACGATGCATTGGGTGGCGTGGGTCTTGATGTATTACAGCAGGAGCCGCCCGCGCTAAATACCGCGCTACTGGACCAGCGCGACAAATTAATTCTCAGCCCACATTCCGCAGGACTTACCGAAGAGGCGGCGATGCGAATGTCGATTTCCGCTGCCACCAATATCGTCAACTTTTTCACTGGTCAGCTCGATACGGATCTGGTGGTCAATAAGCAGGTTCTTGCGCTTAACGACCTGATGAGCCAATTGCCCTGATAACAATAAACCTCTCGACCCGGAGAACATCATGCTCAAAATTGCCATCCTCGGCGCTGGCCGCATTGGTCAGGTTCATGCCGCCAACGTGGCGCGTCATAAAGACGCTCAGTTGGTTATGGTTGCCGATCCCTTTAATGAAAATGCCCATGCGTTAACGGCTTTATGGGGTGGTCGCGCGGTGCAAGATCCGCTTGAGGCGATTAACGATCCCGCTGTCGATGCCGTGGTGATCGGGACACCGACCGATACCCACGTTGAGCTGATGCTGGCCGCTGCCAACGCGGGCAAAGCCGTGCTGTGTGAAAAGCCGGTCGACCTTGATATCCACAAAGCACTGGCGGCCGAAAAAGCGCTGGGCGAAAAGGCCAGCAGAGTGATGCTGGGTTTTAATCGCCGCTTCGATCCCGGCTTTAACGAAATTCATCAGCGGATTGCTAAGGGAGATATTGGTGACCTGCACCAGGTGGTGATCACCAGCCGCGATCCTGGTTTGGCACCGTTGAACTATCTCAAGCATTCCGGCGGTATCTTCCGCGATATGGTGATCCATGATTTTGACCTCGCGCGCTGGATTTTGGGTGAGGAACCCGTTGAGGTGTTTGCCAGTGGCAGCCGCCTGTTTGAGCCTTCGCTGGAAGCGTTAGGGGATTACGACACGGTGATGGTGCAGCTGCGCACCGCCTCCGGTAAACAGTGTCAGATCAACTGCAGCCGCCAGGCGGTATATGGCTACGATCAGCGTCTGGAAGCGTTTGGATCTGGCGGCATGATGATCAATGACAACCATCGTGAAACCACGGTGCGCCATTTTGGCGCCCAGCACACCGAAGTACGTGGCCCGCTGCTGGACTTCTTTATGCAGCGCTATGCCGATGCGTATCGGCTGGAAATCGACGCTTTCATTCAGGCCATCGGCAACGGCAGCGCGCTACCTGTCAACATTCATGATGGCTGTCAGGCGCTACGACTTGCCGATGCCGCTCAGCTGTCAGCCGACACTCAGAGCGTAGTGAAATTGAATTAAGGACTTTATTGGCAAGGACGCCACCCTAATTTTCGTTATTACTCTTTAAATCATGCACAAAATTAAGCGCGTTGTTAGTAAACCCTACGTAAGTGAAGTTAATAATAAAACACCCGACATCAGATTAGTTCTGAGACTAATAATTAACGTGGAAGATCATTATGAAAAAATTCATCTTACTCTGTGTTACCTTACTTTCACTAAGCCCTGCAGTGAATGCCGTACAGGTCGGCGTCAGCATCGCCCAAATGGATGATGTATTCCTCTCTCGCCTGAGAGGCTATATTATCGAGCAGGCGAAAACCCATCCGGATATGAAAATTCAATTTGAGGATGCTCAGGGCGCCGTTGATAAACAATTGAGTCAGGTGCAAAGTTTTATTAACGGTAAAGTCGACGTAATTATTGTTAACCCGGTTGATACCCAGGGAACCAAAAATATGGCTGATGCGGCACGCGCCGCTAAGGTACCCCTCATCTTCCTCAACCGTATGCCTTCAGATGCGAAAATGGGTGATGGCGTGAGCTATATCGGCAGCGATGAAATAGAAGCCGGACGTTTACAGATGCAGTATCTGGCAGATCAAGTGAAAGATCGTAAAAGCGTTAACGTCGCCATCATGAAAGGGTTATTAAGCAATGATGCTACCCGCTTCAGAACTCAGGGAGCAAAAGAGATCATTGCCAAACATCCTAATATGCATGTGATTGTTGAAGATACCGCAAAATGGATGCGTGAAGATGGCATGAATCTGATGAATAACTGGATTCTATCGGGCGACAAAATAGATATTCTTTCTGCCAACGCAGATGAAATGGCTATTGGTGCCGCCATGGCCATTAAAAGTAATGGCATTAAAATTGGTAAAGATATTTTAGTCGGTGGTACCGACGGCGGACCAAATGGATTACAGGCGATTAAAACCGGCTTACTTACCGTTACCGTATTCCAGGATGCAAAATCACAAGCTTATGGTGCGGTGGATATGGCGGAAAAAGCCGCCAAAGGTGAAAAAGGTCCAGGATATTAACTTTATTCCGTTTCAGTTAGTCACACCGAAAAATTACCAGAAGTTCATGACAAATTAACCGTCGTTTTTTCTGTGTCTGACGTTGGCACCTGTGAAGGTTGCAGGTGCATTTTTTTAATTTGGAGACGTTATGAAAACCATTAAAGGCCCTGCGGTATTTCTGGCGCAGTTCGCTGGCGACGATGCACCGTTTAACTCTTTATCTGGCATGGCTGGCTGGGCAGCGGAAAAAGGATTTAAAGGCGTAGAAATTCCCAGCTGGGATCAACGCCTCATTGATTTGGCGCAAGCCGCCGAGAGCCAAACCTATGCGGATGAGATCCTTGGCGTACTGGCTGAACATGACCTGCAGTTGACCGATTTAGCCAGCCACTTGCAAGGACAGCTGGTTGCACTGCATTCTGCGTTTGATTTACCCGCCGATAGCTTTGCCCCAGCCGGTCTGCGCAATGACCCACATGCACGCCAGCAGTGGGCAACTGAACAGCTTTATCTGGCAGCGCGCGCATCACGCCGCTTAGGCCTGGAGAAACATGTCACTTTTTCGGGCACGCTGCTGTGGCCATTTCTCTATCCCTATCCGCAGTGGCCAGAAGGCTTGATTGATGAGGGCTTTAACGAGCTGGCACGGCGCTGGACACCGATTCTTAACGCATTCGACGAACAGGGAATCGATCTCTGTTACGAAATCCACCCCACGGAAGATTTGCATGATGGTTTGACCTTTGAGCGTTTTTTGGAAAAAACCCACCACCATCCACGCTGCAACATCATGTATGACCCCAGTCATTTGGTATTACAGGGCATTGATTACCTGACCTATATCGATCACTACCACCAACGCATTAAGGCTTTCCACGTTAAAGACGCTGAATTTAGGCCGAATGGCAAAACTGGCGCCTATGGCGGCTACCAACCCTGGACCAGCCGCGCTGGTCGCTTTCGTTCACCCGGCGATGGCCAGACCGATTTCAGCGGCATTTTCTCTAAATTGACCGGCTACGGCTTCGATGGCTGGGCAGTGCTGGAGTGGGAATGCTGCTTTAAAAACCCGGAAGATGGCGCACGTGAAGGCGCTCAGTTCATCAGCGACCACATTATTCGCGTTACCGATAAACCGTTTGATGATTTCTGTAAGTCCTGGGCCGACCCATCACTTAATCGTAAAATTTTGGGCATTGAAGGAGCAAAACATGCATAGGTCACCGTTGAGTGGACGTCGTATCCGATTAGGCATGGTTGGCGGTGGCGAAGGTGCCTACATTGGCGGAATCCATCGTTTTGCCGCACGTCTTGACGATCAGTATGAACTGGTCGCGGGCGCGTTTGACGTTGATGCCGAGCAGGGGCATCGCTTTGCAGCGCAAAACTACATCGCGACTGAGCGATCTTACCGTGATTATGCCAGCATGGCGCAGGCTGAGGCGGCACGCGCTGACGGCATTGATGTGGTCGCCATCTGCACACCAAACTTTACCCACTTCCCCATCGCGAAGGCCTTCCTCGAAGCCGGCATTGATGTGATTTGTGAGAAACCGCTCACCACCACGTTGCGCGATGCTGAAGCGTTGGCCGAGGTTGTGAGTCAGACCGGACGCTTTCTGGGTGTCACTTATACCTATTCTGGCTATCCGCTAATTGTGGAAGCCCGGATGCGCGTCCAGGCCGGACTGATTGGCAAAGTGCGAACGGTGCAGGTTGAGTATCCGCTGGAGTGGATGGCAACCGGCGTCGAGCTGAAAAACAATCAGCAGGCGGCATGGCGAGTCGACCCGCAAAAGAATGGGCGCGGCGGCTCGATTGGCGATATTGGTACCCATGCCTATCATCTCGCGGGATATGTGACCGGATTAAAAGCGGAGAGCGTGATGGCTGATTTAGCCACCTTTGTAGAAGGACGTGCTCTGGACGATAACGCCCACGTACTGATTCGCTACGAAGGCGGCGCGCGCGGCATGCTGTGGTCTTCACAGGTGGCGATTGGTTGTTCCAATGCGCTGCGGCTGCGGGTGTACGGTGAAACCGGCAGCCTGACATGGGCGCAAGAGCAGCCAAACGAACTGATTTACACCTCATTGGAAGGGTATACCCAGATTATTAAACGGGGACGTGACGATCAGGATGCGATAACCCGGGCGCGCACCCGCACACCACCCGGCCATCCTGAGGGTTATATCGAAGCCTTTACCAATCTGTATAGCGGCTTCGCGGCTGCACTGCGGGCGCGTGATGAAAAACGTGCTGTTTCAGGCATTGGCGCAGTTATTCCACAAATCCATGATGGCCTGAAGGGCGTAGCCTTTGTCGATGCGGTCGTCGATAGCCATCAGCAGGGAACGGTGTGGAAACAACCGAAATATCGCTGATGCCTTCTGAAGCCTGACGCCGTCAGGCTTCTTAGGTGTACATGTTGTAGCGCATGATGATATTTATACGCGAATAAGGCGCATAGTTGCGCTCTTCCGGCAAAAATCCGTGAAACTCCAGCAGTGTTTTAAAGGAGTGTTGCGCATCCAGTTGCAGATTATGCTCAATCAGCGCATCGATTTTTCCCGCCTGCATCAGGGCGCGATTCTCCCGGTCCAGATCGTGCCCAACAAAAACCTTCGGCTGAATGTTACGTTCATCCAGCGCCCGCAAAATTCCGCCATTTCCTCCGCCTACGGTATAAACCGCATCGATGTGAGGATGATCCTGTAGAAAGAGTTGCAGGGTTTCATACATCAGATGATCGATGCCCGATCCACCCGCGATAACCTTAATCTGATACTGCGGAGAAAAGGATTTCATCCCTTGCTGAAAGCCACGTATGCGATCCTGCTCACCGACAAAAGCTTTATTGCCGGTGATTGCGGCAATGGTGCCCGCTTCGCTTCCCAACCACTTTGACATCAGGAAGGCCGCCGACTGGCCCGCGCTAACGTTGTCCATGCCGATATAACGCAGGCGATGACTGCCGGTGATATCCGTGACCACCGTGACCACCGGAATGCGCTGCTTAATCAAATTATTAATAACTGGCACCAGCTGACTCGAATTCATCGCTTTCAGGATGATGCCGTGCGTGCTGAGCGAGCACTTTTTCAACAGCCGTTCAACCTCGTCCACCGTCATCTCTTCACTGCAGTGGAAGCGGAGCTGGATTTTAAATGAGGCGAAACTGGATATCTGGCTGCTGAACGCCTCTTTCACCAGCTCACTGAAACGCTCCGGCGTATGCATGATGACATCGAAATAAAGGGTTCGCCCTTGCGCCAGACTGCTTTTCTGCTGCAGTTCCAGGTCGGCTAAGGCTTGCTGGATGCGGTGCTGCGTTTGAGGATGCACGCGACCGCGATTATGCATGGCGCGATCAATGGTGGCGAGGCTCAAACCGGACTGAGCTGAGATCTGTTTCTGGGTAAATTTAGGCATAGGTCACATGATGTATGAGTGAGGTTTTTTTGACGTGCTGTTAATGAAATGTAGCTGCTATTTTAACACTCATCAACCCTGTCATGCCGACTGCTGATAACCTGCTGGCGTGCGATGACGCTCTATCACTCCATCAAGAAAATGAGGTCGTTATGATGTCACCCTATTTTGCCCGTGAAGATCAGGTCTCTGTTGAAGACTTCAAAACATTCTGTACCCAGCAGCTCGATGCCAGTGAATATCCGCTGGCGAGCGAAGCAGCGGCAAACGTGCTAATTTACGATCGTGCCACGCTGGATAAAGCGGCCGAAAAAGATAAAAAAGCGCTGCTGAGCGAGCTGCACAAAGCGCTCTCATACGGCCCTGGCGTGTTCGTGGTACGGGGGTTATTCAGCGATCTTGACGTTATTGATCGCACCTCGCAGGTTTTCGAAACCATTATGAGCAATGAGGCCAAATCCAAAATTCAGGCCGATCACTTCTCGCGTGCAGGCAACAATGGTCGTATCTGGAATGCGCTGCAAAAACTGGGTGAAACCAGTCCGCAAACCTTCGTGGATTACTACGCCAATCCGACGTTGGAGATAATTTGTCAGGCCTGGCTGGGCCCGGCGTGGAGCATGACCTCGCAAGTGAATCAGGTCCGCCCCGGCGGTGAAGCTCAGCAGCCGCACCGGGATTACCACCTTGGCTTCCAGCAAAGTGCATTCGCTGCAGAATTCCCGGTGCCGGTGCAGATTCTTTCGCAATATCTGACCCTGCAAGGTGCTGTAGCGCATTCTGACATGCCGCTGGCGTCGGGCCCGACCCGTTTATTGCCGTGGTCGCATCAGTATGAGCTGGGTTATATCGCCTATCGTGACCCGGGGTTTGTTGAGTTCTTTAATCAGAATTACGTCCAGCTACCGCTGGAAAAAGGTGATGGTCTGTTCTTTAACCCGGCGCTGTTCCATGCCGCAGGTAACAACACCACCACCGATCACGTCAGGACCGCGAATCTGCTGCAGGTTTCCTCCGCATTTGGCGTGCCGATGGAGAAAGTGAACCACGAACAGTTACTCAAGCTGATTTACCCCTTGCTAAAAAACAGCCAGCTTACCCAGCAGGAGCTGAACACCGTGATCAACGTGGCTGCGCGGGGTTACTCCTTCCCCACCAATCTCGACACCGATCCACCGCTGGGCGGAATGGTGCCGCAAACGCAGCAGGCACTGGTACACGAAGCGGTGGAGCAAGCGTGGAGCGCCAGCCAGTTTAATCAAAAGCTGGATGAGCAAAGTACCAGAAGGGAAGCGTAAAGTACCAGGCCGGGCAATTGTCCGGCCTGATCACTTCATCAACACCTGAAACTGCGGGTTAAACTCGTCGAAAATCGGCAGCGCGGCGGCGCCTAACGCAGCGGTATCGCTGCCGGTCATGCCGATTTTTAAGCGCGTTCCGGTGAGGTAGCGGCCACGCACCGATTGATACAACGGCGGCAGGCGGCGAATGATTTTATCCAGCAGTACGGCGGGCATCATGCCGCCGATAATCACGCTTTCGGCATCGAAGATGCACTCCAGCAAGTTAATCGCCTGACGCAGCGGCGTTAACACGGTATCAATCCACTTATCGAACAGCGCCGGGTCGACTTCGAGTAAATCTTCCGGTAAGGCGGTCATCGGATCGAGGCCACAAAATTCATAGGCAGCCTGCAGTGAAACATAACGCTCCAGACAGCCGTGATTGCCGCAGTAACATTCGCGTCCGCCCGGTTCCACCACCACATGCCCGACTTCCCCGGCGTTATGCGCGTGACCGCTGTAGACATGGCCATCCATGATGATGCCCGCGCCCAAACCGGTGCCAATGTAGAGATAGACAAACGAATTGAGCTGGCGCGCCACGCCATGAAAACGTTCGCCAATCGCCGCCACCGTGGCATCATTTTCTAATGTGACCGGCACGCCGCTCATGGCGGCCAGTTTGGCCTCAATATCCACCTGTTCCCAGCCGTGCAGCGTGGTGGGCCCCATCGAAGAGATGCCCTCAACACCAAACGGACCGGGCATCACCACCCCCATTCCCAGCACTTTGTGCCAGCGCTCGCCCAGCTGCGTTTTGATCTCGCTCAGCACCTCGGCGATGCGCGCTAATGTGGCATCCGGTTGCGGCTTTTGCACCAGAATAAGGCGGCGGAAATGAATTTCGCCCGTGAGATCCACCAGCACAATCAGCAGCGTTTGGTGATCAAGATGAATGCCAATCGAGAAGGCGCTGGCGGGATTGAGCGTTACTGGAATCGCCGGTTGGCCACGTCCTTGTTTGCGCGGCGCGCGGCTGGTAAGCAGTTCGGCTTGCTCCAGTTCCGCTACGATATTCGACACCGTTTGTGGCGTCAGCGCGGTGAGACGGGCCAGTTCGGCGCGGGTGAGTTCGCCGTGCAGGCGAATGGCTTCAATGATCACGCGACGATTGTGCGCCCGTGCATGTTCCAGATTGGTTCCCGATGTTTTCACCTAGCTCCCTTCCCTCTTCAACCGCGCTGTGAATAGCCGCATCAATATCCCTGATCGCCCACAGTGATTACAACCCCTTCGGGTAGTTGACTGGGTGTTGCTCAAGAAGAGTGACGTATATCTTAATGGTTTTTCATCGGGAGGCGGAGAATCTGAAGAATAGCGTGATGTTCCCTGATACCTGCTTCCCTTCTGGCGTCTTCCTTTTATTTGCGGTCATGTTCAAGGGCGAGCCTTACTTTTTTGCCTTCAGGACACAGCGGTCACTATTGTCAATGTGAATTGAGAAAATTGATCTGAGAAGGGATTTTTATTCAACTTATTACTTTAATTAGTTTTTGCGTTGTTGATGTGCCAAAACCTTTGTATACCAAGAACACTCCGTGTTTGTTAGTTCCCGGATGGAATAGTTGTAAAAGATGTCATGAAAAATCCTAAAACAACCTTATTAAGTCTAGGTTTAACAGCACTATATTATCTTTATAAATCATTGATTATAAGAGAGTGTTTACTTGTCCTGGAGCTTTGTACTGATTATCTGTTAATTTTAGCTAAATATACTTTAGTAAATTTTTTGTTTTCCGATGCGATGAATTGAAACAAAAAAGCAACATTTGTGTTTTTAAACTTTAAAAACTTCACTATGTAGTTTTTTGTATCGCATTGAATATTCATAGTGGTGATTTACTTTAATAAATTAGTCCCATTGTCACATTTCCTCCATTTTAATAACATTTATTACGCCAGAGGATCACTAAAGCTTATCGAATGGAGAAAGCGCTGACATGGAAATGGGAACGGTAAACTTCTAAGGAGTCTTTGTGCCTTTAGTCTCTGACGAGCTTCTGTATGGATACACGATTTTCCAGCATCTTGAGTATCGGCTTTCAACCAGAACGCTTATTAACATCAAGAATGGACGTATTAAAAGATTCGGAACGACGAAAGCGAGACTGTTCGAGTATCTCCTGGCGGGGATGCAAAATGAAATTGTCTATGATAATGACATTATCATAGACGTTTTTGAAGATTATGGACTCCGGTGTTCGAAATCCTATTTGTTGTCAATGATGAAGAAAATCCAGAATGCGTTTAATAGCGTGGGCTTTGAACGCTACCCTTTTACCAGAATATATAGGAAAGCGTACAAAATCGACTGCGAATCTTTAGAACGCATATATGTTTTTAAACCTTCTTCACAATGTCGATGATTAATTTCGCAAGGAATACATTTTGACAGCGCTATTAGTTTTCTCACGAAACTTTGCCATAAGTCAGGCCGTCACCTCATTGACCTCAGCCAGTGGGAAAATATTTTATTTTGACAATCGGTTGGAGTTTTTAGTCAGCGCGACCGTCCTAAATAACTCTTACATTCTTATCGATACAATAGGCGAAAATAGCGAGGACATTCGCTGGCTCTATCACCGTCTTGCAGCGAGGGAGTTATTACGTCTAACCTATTTTATTGCACCAGACAATAACAAGGAGAACATTTATTTAAAATTCTTCCGTCTTGTCACCACGCTTAAAGATCTTAAGCAGCTGTGCGATCGCGTCTCTAAATATCGGGTAGCAGAAAGCCCATGCGTATTAAAAGACGTGTTGTACCAGAGACTATCGACGCGACTGTCGAACGATCATTTAAACTTTCTTCTAAGGGTTTATGATAAATCGACAAGCCAGTATCGAATTAGAAATAAATGCGAAAATAACAAGAATTACTATGTAAGAAATCGTCTGGCGCTAGGCAGCGGTCTGGAGATGAAACAGCTTATTTTACTTTTATCATCGCACAGCCTGAGGTAATCATAGATAAATAACGCCCATTTATTGCCACGAACTAAAGAATTTTAATTTAGCGGTCCTGTTCCGCTCTTCCTGCGCAAAAAATAATTTTGTGCAGGCAACTTCAATCCTGAGGATATATAGCAATGCAAATTAAGTTAAGCAGTGTCTTTCGAAATATGGTTGTGGCTGCAGCTGTTTCTGGAATAACGTTTGCCGCCAGTGCAGCAGATGGAAAGATCAACTTTACCGGCACCATTCTGGATTCTGCCTGTACGATTGATACCAATACGGCGAATCAGACCGTTAACCTCGGCAAAATCCCGAAAAGCTCATTTAACGCGGCCGGGGCCGTTGCTGCCGCAACCCGGTTCAGCATTGTGTTGAACAACTGCCCTGCGGCCGTTACTTCTGCCTCCATTAAGTTTGATGGTAATGCGGACAGCTCCGACACCAATATTCTTGCACTAAACAGCGGTCAAACAGCGAAAGGCGTTGGCGTAGCGTTTTATGAAGAGGATGGCATCACCGCGATTCCGCTGGCTACCCAGTCTAAGAGCATCACGCTTGATACCAGCGCAGGCGAAGAACCCGCTAACAGCAATAAGATGACCTTCGTAGCGAAATATAAGGCGACGCAGGCTGCCGTGGTAGCGGGAACGGCAAACGCAACGTCAGATTTTACCATTACTTATCAGTAACGCGCCGGGCGTACCTAAGGTGCGCCCTATTGTCTCTCGCTGAAATGTCGGGGAAGTATGATGAGTCAACTTATTCGAACGATTGTATTATTAGGCGCTTGCTTACTCTCCCTGCCGGGGCAGGCAAGCATAACCGTCGGCGGAACGCGCTTAATTTATAACGAAACTGAAAACGAAGCCTCACTCCCTGTGAGTAACAGTCAGGATGGTGTTCCCTATTTAATTCAGTCATGGGTTGAGTTAAGTGAAAACTCAAAGGAGCAGGTTCCTTTTATCGTCACGCCGCCGCTTTTCCGCCTAGACGGTGGTCATGAAAATACGTTGCGGGTCATTTATACCGGCGAAAAGAAACTGCCTGAAAATCGCGAGTCTATTTTTTGGCTAAACGTTAAATCTATTCCTTCGATGACCCGGTCAGATGAAAATCGGCTGCTCATTGCCGTTAAGACGCGCATGAAGCTTTTCTACCGGCCTGCGGCTCTGACCTCAGAAAAAGCAGGTGAGGCATGGACGAAATTAACGTTTGAGCCGCGTGGGGAACGGCTAGTAATTATTAATCCGACGCCATTCTATGTTTCTCTTCATTCATTAAAAGTTGGCAATAAAACCATTGCACAGCCGCCAATGATTTCACCCTTCAGTTCCGAAACGATAGCAGGAAGTGGAAATCAGGTGACATGGAAAGCAATAAATGATTTTGGTGGGGTAACCACAGAAAAGCGCCAAATGCTGAAATAAAAAATATTAACATTACGCTATGTCACTCGCGCAGGTAAGCAAGGTGAATACTGTTTCTTTTTCTCGATATGCATTTTTATCTGACTCGTGGCCTCACCGCGTAAGTCAACTCTCGACAATAGCACTCTTTATTTCGGGCGTTTTTCCCGCAGCCGCGGGCGAACTTTATTTCATGGCCGATGCGCTTGAAAAAACACACTCGACTTCCGGGAGCATCGATTTGGGCCGCTTCGAGCGAGGAGAGCAGTTACCCGGCACCTACAGGGTGGAAATCTGGCTTAATGAGAACTATATCCGAACGGAAAATATCTCTTTTGTTTCTGTAAAAGGGTTCGGGCTGGCACCGGAGCTTAACCGTGGTGTGCTGGAATCACTCGGTGTCAGGGTTAAGGCATTTCCTGAATTAGCCATGCTGCCGACCGAAGTCATTATTACCGATCCCGGCGCATTTATCCCGGATGCCACCACCCGGCTAGATTTTGACAAGCAGAGACTGGATATCTCGATCCCTCAATCGGCGCTTAACACGCGTGCGCGCGGCACCGTTGACCCGTCGCTGTGGAACCAGGGCATTTCTGCATTGCTGGTAAATTACAGCATTAACGGGTCGCGCAACTGGAGCAGAGACGGTGAGACGCAAGAACAGTTTTACACCAACCTGCAAAGCGGTATTAACGCGGGGCCGTGGCGTCTGCGTAACTACAGCATCGCGACGAAGAACAATGGAAAACAGTCATTTTCGTCGCTAAATACCACCCTGAGCCGCGACGTCCAGTTTTTGAGAGGTCAGTTTCAGCTGGGGGAAACCAGCACACCCGGCGAGGTGTTTGACAGCGTGATGTTTCGCGGCGCGCAGATTTTCTCCGATGACACCATGCTGCCGGAGAGCATGCGCGGCTTCGCCCCCATCATTCGGGGGATCGCCCGCACCAACGCCACGGTTACCGTGAAGCAAAACGGCTACACGGTTTATCAAACCTACGTGGCGCCCGGCAGCTTTGAAATTCGCGATCTTTATCCTACGTCGGCGAGCGGCGATTTGGACATTGTCGTTGCAGAAGCCGACGGCAGCATCCAGCATTTCGTGCAGCCCTTCTCTGCGGTTCCCGTCATGCTGCGGGAAGGACGCGTGAAGTATGCGTTGAGCGCAGGAGAGTACCGAACCACGAAGAATGGCGCGCAAACGCCCTCATTCGGCCTGGGCACACTGGCCTATGGCCTCTCCAATAATCTCACGCTGTACGGCGGCGTCTTGGGGGCGAGCAACTATGCGTCCGGGGTAATTGGCACCGGCCTCAGTTTTGGCGATATAGGCTCGCTGTCGGCGGACATTACCGCTGCCGATAGCCAACTCGTTGATGAGAAAAACCGCCGTAGCCGCGGGCAGTCCTATCGCGTGCAGTACTCGAAAACGGTGGCCACCACCGACACCACCGTGACGCTCGCCAGCTATCGCTACTCCACGCAAGGGTTTTATACCTTTCAGGAAGTGAATGAATTCAGCAGCCAGCGCTACAACAAGCGAAGCCGACTGCAGCTCAACCTTAGCCAGTCGCTGCAAAGCTGGGGAAATTTCTATATCTCGGCATACCAGCAGGATTACTGGAGCAAGCGGGGCTATGAACGCAACGTCAGTACCGGCTTTAACACCAGTATTCGCGATATCAATTACTCGCTTGGCTACACCTACAACGAAACGCCGGGCAAAGATCGTAAGGACCAGATTGTAGCCTTCAGCTTGCAGGTGCCACTGAGCAAATGGCTACCGCAAAGCTGGGGCAACTACAGCGTGAATATGCAAAAGAACGGTCCTGAAACGCACCAGGTGGGGCTGAGCGGCACCGCACTCGCCGATAATAATCTGAGCTACCTGGTCCAGCAGGGCTATACCTCTTCGGGTGGGGAATCGAGAAGCTCCCTAAGTGGAACCTATAAGGGCGGCTATGGCACCGTGAGCGCGGGCTACAACCACAGCCAACAGAACAGCCAGCTGAATTTCGGCCTGCAGGGCGGGATCGTCGCCCATGAGCATGGCGTGACGTTCTCTCAGCCACTGGGAGATACCGTGGTGCTGCTTGAAGCGCAGGGCACATCCGGCGTTAGGGTGCGCAATAACCCCGGCGTTAAAACGGACTGGCGCGGCTACGCGGTGGTGCCCTATGCCAGTGCCTATCAGGAAAACCGTATTGCGCTAGACACGGGTTCGCTGGGGGTGGACGTGGATGTTGCCGAGTCGGTGGTCAATGTTGTGCCTACGCGCGGCGCCGTGGTGCGCGCTACGTTCAATACGCGAACAGGGGTTCGGGCCTTGATAACGCTGATGTATCAGAATTCGCCGGTGCCCTTTGGCGCGACGGTAAAGCTCAACGAAAGCGATGCGATGAGCATTGTGGGAAGCGATGGCGAGGTCTATATGAGCGGCCTGAACGACGGTGACGGCCTGACGGTACAGTGGGGAGCGAAAACCTGCCGCGCCAAAATAACCTTGAACACGTTACCGGGTAAAATTCAGCGCACCACCGCAGCTTGTCTTTAAATTTCTCATTGCGTTGATTCGCACTATTACTTTTGCGAGAGAAGGTCTGCGCCTCGCCTAAAATGAAGGAATATAAGATGTCCACCGTATTTAAAATCTCGACGGCTGTTATGGGTAGCGCTATTTCTCTAAATGCATTTGCGCTGTGTTCTGCAAACGACGTATCGATCAACTTTGATAACAATATTGTCGTTCAACGGGATGCGCCCGTTGGGACGGTATTAGCAACTATAACCACCAGTAATCCCATGCAATGTGACCCTGAGGGTCAGATAATTGGATACGATGGCTCGTGGTTTATTCAGCTCTCGGGGTCGAATGCGGATTATGGCACCTCGCCGCTGGCCAACGTGCGGGCGACGGAGGTCCAGGGCATTGGCATCCGATGGAAGAACTTTTCTAGCACCACGGGAACCAGCGAGTTTGTCTCACGAATGAACCTTAATAACGCGAGCTGGAGGCGAGGGATCCTCCAGAATGGCGTATCAACGTTCACGGATACCTTTGAGCTAATCAAAACAAGCACCACCCCGGCGACGGGCTCTATACCCGCGCTGACATTAAATATGGAATACAGCACGCCGGTCAGTAATAACATTACCCGCCTGCCGCTTTATAAATACATATTTTCGCCGATGAATATCAGCACCGCATCCTGTCAGATAGAAGATAAAAATTTGAATATTAATATGGGGATTGCACTGTTGCCGAAGTTTAATGGCGTGGGCAGCACCCAAAATCCGGTGACGTTTTCCATACCGCTTATCTGTAGTGAACAGACCGCAGTAAATGTGACGCTGGATAACGTCAGCCCGCTTGCCGACCCTGCCAACGGCGTATTGGGGTTAAACAGCAGCTCGACAGCAAAAGGTCTGGGCATTCAGCTGAAATACAACGATGTGCCCGTTCAGTTCGGCAAGCTCATTAATTACGGTATGACAACCTCGCCAGGGGAGGTCGTTAATATTCCCATTAAAGCCGCATATTACATGACCTCAGCGAATGCGCAGTCAGGCTCGGTGAGCGCCACGGCGTCATTTACCATGACCTATCGTTAAACTTTATATGAAATGTCCTGGTGCGGTGATGAGCGAAAGGGACCATCTGGCCCAATGACGTTGGTTTGCCATTGCGGCATGCGCCTTAATGTCGCAATGCGCAATGCATCTGCACCTAAACCATGCATCCTGAAAAGCGTTAATGCGACCTCCATAGGCTTGCCCTCGTTTGTACCCGCCTGAATATCTATGATCGGCCACACAATTTACAACCTGTTTACCTGACAGGCACAAAAATCTGTGCAAAGTATTCACCAGCGGCAAACAAGATTTATGCCCTGGCACGTCAATTGCTTTAGCTAACCGATGTCAGCCGCAGCAACCTGACAACCTGTGCGCGTTATTAAATCCATCAAATTGATTTAATAAAACACCCTCTTTTTGCATCAAGGCGGAAACACCATGAAAATCCGATTTAATCCAGTCATGAAAGGATGTTTTGCAGCAGTTCTGTTAGCCAGCGCAGGCAGCGCGGCAGCGGCCACCACGTTGAATGCGCTGTTTATGACGCAGGCGGCGTACAGCGAAAATGATATCCGCGCCATGACGCAGGCATTCCAGAAAACGCACCCGGATGTGCAGGTCAATCTCGAGTTTGTACCGTACGAAGCGCTACACGACAAAATTGTCGCGGCGCGTGGCGCGGGCGGTAACGGCTACGATGTGGTGCTGTTCGATGCCATCTGGCCAGCGGAATTCACTAAGTTTGACTTATTGCAGGACGTCAGCAGCCGCATCAGTGCCGACGAAAAAGAAAAGATTTTCCCCGGCGCAATGAACACCGTCGAATTCAAAGGCAAAACCCTTGGCATGCCGTGGATCCTCGATACCAAATATCTCTATTACAACAAAGCGATGCTGGAAAAAGCCGGTATCACCACGCCGCCACAAACCTGGCAGCAGGTGATGGACGATGCGCGCATCATCAAGCAGAAAAACATCGTTAAATATCCGCTGGTGTGGAGCTGGTCGCAGGCGGAAGCGCTGGTGTGCGATTACACCACGCTGGTGTCGGGTTTTGGCGGCACGTTCTATAACAACAACAAACTTGATTTCTCCTCCCCAGCCTCGCTGCAAGCGGTAAAACTGATGAAAAGCTCGCTGGATGAAGGGCTGAGCAATCCGGCATCGCGTGAGTATCTGGAAGAGGATGTGCGTAAAGCCTTCTCCAATGGCGATGCGGCTTTCGCGCTCAACTGGACCTACATGTACAACATGGCCAACGATCCTAAGCAAAGTAAAGTCGCCGGTCAGGTGGGCATCGTTCCCGCACCGGGTGACGCGCCGGGCAAATTCGGTGCGGTTAACGGATCAATGGGCCTTGGCATCACCAAAGGCAGCACGCATGCGGATCAGGCATGGCAATACATCAGCTACATGACCTCGCAGCCGGTGCAGAACCAATACGCCACGCTGAGCCTGCCGATTTGGAAAAGCTCCTATCAGGATCCGGCCGTGCTTAAAAATCAGGAAAGCCTGATCGCTGCAGCGGATAAATCGCTCAATGTGATGCTGTCGCGTCCGGAAACTGCCGACTATTCACGTCTCTCCAACACGCTGCAGCAGCAGTTGCAGCAGGTGCTGGTTGGCAGCGCAACGCCGGATGCCGCGCTGCAAGCGGTTGATAAGAGTGCGGCGCGTCTGCGCTAAGGGGCAACAATGCTAAGTTTGCGTCAACGCGAACAACGGCAGGCATGGGTGCTGTTAGCACCCATGTTGTTGGTGATGTTGTTGCTCACCGCATGGCCGCTGTTGCGCACTATCTGGCTGAGTTTCACCGATGCCGCCTTGATTGGCAGCGGTGAAGCGCCGGGCTGGATTGGATTTGAAAACTATCTGTTTGCGATCACCGATGCGGATTTTCGCAGTTCGCTATGGCGCACGCTCTACTTCACCGTGGTGTCCGTAGCGATTGAGGGTGTGATTGGCGTGTTGGTGGCGCTGTTGCTCAATCAAAAATTTGCGGGTCGTAATGTGCTGCGCGTGCTGGTGATTTTACCGTGGGCGCTGCCGACCATCGTCAACGCCATGATGTGGCGTCTGAACTTTAATCCAGATTACGGCAGCATCAACGCTCTGCTCACGCAGCTGGGCATCATTGATGGCTATCGCAGCTGGCTCGGTTCGCCAGATTCCGCGCTTAACGCGGTGATGTTTGCCGATATCTGGAAAAACTATCCGCTGGTGACCTTGCTGGTGCTGGCGGCGTTACAGTCGATTCCCGACGATCTGTTTGAGGCCGCACGGCTGGACGGCGCATCGGCATGGCGCCGTTTCCGCGCCATCACCTTTCCGGCCATTGTCGGCCCGCTCAGCGTGGCATTAGTTTTACGCACCATCGACGCCTTCAAGATCTTCGACATCATCTATGTGATGACGCGCGGTGGCCCAGTCGATAGCACCAAAACCCTGAGTTTCTACGTTTATCAGGAGTCGTTTAGCTATTTACGCGCCGGCAGCGGTGCGGCTTACGCGATGTTGATGACATTACTGTGCGCGGTGCTGATCACCTTGTACATGCTGTTATTGTGGCGGCAGCGCCGCAAAGGGAGCGCTCATGAAGGTTAAATTGCGCCATGTCGGAAAATACGCTGCCGCGCTGCTGGTGGCATTTTCGGTGTTAGCGCCGATGGGCTGGCTGTTTTTGATGAGCGTCAGCGCCGCCAGCGATCTCACCCGCGTGCCGCTGGAGTGGCTGCCGCGCCAGTGGGATTTCACCCGCTACGGCAAGCTGCTGTCGCTGGAGCCCGGACAACCGGGTGTGCTGTTCCTGCATGCGCTCGGCAACAGTCTGTTGGTGGCAACCGGCGCGACCATCATCTGTCTGTTACTGGCGATTCCGGCAGCGTTCAGCTTCTCGCGCTATCGCGGGCGCGACGGCTGGCTGTTCGCCTCACTCGCTATCTATATGGTGCCGCCGGTGGCGTTCGTGCTGCCGCTGTACTTCCTGTTGCAACAGTTTGATCTACTCAACACGCGGCCAGGTCTCATCATCGTCTACTGCTCGCTGATTTTGCCATTCCTGACCTGGATGCTGAAAAACCAGTTCGATACGCTGCCGCAGGATATTGAACAGGCGGCAAGGCTCGATGGCCTGCGCGTCTGGCAAGTGCTGCTGCGCATTACGCTGCCGCTGGCGAAGCCGGTATTGGGTGCCGCCGCGTTATTTGGCTGGCTGCTGGCGTGGGACGAGTTTTTCTATGCGCTGCTGTTTACCAGCAATATCGCTGCACAAACCTTGCCGGTCACCATTGCCGGATTTACCGCCGGACGCGCCACCGATGATGGCTTGATCGCTGCCGTTGGCATTCTGGCTTCTGTTCCACCGCTGTTTATTGCCATCTGGCTGCAAAAGACGCTGGTTAGCGGCCTTGCCAGTGGCGGGAGTAAAGGATGATGGATCATAAACTCACCGCCACGCTGTACGTGGTGGGGAACATTAATGTCGATTTGATCATGGGCACGCTGGATAGCTGGCCGCAGCGCGGCACCGAGGTGATGCTGAACCACAGCGAACTGCGCCCGGGCGGATCGGCGGGCAACTGCGCGCTGGCGCTGGAAGCGATGCAGGTGCGCCATCGCGCCGTCGCTAATCAGGGTAATGATGGCCTGAGCGCCTGGCTGGCGAGTCATTTTCCGCACAGCGCCGCGCACTGGACGCGCTATAGCTGCGAAACCTCGCTTACCGTTGGCGTAACGCATTCCGATCACGAGCGCTCCTTCCTGAGTAATCTTGGACATATCGTCAAGCTTACCGCGCAGGATGTGCTGGATCAGCTGCCGGCTAATGCGGCTGACGGCGATATCGTGCTGCTGTGCGGCACCTTTTTGTGTTTGCAGCTGTATGCCGACTATCCGGCGCTGCTTACTGAGCTACAACAGCGCGGTTTTATTATCGCCATTGATACCGGTTGGCCGCCGCAGGGCTGGAGCGACGAGGTACGTCAGCAGATCGCGCAATGGCTGCCGCTGTGCGACTGGCTGCTGCTCAATGAAGTGGAAACGTTAGGATTGGCCGCGAATGTCGATTTGCCCGCCAGCGCGCAAACCCTGGCGCAACAACTGAGCGGACGCGGCGGCTGCGTGGTGAAATGCGGCCCGCAGGGTGCGCGCTGCTGGCAGGCTGAACAGGCGGTGAGCCAGCCTGCGCGGGCGGTGACGGTGGTGGATACCATCGGCGCGGGCGACAGTTTTAACGCTGGATTCCTCACTGCCCTGCTGCATCAGCAAGATCTCACCACCGCTTTGCAATGGGGTATTTCGGTGGCGTCACTGGCTATCAGCACCTTGCCGCGTCGTTATCCCGACTGGCATCAACTGCAACTTTCCCAGGAGTTTTAAATTATGGCCAGTGTTGAACTCGTAAAAGTGGCCAAACGCTACGCAAAACAGTCGGTGCTGCACCCGCTCGACCTCACCATTCCAGACGGCAGCTTCACCGTGTTGGTCGGCCCATCCGGCTGCGGGAAATCGACGTTGCTGCGTCTGCTGGCCGGGCTGGAAAGCCTGTCGGATGGCGCGATTCTGATGGACAACGTGCAGATCAACGACCGCGATCCGGCCGATCGCGATATCGCGATGGTGTTTCAGAGCTATGCGCTCTACCCGCACTTAACCGTGGCGGAAAATCTGGCGTTCCATATGCAGGTGAAGAAGGTGAAGCGCGAAGATCAGCAGAGCAAAATTGAGCGCATCGCCGGGATTCTCGGCATCGACAAGCTGCTGCAACGCTATCCGCGCGCGCTGTCGGGCGGACAGCGTCAGCGTGTAGCGATGGGCCGCGCGATGGTGCGCAATCCCAAAGTGTTCCTGTTTGATGAACCGCTGTCGAACCTTGATGCCCAGTTGCGTATGGAACTGCGCGCCGAGATCAAGTCGCTGCATCAGCGTTTCAAAACCACCATGGTTTATGTGACGCACGATCAGGTCGAGGCGATGACGCTGGCCGATCAAATCGTGGTGATGAAGGAGGGCCGCATTGTGCAACAAGGCGCACCACTGGCGATTTACGATCGTCCGGCGGATACCTTTGTCGCGCGCTTTATCGGCTCGCCGCCGATGAATTTGTTAGCGGCGCAGTTGATCACCCGCGATGGCGTGCCTGGCGTGCAGTGTCAGGATCTGTGGCAGCCGCTGCCCGCTCGCTGGCAAGCGGCGGCGCGCGAGCGTGAAGGTGCGGCGGTGACGCTCGGCGTGCGCCCGCACGATCTGCTCGAAGCCAATAGTAACGCAGCGGCGCGGGTGAACGTGGTGGAGATCACCGGTGAATCCACCTTGTTGCATCTTGAATGGTACGGTCAGCCGTTGCATATGCAGATCGCCGGCCGCCACGCGGCGGTAAGCGGCGAAAGTATTATGTTGGGCTTTAACGCTGAGAAAATTCATCTGTTTGATGCGGAGACGGGGCTAAGGCTGGGTGAGTCACTTTAAGTCGGTGTTAAGGTCAGATTAAGCCTTCCCGATGGCAGATAGGCAGATCGTAGTAGCCGGCGCAGCGCGTTTCTGATGGCTGCGCCAGCTAAGTCTTAGCGGCGAGTGGAGAGCGTTTGCAACACGTTCAGCTCGGCCACGGCTTCCTGCATCGCATCCATCCCAGCCGTCAACATGCGCAGGCTATCCAACTGTTTCGCCATATCTTCACGCTCATCACGGGAGCGATGACTCATCGCGGCAATCGTATCGGCAGCGTGAATACTGCGATCTGCCATGTCCGTGGCCGTTTGTACCGTATTGGTGGCAACCTCGCGAATGCGTGAAATAGTGCTAACGGCATCGTTGATATTGCTCGCCGTGGCTTCCGCCTGTTCTTTGGAGGAGTGAGCCAGACGGCGCACTTCGCCCGCCACCACGGCGAACCCTCTGCCCGCCTCGCCAGCGCGCGCGGCTTCAACCGCCGCATTGAGCGACAGGATATTGGTTTGAAAAGCAATATTGCTGATGCCATGCGTAATGACGTTGATGCCGTTTGATATGTCTTCCAGCTCGTCCAGCCTTGCGCCTAAGCGACTTTGCGCCTGCTGGCTCTGTTTGGCGATATCGCTGATGGTACGGATGGTGCTCTCCGCCATCGTTAGCGCCTCGCTCTGTCGCTGTGTTGCGGCCTCCAGCACCGGCAACGCTTGAACAATAGGCGCTAACTCCTGCTGATAAGATACCACGCGCGCCAGCACGCCCGACTGCACTCGGTTCAGCGCCTCCCAGCGACGCAAAGCGCGCTGAGCGTAATGCGCGGCATAGCTGGCATACTCCACCGGAAATTGCGCCATCGCATTCACGGCGTGAGTGAAGAATACCAACGCAGAGAGCGTCTGGTTGATCGGCACCCCAAGAATTTCGCCAAAGCTGGAGAATCCAGCGGCGGGAATTCCTTTAAAGAAATGCGCATCGTGAAGTTGATCGGCATTGCCTGCGCGGCGCAGTATACAGTCGTTCATCAGGATCGCTGCCGGTTTGCCATGACGTCGGGTAAACGCCTGCCAGTCATCGAGCGTGGCCTGTTTAAAATCGGTTTCACGCATTAAATAGAGCCGATCGCCAAACTCCAGGTCACAAAAAAACTGTACGCTTCCGCTCTCCATTTTTGCTACAGAGCGAATAAAAAACGCTTCTCCCACCTTAACGGCAAACGTCAGACCTTTCAGCCGCGCGCTAATCTGCTGTTCATCACAGTCAAGATACTCGGCCAGTGCCTGCGTGAACGGCTGCTGCTGCCCCTGCTGATTAAATACCGAAGTCAATGTACGCTTAATCGGATCGGCTTCCGCAATCAGCCAGCTTTTATTTAATGGCTCAAAGTTTTGGCTCTTAAAGGGAGCAAAGGATTTACCCGCCGCCATTCGGCAGAAAACGATCACGGCTTTTCCTTGCAGCACGCGACCACCCACGCCAATCCATGTACCGTCAAAGGTGACTCGTCCGCCAGCAGAGCCGCCAATCGCCAGGCAAGGAAAACGGCCGCTTTTGTACCAGGCCTGCATCATAAACCCTTCCGATGCCGACAATCCGTCACAATAAATCATGGCGAAAGTGCGGTCAGCAGAGAGCGGCATGCGCAGCTTCAGTGCGGCAAGCTCATCATGAATAGCGTTAATACGATCGGTCGCCGTGTGGGTGTCATGAAGATGCAGGTCAACAATATGCGTTTCATGTTCCGCAATCAGGTTTCGAGGCAACCACAGCCAGCTCCCCTCCTGGCCCTCCCCTTTGCAGTAAGTGGTCCTCTTGCCACTGGTACTGAGCGCACCGTTCGAGGAAAGCGTTATGACGGTCAGATCTGCCGATGTAAAACGTTGCCATGCCTGACTGACTTTCTGGAAATCAGCCTCTGGCGGCACAAACGTCAGCAAAATGCCCGCAGCACGTTGGCTGAGACCTGCTGCTGAGAGCGATGTCGGCAGGCTGCCACAGTTAAAGATCCCATCAGCGGGTTGAGACGCCCCGGCAAAACGGGAACCGATCAAACTTCTGCCCATTGTCTTGATGACAGACATATTATTATTTCCAAAGTCATTAAAAGGAATGAATGTGCTGGTGTGGTAAAAAAGAGGGCTAAAAGCAGGTCCGTTCGCAATCAGTACTCATGAATCCTACTCAGCATCAAAGATGAGCTGAGCATGCGTTATCGACTCACACGGCCATAGCTTCAACAATTACTGTGATTGATAGCGCCGATACACGGCTGCCAGACAACGCAACGAGCGATCAGGAGAAAGGCATGACGATGCATTACCCGAGGAGTGGTTCAATTAGCGTGTTGCCTCCCGCGATTGAACTCACCGCCACAAGTGGATCCTGGGCGTGAGCCTTTAGGTTTACAATTGAGTTAAGCCGGCGTGAGGAGTTGGCTTTAAAGACTGCGAGAAAAGTTAGGCTTATAAATTATTTATCGCATACGCCGTAATCGCGCCATGCGCCTTTGCATCTTCGTGTTGCATGGCAATGTCGACGTCACAATGTTGCTTCTCTAAGGATTCGATATGACCCCCTTTCAACATCTTACGGCCAACAGTTTACATGGCCAGCGCATCTCTATGGCGGACTACGCTGGCAAGGTGATTCTGGTGGTGAATACCGCCAGCCATTGTGGATTCACGCCACAGTATGCAGGCCTCGAAATGCTCTACAAGAAATACGCCGACCAGGGTCTGGTGGTGCTTGGGTTTCCCTGCAACCAGTTCGGTAGACAGGAACCTGGCGGCGTCGATGAGATCGCACAAACCTGCCACATTCACTACGGAGTGAGCTTCCCGATGTTCGAGAAAGTGGAGGTCAATGGCGCGGCTACACACCCGGTATTTCAATACCTAAAAGACGCATTGCCCGGCTTGTTGGGTCGTCGCATCAAATGGAACTTCACTAAGTTCCTCATTGGACGCAACGGCAAACCGCTCAAACGTTTTGCACCGATCTCTACGCCAGAGAAAATGGAAGCCACAATTCTTGCTGCACTTGAAAGCAAAGCGTTCCTTTGATGCGAATCATTCACCTCAAGAGAGGTTCAGAGAACGTAATTATATCCGTGTGAGGTGACTATCCGCTCGCGCTCAACGCGGCCCGTCGACGCCTCTCTGCGTAAAAACCAGCTTCCGGAGGGATGTTTTCCGTTTTCTAAACGGATCCCCTACACTACCTCCCGCAGATCACAACCTGTAAGCAATGATCCTGTACGGATAGTTGTCGGGTTTTAGTCTCGTGAGTGCAAACCCTTGCCACAATGTTTATCGATGTCTGTTAATAAGAAGGAAGTATGATGCTTGTGCCCAATTTGCGTTTTACACAAACCCTATACCCAACGTCATTCCAGGTATGAGTCGTCCGCTGTTTGTTTCTCTGGATGGCCCCAAGGGAGTGGGTAAAACCACACTGTTGGAAGCCATTACGAAAGTACTCAGGGCAGATAACAAGAAGGTGATCCGACTGTGCGAGAAAAAAAGCGATCCCTTCAGAGGAGAAACAATGGCCCTTGTGAACAGACTGGCCAGACATCCCGCGCTGGATTTGGAATTCGACGTCTGTGAGCGCTTTGCTGAAAGCCGTGCATGGATTTCCCAACATGTGCTGACTAAACAACCACCGGGCAGCATCATCTTGATGGATCGTTGGTATCCGTCGGAAGCCGCGTTTCGCCGCAGCGTTCCATTTGCAGAGATTTTACAGCTTAACCTTGAGCGAAATGTGCGAATACCCGACCTGCATGTTGGGGTTGTCACAGCACCTGACATTTCATGGGCAAGGGCCGCGGCCAGAACGCGTGGACTAAGTAGTACTGTGATTCATAAGCTGGAGGAGCATGTCGCTTGTACCCAGGCGTTCGAGCGAGAAGTTGCCGATCACGGCTGGGTTTTATGCCGGAATGAAGGAAAGATCGAAGACGCAACCATGCAGGTTATTTCTGAAATCTACAACTTGCCTGGCTGCCCGATAGACATCGAGGTTGCTGGCAAATCTTCTGCTCTGCTGTAGCTAGCTCGAACTGCTTGAAGGCTATCAAGTGCTTTAGGGGTATTGCATAAGAAGGAAGGTGCATCCTGTCGCAGGAGTCAGTGCGCAGTCAGAAAGATTTTTTTTAATTACTGAAAACGGTAACATAGGCACCCTACCACCATCCTTGCCGCAGCTTCTCTTGCCTCACTTTCAATGCGGCCATTTCATATTTATGGGTAATTTTATGCTGTCCCTGAAAGCGATAAACAGAAATAAAAACATTCTATTGAGAAAAATAAAAAAAACAGCACTGTTGTGTCTTATCCGAACTCTGCGAAGCCGACAAACTTTTGAACCTGATAATGCACGTAATATATTGCTGCTTCGCCTCGACGATAAAATTGGCGACATGGTTGTGACGACCGGTACGGCATTTATGCTGGCAGAAAAAGGGTACAGAGTATCCGTGCTCACCGGTCCGGTGTGCGGGCAATTGCTGCAGAACTGCGACTATTTTGATCAGGTTATACCGTACAAAAATCGTATGTCACTTGATCAGCTTTGCGCTCAGAACTTCGATGTTGTCATCGATTTTGACGATGTCGAGGATTTTGAACGTCTTAAATTGGCGTGGCGCATGAGACGCAGCCACCATGTCGGTTTTAATAAAAAACTCCCCGGCATTTATCATCCTTCCATCCCTTATCTTGATGCCGAGCAGCATATCACTGAGCGCCATAAGCGCGTGCTGGCACTGTTTAATATTCACAACACTGCATTTCATTATCAGCTCGGGCACTGTATTACAGAACATAATAAAGTGACCAATGCCCTGCAGATGATAAAAAGCGACATTGTCGTTTCCATTAATCCATTCTCTGGTGGTCCGGATAAAGATTTCTCTGAAGAACAGGTCATCTCGCTCATCCACTTTATTCATTCGATTAATGCAAAAATAAAAGTGGTGGTCATCGGGCAGAACAGCAAAGTCGGTCAATTCAGTGCGAATGGCGCCCTCATTGTGCCGGAAAGTACCATCAATACCGCAATAGAAATTGTCCGCCTATCCGATGTTGTGGTGAGTACGGATACTTCCATCGTCCATATTGCTAACGCACTTAATCGCCCGCTGGTGGCGCTTTATAATAAGCGCAAGCTCAAAGATACCGGCTTGCCTGGGTATAAAATCTGGGGGCCTAATTATCCTCAGGGAAATCAAATTGTGGTTGAAAATGACCACATCAGCGATTATTCAATCAGCACCATTTTCCCGGCGGTTGAGACTGCCATCCGGGCGGCGGGTGCGTTGAAGCGTTAATAAACTCGCTTCAACTTCTCACGCGCTATCCCGAACGGCAGAGTTTTCATGATTACTGATCTGTGTTTTTCTCAGACTGATTCAGTGACGCGCGGCGTAATCATTTCATGCGATCGCAGTGTGATACGAACCGGGGCAGATTTATATGACGGCGTGCCGCTCTCCTTATCATAGTAATCAAGAGGGATCAGAACGTTAGCTTCAGGATAGTAGGCCCCGATCGATCCCGGTGAAATGGCATAGCGGATCACCGTCATGGATTCCAGCCGCATACGGTATCCCGGCACCGCAGATTCCAGATCCACAACATCTCCGTGCTCAAGACCGAGACGCTCAAGATCATCGTCACACATAAACAGTACGTCACGGCGGCCAAACACGCCGCGGTAGCGATCGTCCATGGCATAGATTGTCGTGTTGTACTGATCGTGACTGCGCAGCGTAATCAGACGTAGCACGTCCTCGCCTTGCACAGTCAAGTCCTCATGCGTGCCCTGATAAATTGAAAACATCGCTTTACCGGTTGGGGTCGGCCAGATGCGTTCCCGTGGCGGCAGCGGCATCTGAAAGCCGCCGGGAACGCGAATACGGGCGTTGTAGTCCTCGAATCCGGGTATGGTTTTTTCGATCAGGTCGCGGATGAGATCGTAATCGGCTACCAGTTCATACCAGGGAACCCGCGTATCCGGCAGAGCCGCCTTGGCCATCCCGGCGATAATCGCGGGTTCAGAACGCAGCATCGGCGACGCAGGCTTCAGCTTACCGGAAGAGGCGTGCACCATAGACATGGAGTCTTCCACAGTGACCGACTGACGGATGCCAGACTGCTCATCCAGCTCGGTGCGACCGAGGCACGGTAGCAAAAGCGTCTCTTTCCCAGTCAGAAGATGCGTACGGTTCAGCTTGGTGGCGATGTGGACGCTGAGCTCAAGTTCACGCATCGCCGGGAAACTCACCTCTGAATCGGGCAGCGCCACGGCAAAGTTTCCACCCAGGCAAATAAGCGCCTTCGCCCGCTTTTCCACCATCGCTTTCATCGCCTGCACCGCATCGTGACCATGCTGCGACGGTGGCGTAAACCCGAACACGTTTTCGAGCTTGCTGAGAAAATCGGATGAGGGTTTCTCAGTGATTCCCACGGTGCGATTACCCTGCACGTTGGAGTGACCACGCAGCGGACACACGCCAGCGCCGGGCTTACCCATGTTGCCTCGCATCAGCAGCAGATTGACCAACAGTCGCACGTTGTCCGTACCGCGGTTGTGCTGTGTGATGCCCATACCATAGGTCAGGATAGTGGCGTTCGATTTGACGTAAGCCTGTGCAACACGCGTGAGATCTGCCTGCTTCAGGCCCGAGTCCTGCTCAATCGATGCCCAGGACGTGGCTTCAATGTCGGCCGCAAAATGCTCGAATCCCTCCGTGTGCTCGCGGATAAACGCATGATCCAGCGCCGCGCCGGTTTCAGCCTCAATCGCCAGCACCGCTTTGGCGATGCCCTTAAGCGCAGCCGAATCGCCACCGGCGCGGACTAAGTAATAGGTTGAGGCTATGTCGGTTGAGCTGTTTGTTGCCATCTCCATGACATTCTGCGGATCGGCAAAGCGCTCAAGCGCGCGTTCGCGCAGCGGGTTGAACACGATAATGGGGACGTCACGGCGCGCCAGCTCATGCAGCGTGCCCATCATGCGCGGATGGTTGGTACCTGGATTGTGACCCATTGAGAGGATCAGCTCTGCGCTGTCGAAGTCATCCAGTGACACCGTGCCTTTGCCGATCCCGATCGACTGAGGCAGGCCTACGCTTGTAGCTTCGTGACACATGTTTGAACAGTCAGGGAAATTGTTGGTTCCGTACTCCCGGGCAAACAGCTGGAACAGATAGGCCGCTTCGTTTGACGCCCGACCGGAGGTATAAAACTCGACGTCGTCCGGCTGCAACGTGGACAGCTTGTGGGCGATGCGCGTGAAGGCCTCTTCCCAGCTGACTTCGGTAAAAGTGTCGCTTGCGGCATCATAGCGCAACGGAGTGGTCAACCTGCCGTACCCTTCCAGCTCATAGTCGGTCCGTTGCAGCAGCGAGGTCACGGTGTTTTCGCCAAGAAATGCCGGTGTGACGCGTTTGGTGGTGGCTTCCCATGTGACCGCTTTAGCGCCATTTTCACAGAACTGGAAGGTCGAGCCATGATCCTTATCTGGCCAGGCGCAGCCGGGGCAGTCAAAACCTTCGGGCTGATTGGTGCGCATCAGCGTGGACGGCGCTTTAAAGGTATCCATCTGATTTTTAACTGCGATTGCGGTCGCCTTGAGGGCACCCCAACCGCCTGCCGGGCCGTCATAGGGGTGCACGCCTGGAACCGTGCGATGATTTTTTTTGCTCATAACCAATCCGGCTAACGTTCATGAATGTTATGGCGTGGCGGCATCTGTGGATAAAGCTGAACGAATAAGACGATATTCACAAATGGCGCCTGAGCCTGAGTATCCCTTCATCTAATGATGATTTGATTAAATTGAAAGTAGCAAAGAAAAGCAGGCGCCATACGCTGGTTAGCAATTGGTTACTTATTTTCCTTCATCGCGTTAATGAATGTCAGGCAGCCGCGCCGGGCTGATTTAACGTCAAGCGCGTTGATGTTAAATCAGAGTTACCCTTCCGCTGTTACTGACTGAAATGGACGGCGATTGAGGCTGGTAAATATCACCAGCAGCGTCATCATCATCAACTCAACGCCGAGCGTGCCAGTGATCGCCATGAGATGATTGCCATGTTGATAGATTTGAGTAAAAACGCCGCCCAGCAGCATCGGGCCTAATCCCAGCGCCGATTGCTGGACGGTGGAAAGCACCGCGCTGCCCGCGCCCGCCTGATGATGTGGTACGCCACTCATGCCAATCCGATAAAAGGTGCTGACAATAAAGGACTGACCAAAGCCAATCAGCACCGTGGCGGGAATCAGCGTGATAATCCCCACCTGAGGCCAGGCAAATTGCAGCGTGGCAATCAGCACCAGCAAACCCACCATCTGGATGCCGCAGCCCATCAGCAAGGTCGCGCGCTTACCTAAACGCTCGACGATGCGCGTAGATTGCATCGCCCCGATAAAATAGGCCACGCCCAGCGCGATAAACGCATTGCCCGACTGAAACGCCGTCAGCCCTAAACCGGCCTGCAGCGTCAGCGCAACCGAGAACATAAAGCCGCTCCAGCAGGAGAAAAACAGCACCGCCAGCGTCAGACCAAAACGCACGCTCGGCAGACGCAGCAGTGAAGGCGGTAACAAGGGTGCGCCGTGCGCGGCTTCCAGTCGCAGTGAACTCTGGCGCAGACGATGCAGAAACAGTGGGAACAGCACCAGCAGCAAGATGCACGGCCACGACCAATGCAGCAGCGGGCCGAGCGCCAGGGCCAGCATCAGGCAACCAATCGCCCCCGCCAGCAGTAACGTACCGCTGACATCCACCGGCACGCGTTGGGTGTTCTGCGTTTCAGGTATAAAACGGCGCGCGGTGATCAGCACGAACAGGCAAATGGGGAGGTTAATCAGGAACACGCTGCGCCAGCCGTATCCGCCGATGTCGGCTTTGATCAGAAAACCACCCAGCACCTGACCAATGATAAACGCCAGTCCGCCAATACCGCCGTAAAGCCCAATGGCACGCGCATGCGCTCTGCCCTTCAACGTGATGTGCAGCGTAGCGAGGATTTGCGGCACGATAAAGGCCGCGCCCACGCCTTGCAGCGCGCGGGCAAACATCAACAGGCCGACGCTATTGGCAATACCACATAATAAAGAGGCAATACCGAAGATCCCTACGCCGGCGAGGAACACGCGGCGGCGCCCGTAATTATCACCAAGCCGCCCGCCCATCGCCAGACAGATCGCAAACGCGATGCCATACACGGCAACGATCAGCGCCAATTCAATCGCCGTGGCCTGCAGCGTGTGGGCCATCGCGTCTAACGCTACGTTAACGATAGAAAAATCAATCATGGGCAGCAGTTGCCCGGCAAGCAGGACCATCAATCCTGTGCGTTGAAGTTGCGATGTTTGCATCGGTTTTACCTTGTTTTTGCGGTCAGTACGGCATAGCATCGCCTAACCGTTAAACGGGTACCAGTTCTTGATTATCATGGTATAAATACTACCCGTCTTGTCGAAGGATCTGCTTATGAGCCTGGCATCCGCGCTTGTTACTACCGAACAAAACAACCGCAAATTACTTGGCACGTTTCTGCGAACGCGCCGCGAAAACCTCGATCCCAATCGACTCGGCTTGCCGCGCATGCGTCACCGCCGTACGCCAGGGTTGCGGCGTGAAGAAGTCGCGCAGTTGGCGGATGTGGGCGTGACCTGGTATACGTGGCTGGAACAAGGGCGCGATATTAAAGCCTCGCCGAAAACCCTGACGGCGATTGCTGCCGCGTTGCAATGCAATGATGTGGAAACCCAACACCTGTTTTCACTCGCCGGGCATGCGTTACCCTCGATGCGTGTGGTGGCAGCCTGTTGCAAAATAGCCGCACACAATCAGCAAATGCTTGATGCCATCCAATTACCGGCGATTATTGAAACGCCGCGCTTCGATATTCTCGGTTACAACGCCGCGTGGTGTGCCTTGATGGGCGTTGATTTGGCAGAAATCGCGCCAGAAGATCGTAACTGCATCTGGCTGGCATTCAATCATCCGATCTGGCGTAAAGCGCTGAATGACTGGGATGAAGTGATGCCGCAAATGGTGGCGATGTTTCGCGGACAGATGGGCGAGCACCTTGGCGATCCCCACTGGGAAAGTTTTCTTGCCCGCTTGTTGAACAGTTCAGATGAGTTTGCTCACACCTGGCAGCGCTATGAATTGGGCCAGGTGGAGAACCGCGTGAAACGCTTTTATCGCGCCGAAGTAGGCGAACTGACGCTGCGGCAAAATAACTGGTGGTCGGCGTCACGTAACGGCGATCGTCTACTGGTGTATGTGCCGGACGATGAAACCAGCGCCGCGGCACTGCAGCAGTTAATCAACCCCTGATTATCCAGCCTTGCTCGTCAACGCCGGAACCGGTGTCTGCGGGCGGGCGCCCTCCTGGCTGGTTAAAAGAATCTGACCCAACAAGCTGTCTTTATTCACTACGCCATATTTCAGGTTGGTATCCAGATATTTGCGGTCAAATCCCGTCAGTTTAGTGAGCGGCGGCAACACTTCCGGCAGGCGATCCACCATCAGCATGCGGCTCAATTTCACCGGACGCCATTCCACCAGACTTTGATAGAGCAGCGCGCTGGCTTCGCATTTGCGCAGATAGAAGTTGTACTGATTGTTTTCACGTAATGCCTGCTGCTGCGCGATATACACCACCAGATAATCCGGCGGCGTAATACCCTGAACAATGGTTTCGTAATCTGGCAGCGCGAGAAGACGACGGAAAAATTCGTCGGCACCCACCTCGACAATCGGTCGGAAAAAATGTAACCAGCGGGCGATGAAAGCGTTATGTTTAGGTGCGGCCAGAAACCAGGATTCAATCACCGGATAGGCTTTATCCAGCGTGGAACTGTCGCGATAAAACGCAATCAGGTCATAACGATTATCAACATTCACCGCCAGCAACGTGTCCATCGTGCGGTTGAGAATAATAGTGGCATCCATCCAGATACCGCCATAGCGGTGCAGCAGTTCCAGCCTGATAACGTCACTTTTGTGTGAAGGGCGCATATCCTGATGCACGAACTGCAGATCGGGCAGATAGTGCTGGAGATTGAGGTTATTGATAACGGTTACCAGATAACCCGGATTTTCACGCACGATCTTATCGACAAAGATCTGCACTTGTTCCGGCAGCGTTTCACTTTCCCAATACATCCATATCTGACGTGGAATAGCGGCTGGCGCGGTCTGGCCTGCCAGCAAAATAATATCCTGCTCTGCGGCCGGGTTGTAATTGGGCAACCTTCTGCGTTTAGTCAGCTTTTTTTCCGCCAGTAAACCTAATGAGACCAGATGGGTTTTAAATTTATTCTTTTTCATCGTTTCTCCAGCGGCACAGCCGCCAGTTAACTACTTATTGCTGTCAAAAAGGCACACATCAGCCCTGCATGTCATGCTGCAGAAAGCCGATAAAAGCCCGGAAAATTGGCTCAAAATTATCAAACAGCGCTCATCGCGACAATTTAATAAACTGCCGAAACCTCACTTTAAGAGAATACGTAGAGCGCCGGGATTGCGGGAGATGGCCTCAGCTTTGTGAAACGTTACGCAAAGCTGAACATCTTAGAAAAACGGTTAAAATTAATACTGGATATATAAACAGTATTGCGTATACTTATTCAACAGCCACAGGGCTGAGTAAGTCTGCAAGAGGTGATAATGATGATGATCTCAACGGAAAGTCTGTCTGCTTTGAATGCATCGATGATGATGAGCAGCCGCGAAATTGCCCACGTTACTGGCATCACGCACGGCGAAGTGAAGCGCCTGATTAAAAGCCTGGAAACCGCACAGCGCCTTTCCCAGCCTTTGACGGTGAATCTCTATGAGCATCAGGGTGAAGTGCGGCAGGCATTTCATCTTAATAAGCGCGATTCATTATTAGCCGTAGCCCGGCTTTCGCCTGGTTTCACTGCCGAATTACTCGATCTTTGGCAGCAACGGGAACAGTTTACCCATTTGCCTGATTTCACTAATCCGGCGGAAGCGGCTCGTGCCTGGGCAGAACAGTTTGAGCAGCGCCGCGCGGCCGAGCAGCAACTTGCGTTGTCTGCTCCAAAGGCAGAGTTTTTTGATCGCTTTGTGGAGATCGAAGACTCGCTCGGCTTTCGTCAGCTGTGCAAAATGTTGAAAGTAAAGGAAACTGAGTTTCGCGAGTTCCTGTTAGAACGCAACATCATGTATCGCGAAAAAGGGTCGCTGGCACCGCAGCAGCACCATATGCAGGCGGGTTATTTTACCCTTCGCTCCGGGCGTGGCGAGAATCAACACGCTTTCTCACAAGCACGCTTCACCGCCAAAGGCGTGAAATGGGTGGCCAGTTTATGGGCGGGGCATCTGTCGGCTCAGCCGAAAGGTGTGGCTGCTTAGATGTGCGCAGGCATTATAGCGGCGCACTTTGTTTCGCGATAAAGCGCGCCGCTACAGAATGTGCGAGCATTTAGTGCAGAGTTTAGCGGTCTGGCTCCATACTAACGGTGTTTACCCCGTGAATGACAATGTCATCAGCATCTCATGCCACGCCATCCCGCCATGCTCCGAATTCGACGGTTTGACGTACTGATAGCCCCATTTTTTATACAGCTCGACGTGCTGGGTTTTGCACATCAAATGAATGGTTTGCTTGTCCATATTCTTCATCAGCTTGATAAACTGCTGCATCAACAGCGATGCATAACCTTTACCCTGATAAGCGGGATCGAGCACCACCGACATGATGACGGCGTTAGGCGCTGCCGGATCGTGGCCAATCAACTCTTTGAAGGCTTCATCCGACATCACAACTTCCCAAGCGCAACCGGCGTTAATAAAGCCAATCACCTTGCCGTCTGTTTCCAGACATAAAAATCCCTGCGGATACTGCGCGATGCGAGTGGCAATTTTTTCGCGCGTGGCGGCTTCATCACCTTCGTAGGCATCAATTTCTATCGCGTAACACCGATCCACATCTGCCAGGCTGGCTTCTCTAAACACTAACGTCGACACAACAAACCTCTCTGATTCATGTCTGAACGGCGGCCATTGTACGCACGTTCCGTAGCGGCGCAATTTATTGCGCAATATCGAGATAGGGCAAGATCCGCCATTCAGGTGCTAGCTAAATCGCGCCGCTCCAGGATCGGCGCGATGCAGATTTATTCCAGCGTCACCACACGGTTTTCCCGCGCACTAATAAAAGCGGCATCCAATACCTTCAGCACTGCAATTGCCTGATCGGGCGTGACCGGCGGTTCAGTACCGTTACGTACCGCGTCGACAAATGCTTCGTAGTAAGCGTGATACGCACCCTGCTCTGACGGAACCACTTCCTCGCCTTCAGCAATGTGCAAAGTGCCCCAGTGTTCACGCTGCTCATAACCCCAACCTGCTAAGTCATCGGCTGGGCGTTTACCGGCAAAAATCGCCTGCGCCTGCACATCCGTACCTTGCGACAGATAGCTGCCTTTCTCGCCGTACACGCGCAACTCACGCGCCACAAGTCGATTAACTTTGCTTGAAGAAACGTAAGAGTGACTGCCATTGTCATGTGTCAGGGTAATAAAGAAACCCGCGTCGGTTGGGCCTTCAGCTACCTCAATGCTATCCAACTGGGCATAGACGCTGTTAACTGGGCCCAGAAGCCACAATGCCTGATCAACCAGGTGACTGCCCATATCGCGTAACAATCCACCATTCGGGCCACCTTCCAACGTTTGCGGCTGGTCGAGATCCATGCGGTTATGCAAACGCCAAACCTTGCCTAAGCGTTGTTGCTCGATCAGTTTCTTCAGCGTCTGCATATCAGCATCAAAACGACGATTGTGATACACCCCCAGCACCACACCTTTCGCGGCAGCCGCAGCGGCCAACTCGCGACCGGTTTTAGCGTTGGGCGCAAAAGGTTTATCAGCGATCACCGCCACACCGGCATCAATTGCTTCCAACACCAACTCGCGGCGGGTTTGCGCCGGCGTGGTGATGGTGACAATATCCACGCCAGCCGCCAGCATGTCAGTCAGACTGGCAAAAATTGCCACATTGGGGAAATCCGCTTTCACTTTTGCGATGGTTGCAGGCGCACGTGCAACAATACCCGCCAGCTCTAATCCTTTTGCTGCTGCAATAAAGGGGGCGTGGAAATTTTTGCCGCCGGTACCGTAACCCACAATGCCAATTTTCATGCTGCCTCCATGTGAAATGAAAAAATAGTAAATGTCGTTTCTGATGATAGTTGTTACCGCCTGAGCGCGTCGACTTTTCCACTCAACATTATCTAATGCCGTGAAAACTCATTTAGTGCCCTTACAATTCAACAGGTAAATTATCCAACTAAAAATGTATTGAATTTTTATAACTCTCATCACTATTTTTACGACTTTTTTACGGGGCGGTCGGATAGATTAAAACCATCGACAGCCTTAGAGATTTAAAGGAATAGCGAAAGATGAAAAGCATCGAATTAACAGGCAGCGGATCAATTAACAGCAGGTCTGCGGTTGCTGACCTGGCAGAACAACAGCGGCTTAAAATGCTGTCACCGCGTAAATGGTTTAAAGGCGATTTTTCAATTAGCACGGATAAAACGTTACTCAATACGCACTTTCTATTTTCAGTTTTGAGCCATCACGATTCAGATAAGCGACATATTGCCTTAGCCTTGCGCGGCAGTCTGTGTTTTGGCGTTTACCGTAATGAGCGCCAAATCGGTTTCGCGCGCATCGTTTCGGATTTAGCCGGTACCGCCATCATCCGGGATATCTATATTTCGCCGGAATACCGTTTCATCGGATTAGGCTCATGGTTGCTGAGTTGCTGCCTGACACATCCGGCGATGCATAAAAGCCAAACCGTTATTGGCTGGGGAAGCGACGCCTCGCATTTCCTGAAAAAGAATGGCTTCAAACCGGTTGAAAATATGCCTGAAATGCACCTTGTGCAGGTTCATGCGCATAACGTAAGCGGTCAATCCTCACCGGTCCATTAACGCGTGTGAGTGTCTATCATGAGCGGCATTATGCAATTTTTATTGCGCCAACCCCTCTTCAATTCTCTGCCCCATATTCACAACCGGCAGGTTAAGCAACGGATGAAACCTATGTCAGGCTTAATTTTGGTATCGCACAATCAAAATAATGCTTCAACCCTTTCGACCATTTATGAAAGCATACTCACGCGTCGCGGCGGCATGTGGGTCAAATGGAGTGGGGAGTTTGAATCTTTTACAACTGAACCTCATCGTGAACTGAATTTTAATAGTGGTAAAGAATTCGATACCCTTACGTTTCGGTTAACCAAAGCGGAATATGAAGAAGGTTATCATCAATACATCCATCAGGGATTATGGCCGGTATTTCATCAGCGCCCCGACATGGCGCGTTTTTCCACCAGCAGCCAAATCGGTTATATGAAACTGAATGAAACCTACACGCGCGCCATCAGTGAATATGCTATGCCCGATGATGATATTTGGTTGCAGGATTATCACCTGATTCCCACAATTAAAATGCTGCGTGATGCCGGTCTGATAAATCGTATCGGTTTCTTTTTCCATCAACCTTTCCCGGCGGGACAATCATTTGAATCAGTGCCGAACTGGCGCTATCTGGCCGATTCATTATTGTGCGCCGATCTGATTGGCTTCCAGACCACCCACGACATGAACAATTTCACTGCATGGATAGAATCCAGATTCCGTTGTGAACGCCAAACGCCTTACACGCTGCGCATTCATGGCCGCCAGATTCGGGTAGGCGTATTTCCGGTAGGCATCGATACCGCAGAAACCAGCGCGTTAGCCGAAAGTAATAGCTGCCAGTATATGGAGCAGCAGTGTCGTGCAACCTTACCGGAGAATCTCATCCTCAGCGGCGGGCATTTTGACGACAGCACCGGAACGCCCTACCGCATTAGTGCGATTGAGGTGTTACTGCGGCAACACGAGGAGTATCACCACCAATTTTCACTGGTACAGCTGGCTTCAGCGGCATCCGGTTATAGCCATCGCATTAAGGAGTTATCGCGCGATTTGGAGAGCCGCTGCGGCGAAATGAACGGCGTGCATGGCGAGCTGAACTGGTATCCGGTGAGGTATTTGAGCAATCATTATTCGCGTGAAGAACTGTGCGGATTTTACCGAGCCGCGCGCGTGGCGCTGGTCACACCACTGATAGCCGGGATGAGTTTGATGGCGAAAACCTATGTGGCCGTGCAGGATCGTGCCAATCCCGGCGTGCTAATTCTGTCGCAGTTTGCCGGTGCCGCCGAGCAGATGCAGGGCGCGTTATTGGTGAATCCTTACGATCCCGATGCAATAGCGGATGCCATTCATACCGCGCTCATCATGCCCCTTTCGGTGCGTCGCGAACGTCATGCTAACCTGATCAAAAATCTGCACCTGCATGATTGCCACAAATGGGCCGAAAACTTCATCAATGCACTACAGCCGCGGGAACAGGATTTCGATTTAACACAAAAGTCAGGTGCGATTATTTCCAATGGTTTTAGTGGGCGGCTGCGTTATTGATCCTGAGAAGGAATGATGCCGCCTGCGGGCGGCGATCATGACGTTGTAATATCCCTCATTACTGTGCCGCCGGGAAGTTGCGCTTGATGGGCGCGAACGCATCCACGCTTTTACCCAGCAGACGCGGCGGGCGGAAGTCGCTCAGCAATTCACTCGCCACATCATTGATGAGCTCTTCAGCCACCAGCTTGCCAATCAACGGCGACAGCGTGATGCCGCTGTGTGTCACCGCCACATACACGCGCTGATGGGCGGTGACATAACCCAAGGCTGGTAAACCGTCTGCAGGACGCGCACGTTGCCCCACCACAATCTGTTCTATCTGCAGCTCGCCCGCATCCGCAAACAGTGCGTGATAACGTTCGCGGAACTGTGCAGCGATCTCGCTAGTGATCGAGGGAGGTGCGGCAGAATCGGCCAAATGATCCAATTCTAAGGCTTGCAGCAGCAAACGTCCGCCGCCGTCCGGGCGTACATTGAGTTGTGGAGAGATGAGATTGGCATTGAGCGACAGCGGCTGCGGCGCGGTACGCACCAGAAAACTGCAGGCCACCGCGTTCGGTTTGCTGGTATCCAGCAGCGCCAGATTGAGTCCGAGCGACTTCAGCAGCTGATTGGCCCAGCGCCCGGTGGCTAACACCACACGATCCCCCTGCCACCGCTCGCCGTTTTCAAGCTGCAGCGTAACCCGCTCTGCCGTTTCGCTGATGCTATTGATACGTTGCTGCTGATACAGCACCGCGCCGCGCGCTTTGGCTTCAGACCATAAGCGCGCCAGATAAAGCGCCGGATGCAGCAGCGATTCGGTCGGGAAATGCCATACGCTGCCGCTGATGGCCTGCGCCCGCAGCTCTGGGATATCGCGCAGCACATCGGCTGGCGACGCTTCACGTGCCGCATACCCCACCGATTGCAATGAAGTGGCGCGCTGCAGCAAACGTTGCTGCGCATCGCCCTCGGCCGCCCATTCCCAGGTTCCGCCGGTTTCCAGCCAGCGCAAACCGTTCGGCTGTGCATGCTGCAGCTTGAGATGCTCTTCCATCGAGAGCGCATTGAGCAGGTGATAGCTGTGGGGCTGTTTGCCGTTAGAGTTAACCCAGGCAAACGTCGTGCTGCTGGTACCCGCACCGATGTGCTGCTGTTCGAATACGGTAACGTCAACGCCCTGCAACGCTAAGGCACGCGCCACCGCTAATCCGATAACGCCGCCACCGATAATTGCAATTCTCTGTGCTGTCATAATGGGCTCCTGAATGAAGTGCCGATATCATAACAGCCTGGCTGAGCGAAAATGGCTATTGCTAAAGAGGGAATATTGCTCAGGATATAAGAATTTCGTCTGCATCGGGACGCTAAAATTATACCGAAGTCAGAATCTTCCCATCAGCGAAATAAGCCAGCAAATTCTCCAGCACATTATTGGTCATTTGCGCACGGGTTTCATGGGTTGCACTGGCAATATGCGGTGTTAACAGCACATTATCCAGTTCACGCAGCGCGGGGTTAATTTTAGGCTCGTCCGGATAAACATCGAGTGCGGCTCCTTTAATGGTTCCCTGCTGCAGAGCGGCGATAAGATCGGCTTCGTTGATCACCGTGCCCCGCGCGATGTTGATCACGACGCCGTCTTTACCGAGCGCGGCCAGCACGTTGGCATTAACCAGTTGCACATTCTCTGCGCTGCCCGGCAATGCCAGCACCAGAAAATCGCTAAAGGCGGCGAGCTGCTCGATATTGTCGCAACGTTTATAGCTGA